>NZ_JBVJNO010000006.1:192280-549766 GCF_055583645.1 Amycolatopsis sp. NPDC104587
GGGGTGTAGGAAAGAAAAGCCCCCTTTTCGGTTTTTTGGTTGTGGCGCCCCCAACCAACAGTTAACTCTTGTGTAATTGGCCTCCCTCCCCCCCCCCCACCCCCCCCCCCACGACAACTTGCACCGAGGAGTCTTGATGGAACACGACCACGCCGCGCCGACCGGTTCATCCACAGTGGACGTTCTGGCGCTCGCGCTCCGGCTGGCGTTGCTGCTCGCGACGGCGTTCCTCGCCGGCGGCGGCCTGCTGCGCCCGCCGGGGCAGCGGCCACAGCGCACGCTGTACGTCCTCGGCGGGGTGTCGGCGCTGCTCGCCGTGGTGTCGTCGTTCGCGGTCGACGTCAACGTCGTCGCGCTGGCGGTCCACGTCGTGCTCGCGGTGGCGGTGCCGGTCTTCCCGCGGGCCGCCCGCTGGACGTCGGCCGCGCTGCTGGCGCTCGTCGTGCTGGAGACCTCGCTCGGCGGCACCGGCATCGAGTTCGCGATCGACACGGTGTTCGTCGCCGGCGCCGCCGTGTGGTTCGGCTTCGCGCTGCACGGGCCGGTCCCGACGTCGTCGATCCGGCCGGGCCCGCTGGCCCTCACCCTCGGTGGCCTGCTGGTCCTGGCGGGTGCGGTGCGGTTCGGCGTGTCCGGCCTCGGTTTCGACCGGCGGCTCTTCACGACGCTCTTCGGGCTGGCGCTCCTCGCCGTCGTGGTCCTGCCGGTGGTGGTGAGCGTGCTCGCCGGGCTGGTCAAGGGCCGCGCGTACCGGTTCGGCGTGGCCGGGGTCGCGCTGGGGTTCCTCGCGTGGACCGCGCTCGGCGCGATCCCGGCGCCACCGCCGCTGCCCGTCCCGGGGGTGCCGCTGCTGGCCGCCGAGCCGGGGTTCCCGGTGCTGGTCAGCCCGCAACGGCCGGGGCACAACCTCGTCCACTTCCCGGCGAGCGCCGGGGACGACCTCTCCGCCGGGGTCCGCGGCGGCCTGGTCACGAAGGCCGTCGCCCGGCCCGGAGCCGAAGGCACCTGGGCCGACGTCGACCTGCCGCCCGGCCGCAGTGACCTCGAAATCCGCCGCGGGGACACCACGACGGTCGTCGGGGTCGACGCGGGGGAGAGCCCCGGCCCGTCGATCGGCGACGCCGACGCGCCGGAGTGCGCGGGCGCGGCGCTCGGCGGCCTGGTCGCCGGCCGCGCCGACGTGCTGACGTCGTGCCCGTCCGACACGCTGACCCCGGAAGACGGCGGTGCGCTGGTCAAGCTCGTCGAGTTCCTCGCCGGGCGGAAACCGTCGGCGCTCACGCTCGTCGAGGACGACTCCCCGCGCGGCGTCGCGGCGGCGAAGCTGGTGCGCGAGACGGCGGCGCGGACCGGGCTGGCCGTGCGGCCGGACGCCGGGCCCGACACCGCGCTCGTCGTCGTCTCCGGCTGGGCCGCCGGCTACACGGCGATGACCCGCGCGGCGGAGCTGCAGCGTCTGGAGCCCACCCACCAGTACGGGCTCTACCTCGCGCCGTGGCTGCTGAACGGGCCGATCGTCAGCGCCGTGGCGAGCGCGTCCCTGCCGCTGCGGTTCGACCCGCGGGAAGCGACCGCGGTCGGGTACGCCGTCGCGGTCGGCGACCGCTTCGGCGGCGAAAGCCCGACCCTCGGCGGCTTCCGGACCTGGCGGGGCGCCGACGACGCCGCCCACGACGTGCAGATCTTCGCCGCCGCCCAGGTCAACGCCATGCCGATGGACCCGACCGAACCCCACGCCACCGGGATGGTGATGGACCGCGACTACGCGGGCCAGTGGGTGCCCGACGGAACCATCGTGCCGATCACGTCGGTTCTGCGCTGAAAACCCTGTGAAGGAAAGGAAAACGCATGAAACGTCCAGCTGCCCGCGTCCTGCTGCCGCTCGCCGCGGCGGCGGTGTTCACCGGCCTCGCCGCCGGGGTAGCGAGTGCCGACCCGACCGACGGCTCGGTCTGGCTCGTGCCCGGTGTCGACCTCGGCGGTGTGCTCGGGCCGGTCGGTCAGCCGGTCGGCCTGCTCGCGCCCGTCTTCGACCTCATCACCGCAGTTTCCTGAACCGGAAGGCAAAACCATGAAGAAGAACCTCGTCCGCGCGGCCGGTGCCGCCCTCCTCGCCGGCGCCGCCCTGTTCGGCGCGGCCGCGCCCGCCCTCGCCGCCGGCACCCCCGGGGTGGTGGTGGTCGACGAGCCTGACACCAGCGGCCTGAACAACATCTGGACGTTCGCGCCGCTGGGTGTGCCGGTGCTCGGCCTGATCCAGTCGGTGAACGGTGTGCCGGGCAAGCTCCTGCCCTCCTTCTGACCCGTCGGCGGCCCCTCGCCCGAGGGGCCGCCGTTCTCGTCGGTAGGTTCGGCATCGCGGCGATCGCGATCGCGGCGGCCGTCGCGGGCAGCTTCATCCTGGGCGACAACGGTTCCCCGCCGTCGTCGCCGGCGGCGGCGGAAGGAGCTCGCCCGTGCACCGGACGGCTCAGCTGAGCGCCTTCGCGAACCAGTGCTCGGCGAACTGCCCGTTGTTGAAGGGCTCGACCTCGGCGTACCCGGTCTTCGTGTAGAGCGTGCGGGCCTCGACGAGGTCGTGGCGGGTGTCGAGCCGCATGAGCGACGACCCGAGCCGCCGGGCCGCCGCTTCGGCCGCCGCCACCAGCCGCGGCGCGGCGCCCGTGCCGCGGTGGGCGGGCTTGACGTACATCTTGGTCAGCTCGGTGGTCCCCGGCGCGACCACGCGGGTGCCGACGCAGCCGGCGAGGACGCCGTCCCAGCGGCCGAGCAGGAACGCCCCGGTCGGGGCGGCCAGGTCGGTGCCGGGCTCCTCGGCCACGTACCGCGTCAGCTCGGCTTCGGTGATCGGCCGGCCGTAGTACCGCGACGCGATTTCGTCCATGTACTCGCGCATGACCGCGACGGCGTCCGGGTGCTCGACGGGCACTTCGGTGATGGTCCACTCCACGCCCCCATCCTGGGGACGCTGTCCAGCGAATTCGCCCGGTCCCGGGCACCATGAGGACATGACGACTGTCACGAAGCGCCTCACGGTGGTGGCCGTCCTGCTGATCACGGTGGGCGCGGTCCTGCTGTCGGTGGGCGCGATCGGCTTCCGGGCGACGTCCGACCAGCCGGACGCCAACATCGGCGCCGGGTTCGCCCTGCTGGCCGGGCCGTACATCGTCGGCCTCGGCCTGGTGTTCGCGCTCTCGGCGGGCCTCACCCACCTGACCACCCGGCGGCGCTGACTCAGCGCGGTGAATGCTCCCACAGCGCCGCGGGCAGGGCGTCGGCCAGCTCGGCGAGGTAACCGGCCTCGGCGAGGACGTTCTCCCGGGTCGCGCAGCCCTGGCCCCAGGTGCGCGCGGCGCCGTGCTCGACGACGACGTCCCGCCGCGCGAACCGCGGGTTCGCCGCGAGCCAGCGGGCCACCTCCGCTTCCAGCCGCGAGTCCGGCGGCAGGGTCGGCATGGACACCGTCCCGCCCGGCACGATCCGCAGCTCCGGGCTCGGCGGCACCTGGACCTGCGTGACGTGGACGTCGCGGAAGTAGGTGTGGTCGTCGAAGTGCCGGTACGGCTCCTGGGTGTCGATCGCGATCGCCGCGCGGTCGCCGGCGCGGAAGCCGACCCAGGTCTCCTGCGGCCAGTCCGCCAGCGGCCGCCCGGTCGGGTGCACCACGCCGAACGCCGGCGCCGGGCCGCCGCCGGAGCCGCTGTGGAACGTTCCGCCGCGCTCGGCCGCGAACGCCTTGAACCAGTGCTCCTCGCGGCTCGCGACGAACTTCTTGTGCGACCGCCACCAGACCGCGGCGGCGATCGCGGCCACCACGACGAGCAGGCCGATCGTGAAGAGCGTCTCCACCGTCAGAAGTCCAGGTCTTCCCGGGTCTCGTCGATCGGCTGGTCGCGGCCCGTCCCGTCGTAGTCGCTCGTCTTCTTCGCGTTCTTGACGTGGCTGTTGAGCTTGCCGAGGTGGTCGTTCACCGTCTTCGCCGGGTTGTCCCCGGGGTTGGCCGGGTTGTACCCGAGCACGCCCTTGACCGCCGCTTCGCCGCCCTTCTTCAGGGCTTCGGTCGCGCCGGCCTTGAGCATCGTCTTCTGGTAGTCGACCTTGCCGGCGGCGTCGAGGACCGGGTTCTCGAACGCCTTCGCCCAGCGTTTGCCGATGAAACCCTTGTCCCCGGCGGCTTTCTGCAGGAGGTCCTTGCCCTCGTTCTCCTGCGCGATCTTCGTGAGCGACTTGCCGAGCTTCGTCTCCGCGAGCTTCGCCTGCAGCTTCTTCAGCCAGTCGAGCACCTTCTGCAGGAGCTGACGCAGCTTCGACACCTTCTGCGTGGTCTTCGCGGTGGTCTCGGCCGCCTTGACCTCGGACACCGGCGCCGCGGCCGAGAGCGAGGCGCCGCAGGTCGGCACCGCGGCCGCCAGCGCCGGCACCCACAACAGGATCAGCCAGGTGACGAACTCGGTCAGGATCGCCTTGACCAGGTCCTCGACGAAGCTCATCAGCATGCTGTTGAGCTGCAGCATCTTCGCGAGGTCACCGGACTTCCCGGCGACGCCTTCGATGCCGTGGCCGAACTCGCCGAGCGCCGTCTTCGCCGCGTTGCCCGCGTCACCCTGCCAGTTCTTCAGCGCGTCTTCGGTCACGTCGGCGAAGTTCTGGGCCAGCTGGTCCAGCCCGGTCGCGATCGCCCCGAAGTTCTCCGCCGCGACGCCCAGCGCCGGGCCGTCACCGCTGACGAAGTGGATCGAGTCCTGGATCGGCTGGACGGCGGAGATGAGAAAGTTGAGGCCCTGCCCGACCAGCCAGCCGAGCGGGTCGGTCGCGATGTCGGTGATGGTGCTCGAGCTCGACTGGATGAAGCCCGCCGTGTCGGTCGCGATGGCGCCCAGCGCCAGCGTGATGTCCGCGCCGTCCTTCTGCGGCGCGAACACGGCCTTCTTCACCGAGACGGCGTCCTTGCCGACGGTGACCGCGCTGCCGAGGAACGGCGTCGCCTTGACGGCGTTGTCGACGTTGACCCCGAGCACAGTGTTCGGATCGTCGGACTTGACGGTGATCCCGCTCGCGACGTCCGCCACCTCTGCCATGTCCGTCCCCTCAGTGCTGGTTCTTGCCGGGGCCGTCGAGGAGGACCTCGATCTGGCCGAAGAAGGTCTTGTGGTCGTCTTCGACGCCTTGGTAGACGTTCGCCGCGTCGGTGAGCTTCGCCTGCGCCGAGGTCAGCCCGTCCGCGAGCGACCCGAGCAGCTCCCGCAGCTCGCGCAGGGTGTCGTCGTAGCCGCCCTTGGTGAAGATGCCGACGACGCCCCACGACTTGTCGCCGACGTCGGACTGGCTCACCTTCTCGGTGATCTTGGCGCCCTGGTCCTGGTACTTGCCCAGGTCACCGACGTACTTGTGCAGCGCGTCCACCTCGACCTGGTAACCGCCGGCTCCGTCGGGCATCAGTCCTCCTCGTCGAACAGGTTCCGGAGGAAGCTGTCACCCGCGCTTGCGGGCGGCGCGGGGGGCGGGGCCGGGGCGTCCGCCTGGCGCAGCACCCGCTGTTCCGAGAAGTCCTCGGGCGGGGCGGGCGGCTTCGGGGTTTCCTCCGCGAGCTTCGACCGCATTTCCTCGACGGTGGTTCCGAACGCCGCGGCCTGGGTCTCGAGGACCTGGTCGACCAGGCCGAGGTCGTCGCCCATGGCCTCCTGGACGATCACCGCCTGCCGCCGGGCCGCCTCGCCGACGGCTTCCCGCAGCGTCGCCAGCACGGTCGCGGACAGCGCCTGCGCGCCCTTGGTGAGCGCGGCGTCGGTGAACTTGACGTCCAGGACCGCCCCGCCGGGCCCGGTGACGACCGTCACGCCGCCGTCCGGTGAGGAGACTCTCGCCTGGAGGTCGGTCAGCTGCTGCCGCATCGCGCCGAGGCCGGCGAACCGGTCGTCGACGTTCCGCACGCTCGCCTGGAACCGCTCGTACTCGGTCACCAGCTGCTCGAACTCGGCCGACATGCCCTGTTCCCCTCCGCTCGCCCGGTGCCTGGCCCACCCATCGTGACCCCTCGGCGACAGTGTGACGCACGGAACGGACGATCCGATCCCGCTGCGTCACCCGACCGGGTAATGGGTAGGTTGCGCCCGCAAGGGGAAGCACGGGGAAGAGCGCTAGGAGTGCGTGATGAGCAGCAGCGAAGGGGCCGAGCGGCCCGACGAAGAACCGAAGTCGACCGGCAGCCACGCTGCGCCCGAGGGAGCCGGGGTGCACCCGCTGATCGACCTCTCGCGCGACCCGAACCCGGGCAAGCCGGACCACGCGAAGCCCGACGAAGACTGATTCACGGGGCCGGCTCGCGCGCCCGCCCGGGTGCGCGGACCGGCCTGGTCCGCCGCGGGAATGACGGACGGCGGCGCTGTGTTGAAGAGGAGGCGACCGGTCTCCGGTCGTGCCCGTCCGGTTGTCCGCCGCCCGGTGGAATGTCCCGCGCGGGGGCGGCGTTCAGCGGTACGCTGGAGGTTCGCCGCTCTTCCGACCCCCCGCCGCGTTCGTCCCGAACCCCGGCGGGTATCTTTGGAGACCGTGCCCGGCAGGCGTCGGGCCGCTCCGCGTGCCGTGCGGCATGGGCGGGGTGCTCAGGCACCCGGTCACCGGCTTCGGCAGGTCGGGGTTCCGACGGAAAATCCCTCCGGGAAGTTACCGGTCGTCAGACCGTGACGCGGGCCGACACGCCCGACCGCGGGGGCCGGTGAAGACACGAAGAAGCAGATCACGACAGGAAGCTGGTCCATTGCCCACGATCCAGCAGCTGGTCCGCAAGGGCCGCCAGGACAAGGCTGCCAAGCAGAAGACCGCGGCCCTCAAGGGGAGCCCGCAGCGGCGTGGCGTGTGCACTCGCGTGTACACCACGACCCCCAAGAAGCCGAACTCGGCGCTGCGCAAGGTCGCGCGTGTGAAGCTGACCAGCGGCATCGAGGTCACCGCCTACATCCCCGGTGAGGGCCACAACCTGCAGGAGCACTCGATGGTGCTCGTGCGCGGTGGTCGTGTGAAGGACCTTCCGGGTGTCCGTTACAAGATCATCCGCGGTTCCCTCGACACGCAGGGTGTCAAGAACCGCAAGCAGGCGCGCAGCCGGTACGGCGCGAAGAAGGAGAAGAGCTAATGCCCCGCAAGGGTCCGGCCCCGAAGCGGCCGCTGATCTCCGACCCCGTCTACGCCTCCCCGCTGGTCACCCAGCTGGTGAACAAGGTGCTGAAGGACGGGAAGCGGTCCCTGGCCGAGCGCATCGTGTACGGCGCGCTCGAAGGCGCTCGCGAGAAGACGGGCACCGACCCGGTCGTCACGCTGAAGCGCGCCCTCGACAACGTGAAGCCCACCATCGAGGTGAAGAGCCGCCGCGTCGGTGGCGCCACCTACCAGGTGCCGATCGAGGTCAAGCCGGGCCGCTCCACCACCCTGGCGCTGCGCTGGCTGGTCTCCTTCTCGCAGGCTCGCCGCGAGAAGACGATGATCGAGCGCCTGCAGAACGAGCTCCTGGACGCTTCCAACGGCCTCGGTGCCTCCGTGAAGCGTCGCGAAGACACGCACAAGATGGCCGAGTCCAACCGGGCCTTCGCACACTACCGCTGGTGATCATCGCCCGGCTGTCGACCAAGCCATGCCGGGCCCCAAGCTTGAGAACAGGGGAACACTCTCGTGGCACGTGAAGTGCTGACCGACCTGAACAAGGTCCGCAACATCGGCATCATGGCCCACATCGACGCCGGCAAGACCACCACCACCGAGCGGATCCTGTTCTACACCGGGGTCAACTACAAGATCGGTGAAGTCCACGACGGCGCCGCCACGATGGACTGGATGGAGGAGGAGCAGAAGCGGGGTATCACCATCACCTCGGCTGCGACCACCACCTTCTGGGACGACCACCAGATCAACATCATCGACACCCCCGGGCACGTCGACTTCACCGTCGAGGTGGAGCGCAACCTGCGGGTGCTCGACGGTGCGGTCGCCGTCTTCGACGGCAAGGAGGGCGTCGAGCCGCAGTCCGAGCAGGTCTGGCGGCAGGCGGACAAGTACGACGTCCCGCGCATCTGCTTCGTCAACAAGATGGACAAGCTGGGCGCGGACTTCTACTACACCGTGAAGACCATCGTGGAGCGCCTCGGCGTCCGCCCGCTGGTCATCCAGCTGCCGATCGGCGCCGAGAACGACTTCGAAGGCGTTGTCGACCTGGTCCGCATGAAGGCGCTGACCTGGCGCGGCGAGGTCCAGAAGGGCGAGGACTACTCCGTCGAGGAGATCCCGGCCGAGCTGGCCGAGCTGGCCGCGGAGTACCGCGAGAAGCTCGTCGAGACCGTCGCCGAGGCCGACGACGCGCTGATGGAGAAGTTCCTCGAGGGTGAGGAGCTGACGGAGGCCGAGATCAAGTCCGGTATCCGCAAGCTCACCATCACCCGCGATGTCTTCCCGGTGCTGGCCGGTTCCGCGTTCAAGAACAAGGGCGTCCAGCCCATGCTCGACGCGGTCATCGACTACCTGCCGTCGCCGCTGGACATGCCGGCGGTCGAGGGCACGCTGACCGACGGCGAGACCCCGGCGACGCGGTCGGCCTCGGTCGACGAGCCGTTCGCCGCGCTCGCGTTCAAGATCGCCGCGCACCCGTTCTTCGGCAAGCTGACCTACATCCGGGTGTACTCGGGCAAGGTCGCCGCCGGCGCTCAGGTCATCAACGCGACCAAGGAGCGCAAGGAGCGCATCGGGAAGATCTTCCAGATGCACTCCAACAAGGAGAACCCGGTCGACGACGCCCAGGTCGGCCACATCTACGCGGTCATCGGGCTGAAGGACACCACCACGGGTGACACCCTGGCGGACCCGCAGAACCCGATCGTGCTGGAGTCGATGACGTTCCCCGAGCCGGTAATCCGGGTCGCGATCGAGCCGAAGACGAAGGCCGACCAGGAGAAGCTGTCCCTGGCGATCCAGAAGCTGGCCGAAGAGGACCCGACGTTCCAGGTCAAGCTGGACGAGGACACCGGCCAGACGATCATCGCGGGCATGGGCGAGCTGCACCTCGAGGTGCTGGTGAACCGGATGAAGTCCGACTACAAGGTCGAGGCGAACATCGGCAAGCCGCAGGTCGCCTACCGCGAGACGATCAAGAAGACGGTCGACAAGCTGGACTACGTCCACAAGAAGCAGACCGGTGGTTCCGGCCAGTTCGCGAAGGTCATCGTGAAGCTGGAGCCGCTCGAGCGCACCGACGGCGCGCTCTACGAGTTCGACAACAAGGTGACCGGTGGTCGCGTGCCGCGGGAGTACATCCCGTCGGTGGACGCGGGCGCGCAGGACGCGATGCAGTACGGCGTCCTGGCCGGCTACCCGCTCGTCGGGTTGAAGTTCACCCTGTTGGACGGTGCGTACCACGAGGTCGACTCTTCGGAGATGGCGTTCAAGATCGCCGGTTCCATGGCGATGAAGGAAGCCGCGAAGAAGGCCGGCCCGGTGATCCTGGAGCCGATGATGGCGGTCGAGGTGACCACGCCCGAGGACTACATGGGCGATGTCATCGGTGACCTCAACTCCCGCCGTGGTCAGATCCAGGCCATGGAGGAGCGGTCGGGCACCCGCGTCGTGAAGGCGCTGGTCCCGCTGTCGGAGATGTTCGGCTACGTCGGCGACCTGCGGTCCCGCACCCAGGGCCGGGCGAACTACTCCATGGTGTTCGACTCCTACGCCGAGGTTCCCGCGAACGTCGCGAAGGAAATCATCGCGAAGGCGACGGGGGAGTAAAACCCCTCACCGCGCGCGGGCATTAAGGGACTCTCCTGAACGTCCGCTAGCACCGACGTAAGGAACATTCGGGGGTCGGCAGCCACGCCGGCCCCCGAGCACAAAGCGAAATCAGTCCAGGAGGACATTCCAGTGGCGAAGGCGAAGTTCGAGCGGAGCAAGCCGCACGTCAACATCGGGACCATCGGTCACGTCGACCACGGTAAGACCACTCTGACCGCGGCGATCACCAAGGTTCTGCACGACAAGTGGCCGGAGCTGAACGAGTCCCGCGCGTTCGACCAGATCGACAACGCGCCGGAAGAGAAGCAGCGCGGCATCACGATCAACATCTCGCACGTCGAGTACCAGACCGAGAAGCGTCACTACGCCCACGTGGACGCCCCCGGTCACGCGGACTACATCAAGAACATGATCACCGGTGCCGCTCAGATGGACGGCGCGATCCTCGTGGTCGCGGCGACCGACGGCCCGATGCCGCAGACCCGTGAGCACGTGCTGCTCGCCCGCCAGGTCGGCGTGCCCTACATCGTGGTCGCGCTGAACAAGGCCGACATGGTCGACGACGAGGAGATCCTGGAGCTCGTCGAGCTCGAGGTCCGCGAGCTGCTGTCCTCGCAGGAGTTCCCCGGCGACGACGCTCCGGTCGTGCGCGTCTCGGGCCTCAAGGCTCTCGAGGGCGACGCCAAGTGGGGCGAGGCCGTTCTCGAGCTGATGACCGCGGTCGACGACAACGTGCCGGACCCGGTGCGCGAGCTCGACAAGCCGTTCCTCATGCCGATCGAAGACGTCTTCACGATCACCGGTCGCGGCACGGTCGTCACCGGCCGCATCGAGCGCGGTGTGGTCAACGTGAACGAAGAGGTCGAGATCGTCGGCATCAAGGAGAAGTCGACCAAGACCACCGTCACCGGTGTCGAGATGTTCCGCAAGCTGCTGGACCAGGGCCAGGCGGGCGACAACGTCGGCCTCCTCGTCCGCGGCATCAAGCGCGAGGACGTCGAGCGCGGCCAGGTCGTCGTGAAGCCGGGCACCACCACCCCGCACACCGACTTCGAGGGCCGGGTCTACATCCTGTCGAAGGACGAGGGTGGCCGTCACACCCCGTTCTTCAACAACTACCGCCCGCAGTTCTACTTCCGCACCACCGACGTGACCGGCGTCGTGACCCTCCCCGAGGGCACCGAGATGGTCATGCCGGGCGACAACACCGACATCTCGGTCGCGCTGATCCAGCCGGTCGCGATGGACGTGAACCTGCGCTTCGCCATCCGCGAGGGTGGCCGCACCGTCGGTGCGGGTCAGGTCACCAAGATCATCAAGTGATTTAGGCGCCCGCCCGGGGGCAATACACCCCCGGGTCAGGGGCGTCAAATCACGTGTGCGACACTATTCAGGTTGCTCGTCCTGGGGCGGCCGACCCTTCAAGGGTCCGGCCGCCTCGGTATGAGTGGCCACGGTCCGCCGAGCCTCTTCCTTCGGGTAGGCGAGCGGGCAAAGGCAGTGAGACGGTGTTCTTGCAAAAGCGCAGCCGGCTCATCGCCTCCTCACGTTGAGGAAGACCAGGCAAGACGACGATCCCGCGGGATCCGTCTGTGCGTCGGGCGCGACACGCCCGACCGCGTGGACCGGGGACAGGGCCGTTGAACTGCGGAAACCCAGGCCAAAGTGGAGACACCGCGGCGGGGTTTGTGAGATAGCGGCACGAGACGACAAGGAACGAGCAGCCACCATGGCGGGACAGAAGATCCGCATCCGGCTCAAGGCCTACGACCACGAGGCGATCGACACCTCGGCGCGCAAGATCGTGGAAACGGTCACGCGCACCGGCGCCCGGGTCGTCGGGCCGGTGCCGCTGCCCACCGAGAAGAACGTTTACTGCGTCATCCGCTCGCCGCACAAGTACAAGGACTCGCGCGAGCACTTCGAGATGCGCACGCACAAGCGTCTGATCGACATCCTCGACCCGACGCCGAAGACGGTCGACGCGCTCATGCGCATCGACCTGCCGGCGAGCGTCGACGTCAACATTCAGTAGCAGCGGCTGGCGAGCGGCGGAGATAAGAGACTCATGTCTGACAGGCAGATGAAGGGCATCCTGGGCACCAAGCTCGGCATGACCCAGGTCTTCGACGAGCAGAACCGGGTTGTCCCGGTCACCGTCGTGAAGGCCGGTCCGAACGTGGTCACCCAGGTTCGGACGCAGGAGAAGGACGGCTACGTGGCCGTGCAGCTGGCGTTCGGCGCGGTCGACCCGCGCAAGGTGAACAAGCCGCGCACCGGGCACTACGACAAGGCGGGCGTGACCCCGCGGCGCTTCCTCGCGGAGCTGCGTACCACCGACGCCGAGACCTACGAGGTCGGCCAGGAGATCACCGCCGAGGTGTTCGCCGCCGGCGTCGAGGTCGACGTGACCGGTACCAGCAAGGGCAAGGGCTACGCCGGTGTCATGAAGCGCCACGGCTTCAAGGGCCAGGGCGCGAGCCACGGTGCCCAGGCCGTGCACCGCAAGCCGGGCTCCATCGGTGGCTGCGCCACCCCCGGCCGCGTCTTCAAGGGCCTGCGCATGGCGGGCCGGATGGGCAACGACCGGGTCACCACGCAGAACCTGACCGTGCACGCGGTGCGTGCCGAAGACGGCCTGCTGCTGATCAAGGGCGCTGTGCCCGGTCCCAAGGGCGGCCTGCTGTTCGTGCGCAGCGCCGCGAAGGGTGGTAACTCCGAATGACGAACGTCGAGCTGAAGACCCCGGCCGGTAAAGCCGACGGCACCGTGGACCTCCCCGAGGAGATCTTCGACGTGCAGGCCAATGTCGCGCTCATGCACCAGGTCGTGATCGGCCAGCTGGCCGCCGCGCGCCAGGGCACGCACGACACGAAGACCCGTGGTGAGGTTCGCGGTGGCGGCAAGAAGCCGTACCGCCAGAAGGGCACCGGCCGTGCCCGCCAGGGTTCGACCCGCGCGCCGCAGTTCGCCGGCGGTGGCGTCGTGCACGGCCCCACGCCGCGCGACTACACCCAGCGCACCCCGAAGAAGATGAAGGCTGCCGCTCTGCGTGGCGCCCTCTCCGACCGGGCCCGCGCCGGCCAGCTGCACATCGTCACCGAGCTGGTGACCGGTGAGAAGCCGTCCACCAAGGCCGCCAAGACCGTTCTCGCCGCGGTGACGCAGGCGAAGCGCGTGCTCGTGGTGCTGCACCGGGACGACGAGCTGAGCTGGGTTTCCCTGCGGAACCTGCCCGAGGTGCACATCCTCTGGGCCGACCAGCTCAACACCTACGACGTGCTGGTCAACGACGACGTCGTGTTCACCAAGGCCGCGTACGACGTGTTTGTCGCCGGCCCCGTCCGTGGCAAGGCCGTCAAGGCCTCCGCGCGGTCGGGCGAGGTCACGGAAGGGAGTGACGAGAAGTGAGTTCGGTCGCCATTCCGGACCCCCGCGACATCCTGCTCGCGCCGGTCATCTCCGAGAAGTCCTACGGGCTGCTCGAGGACCACAAGTACACGTTCATCGTCCGCCCGGACGCCAACAAGACCCAGATCAAGATCGCGGTCGAGAAGGTGTTCGGCGTCAAGGTGGTCAGCGTCAACACGGCCAACCGCCAGGGCAAGCGGAAGCGGACTCGCGCGGGCTTCGGCAAGCGCAAGGACACCAAGCGCGCCATCGTGACTCTTTCGCCCGAGAGCAAGGCGATCGAGATCTTCGGCGGACCCACCGCGTAAAGGACTGAGCTGACAATGGGCATCCGCAAGTACAAGCCGACGACCCCGGGTCGTCGCGGTTCGAGCGTCTCGGACTTCGCCGAGATCACCCGCTCCACTCCGGAGAAGTCGCTGCTTCGTCCGCTGAGCGGTTCGGGCGGGCGCAACTCGTCCGGCAAGATCACCACCCGGCACAAGGGTGGCGGCCACAAGCGCGCTTACCGCGTCATCGACTTCCGTCGCAACGACAAGGACGGCGTTCCCGCCAAGGTCGCGCACATCGAGTACGACCCCAACCGGTCCGCTCGCATCGCGCTGCTGCACTACGCCGACGGCGAGAAGCGCTACATCATCGCGCCGGAGAAGCTGAAGCAGGGCGACACCGTCGAGAACGGCCCCCGGGCCGACATCAAGCCGGGCAACAACCTGCCGCTGCGCAACATCCCGGTGGGCACCGTGATCCACGCGATCGAGCTCCGCCCCGGCGGCGGCGCGAAGATGGCGCGGTCCGCGGGAGCGAAGGTGCAGCTCGTCGCCAAGGACGGTCCGTACGCCCAGCTGCGTCTCCCCTCGGGTGAGATCCGCAACGTGGACGTGCGCAACCGCGCCACGGTCGGCGAGGTCGGCAACTCCGAGCACGCCAACATCAACTGGGGCAAGGCCGGCCGCAACCGCTGGCGCGGCAAGCGCCCCACGGTCCGTGGTGTCGTCATGAACCCGGTCGACCACCCGCACGGTGGTGGCGAGGGCAAGACGTCCGGTGGTCGTCACCCCGTCAACCCGAACGGCAAGCCCGAAGGTCGTACGCGCCGGCGCAAGCCGAGCGACGCCCTCATCGTCCGCCGCCGGCGTACCGGCAAGAACAAGCGCTGAGCAGGGAGGTAGAACAACATGCCACGTAGCCTCAAGAAGGGCCCGTTCGTGGACGACCACCTGCTCAAGAAGGTGGACGCGCTGAACGAATCGGGCAAGAAGACCGTGATCAAGACCTGGTCGCGCCGCTCGACGATCATCCCGGACTTCCTGGGTCACACGATCGCCGTGCACGACGGCCGCAAGCACGTCCCGGTGTTCGTCACCGAGGCCATGGTGGGTCACAAGCTGGGCGAGTTCGCCCCGACGCGGACCTTCAAGGGTCACATCAAGGACGACCGCAAGTCGCGCCGCCGCTGAGCGGGCACGAAACCAGACAGGAAGTAGCGATGAACGCCCAGAACGACGTGACGACCGAGGCTGAACTGCCTACGGCGTACGCGCGGGCTCGCTTCGTCCGGGACTCGCCGACCAAGGTGCGCCGGGTGATCGAGCTCATCAAGGGACGTAGCGCCGCCGACGCCTTGGCCGTGCTCCGGTTCGCCCCGCAGGCGGCCAGCGAGCCGGTCGCGAAGGTGCTCGCCAGCGCCGTGGCCAACGCCGAGAACAACCTTCAGCTGGACCCGGAGACGCTCTGGGTCAAGAACGCGTACGCGGACGAGGGCCCGACCCTCAAGCGCATCCGGCCGCGGGCCCAGGGCCGCGCGTACCGGATCCGCAAGCGGACCAGCCACATCACCGTCGAGGTGGAGTCGCGTCCGGCCGTAGCGCAGAAGGCTCAGAGCAAGAAGAAGGCAGGTGGCCGGTAGTGGGCCAGAAGATCAACCCGCACGGTTTCCGCCTGGGTATCACCACGGACTGGAAGTCGCGCTGGTACGCCGACAAGCAGTACGCGGAGTACGTGGCCGAGGACGTCAAGATCCGCAAGCTGCTCTCCACCGGCATGGAGCGCGCCGGCATCTCCAAGGTCGAGATCGAGCGCACCCGTGACCGCGTCCGCGTCGACATCCACACCGCCCGGCCGGGCATCGTCATCGGCCGCCGCGGCGCGGAGGCCGACCGGATCCGCGGCGCGCTGGAGAAGCTGACCAAGAAGCAGGTCCAGCTGAACATCCTCGAGGTCAAGAACCCCGAGGCCGACGCCCAGCTGGTCGCCCAGGCGGTCGCGGAGCAGCTTTCCAACCGCGTGGCGTTCCGCCGCGCGATGCGGAAGGCGATCCAGACCTCCATGCGTTCGCCGCAGGTCAAGGGCATCCGCGTGCAGTGCGGCGGTCGTCTCGGCGGCGCCGAGATGTCCCGCTCCGAGCACTACCGCGACGGCCGGGTCCCGCTGCACACGCTGCGCGCCGACATCGACTACGGCTTCTTCGAGGCCAAGACGACGTTCGGTCGCATCGGCGTGAAGGTGTGGATCTACAAGGGTGAGCTCGTCGGTGGCCTGAAGGCCCGCGAAGCGCGTGACGCCGCCGAGCGCGCGCCGCGTCGCGAGCGCAGTGACCGGCCGTCCCGTCCGCGTCGTTCCGGCGCCTCGGGCACGACCGCCACCTCGACCGAAGCCGGTCGCGCCGCCGCTGCCGCCACGACCGAGGCGGCCCCGGCCACCGAGACCGCAGAAAAGACGGAGGGCTGAGACGTGCTCATCCCGCGCAGGGTCAAGCACCGGAAGCAGCACTCCCCGAAGCGCCACGGCGCCGCCAAGGGTGGCACGAAGGTCAGCTTCGGCGAGTACGGCATCCAGGCGCTTGAGCACAGCTACGTGACGAACCGGCAGATCGAGTCCGCTCGTATCGCCATGACGCGTCACATCAAGCGTGGTGGCAAGGTGTGGACGACCATCTACCCGGACCGCCCGCTGACGAAGAAGCCGGCCGAGACCCGCATGGGTTCCGGTAAGGGTTCGCCCGAGTGGTGGATCGCCAACGTGAAGCCGGGCCGCGTGATGTTCGAGATCTCGTTCCCGAACGAGGAGACCGCCCGCGAGGCGCTCCGCCGCGCGATCCACAAGCTGCCCATGAAGTGCCGCATCGTGACCCGTGAAGGTGGTGAGTTCTGATGGCGAACGCTGGTGCCCTGGCATCGGAGCTGCGTGAGCTCACCGCGGAAGAGCTCGTCCTGCGTCTGAAGGAATACAAGGAGGAGCTCTTCAACCTCCGCTTCCAGATGGCGACCGGGCAGCTCGACAACAACCGCCGTCTGCGCACCGTCCGCACGGACATCGCGCGGATCTACACGGTCATGCGCGAGCGCGAACTCGGCCTGTCCGTTGCCCCCGACGCCGAGAGTGAAGGTGCCGCATGAGCGAGCCCACCACCGAGACGCCGGCCCGGAACGACCGCAAGGTCCGCGAGGGCTACGTGGTCTCGGACAAGATGAACAAGACGATCGTGGTCGAGCTCGAGGACCGCAAGAAGCACCCCCGTTACTCGAAGGTTCTCCGCAGCACCACCAAGGTCAAGGTGCACGACGAGAACAACGAGGCGGGCGTGGGCGACCGGGTCACCCTGATGGAGACCCGCCCGCTGTCGGCGACGAAGCGCTGGCGCCTGGTGCAGATCGTGGAGAAGGCCAAGTAAGCAGGGCTCTTTCAGAGAGTTCTTAGTTCCGCAAGGCTCGCTCGTCGGGGCGAGAACCGGCGCGACATACAGGAGTTGACGTGATCCAGCAGGAGTCGCGGCTTCGGGTAGCCGACAACACGGGTGCGAAGGAAATCCTCTGCATCCGGGTTCTCGGTGGTTCCGGGCGGCGCTACGCCGGTATCGGCGACATCATCGTCGCCACCGTGAAGGACGCCATCCCGGCTGCCGGGGTGAAGAAGGGCGACGTCGTCAAGGCCGTCATCGTCCGCACGGTCAAGGAGCGTCGTCGTCCGGACGGTTCCTACATCCGGTTCGACGAGAACGCCGCCGTGCTCATCAAGAACGACAACGAGCCCCGGGGCACCCGCATCTTCGGCCCGGTGGGCCGCGAGCTGCGCGACCGAAAGTTCATGAAGATCATTTCGCTCGCGCCGGAGGTGCTGTGATGAAGGTGAAGAAGGGCGACACGGTCGTCGTCATCGCCGGCAAGGACAAGGGCGCCAAGGGCAAGGTCATCCAGGCTTACCCCGAGCGCGACCGCGTGCTGGTCGAGGGCGTGAACCGGATCAAGAAGCACACGCGGATCACCCAGACCCAGCGCGGCGCGCAGTCCGGTGGCATCGTCACGCAGGAGGCGCCCATCCACGTCTCGAACGTGATGGTCGTCGACTCGGACGGCAAGCCGTCCCGGGTGGGTTACCGCATCGGCGAGGACGGCAAGAAGGTCCGGATCTCGCGCCGGAACGGTAAGGACATCTGATGACCACCGCAGAGAAGGTCGCGCCGCGCCTCAAGGTGCGCTACCGCGACGAGATCAAGGGCCAGCTGCAGGCGGAGTTCTCCTTCGCCAACGTCCACCAGATCCCGGGCGTCGTGAAGGTCGTCGTGAACATGGGTGTCGGTGACGCCGCCCGTGACAGCAAGCTGATCGAGGGTGCGGTCAAGGACCTCTCCCTGATCACCGGCCAGAAGCCCGAGGTCCGGAAGGCCCGCAAGTCCATCGCGCAGTTCAAGCTGCGCGAGGGTCAGCCGATCGGCGCGCGCGTCACGCTGCGCGGCGACCGGATGTGGGAGTTCCTCGACCGGCTGCTGACCATCGCGCTGCCGCGTATCCGCGACTTCCGCGGGCTTTCGCCCAAGCAGTTCGACGGCCACGGCAACTACACGTTCGGTCTCAACGAGCAGTCGATGTTCCACGAGATCGACCCCGACTCCATCGACCGCCCGCGCGGCATGGACGTCACCGTCGTCACGACCGCCACGACCGACGACGAGGGCCGGGCGCTGCTGCGCAAGCTCGGCTTCCCGTTCAAGGAGAACTGAGCCGATGGCCAAGAAAGCCCTGGTCCACAAGGCCGCGAAGAAGCCGAAGTTCGCCGTGCGCGCCTACACCCGCTGCCAGCGGTGCGGCCGTCCGCACGCCGTGTTCCGCAAGTTCGGGCTCTGCCGGATCTGCCTTCGCGAGATGGCGCACGCGGGCGAGCTGCCCGGTGTCCGCAAGTCCAGCTGGTAAGAGCGTTTTTCTATAACTCCAGTTCGCCACAGGCCCTGCCACCCCGAACTCCGGGGTGGCGGGGAACCAGGGCGAGAAAGGTTGACAGGTCACCATGACGATGACCGACCCCATCGCAGACTTCTTGACCCGTCTGCGTAACGCGAACTCGGCGTACCACGACGAGGTCGTGCTTCCCCACTCGAAGCTCAAGGCGAACATCGCGGAGATCCTCAAGCGCGAGGGTTACATCGCGAGCTACCGCGACGAGCCGGGCGAGAAGCACAAGAACCTGATCGTCGAGCTCAAGTACGGCCCCAACCGCGAGCGGAGCATCGCCGGCCTCCGGCGCGTCTCCAAGCCCGGTCTGCGGGTCTACGCAAAATCGACCGAACTGCCGTCCGTTCTCGGTGGCCTCGGCGTCGCGATCATCTCGACGTCTTCGGGGCTGCAGACGGACCGTCAGGCCAAGCGCAACAGCGTGGGCGGCGAAGTCCTCGCCTACGTCTGGTAAGGAAGGGGGCACAGACATGTCACGCATCGGAAAGCTGCCGGTCGCCGTCCCCTCCGGGGTCGAGGTGACCATCAACGGTCAGCACATCAGCGTCAAGGGCCCCAAGGGGACCCTGGAACACACCATCGCCGAGCCGATCACGGTCGAGCGCGACGAGGACGGCACCCTGCTGGTCAAGCGCCCGGACGACGAGCGCTACAGCAAGGCCATGCACGGCCTCACCCGCACGCTCGTGAACAACCTCGTGGTGGGCGTCACCGCCGGCTACGAGAAGAAGCTCGAGATCCACGGTGTCGGTTACCGCGTGCAGGCCAAGGGCTCGGACCTCGAGTTCGCCCTCGGCTACTCGCACCCGGTGAAGATCGAGGCCCCGGAAGGCATCACCTTCAAGGTGGAGACCCCGACCCGGTTCTCGGTCTCCGGCATCGACAAGCAGAAGGTCGGCCAGATCTCGGCCGTCATCCGCAAGCTGCGGCGCCCGGACCCGTACAAGGGCAAGGGCCTGCGCTACGAGGGTGAGAAGATCCGCCGCAAGGTCGGAAAGACGGGTAAGTGATCATGAGCGACACGACTACGAAGCGCAAGCCGGTGGGCAAGGACATCTCGACCCGCCGCCGCGTCGCGAAGGCCCGTCGGCACTTCCGGCTCCGCAAGAAGGTCTCCGGCACCGAGCAGCGTCCGCGCCTGGTCGTCAAGCGGTCCTCGCGGCACATCGCCGTGCAGGTCATCGACGACCTGGCCGGCCACACGCTGGTGTCGGCGTCCACCCTCGAGGCGGACCTCCGGACGTTCGAAGGCGACAAGAAGGCCAAGGCCGCCAAGGTCGGGGCCCTCGTCGCCGAGCGTGCCAAGAACGCCGGGATCTCGGCTGTGGTGTTCGACCGTGGCGGCAACGCCTACCACGGCCGCATCGCCGCGCTCGCCGACGCCGCCCGTGAGGCGGGGTTGGAGTTCTGATGCAGATGCTCGTTAAGGGAAGGAAAGCCTGATGCCGGGACGTACGCGGCAATTCGGCGGCGGCCAGGGCGGACCGGGCGGACAGGGCGGCAACGACCGCAATGACCGTCGCGGTGGCGGCCGGGACCGGCGCGACAGCGGCCGTGGCGGGGCCGGCCAGGACAAGACCCCGCACCTCGAGAAGGTCGTGACGATCAACCGCGTCGCCAAGGTCGTCAAGGGTGGTCGTCGCTTCAGCTTCACCGCCCTCGTCGTCGTCGGTGACGGTGACGGTCAGGTCGGCGTCGGCTACGGCAAGGCCAAGGAAGTTCCCGCGGCCATCGCCAAGGGCGTCGAGGAAGCCAAGAAGAACTTCTTCAAGGTTCCCCGCGTCGGCGGCACCATCCCCCACCCGATCCAGGGTGAGGAGGCCGCCGGTGTCGTGCTGCTCCGTCCGGCGTCCGCCGGTACCGGCGTCATCGCCGGTGGCCCGGTGCGCGCGGTGCTGGAGTGCGCGGGCGTCCACGACGTGCTGTCGAAGTCGCTCGGCTCCGACAACGCGATCAACATCGTGCACGCGACCGTGGCGGCCCTGAAGGGTCTGCAGCGTCCCGAAGAGGTCGCGGCCCGCCGCGGTCTCCCGCTCGAGGACGTCGCTCCGGCCCGGATGCTGCGCCAGCGCGCGGGCCAGGGGGTCTGACATGACTCAGCTCAAGGTCACCCAGGTCAAGAGCAAGATCGGCACGAAGCACGCTCACCGCGAGTCGCTGCGCACCCTCGGGCTGCGCAAGATCCGCCAGAGCGTCGTGCGTGAAGACACCCCCCAGGTGCGCGGCCTGATCCACACCGTCCGCCACCTGGTGGAGGTCGAGGAGGTCCAGGCATGACGGCCATCAAGATCCACCACCTGCGCCCGGCCCCGGGCGCCAAGACCGACAAGATCCGCGTCGGCCGTGGTGAGGGCTCGAAGGGCAAGACGGCCGGTCGCGGTACGAAGGGCACCAAGGCCCGGAAGAACGTGCCCGCCGGGTTCGAGGGTGGGCAGATGCCCATCCACATGCGGCTCCCGAAGCTTCGCGGCTTCAAGAACCGCTTCCGCACCGAGTACCAGCCGGTGAACGTGGGCGACATCGCCCGCCTCTTCCCGAAGGGCGGCAAGGTCGGCGCCGAGGAGCTGGTCGCGGCCGGTCTCGTCCGCAAGGGCAAGCTCGTCAAGGTGCTCGGCAACGGTGACGTCGACGGCATCAAGCTCGACGTGACCGCCGACGGCTTCTCCGGCTCCGCCAAGGAGAAGCTCGAAGCGGCCGGTGGCTCCGCCACCACCAACTGAGCGAAGCTCGGTCCGAAGGCCCGTCTGGCAGCCGCCAGGCGGGCCTTCGGCGTTTTTCCGGTGCCTGGACCGGACAGGTTCCTTGCCGTGCGGATGATCCGGACGGAGGATCATCAGGTGGACAGATCGTCGCAGGACCCGCCGGACCGGCCGGCCGAAGCCGAATCCCCGTTGAGCTTCCCGGTGGAGGCCCCGCGGCCCGAGGGCGTGGAGCCGGGCGCGGGAGCAGTGCCGAGCGTCCCGGCGGGGGAGCCCTTGCGGTTCCCGGTCGAGGCTTCGGTGCGGGAGCCGTTGGGCTTCCCCGGGAGTGGGTCGCGGTCGGCTGATGGTTCTCGGCCTGCGGATGTGCCGCCTTCGGCCTTCGCGGCCGATGCCTCGCGGCCTGGCGAGGGGGCGCCGCTCGCCTTCACGGTCGAGGCACAGCAGGCGGGGATCGGGGATCCCGCCGCGGCGTCTCCCCTGAGCTTCCCGGTCGAGGCGGCAGGCCCCTCGGAGCCGCAGGCGTCCCCGCTCAGCTTCCCGGTCGAAGCCCCACGCCCTCCGGCACCAGAACCACCGGCCTTCCCCGCCGATGCCGCGCACTCCGCCGACACACCGCCGCCGGGGGAGCCGGTGTACTTCCCGGCCGGTCCGCCACAGCCTTCCGGACCAGCGCCGATGCCAGCGCCCTTCCCGGTCGCCCAGCTGCCCGGCCTGCCCGCACAACCACCCCCACCGGCCGCCGAAGCCGCTCAAGCCGTCCAGGGCGAAGAAGCCCCGGAAGCCCCTCCCGGGTTCCTCCGCCTCCTCCCGGCCGTCCTGACCACCCTCGCCGCCCTCCTGACCCTCTGGGGGCTCTTCCTGCCGCTCTTCCGGGTCCAGCAGCAGGTCGGCTCGCGCAGCCGCTCCTTCGAAACCCAGCTCACGCTCACCCAAGACGTCTGGGGCAGCCGCATCGAGGTCTCCGGGCAGGAGGCCGCCGAGCGGGTGGGCGCGCCCCTCGGGGTTCCGCTGATCATCGCGATCGTCGTGCTGGCCGTCGCCGCTTTCACCGCCTTCTCGCGCCCTCGGCGCGGCCGGCCGCTGGTCGCCCTCGGGGCCGTCTTCACCGCCGGCGTCGTCATCACCGTCGGGATGAGCCGGTTCGAATGGACCGCCATCTTCGAAGACGAGGCCCCGGACATCGTCACCGCGGCCGGCATGTGGCTGCTGGTCCTCGCGACCGTGCTGGCCGCCGCCGCGGCGGTCGTCGCCTACCTGCCGCTCTGGCGGCACACCACCGACGACGGCTGGGACGACCCCGAGCTCGCCTACGCCGACACCCCGACCCCGCCCTCCGGGGTCGCCATCACGGTCCTGCCGCCCGAGCCGGAGGGCGACGACCAGCGCTGACGGCGCCTTACGCCAGGGGCGAACAACCGGCCCGGACATGACGCACGGTGTTCGCCGACGCCCCGTCGCTCGCACACTGTTGATCACGGCCGCCGCGACCGGACGGCCGCGGCCGCGACCGTGCGGACGATCATCGAAAACCGCCTGCTCCAGGTCTGCGGTGGTCCGCTTCCGGGAGGCGCGAAGCCCGCCGGGAACCCGGCGGCACCGAACCGGGCATCACCGCAGGTCACGACTCTCGACGTCGCGGGCTTCACCGGGAGAGCCGAACCGGTGCGCGCGGCCCGCCGCGGACGCCGCGGCGACGTGGTCCTGAGCCCCGGATTCGGTCCCCTCACAGGGGAATGTGTCAAGGGTTACGGCCGTCCCGCCGATGTGGATCAACCCGCCGGAGCAACCTTGGTACGGAAAACGCACACGGACTGCGGACACGCCCTGTGAAGCTGTTAGAGTCGGCGACACGCTTCGGGACGAGTGTGCCCCGAAGCGTTCCTGGCTTGCCTGCCAGTAGTGCTGTGTGTTCCTGCCGGCCCCCGTGCCGGCCAAGCCGATCGTCGGTTAGGACAGCCGACGACGCCGAGGAGGTCCCCCGCGTGCTCAGCGCCTTCCGCTCGGCTCTCGCGACGCCGGATCTACGCAAGAAGATCCTGTTCACGCTAGCCATCGTCGCGGTCTACCGAATCGGTGCGACCATTCCGGCCCCCGGGATCTCGTACGGTGCCGTCCAGGCATGTAGCTCCCAGGCGCAGCAGGAGGGCGTCTACCAGCTGCTGAACCTGTTCAGCGGTGGTGCGCTGCTCCAGCTGTCGCTCTTCTCGACCGGCATCATGCCGTACATCACGGCGAGCATCATCATCCAGCTGCTGACCGTGGTCATCCCGCGGTTCGAGGAGCTGAAGAAGGAAGGCCAGTCCGGCCAGGGCAAGCTGACCCAGTACACCCGGTACCTGACGGTCGCGCTGGCGATCCTGCAGGCCACCGGCGTGGTCGCGCTCGCGGACCGCAAGCAGCTCTTCCCGGACTGCGACTCGCCGATCATCCCGGACAACAGCGTCTACTCGCTGGCGATCATCGTCATCACCATGACCGCGGGCACCGCCGTCATGATGTGGCTGGGCGAGCTGATCACCGAGCGCGGCGTCGGCAACGGCATGTCCGTCCTGATCTTCCTGAACATCGCGGCGCGCATCCCGGTCGAGGGCGGCAACATCCTCAGCAACGCCGGTGGCCTCGGCCTGACGATCGTCTGCGTGTTCGGCCTGGTGATCATCGCCAGCGTCATCTTCGTCGAGCAGGGGCAGCGCCGGATCCCGGTGCAGTACGCCAAGCGCATGATCGGCCGCCGGATGTACGGCGGCACGTCGACCTACCTGCCGATCAAGGTGAACCAGGCCGGCGTCATCCCGGTCATCTTCGCGTCTTCCCTGCTGTACCTGCCGGACCTGATCAGCCGCCTCGTCGGGGACCAGAACGCCAACTCCGGCTGGCAGGTCTTCATCAAGAACTACGTCGTGAACCAGTCCAGCTGGGTGCACATCGCGCTGTACTTCGCGCTGATCATCTTCTTCACGTACTTCTACATCACGATCACGTTCAACGTGGACGAGCGTGCCGACGAGATGAAGAAGTTCGGCGGGTTCATCCCGGGCATCCGCCCGGGCCGCCCGACCGCGGAGTACCTGAGCTTCGTGCTCGGCCGGATCACCCTGCCGGGCTCGCTGTACCTGGGCATCATCGCGATCCTCCCGAACTTCTTCCTGTCGGTGACCGGTAGCGGGAACAACCAGAACTTCCCGTTCGGTGGCACGGCTGTGCTGATCATGGTCGGTGTCGGGCTCGACACCGTGAAGCAGATCGAAAGCCAGCTGATGCAGCGCAACTACGAAGGGTTCTTGAAGTGACGCGGCTGGTTCTCGTGGGTCCGCCCGGCGCGGGCAAAGGTACGCAGGCGGTGGCGCTGTCCGAGCAGTTGCGGATCCCGCACATCTCGACCGGCGACCTCTTCCGCGCCCACGTCGGCCAGGAGACCCCGCTCGGCCAGGAGGCCAGGCGCTACCTGGACTCGGGCGAGCTCGTGCCCGACTCGGTGACGAACGAGATGGTCCGCGAGCGGCTCGCCGAGCCGGACGCGAAGGCCGGCTTCCTGCTCGACGGCTTCCCCCGCAACACCAAGCAGGCCGAGGTCCTCGGCGAGATCCTGGGCGAGTCGGACCTCGCGCTCGACGCCGTGATCCAGCTGCAGGTGCCGGAGGACGTCGTGGTCGGGCGCCTCATGTCGCGCGGCCGCGCGGACGACACCGAAGAGGTCATCCGCCGCCGTCAGCAGATCTACGTGTCGGACACCGCGCCGCTGCTCGAGTACTACGCCGACATCCTGGTGACCGTCGACGGGGTCGGCAGTGTCGAAGAGATCTCCGGCCGGGTGCTGAAAGCGCTGCGCGACCGCACGTGAATCTCGGAGGGTTGCGTGTTCTGCAAGTGCTCCGGCGTGGGCGCATGATCGAGGTCAAGACCCCCGGTGAGCTGGAGGCCATGCGCGCCGCCGGGCTCGTCGTGGCCCGCACGCTGGCGGCGGTCCGCGCCATCGCGAAGCCGGGGGTCAGCACCGCCGAGCTCGACGAGCTGGCCGAGCAGACCATCCGGGACGTCGGCGCGGTGCCGTCGTTCAAGGGTTACCACGGCTTCCCGGCGTCGATCTGCGCGTCGGTGAACGAGCAGATCGTGCACGGCATCCCGGCGAAGACCCAGGTGCTCGCCGACGGCGACATCATCTCCGTCGACTGCGGGGCGATCCTCGAGGGCTGGCACGGCGACTCCGCCGTCACGCTGGCCATCGGCGACGTCTCGGGCACGGACCTGGCGCTCTCCGCGGCGACCGAGGCGGCGATGTGGGCCGGCATCGAGGCGGTCAGCGCCGGCGGCCGGCTCACCGACATCTCCTACGCCGTCCAGTCCGCCGCCGAGCGCGCGGGCCGGGACGACGGCGTCGAGTACGGGATGATCGTCGAGTACGGCGGCCACGGCATCGGGCGCCAGATGCACATGGACCCGTTCCTGCCGAACATCGGCAAGCCCGGCAAGGGCCCGCGGCTGAAGCCCGGCATGGCGCTGGCGATCGAGCCGATGCTGACCGGCGGCGGCGGGGAGACCCGCGAGCTGGACGACGGCTGGACGGTCGTCACGGCCGACGGCTCCCGCGCGGCCCACTGGGAGCACACCGTCGCGATCACCGAAGACGGCCCGTGGGTGCTCACCGCGCCTGAGGACTCCTGACCTGCGCATTCACCCACTCGTGGTGATCGCGGTCACGTCCACCTGCACGTTCTCCTAGCATGGTCACCCCCGGTTTGGGGGTCGCGACACGGGTTGCGTACACTGTCAAGTCGGCGCACTTATCGCGCCCGGATCCTGCGCGCTCGTGAATTCACGATCATGGGACCTGGGCACCAGTGTGCCACGCAACGCCCAACCCAGCACTGCGCTCGAGTTGATCAGGTGTGGCGACAGGCAATGCCGACAAAGGAAATGCGGAGGACATGGCGAAGAAAGACGGGGCCATCGAGGTCGAAGGCCGCGTAGTCGAGCCGCTCCCCAACGCGATGTTCCGCGTCGAGTTGGAGAACGGTCACAAGGTCCTGGCACACATCAGCGGCAAGATGCGGCAGCACTACATCCGCATCCTGCCGGAGGACAGGGTCGTCGTGGAGCTTTCGCCCTACGACCTCTCTCGTGGTCGCATCGTCTACCGCTACAAGTGATCACGAGCAGTTCGGAAGCAGGAGAGCAGAAGACGTGAAGGTCCAGCCGAGCGTCAAGAAGATCTGCGACAAGTGCAAGGTGATCCGCCGTCACGGCCGGATCATGGTGATCTGCGAGAACCTGCGGCACAAGCAGCGGCAGGGCTGATCGCTGAACCTTATTTTGGTTAGGACGGCGCTACGCCGCAGGTCACCTGCCTGTGGTCACCTTCGCGCCGGCCGACGGCAGAATAAGGTTCACCTCGCACTCGACCAGAGTGGATTGACGGCTACACACCCTCCCCGCACCTGCCGGGCCACGCGAGTGGCCCGGTTCACCCCCGGACTTCAGGCCGGGGCTGGGACACCCGAGGCGCAAGCCGAGGGCACGACAGGCGAGTCGGTCCCGGAACCGGACGGGGAGCAGACCTGAAGACGAATTCAATGAAGGAGCATCAGCGCCAATGGCACGACTCGCTGGCGTAGACCTCCCCCGCGAGAAGCGGTTGGAGATCGCGCTTACGTACATCTACGGCATCGGCCGTACCCGCTCGAAGCAGCTCATCAAGGCTGCCGAGCTCAACGCGGACACCCGCGTCAAAGACCTCAGCGATGACGACCTCGCGAAGCTGCGTACGTACATCGAAGAGAACTTCAAGGTCGAGGGTGACCTTCGCCGCGAGGTGAACGCCGACATCCGTCGGAAGATCGAGATCGGGTGCTACGAGGGCCTTCGCTGGCGTCGCGGACTGCCCGTCCGCGGTCAGCGCACGAAGACCAACGCCCGTACCCGCAAGGGTCCGAAGAAGACGGTCGCCGGCAAGAAGAAGGCTGGCAAGAAGTGAGCGTCCAGGGCAAGAAGGTCGTGCAGATGGGCGGCGCCCAGCGCCGCGGCTCGGCTTGTGTCTCGCCCAAGGCGCTCTACGCCCGCCCGATGGCGCTCCGCAACCTGTACACCGACGCCGGTTCGATCATCCGGCGCGGCCAGGCCGAAGCGGTCGCCGCTCACCAAGAGAACGCGCGCTAACAGGAGAACCCTCAGAACATGCCACCGAAGTCTCGTACTGCGGCCGGGGCCAAGAAGGTCCGCCGCAAGGAAAAGAAGAATGTCGCGCACGGTCACGCGCACATCAAGAGCACCTTCAACAACACCATCGTCTCGATCACGGACCCGACCGGTGCCGTGATCGCGTGGGCGTCGAGTGGTCACGTGGGCTTCAAGGGCTCGCGCAAGTCCACCCCGTTCGCCGCGCAGATGGCCGCCGAGAACGCTGCCCGCAAGGCCGCCGAGCACGGCATGAAGAAGGTCGACGTCTTCGTGAAGGGCCCGGGTTCGGGCCGCGAGACGGCGATCCGCTCGCTGCAGGCGGCCGGCCTCGAGGTCGGCACCATCCAGGACGTGACCCCGCAGCCTCACAACGGCTGCCGCCCGCCCAAGCGGCGCCGGGTCTGAGGAACGGGGAGGAGTAAGAAGAAATGGCTCGTTACACCGGCCCCGCGACGCGTATTTCGCGTCGCCTCAAGGTTGACCTCATCGGCGGCGACCAGGCTTTCGAGCGTCGCCCCTACCCGCCGGGCCAGCACGGCCGCGGGCGCATCAAGGAGTCCGAGTACCTCCTGCAGTCGCAGGAGAAGCAGAAGGCTCGCTACACCTACGGCGTTCTCGAGCGTCAGTTCGTCCGGTACTACAAGGAAGCCGTCCGGCGTCCGGGTAAGACCGGTGAGAACCTGCTGCAGATCCTCGAGTCCCGCCTGGACAACGTGATCTACCGCGCCGGCATCGCCCGCACCCGCCGTCAGGCGCGTCAGCTGGTGAGCCACGGCCACTTCCTGGTCAACGGCGTCAAGGTCAACGTCCCGTCCTTCCAGGTCTCGAAGTGGGACATCATCGACGTGCGGCCGAAGTCGTTCGCGATGCTGCCCTTCGTCGTGGCGAAGGAGTCCTACGGCGACCGCCCGATCCCGGCGTGGCTGCAGGTCGTCCAGTCCAACCTCCGCGTGCTGGTCCACCAGCTGCCGGAGCGTGCGCAGATCGACGTTCCGGTTCAGGAACAGCTGATCGTCGAGCTTTACTCGAAGTAGTTTTGATCGGCGGCGGCGCCTGGTGCGCCGCCGCCGCGCCATCCCTTCGACGTCATATGGCGGGCGTCGTCTGGAAAGGAATTAGGAAGAAATGCTGATTTCCCAGCGGCCGGCTCTCGGCGAAGAGACGGTCAACGAGACCCGCTCCCGGTTCACCATCGAACCGCTGGAGCCCGGCTTCGGCTACACGCTCGGCAACTCGCTGCGGCGCACGCTGCTGTCGTCCATCCCGGGCGCGGCCGTGACGAGCATCCGCATCGACGGCGTGCTGCACGAGTTCACCACCGTTCCCGGGGTGAAGGAAGACGTCACCGACATCATCCTGAACCTCAAGGAGCTCGTGGTGTCCTCGGAAGAGGACGAGCCGGTCACCATGTACCTGCGCAAGCAGGGCCCCGGTGAGGTCACGGCGGCCGACATCGTGCCGCCGGCGGGTGTCACCGTGCACAACCCGGACCTGCACATCGCGTCGCTGAACGGCAAGGGCAAGCTCGAGATCGAGCTCGTCGTCGAGCGCGGCCGCGGTTACGTTCCGGCCCTGCAGAACAAGCAGGCGGGCGCGGAGATCGGCCGGATCCCGGTCGACTCGATCTACTCGCCGGTGCTCAAGGTGACCTACAAGGTCGAGGCCACCCGTGTCGAGCAGCGCACCGACTTCGACAAGCTGATCCTTGACGTCGAGACCAAGCCGTCGATCACGCCGCGCGACGCGGTCGCGTCGGCCGGCAAGACGCTGGTGGAGCTGTTCGGTCTCGCCCGCGAGCTGAACGTCGACGCCGAGGGCATCGAGATCGGCCCGTCGCCGCAGGAAGCGGACACCATCGCCGCCTACGCGATGCCGATCGAGGACCTGGACCTCACCGTCCGGTCGTACAACTGCCTCAAGCGCGAGGGCATCCACACGGTGGGCGAGCTCGTCTCGCGCAGCGAGGCGGACCTGCTCGACATCCGCAACTTCGGCGCCAAGTCGATCGACGAGGTCAAGCTGAAGCTCGTCGGCCTCGGCCTCGCGCTGAAGGACAGCCCGCCCGGGTTCGACCCGACCGCGGCGGCCGCCAGCTACGACGGTGAAGGCTGGTCGGAGGGTGTCGGTGGCATCGCCGACGGGATTTCGGACGGCCACGACGATGGCCAGGACTACGCAGAGACCGAGCAGCTCTGAGGCGCTGAGCCTGGACGCTGTGAGCTGAACGAGGAGAACCAATGCCCACCCCTACCAAGGGAGCCCGGCTCGGCGGGTCGTCCGCGCACGAGCGGCTGATCCTGGCCAACCTGGCCACGCAGCTGTTCGAGCACGGCAAGATCACGACGACCGAGGCGAAGGCGAAGCGGGTCCGTCCGCTGGCCGAGAAGCTGATCTCGAAGGCGAAGCGGGGCGACCTGCACAACCGCCGTCAGGTTCAGCGCGTCGTCCGTGACAAGGACGTCGTCCACAAGCTGTTCGCCGAGATCGGTCCGCACTTCGCGGAGCGGCCGGGCGGCTACACCCGGATCACCAAGACGATGCCGCGCAAGGGCGACAACGCCAAGATGGCGGTCATCGAGCTGGTGAACGAGAAGACCGTGACGAGCGAGGCCGAGCGCGCGCGCAAGACCAAGTTCGCCAAGGACGAGAAGCCGGCCGCCGTCGAGGCCCCGGCCACCGAGGAAGCCGCTACCGAGGCTCCCTACGGTGAGGGCAGCCACGCCGCGCTCGAGGACGGGACGCAGCCCGAGGGCTTCCCGATCAAGGGCAACGACGAGTCGAAGTACTACCACACCGAGGAAAGCCCGTACTACGAGCAGACCAAGGCCGAGGTGTGGTTCGCCTCCGCCGAGGCTGCCGAAGCCGCGGGCTTCTCGCTGCCGCCGTCGCAGCAGGACGACGAGTCCTGACGACGGAAGCCGTTCCGGACGAGCCCGCCCTCCCCGCTGGGGACGGCGGGCTCGTTCGTCTGCGTCTGGACGTCTCCTACGACGGCACGGACTTCTCGGGCTGGGCCCGCCAGCCGGGCCGGCGGACCGTCCAGGGCCTCCTGGAGGAGGCGTTGCAGCGGCAGCCGCCCGGAGCGTCCGTGCCGAAGTCCGTGGTCGTGGCGGGCCGCACGGACGCCGGGGTGCACGCGAGCGGCCAGGTGGTGCACGTCGACGTCGTCCCGCTCTCGGGTCCTTCCGGGCGGATTCCCGTTTCCCCGGAGGGAATCCCGGACCTGACCCGGATGACCGGCCGCTGGAACCGCCTCCTGCCGGGCGACGTGCGGGTGCTCGGCGCCCGGATCGCGCCCGAGGGCTTCGACGCCCGGTTCTCGGCGATCCGCCGTCACTACCGCTACCGCGTCTCGGACGCGCCGTGGGGCGTGGACCCGTTGCGCCGCCACGACACGCTGGCCTGGAACCGTCCACTGTCGACGGACGCGATGAACGACGCCGCTTCGGCGTTGCTGGGGCTGCAGGACTTCGCGGCGTACTGCAAGCAGCGCGACACGGGCACGACGATCCGCGAGCTGCAGCGCCTGGAGTGGCGCCGGGTGGACGAGCACCTGCTGGAGGTCGCGGTCTCGGCGGACGCGTTCTGCCACTCGATGGTCCGCAGCCTGGTGGGAGCGTTGCTCCTGGTCGGCGACGGCCGCCGAGGGCGTGACTGGCCCTCGGACGTGCTGGCGAGCGGGGTGCGCGACAGCGCCGTGGCGCCCGCTCACGGCCTCACACTGACGGCCGTCGATTACCCGCCGGACGCCGAGCTGGCGGCCCGGGCGGAGCAGACGCGGAACGTCCGCACCGCCTCCCAGCCCGACGCCTGAAAGCCATCAAGGTGCCCTTCATGGGCGACAGCTCAGTCGCCGCGGCGGACCGGGCCCAGGAGCTGCTGCTCCTTGCCCGTCGTCACGAGCCTCAGCGGACGCCACAGGTTGCGGCCCAGTGCCACCACCTGGTCGTCCTTCAACGTCGTCAGCTGGCGCATCATCTGGGGCGGCAGCCGCCAGATGCGGGCCGCCAGCTCGGCCTGGCCCGCCGGGAGGCGCTGCATCAGCACCAGGTCCGCCGCGTTGGCCGTCGCGCCCGCCTGCGGGTGCAGGTACGGGAGCACGTAGATCGTCGTCTGCCAGGGCGAGCGGGGCGGGAACAGGTCCTGCGGGGTCGGGCCGCCGTCGGTGACCACCAGCAGCGGCGCGTCCTCCGACGGCCGCGGCAGCTCGACCGGGGACAGCCGGCGGATCTGCACCAGCGGTGACGGCCGGCCGTCGCGGGTGCCGGCCGCGCGGGAGAGCACCTGCCACTCCGTCGGGCGCCCGGTCGCCACCACGACCCACGCGCCGACCGCCATCGCGCGCATCGCGACCTGGCGGGCCAGGTACAGCCCGCCCACGAGCACGATGCGGGTCGGTGTCGAGCGCAGCGCCGAGATCGTCAGCGGCTCGCCCTTCAGGCCCGAGCCGAGCACGATGCCGCCGCGGTCACCCGAAGGGCTGATCGCGTCGAGCATCGCGGGGTCCACGGTGAACTCCGGCGCCACACCGACGTTCTGCCCGGCGTCACGGACGCGGGTACTCATGCTGTGCCTCCGATCGGCAACGTCGCGGCGAACGCGGAGACCTGCAGCCCGCGCAGCGGCGTCAGGTCCACTCCCAGCCGCTCGGACAGCCCGTGCAGCCGCTGGTCGGCGGCGTCGAGCTCACGCGGGTTGCGCGCGCTCAGCCGGACCACCCCGCGCAGGCCGATCTTGCCCTCGTCGGACGCCGGCGAGATCGACATCGCGAGCGTCGCCGACAGCGCGCGGACGCTCGTCAGCGCGTCCAGGCTGCCGCTGATCTTGCCCTTCGGCCAGCCGGTGATCGCGTAGCTCGCGTGGCCGATGCCGGCCGCGGTCACGCCGGACCACCGTTCCTGCAGCGTCACCTTGTTCGGCGAGCCGGCGACGGAAGTCAGCTCCGCGGCCGAAATGCTCGCCCGCAGCAGCTCGTCCGGGTCGAGCGGCCGGGTCGGCACGCCCTGCGACTCCAGCGCGTTGCGCACGCGGGACAGCGCGCCGATCAGCGCGCGGTGGGCGCCGACCACACCGCCGCCACGCTCGCGGATCGCCGCCGGGCAGCGCTTCGGGGCGAGCCGGATCGCGACCCACGTCGTCCGCCGCGCCGCCGCGGGCAGCGGGCCGAGCACCTCCATGTAGGAGCTCAACGCCGGTGAGTCCGACGGCAGCGCCGCGCTGCCCGGGTAGCAGTGCCAGATCATCTGGATCGCGTCGAGGATCACGCCGCGGTCTTCGAGGCAGGGCGCGAGCGCCGCCAGCGGCAGGCTCGGCGCGCCGCCGGCCTGGGTGATCAGCGCCGGGGTCGGCTCGACCAGCAGCACCGCCGTCCAGGTGCCGTCGTTCCAGGCGAGCCCGACCTGCTGGCGCTCGTGGTCGACACCGTGCGCGACGACGAGGTCCGGCACCGCGATGCGAAGGAGGTTCACGCGGGCGTCGTCCGGGCCCGTGACGGTGGTCTCTTCGGCGGCCAGCTCCTCGACGGTGCTCGGCGGCAGCGGCTCCGCGACGCGGTCGTGGGAGCGGAAGGAGTAGCGCGTCGTCAGCCCGACCCACTGGGTGAACCAGCGGCCGCGCCAGCGCAGCAGGGCGACGATGAGCGCGAAGGCGAGGATGCCGATCCCGACGTACTTCAGCGACATGTCGATCGCGAGCAGCACGAGCCCGACCGCCAGGCCTACCTCGAGCACCACGAGGTTCGCCACCGGCAGCGGGCCGAGGTTCACGCCCGAGGAGCGGCGCCGGGCGGGCGGGGCCAGCCGTGTCGCGGCGGCCGGGGCGGATGGGCCGTCGGAGTCACCGGCGCCGGGTCCCTGAGGACCGCCGGGTCCACCCGGGCCACCAGGTCCGCCGGGACCGCCAGGTCCACCCGGGCCGCCGGGCCCACCGGGGCCGCCAGGCCCACCGGGTCCACCCGGGCCACCGGGACGAGGTCCACCGGAACCCGGGCCGCCGGGACCGGGGCCGGGGCCACCGGGTCCGCGCGGAGGCATGCCGGGACCAACGGGAACCCCACCGGGCCCACCAGGACCGCCACCGGGGCCGCCAGGACCGCCCGGCACTCCACCAGGGCCACCGGGTCTCCCGGGCCGCGGCGGCGGCGGGCCGGGGCGTCCCTGCCCGGGCGGCGGGGGCCCAGGCGGGCCAGGCGGACGTGGAGGGTTGGTGACGGACATCCGCGCTTTCTCTTCCCCTCGAGTTCACTGCGTACCCGGAAGCCGGGTCCCCGGGGTGTCCGACCCTAGCTTGAGTTGGTAGAAACCCCACACCAGACGGTCCCCGTACGGCTATCCTGCGGAACCGTACCGCGACGGGGAGGACTGTAGGTCGAGAATGCCATCAACACCGACGACTAAGTCTCAGGTTCAGGCCTACAAGTTCGTCCTGCGCCGGATGCAGTCGGCACTGGTCCGGCGGGACGCCGTGATGTTGCACGACCCGATGCGCACCCACACGCGGGCCACGATCGTGGGGGTCGTGCTCGGCGCCCTCGTCGCGATCGTGTTCGTCGTCTTGGCCCTGCTCAGCCCGGCGCCGTCGGTGCCCGAGGCCGGCAACATCGTCATCGGCGAGCAGTCCGGCACGGTCTACGTGGTGATGGGCAACCCGAAGACGCTCGTCCCGACGTTCAACCTCGCGTCCGCGAGGCTGCTTCTGCTCGCTCAGCAGAAGCAGTCGAGCGCGGGCAACAGCCCCGGCGCCGCGCCGGCCGCTCCGGCCGCGGCGAGCACCGCGGCTGTGAAGAACCCCACGGTCGTTTCCGACGATCAGCTGAGGGACATTCCGCGCGGAAAACTGACCGGGATTCCGGACGGGCCGCAGCTGATTCCGACGGAGTCCCAGCGGATCACCCCCAACTGGGCGGTGTGCGACCAGGTTCTGCTGGACCCGACGCAGCCGAACCCGGACATCGGCAAGACCGAGACGTCCGTCTTCGGCGGCGTCGCCCCGAGCGGCCTCGGCACCGAGCTGGGGGAGAAGGAGGCGCTGCTGGCGAAGGCGGACAACGGCAAGACCTACCTGATCTACCGCCTGCCGAGCACGCAGAACCGCCCGAACGCCAACACCGTCCGCGCCGAGATCGACACCAGCGACTCGCACAACTCGGTCTCGACCGCCCTGCAGCTGCTGAACCAGAAGCCGCGGAAGATCACGCCGGGCCTGCTGAACGCCATCCCCGAGGTGCCGCGCCTGACCCCGCCGCAGATCCCGGACGGCCCGGCCCCGGCCGACCTCGACGGGCTGGTGGCGGGTGACGTCTTCGCCACGCAGCCCACGGGCGTCCAGCCGCAGTACTGGGCCATCACCACGAACGGCATCCAGCAGGTGTCGCAGGCGGTCGCCGACGTCGTGCGCGTCGCGAAGCACGGCAGCGCGAGCTCGCTGCGCACCCTCGGGCTCGACAAGCTGTCCGGCATCCGCGTGCTGCGGTCCGGCGACGCCGACTACATCCCGGTCGACTCGTTCCCGCGTTCGGTCCCGACGGTCCTCGACGCGACGAAGAACTCGGCGGTCGCCTGCCTCGGCTGGTCCGTCGTCGGTGACGGCGCCAACCGCGACGGCCACACCTCCGTCTACATCGACACCCTGCTGCCGGGGCAGAACAGCCACGGCCCGAAGTTCGCGACGACGAAGGTCACCACGCCGGGCCCGAACCGCGTGCCGATCAACGGGTTCTACCTCCAGCCCGGCTTCGGCGCGGTGGTCCAGTCCGCGACCGGCCAGGCCAGCTTCGGCAAGGGCACGATCCAGCTGATCTCCGACCGCGGCATCCGCTACAGCGTCCCGGACGCCGCGACCGCGGACGCGATCGGCTTGACCAACCGGCAGCCCGCCCCCGAGTCGATCATCGGCCTGCTGCCGACCGGGGCTTCGCTGAACACCCAGGACGTCCTCAAGCAGTTCGACTCGGTGCCGATCGACCCGAACGCCGGTTCGTTCCCGGCCCCGGCCGCGCAGGCGGGCGGCTGAGGCGGAACCGTCGGGCGGCGGCGGACGTCCTACGCCCGACGGATCTTCTGGCGAGCGGAGAGATGCCATGGCCGGCTTGAGGATGGACGGCGTGGTCGTCGCCGAGTACGCCCGGACGGCTGAAGAGGCCGCTGACGACCTCCATGCGGCCGCGGCCGACGTGGGGGGCGAAGGCGTTTCCGGTGAGTCCTACGGCCCGCTGGGGGCGCGGATCGGGCTCGGTGAGTCGTACGGCCGCGCGGCCGGTGCGCTGCGGCGTCAGCTGACCGACGGCGCCGAGGCGCTGAAGTCGGCCGCGGAGGCGCTGCGGCACGTCACGGTCCGCCACAGCGGGCAGGACGCGGAAGCCGCTGAACTGATCAAGCGGGCCGGTGAGGCCGGATGATGTTCGCCGAACCGGAAGCCACGGACTCGATCCCGCACCCGCTGGCCAAGCCGGCCACTGCGGCGCCGGCCGTGCCCGTCGTGGCTTTCGCCCCGGACGCGGACGGCGCCGAGATCGCCGCCACGGCCGAGCCGTACCTGGCGTACGTCACCGACGTCTCGCACCAGCTCGGGCTGGTCGACCCCGTCGAGACGTACTTCCGCCCGCTGGTCGGCCGCTGGGCCGACCTCGGCGCCGAGGCGGGACGGCTGCGCCGGGCGGCGAGCGCCGCGGCCGAGGTGTCTACCCGTCTCGACGAGGGCCTCGGCCGGCTCGACGGCGGCTGGGAGGGCCGGGACGCCGACGCGTTCGTGGCGTACATCAGGGAGATCGGCGCGGCGGGCGGTGACCTCCAGGAGGCGCTGACCGTCCTCGCCGGCGCGCTCGACGAACTCGTGACGACGCTCCGCCACGTCGTCGTCGACCTCGTCGAGGTCCTGATCGACGCCGCGGACCTGATCTCCGAAACGATGACGCTGCCGAGCGGCGGCGCCAACCGGGCGCGGACCCAGCTGCGGGAGACGCAGGAGTCGGCGAAGGGGCTCTACGAGACGGCGCGGGACGTCCTCGAGGCGTTCGACCGGCTGTGTGACGGCGTCGACGATCCCGACGCGACGGCGCGCAGCATCGAGATCGCGCACCGGTACCCCGAGGAGCGCTTCGCGCTGCACGAGGACACCGCGTCCGCCGGCGGTTCGCCTTCTTCGGCCGATGCGACGACACCGTCCTCGGCCGACGAGCCGACGACACCGTCGTCGGCGAGCGGAGACGGCGACCCGGCGGAGCCCAAGCACACGGGCGCGGGCACCCCGGACGCGGCACAGCCCGCCGCCGCGCCGCCGTCCCAGCCGGCCGAAGACAGTGCGGCGCACCAGAATGCGTCGGGCATGCCGATGATGCCGATGATGGGCTTCGGCTCGTTCGGCGGCGGCCAGGGCGGCCGCCGCCCGTCGAAGAACCGGCCGATCGTGAAGTCGTCGGAACTGCTGGGGGAGCCGGGCTTGGTGGCGCCCCCGGTGATCGGCGAAGACGAAAACGCCCCGAAGCCGAAGAAACCCCCGGCATCGTGACGCCGGATCAGCGCCGGGAAGCGGCTTCCTCGGGCCGGTTGCGGCGGATGGTGCGCATCACGAACAGGGTGATCAGCAGCGCCGCGACGCCGCCGCCGGTGCCGGCGAGCGCCACGATCATCGGGGTCGAGTCGCGGTCGTTGGCCGGCGGGAGCTGGGCCTGCTGCGGCGGCGGGATCGGCGCCAGGCCGCCCACCTCCGACGGCAGGCTCGCCGTCAGCGCCGCCACCGGGTCGATCACCCCGTAGCCGACGAAGTTGTCACGACCGCCCGCGGCGGCCGGGTGCTGCGCGGTCTGCTTGATCCGGTTGACGATGCCCCGGCCGTCGAGGTTCGTGAACTTGGCCTTGACCAGCGCCGCCAGCCCGGCGACGTACGGCGCGGCGAAGCTCGTTCCCTGGATTTCGCTGGCCTTGTCGCCGCTCTCGAACGTCAGGTTGGCCAGCCCGTCCGACCCCTCGGCGGGGTCCAGGGAAGTGATCTTGGTCCCGGGCGCGGCGACGCCGACCCAGGGCCCGTGGACGCTGAACGGCGCCACACCGCCGTTCTCGTCGATCGCGCCGACGGACAGCACGTCGTCGGCGAACCACGGCGGAGTCACGATCGTCTTGGGTCGCTTCGCGTCCGGCTGGTCGTTCTGCGGGCAGGTGTCCGTCGCGTTGCCCGCGGCGGCGATGATCACGACGCCCTTCTCCGCCGCGAAGTGCGCGGCTGCCTGGACCTGCTGCTCGCCGTCGGTGATCCCGCCGGTGGCCGCCCGGCAGTTGTCGACCGACATGTTGATGATGTCGGCCTCGCCCCGCTCGGCGATGCCGTGGATGATCTCGGCCAGCGTCTTCAGGGTGCCCGCGGTGCCGGCCTTTTCCAGCTGGCGCCCGCCGTTCGTCTGCCCGGGCGACGTCTGGTCCCCCTCACCGCTGCCGCCACCACCGCCGGAGGGCGGAAGCGAGGTCTCGCTCCCGGAAGGCGGGTTGGTGCTCGATGACGGCGTGCCGCCGGCGGTGTTGCTCGCGGGCGGCGTGGTGGTCGACGTGTCGGGCTCGTAGTTCTCGCTCAGCTGGCGGTAGGACACGATCGTCGCGTCCGGTGCGACACCGGTGAACCCGACCTCCGGGTTGTCCGGCTTGCCCGCGATGATCCCGGCGACCTCGGTGCCGTGGCCGTCGCAGTCCTCGAGCCCGTCCGGCTGGCCGTTGGCCGGCTTCGCGACGTACTCGCCGCCCGACTTGATCCGGTCCTGCAACCACGGGTGCCGCGTCACGCCGGTGTCGACGACGGCGACCCGGACGCCCGTGCCGATGCCGCCGGTGGCCGCCTTGACGATGGCCTGGGCCGCCGAGATCTGCAGGTAGTCCTGCCCCCACGGCCGGTTCTTCAGCACGATGTTCTGGCCGAGGGTGCTGCGCTGGACGCACCCCTTCGACGGCTTGTACTTTTTGTCCGGCTGACGCGAGTCGGGGATCAGCTTGCTCATGTCCACCGGGGGCGGGCTCGCGAAGTAGCCGTCGGCCGGTGTCGTCTGGGCCGCGACCGGGGCCGCGGCGCCCAGCGGGGCCAGCACGCCGAGCGTGCCGGCCAGCACCGCGGTCGTGGTGCGCCGAGTGGCGCCGAAACGCCGTCCTACCACCATCCGAGAGTCACCCGATCCGGTCACTTGAAGTTCAGGTGCCGCAGGGTGGTGTAAAGGTCCATCACACCCAGGGCGAGCGGCAGCACCGAAGCGATGCAGAGCGCTTCGATGATCTCCACGGTGCGCCGCAGCGGCGGCGAGAAGCGCTGGTTCGGGAAGATCACGCCGACCACGAGCGCGCCCGCGGCGAGCAGGACCAGCACCCCGAAGACGTAGAGCAGGCGGTTCTGGGCGCTCGCCGAAACCAGCCAGCCGGCGGCGATCCCGGTCGCCGACACCAGGCCCGTGGTGAGCAGCGCGATCGCCTGGCTGCCGTTCGCGTACGCGCGGGCGCGCAGCATCAGGACGAGGCTCGCGACGACACCCAGGATGATCCCGAACGCGCCGGGCGCGGTGGCGGCGATGATCGCGGCCACCGCGACCGTGGCGCCGCAGCCGATCATCAGGCCGGTCATGTAGTTGTGCGCGATCGCCGTGCGGCGCTCGATCGCCCGGTAGTCGGGGAAACCCGAGTCCTCCTTGAGCTCCTCCGCGCTGCCCGGGACGTGCGGGAGCGGCAGCTTCGCGAGCCAGATCGTGGCGCGCGGCAGGACCGAGATGCAGGCGAGGGCGACGGCGACCGTGCCGGCCGCGATGCCGGCGCCCGGGTGCGCGACGAGCGTGCCGAAGAGGAAGGCCAGCGCGCCGAAGGTGCCCGCGGTCGCGGCCGCGATGAACGTCGTGATGCCGGCGCCGATGACCATGATGCAGACCGAGGCGACGATGATCACGAGGACCGCGCCGAGCAGCAGGTTCGCCCGCAGGGACAACCCGGGCACGATGTAGAAGCCGCTCACGAACGCCAGCGGCAGGCCGCCGGCCGCGGCGATCAGCACCCCGGTCGCCTCCGCCTGGTAGGCCTTGGCGAGCGTCGCGCCGACCGCGACGCACGCGATCGCGCCGATGCCGCCGGCGATGGCCGCGCCGAGCGCGCTGCCGCCGTAGAACGACCCGCTCATGAACAGCGCGATGGCGGCGGCGACCAGCGCCAGCCCGCCTGCGACGTGCCCGAAGCGGTTCGCCGTTTCCTTGGTCCAGGGCCGGAAGCTGTCCGGGGAGGACTCCGCGATCGCGTCGACGACGTCGTCGTAGAGCGGCGGCGGCGGGTTCTCGTTGCGCTTGCGCAGCTGCAGCAGCTCACCGTCGACGACGCCGAGCGAAGCCAGCGTGCGGCTCGGGTCGAGCGGGGCGTCACCGAGCTTCGCCAGCGCCCAGCCGCCGTGGCGGGCGCCGCCGTCCGGCGACGACTCCTTCGCCATGTCCAGCAGCATCGGGAGGAGGTCGGCCACCGCGACGTCGGCGGGCAGCGCCACGTCGATCCGGGTCGAAGGCGCGACGACCGTCACCCTGCTGAAAACTGTCGTGCCCGTAGCCACTGCACTGCCCCCGCTCTGATGAGACTGCTCCCGGGGGAACTTATACCGGACCCGGGCGCGGACATCACCGAACGTCCGAAATTCACCGTCATCCGCTGGTCGGCGGCCGGAGCCCGGCATTACTGTCGGTGGCGGGCCCTACACTCGTCAGGCGAGGTCAGGGCGGGCCCGGCAGACGGATCCGGCATCCGCCGGAATTCCGCCGGGACGTTCGATAGGTTGTCCGCGCACCTTGTGCACTAAAACGGTGGCCGCCATCGTCGAGTTTGAAGAGGGGTCCTTCGATGAGCACGCTGCAGTTCAAGAAGTCGCCGCGGCTGGCGGCACCGCGCCCGCCGGGCGGTGAGGTGCACCTCGAGCCGCCGCCCGAGGTGCCGCGTGTCATCCCCGGCAACATCGTCATGAAGGCGCTGCCGATCGTCATGATCGTCGCGTCGCTCGGGATGATGGTCTTCATGTTCCAGGCCAGCAACCGGAACCCGATGATGATGGCCATGGGCGGCATGATGGTCGTCGGCACGCTCGGGATGATGGCCGGCGGCGGGGGCGGCAAGGGCGGTGGCGCCAAGCGCGCCGAGATGGACGAAGACCGCAAGGACTACCTCCGGTACCTGGGCCAGATGCGCGACCGCGCCCGCGAGGCGATGGTCGACCAGCGCGCCGCGCTCGAGTGGGTCCACCCCGACCCCCAGTCCCTCTGGTCGCTGGCCGCCAGCCGCCGGATGTGGGAGCGCCGCCAGAACGACCAGGACTTCCTGCACCTGCGCGTCGGGCGCAGCTCGCACCGCCTCGCGACGCGGCTGGTCCCGCCGCAGACCGGGCCGGTCGACGAGCTGGAGCCGATCGCCACCCTCGCGCTGCGCCGGTTCGTGCGCGCGCACTCGATCGTGCCGGACCTTCCCACCCAGATCACGCTCCGCGGGTTCGCCGCGGTGAGCATGCAGGGCGACCGCGCCCTGACCCGCGGCCTGACCCGCGCGATGCTCGCGCAGATGGTCACCTTCCACAGCCCGGACGACGTGCTGATCGCGGTCGCCACCGCGGGCCGCGCGAAGGAGGAGTGGGAGTGGGCGAAGTGGCTGCCGCACGCCCAGCACCCCACGCTGTCGGACGGCATCGGCCAGCTCCGCATGATGGCCGGTTCGCTGGCCCAGATCGAAAACTGGCTCGACGAAGAGCTGCGTGACCGCCAGCGCTTCTCCCGCAACGCCACCCCGGCGCCGGACCAGCCGCACGTCGTGATCATCGTCGACGACGCCGAGGTCACCCGCGAAGAGCAGATCATCCTCGAAGAGGGCCTGGTCGGCGTCACGCTGATCGACCTCTCCGACTCCATCGGCAACCTCGCCGCCCGCCGTGGCCTCCGGCTGGTCGTGGAGGCCGACCGGCTCGGCGCGCGCAGCGCCGGCGGGGTCGAGTGGTTCGGCCGCCCGGACACCCTGAGCCTGGTCGAGACCGAGTCGCTGGCGCGGCTCATCTCGCCCTACCGCGTCGGTGGCGCGGCGGGGCAGGACGTCAGCGACGAAGAGCCGCTGCTGTCCAACCCGTCGCTGCTGGAGCTGCTCGGCATCCCGGGCGACCCGATGACCTTCGACGTCCAGCAGGCGTGGCGGCCCCGCCCGATCCGTGACCGCTACCGCGTCCCGTTCGGGGTCGGTGAGTACGGGCAGCCGGTCGAGCTGGACATCAAGGAAGCCGCCGCCGAAGGCATGGGCCCGCACGGCCTGTGCATCGGTGCGACCGGTTCCGGCAAGTCGGAGTTCCTCCGCACGCTGGTGCTGGGCATGCTGGCGACGCACTCGTCGTCGACGCTCAACTTCGTCCTCGTCGACTTCAAGGGTGGCGCGACCTTCCTCGGCCTCGACAAGGCGCCGCACGTCTCCGCGGTCATCACCAACCTCGCCGACGAAGTCACGCTGGTCGACCGCATGAAGGACGCGCTGGCCGGCGAGATGAACCGGCGCCAGGAGGCGCTGAAGAACGGCGGTAACTTCAAGAACGTCTGGGAATACGAGAAAGCCCGTGAGAACGGCGCGGACCTCGACCCGCTGCCCGCCCTGTTCATCGTCTGCGACGAGTTCTCCGAGCTGCTGGCGGCGAAGCCGGACTTCATCGACCTGTTCGTCGCCATCGGCCGGCTGGGCCGGTCGCTGCAGATGCACATGCTGCTCGCCTCGCAGCGCCTGGAAGAGGGCAAGCTGCGCGGCCTGGACTCGCACCTGTCGTACCGGATCGGCCTGAAGACGTTCTCCGCGGCGGAGTCCCGCGCCGCGATCGGCGTGCCGGACGCGTTCGAGCTGCCGTCGGTGCCCGGCGGCGGGTACCTCAAGTTCGACACCTCCACGCTGGTGCGGTTCAAGGCGTCCTACGTCTCGGGCCCGTACCGGCCGGCCGGCATCCAGGCGGCGGGCCCGGCGGCGACCGTGGTCCGCGCGGACAAGCGGCCGCAGCTGTTCGTCCCGGACTTCGTCGAGCTGCCGAAGGAGCCGGAACCGGAGCTGCTCGAGGCGGCGCCGAAGGTCGAGGAGCGGCAGTCCGAAGAGGCCGTCGAGCCCAGCGAGCTGGACGTCATCGTCTCGCGGCTGATCGGGCAGGGCCCGCCGGCGCACGAGGTGTGGCTGCCGCCGTTGAAGGACCCGAGCTCGCTCGACACGCTGCTGCCGAACCTGAACCCGACCGACGACCGCGGCCTGTCTCCGGTCGGCTTCTTCGGCAACGGACGGCTGCAGGTGCCGCTGGGCATCATCGACCGGCCGTACGAGCAGCGCCGTGACCCGCTGTGGGCGGACTTCTCCGGCGCGTCCGGGCACGGCGTGATCGTCGGCGGTCCGCAGTCGGGCAAGTCGACGATGCTGCGGACGCTGATCATGTCGATGGCGCTGACCCACACCCCGGAAGAGGCACAGTTCTACTGCCTGGACCTCGGTGGTGGCACCTTGGCCGGTCTGGCCGACCTGCCGCACGTCGGCGGTGTGGCCGTGGCGCGGCGGGAGCCGGACAAGGCGCGCCGGATCGTGGCCGAGCTGACCACGTTGCTGACCGAGCGCGAAGGCCGGTTCGGGGCGATGGGCATCGACTCGATGACCGAGTTCCGCAACCGCAAGCGCCGCGGCGAGATCCGCGCGGACCAGGACCCGTTCGGGGACGCGTTCCTGATCGTGGACAACTGGCGCGCGCTGCGCGACGACTTCGAAGAGCTGGAAACGACGATCACCCGGCTGGCCACGCAGGGTCTGTCCTACGGCGTGCACGTCGTCATCGCCGCCAACCGGTGGGCGGACATCCGCCCGGCGATCAAGGACATGATCGGCACCCGGTTCGAGCTGCGCCTGGGTGACCCGACCGAGTCCGACATCGACCGCCGGGTCGCGGTGAACATCCCGGCCGGGCGGCCGGGCCGGGGCCTGACGCGGGAGAAGCTGCACCTGCTGGGCGGCCTCCCGCGGATCGACGGCTCGAGCGACCCGGAGACGATCGCCTCCGGCGTGGCCGACGCGGTCGCGAAGGTCAAGGGCGCCTGGCGCGGCCGGATCGCGCCGCAGGTCCGGCTGCTGCCGGAGATGATCACCTACGACGAGGTGCTCAAGCTCGACCAGGTCCGGGACTCGAAGCTGATCCCGATCGGCGTCAACGAAGAGGACCTGCAGCCGATCTACCTCGACTTCAACGCCGAGCCGCACTTCTACGCGTTCGCCGACGGCGAGTCGGGCAAGACGAACCTGCTGCGGCAGATCGCCCGGGGCATTTCCGAGCGCTACTCCGCGAAGGAGGCGCTGATCCTGCTGGTCGACTACCGGCGCACGATGCTCGGGTTCGTCCAGGGTGACTCGCTGCTGGGGTACGCGGTGTCGGCCGCGCAGCTGGAGAGCATGGTCAGCGACGTCTTCAACTCGATGACCCGGCGCCTGCCCGGCCCGGACGTCACGCAGGAGCAGCTGAAGACCCGTTCGTGGTGGAAGGGCCCGGAGTTGTTCGTCCTGGTCGACGACTACGACCTGGTGGCGACGTCGACGAACAACCCGCTGCGCAAGATCTCCGACTTCCTGCCCCAGGCCAAGGACGTCGGCCTGCACCTGGTGGTCGTGCGACGCACCGGTGGCGCGTCGAAGGCGATGTACGACCCGATCATCGGCAAGCTCAAGGAGATCGCGGCGCCGGGCATGGTCATGAACGGCTCCCGCGACGAGGGTGCGCTGGTCGGCAACATCAAGGCGAGCGCGATGCCGCCGGGCCGGGGCATGATGCTGACCCGGAAGTACGGCAAGCAGCTCATGCAGGTGTCGTGGATCAACCCCGACTGAGCTGTGTTGTTTGTTCCCGATCCGACCACAGTCACGGCCGAACGGTTTCGCGGAACGGTTACGTTCCGCGGGGCGGCGGCCTTCTTTTGGCCGGATCGGGAACGCCCCGCGGAACGCCCGGTGGCGAAGGGTAGGTTCCTCCGCGAGGGATCGCCCCGTCGGCCGGGCGCGGGGGAACGCGACAAGAACTGTTTCGGGAGCTGCTGGTGACGGTCCGGGTTGCGGTGGACTTCGGGACGTCGAGCACCTGCGTTGTCGCTTCGGTGAACGGGCGCGATCCGCAGGTCGTGGTGATCGACGGCCAGCCGCTGATGTCCTCGGCGGTGTTCGCGGCGGCGGACGGCACGCTGTTCGTCGGCCAGGAGGCCGAGCGGCAGGCGGCCGTCGACCCGTCGCGCTACGAGCCGAACCCGAAACGCCGGATCGACGAGGGTGAGCTGCTGCTCGGCGACAGCGTCCTGCGGGTCACCGACGTCGTGCACGCGGTCCTGGGCCGGGCGGTCGCCGAAGCGCGCCGTCTCGCCGGCGAGGCCGAGGTCGACCTGCTCGTGCTGACCCACCCCGCGGACTGGGGCGCCATCCGCACCCGGCTGCTGCGGCAGGCCGCGGGCGGGCTGGCGCGCGAGGTCGCGCTGGTGCCGGAGCCGGTCGCCGCGGCGGTCTACCACGCGGCGACGTTCGCGCCGCAGGACGTCACCAACGACCGCACCGTGGAGTTCAGCGGCCGCCCGGGGGACGCACTCGCGGTGCTGGACCTCGGCGGCGGCACGGTCGACGTCAGTGTGGTCCGCCGGCTCCCGCCGGACCCCGCCCGCGACCGCTCCGGGCGTCCCCAGCGCGGCGGCTTCCAGGTGCTCGCGACCCGCGGTGACCCGGCGTTCGGCGGCGCGGACATCGACCAGGCGCTGCTGGAGCACGTCGGCGCGCTCGTGGCGGGGGCCGACCAGGACGCGTGGCGCCAGCTCGTCGAAGGGCGTGAGCTGGTCGACCGGCGCCGCCGCCGGGTGCTGCGCCAGGACGTGCGCGGCGCGAAGGAAACCCTCTCCCGGCACGCCTACACCGACGTGCCGATGCCGCCGCCGTTCGCCGACGCGCACGTCACCCGCGAGGACCTGGAGCGGCTGATCACGGCCCCGCTCGGGCGCGCGGTGGAGCTGACGGTCGCGGCGATCGGCGACGCGGGCCTGCGCCCGAAGCAGCTCACAGCGATCTTCCTGGTCGGCGGGTCGAGCCGGATCCCGATGATCTCGCGCCTGGTGCACGAACGCACCGGCGTCGTGCCGACGAGCCTGGACCAGCCCGAGACGGTCGTCGCGCGCGGCGCGCTGCGGGCCGTGCTCGTGGACCCGGACCGCACCGGCGCGCTCCCCGGCGAGGCGATGGCCCGGCTGGGCGCGGTCCCGGGCGGCGCCCTCGGCCCGGCGGCGCAGCGCACCGAAGTCGTCCGGCCCGGTGACGCCGCCCCGCGCCCGGCCGACGCCGGCCAACGTCCGGCGCCGCCGCGCACACCGGGCCCGCCGGCCGCCAACGGGTTCCCGAACCGCGGGGGCCCGCCGCCGTCACCACCGCACGGCCAGCCGGTCGCCCGGCCGCCGTGGACCCCGCCCGCGGGGCAGCCCGCCCCGGGCGGCAACCGCCCCGGCGGCTCCTCCGCGGCGCCGGAGAAGAAGAGCCGCCGGAAGCTGTGGGGGATCGTCGCGGGCGCGGTGGTCGTCGTGGCCGCGCTCGTCGTCGGGGGGATCTTCGTGTTCAGCGACTCGGGCGCCCAGCCCGAAAGCGGCCGGACGCTCTCGCAGTACGACTTCAAGTTCGTCGCACCCGAGGACTGGGTCCAGACCGACGACCGCGTCGCCGAGCGCCAGGTCGTGATCCATCCGCAGGAGTCCCGCGACGGCAACGACCTCCTGGTCGCGCAGGAGTACGTCATGGACTACGACGCGACCGCCGACCCGCAGAAGCTCGCGGACGAGCTCCGGCGGGGTGTGGAGACCGACTCGCGGCAGCAGTACAGCGCGTACAACCCGAGCGCGTCGTACGCGGGCCGGACGGTGATCTTCTACCACCAGGTCAAGCCGGACCGCCCCGACATCCAGGTCGACTGGTACGTCGTGGCGAAGGGCCGGGTCCGCGTCCACGTCGGCTGCCAGTACGCCACGGACCAGCTGAAGGGCCGGGTCGACGCGGCGTGCACGCAGGCCGTGCGCACCGCCGAAATCGTGAACTGAGAGGAGGGCGCGCGGTGCCGTCCGAGGAATTCGAAAGCGCCGCGGCGTCCTTCAAACGGATCGGCCAGGACGCGGTGACGCACGCCCGGCGCGTCGCGGGGAACGCCGTGGCGCGCAACCGGCGTCACCACAGCGAAAACGTCGAATTGCTCAAGCAAAGCGGCCGCGGCGTGAAGTCCGGCGACCCGACTCCGGGCACGCTGCGCGCCGCCGCCGAACGGTTCCGCCGCGCCCGGGGACTGTCCGTTCCGGTTCCCGATCCCGCCGATTCGGTTCCTTCGCGTTCGCAATCTCCCGCCCGGCCCCCTCGAACGGGTGACGACGAGGAGGACTTTTCCCAGATGCGAATCATGAATCGGGATCGCTGATCCTCGGCGAGTGATCGCTGTGCGTGTGCTAACTCCCCTGGTAGGAAGCGCATTTCCGGGTGACGCATCGCCGTGTCGTGGCACGCGGCCAATACCGGCGGCGACCGGTTCCGGACGCGAGCGTTCCCGCAAGCAACTACTTGCCGGCAAACCACGACAAGGGGGAACCGGACATGGCAATGTCTGCGTCGTAGGGCCGTACAAACGAACAAGCCCGGTACGGACGACAACACTTACGAAGGGGGTTCCACCATGAGTGGATTCCAGGGAACACCGCAGCAGTTCACCGAAGCCGAAGGCCGCGTGACCGAGGTCCGCACCGGCATGGACCAGAACCTCGCGACGCTCCGCGACCGCATCGAGGCCACCCGCGCCGGGTGGAAGGGCGAGGCGCAGAAGGCGTTCGACCACGTGATGATGCGGTTCGACGACGACGCGCGCCAGATGAACCAGGCGCTGCAGCGCATCGCCGACCTGCTCCGCGAGGCCGGTTCGAAGTACGCGCGTTCCGAGCAGCAGCAGCAGGAGACCATCGGCGCCCTGAACAAGGGCTTCGAAGCGCTCGGCTGAGCTTCACCCCTGAACTTTTCTTCCCGTACACCAAAACTTTCTCAGCACCGAAGGAGCGAATATGCCCAGCGACGCCGGCATTGTCGTCAATTATGCCACCATCCACGCGGCCGCCGATGACTGCAACAGCACCGGTGGCGAGCTGCAGCAGGCGTTCGACCGCCTGAAGGACGACCTCAAGCCGCTGGTCACCACGTGGACCGGTTCGGCCAAGGAGTCCTACGACGCGGCCCAGCGCACCTGGGACCAGAAGTTCGAGGACCTCAAGCAGGTTCTGGCCCAGATCGCCGCCGCCCTCCCGCAGATCGCCGACGGCTACCAGGCCACGGACAACGCCGTCGAAGGCCTGTTCTGAGCCGCTAGCCCCGGAAACACACCGGCGGGCCCGCACTTCGGTGCAGGGCCCGCCGTTTTCGTTGGTGCGGCGGGGAAGTGCGGACGCGGGTGCCGCGGGCTGCATGTTCTGCTCGATCGCTTCCGCTTCACCCGCAACAAAAACTCAGTGCGGCGCGCCGACCTCGTACTCCGGCCGGTCGTTCAGCACCCGCACCGTCACCTTCTTCTCCTGGCCGCCGATCTGCACCGTGCAGTCGAACGTCGTCCCGTTGCGAGCGGCCTGGTCCGAAGGGCACTGCGCGTTCTTCACGTCCGGCTCGCCGTAGTTCTCGTTGAGGACCTTCACCACACCGTCCTCAAGGGACTGCTGGTCGAGCACGTCGCCGCGGAACGCGCCCAGCAGCCACGCCGCGCCGCCGCCGAGCACCAGCACCACGACCGCGATCCCCGCGATCAGCAACGGCTTCTTCGACTTCGGCTTCCGGGCCGGCTCCGGCGTGAACGCGCCCAGGCCGCCGTACTGCGTCGGCTGGAACCCGCCGCCGTACTGCTGCTGCCCCTGCGCCGGACCGCCGCCGGGCGGTGTCCCCGGCTGGGCCGGCCAGCCGCCGCCGGGAGTGGCGTTCGGCTGCCACGGCCCGGAAAACGACCCGGTCGTGCCGGGCTGGGCCGGGTTCCACTGGCCCGTGTACGAGCCGGTGGGCGGCTCGGGGTTCTGCTGCCACTGGCCGGCGTGCTGGCCGGTCGGCTGCTGCTCCGGCTGCCACGCCGGCGCGTTCGGCTGCTGCGGGTTCGCCGGCGGCTGCCACCACTGGGGCTGCCGCGGGTCGGGCGGCTGGGTCATCGGTGTTCACCTCGGGTCGTGGTCACTGGCCCTGCGCTTCGCCGAGCCGGCGGTAGAACTCGTCCATGGCCGCGCGGTCGGGCAGCACCGTGATCTGCGCCGGGTCCGGCAGCTTGGGCATGTCCTGCAGGCTCGCCTTGCCGGTGAACCGGAAGTCGTACTTGAGCTCGAGCTGGTGGCCGTCGCCGGCGAACTTGGCCTCCATCGCGAACGAGGCGAGGCTGCCGTCCGGGTTCAGCGTGATCGTCGTCGGCACCATCGCCTTCTTCAGCTCCGGGCCCACCTGGCCGACGATGCTCTGCGGCAGGATCTCGACCTTGTCCTTGACGAAGATCTCGAACGGCACGTTGACCGTCAGCGCGGTCTTCCCGTCGCCGAGGCTCTTCGCCCCGCGGACCGCGCGCTTGTCGGCCTTGTAGGCCTCGACGGTCGAGTCCGCCATCCGGCACGGCGTCAGCACCCCGCCCCAGGCGCACGGCAGGATCAGCCCGGCCTCCGGCTTCGGCATCGACACCCACGCCGTCGGCGAGACGCCCGCGTTCACGTACATCGGGCCGAGGTAGGTGTACTCGACCGCGCCGTCCGCGGGGGTGTATGTGTCGATGATCTCGTCGGGGTTCTTCTGCGACCGGTGCCGCACGACGCGGTTCTCCGGGCTGCCGGTGCGGGCCGACGTCACCGTGCTGTGGATCCACTTGTCGTCGAACTTGAAGTAGGCGTCGAGCGAGTTGGTGACGTCGCGCGTGTCGGTGATGGCGTCGCCGAGCTTGCCGATGACCTGCTCGAACTTGCCGCCGACGTAGTCCGCCGCGTCGTCGCCCTTCGGCAGCGCCGTGCCGGCCTTGGCCGTGCCGCACGCGCTGACCAGGGCCAGGACGGCCGCCAGGACGAAGATCGCCGTCGGTCGTCTGCTCATCGCCGTCCCCCGCTCCGATGGAAAGCACCGTGTCGCCCGGATCGTCTCATCCTCGCGTGTCGAGGCGGCGAGTGCAGGCACTTCGGCCGGAAAACCGGGTACAGTCGCTGCGGGCCGGGACTGTTCCGGCCCCTGGACCCACCCCCGATGCGTGGCCGCGGCGGACGTGGGGGTATCTTCATATGTCGTTGTGCGTTGCGGCGCATCAGCGCTAGGCCCGCACAGAACCCACACGCAATGTTGACGACGAGGTAGACCCTTGCCCACGTACAGCCCCAAGCCCGGCGACGTCACTCGTGCCTGGCACGTGATCGACGCCGAGGATGTCGTGCTCGGCCGGCTCGCGACCGAGGTCGCCACGCTGCTGCGCGGCAAGCACAAGCCGACCTACGCCCCGCACGTGGACACCGGTGACTTCGTCATCATCGTCAACGCCGAGAAGGTCGCGCTCACCGGAAACAAGCGCGAGCAGAAGTTCGCGTACCGGCACAGCGGTTACCCGGGCGGTCTGCGGAAGCGCTCGTTCGGCGAGCTGCTCGACTCCAAGCCCGAACACCTTCTCGAGAAGGTCGTCAAGGGCATGCTGCCGAAGAACAAGCTCGGCCGCGCCCAGGCGAAGAAGCTGAAGGTCTACGCCGGCCCGCAGCACCCGCACACCGCGCAGCAGCCGCAGGTGCGCGAGATCACCAAGATCGCGCAGGTCGCGCAGTGAGTGAGGAACAGTCTGTGACCAGCACCGAGACCGAGACCGCCGAGGTCACGACCGAGGCGACCGAGACCGGCGCCGTCGCGACCAGCGAGACCCCCGTCGCCACCAGCGAGTCCGAGGCCGCCCCGCGTCCCTCGCGCGCCGCCGGCGGCAACGCGCAGACCGTCGGCCGCCGCAAGGAAGCCGTCGTCCGCGTGCGCGTCGTCCCGGGCACCGGCGAGTTCAAGCTCAACGGCCGCACCCTCGAGGAGTACTTCCCGAACAAGGTGCACCAGCAGCTCATCCGTGAGCCGCTGGTCCTGGTCGAGAAGCCGGACTCGTTCGACATCTTCGCCAACCTCCACGGTGGCGGCGTCTCGGGCCAGGCGGGCGCGCTGCGCCTCGCGATCGCCCGTGCGCTCATCGAGGTCGACGCCGACGACCGCCCGGCCCTCAAGAAGGCCGGCTTCCTCACCCGTGACGCGCGCGCCACGGAGCGGAAGAAGTACGGCCTCAAGAAGGCCCGCAAGGCCCCGCAGTACAGCAAGCGCTGATCGCGCCCCTGGCGCAACCACCGGAGCGCCCATCCGTCCATCGGATGGGCGCTTCGGCGTTTTCACAGACTGTGTCGTTTCCGGGGTCCGGAGCGACATCCAGGGGTAGCGCGGCCCGGGAGGGCCGCTACGTTGTCGTGGTGGTTGCACTGTCGTAACCGCACTGAGGAGGTCCATCGATGGCACGCCTGTTCGGTACCGACGGGGTCCGTGGCCTGGCCAACGCCGAGCTGACGCCGGAGCTGGCGCTGGCGGTGGCGGCCAGCGCCGCCCGCGTGCTGGCCGCGCACGACCGCTCGCACCGGCCGGTCGCGGTGGTCGGCCGCGACCCGCGCGCCAGCGGTGAGATGCTCGAGGCCGCCGTCGTGGCGGGCCTCACCTCCGCCGGGGCCGACGTGCTCCGCGTCGGCGTGCTGCCGACGCCGGCTGTCGCGTACCTGGTCGGCTCGCTCGAGGCCGACCTCGGTGTGATGATCTCCGCGTCGCACAACCCGATGCCCGACAACGGCATCAAGCTCTTCGCCGCGGGCGGGCACAAGCTCCCCGACGGCATCGAGGACGAGATCGAAGCCGGCCTGGCCGACGGCAAGGTCCGCCCGACCGGCACCGGCGTCGGCCGCGTCCACGACGTCGACGACGCCCTCGACCGCTACGCCACCCACCTCCTCGCTGCGACGCCGCACTCGCTGGCCGGGCTGAAGATCGTCGTCGACTGCGCGAACGGCGCGTCGTCGGCCGCCGCCCCCGAGATCTACCGCCGGGCGGGGGCCGAGGTCGTCGCGCTGTTCGCCGAGCCGGACGGCGTCAACATCAACGACCACTGCGGCTCGAACCACCCCGAGAAGCTGCGCAAGGCGGTCGTCGAGCACGGCGCCGACCTCGGCATCGCCCACGACGGCGACGCCGACCGCTGCGTGGCCGTCGACTCCGCGGGCGAGCTCGTGGACGGCGACCAGATCATGGCGGTGCTGGCCCTGGCGCTGGCCGAGTCCGGTGAGCTGCACAAGGACACGCTGGTCGCGACCGTGATGAGCAACCTCGGCCTGCACCTGGCCATGAAGGCCCACAGCATCAACGTCGTCACGACGGCGGTCGGTGACCGCTACGTCCTCGAGGAGCTCCGCGCCAGCGGCTTCGCCCTCGGCGGCGAGCAGTCCGGCCACGTCGTCCTGCCGGCGCACGCCACCACGGGTGACGGCCTGCTCACCGCGCTGCGCCTGATGAGCCGCATGGCCGAGACGGGCAAGTCCCTCGCCGACCTGGCGGCCGTGATGAACCGCCTGCCGCAGGTGCTGGTGAACGTCCCGGTCGCGGACAAGGCGGCGGTGGCCGGCTCGACCGAGGTCCGCGACGCCGTCGACGAGGTCGAGGCCGAGCTGGGCGAGGAGGGCCGGGTGCTGCTGCGGCCGTCCGGGACCGAGCAGCTGGTCCGTGTGATGGTGGAGGCCCCGGCCCAGGCCACGGCGCAGGCGGCGGCCGACCGCCTGGCCGGCGTCGTCTCAGCCGTCTCGTAACCCGTCGTGAGTGGTAATTCGGGTTAGAACCCTAATTGCCACTCACGACAACTTGCGCCGAGACCAGGCCGTGGAACACCGGGTGGGTCTTCCACTGGACGTCGCCCACCCGGCACCCGCCGCTCAAGAGCTTCGCCAGCGCGCCGAGCGCGATCTCACCCTCGGCCACCGCGACGCCGGAGCCCGGGCACGCGTGCCGCCCGAGGCCGAACGGCAGGCCGTCGGCCAGTGAGACGGCCACCGGCCCGTCCGGGCCGAAGCGCAGGACGTACCGGGCCGGGCAGATCGTGGTGACCAGGTCACGCACACCGCGCGGGTGCGAAGAAGCCAGCTCCAGCCCGGCGCAGGCCAGGAAGTTCAGCGAGTTCTCGTAGGCCGCGTGGGCCAGGACGACCGGGTTGATGGCGAGCTCGTCGTCGTCGATCCGCCCGGCCGCGTGCGCCGCCCGCAACGCCGTCAGCCCGCCCGGCCCGGCGGTGGCCCGGCTGAGCTGCACCGACAGCCGGAATGCCGACGCCTGGGCCGCCCGGTCGGCGCCGCCGAGGACGTCGAGGTTCGCCGTCGTCCGTTCCAGGTGGTCCAGGAAGACGTCGTCGAGCGGCACCCCCAGCACCGCCGCCGTGACGGCGCCCGCGATCGGCCGGGCGAAGTCGCGCACCAGGTCGAACGACGTCCCGAGCTCGCTCACGACCGTCTCGATGGACGCGCGCAGCGACTCCGGCAGCGGCTCGAGCCCGGCGATGATCTCCCGCAGGACTCCGCGCACCCGCGTGTGGCCTTCGCCGTCGCGCAGCAGGACGCTCGGTGAGCCGCCGCCGGGGTCGGAGGTCAGGTCGGGGGAACGCAGGGCGTGCACACACGCGTCGCGACCGGAGACCACCCGGATCCCGTGCCGCTCGAACTCGTCCATCGCCTGCCCACGGTAGGGCAGGATGGGGCCGTGCCGCCCGCAGACGTCCCGGACGAGGTCCTGAGCACGCCGTTCACGGCCCACCTGCTCCGCAACGCGGCCACCGACCGGCCCGCGTTCACCTGCCGCACGTACCCGGGACCCGTCGACCACACGCTGAGCTGGCCGCGGCTGCTCGACCGGGTCCGCGGGGTCGCCCGCGAGCTGCGGCGCACGACCCGGCCCGGCGACCGGGTGGCGATCGTCGCCCGCCAGGACCTGGACTACGTCATCGCGTTCCTCGGCACGCTCTACGCGGGGCGCGTCGCCGTTCCGCTGTCGGTCCCGACCGGGCGGACCGGCCGCGCGCGGATCGAGTCGGCCTTCGCGGACGCCACCCCGGCGGCCTGCCTGACCTCGAAGAACCTGCTGGACAAGATCCCGCCGGGCAGCGCACTGGCCGTCGAGGACATCGAGCCGGACACCACCGAGCCGCCCGCTGACGTGGCGATGACCGACCCGGCCTACCTGCAGTACACGTCGGGTTCCACGCGCCGCCCGGCCGGCGCGGTGATCTCGCACCGCGCGCTCGTGGCCGCCTGCTGGCAGACGACCGAGTGTTACCACGCCGACGCGTCGACCCACCTGGCCGGCTGGGTGCCGTTCTTCCACGACATGGGGCTCGTCCTGCTGATCGGCACGCCCGTCTTCCTCGGCGCGCACTCGGTGTTCTGCACACCGATGGAGTTCGTGCGCGACCCGCTGCGCTGGGTTCGGCTGCTCGCCGAGCACCCCGGCGCGATCACCGCGGCGCCGAACTTCGCCTTCGACCTGGCCGCCGAGGCGGCGGGGGAGCTGGGGGACGTCGACCTTTCGCACGTCAACGCGGTGCTCAACGGCAGCGAGCCGGTCCGCGCGGCCAGCCTCGACGCCTTTCACCGCGCCTTCGCGCCGTTCGGGCTGCCGCGGGCCGCCCTCAAGCCGTGTTACGGGCTGGCCGAGGCGACGGTGTTCGTCGCGAGCGCGGGGGACGAGGGCCCGACCGTCACGGATTTCGACCACGGCGAGCTGGTCTCGGTGGGCCGTCCGTACGGTCAGCGCGTCCGCATTGTCGACAAAGAGATCTGGGTGGCGGGTCCCAACGTCGCCGACGGATACTGGGGCCGGCCGGACCGCGGCGAGACCTTCACCGAGGACGGCTGGCTCCGCACCGGCGACCTCGGCTTCGTCCACGACGGCCTGCTCTACGTCACCGGCCGGCGCAAGGACCTGATCATCGTGGACGGCCGCAACCACTACCCCCAGGACATCGAGGCGACCGTCGAGGCCGCCCACCCGGCGGTCCGCGCCGGCCGGGTCGCCGCGTTCGCCGTCGAAGACGGCCACGGCGAGGGCGTCGCGGTGGTGGCCGGGTGTGCCACGCCGGACGACGAGGCGGTCGCGACGGCCGTGCGGCGCGCGGTGTCGGCCGGCCACGACCTCCCGCTGCGCGCCCTGTGGCTGGTCCGGCCCGGCGCGGTGCCGCGGACCTCCAGCGGCAAGGTGTCCCGCGCCGCCGCCCGCGACCGCTGGTGGGGCGAGAATGGGCGCCATGGATGACGCCGCCCTCGCCGAGGAGATCCGGAAGATCGTCGGCACCGCCCTGCAGCTCGAGCCCGGGCAGCTGACCGACACCACGCCGTTCGACGACATCGGCATGACGTCCCGGCAGCGCGTCCAGCTGCTCGCGCGGGTCGAGGTGCGCTTCGGCGTCTCGGTCGACCTGGACGAGCTCGACCGGCTCGTCGACGTCCGCGGGGTCGCCGAAGTGGTTTCCGAGTCGATCGCGGCGCAGCGCCCCACCGGGTGAGTGCTCTTCGCCGAAGCCCAGGTCGGGCGGGCGGCCGAACGCTAGACTCTGTGTGCATCTGCGACGGCACCGAATCGCGACCGGGTGCGTCACAGTCTTGACACCCGGAACAGGGGCCGTGGATCGAAGGGGGAAAGCCGACCATGCCAAACGGTTACGAAGCGAGTTCGGAGGCGATGACGCGGGCGCAGATCCGCCTCAACGACGCCGCCGACGACCCGGCCGCGGAAGCCAAGAAGGTCGCGCCGACCGAAATCGCGCAAGCGGACTTCGGGCGCGTCCACGGTGAGGGCTTCCCGAAGTACAAGTCCGGGATCGACGAGATCGGCGCCGGCATGACCGGGCTGTCGAACGCGCTCATGAACCTCGGCAGCGGCATCGGCACCGCCGGTTCGAAGTACACCGCTCAGGAACAGAACGCCAGCTCGACGGCGAAGTCGGCGGGGAGCAAGTAATGGCCGACTGGGCGGAAATCAAGAAGGTCCTCGACGACCCGAACGTCTCCATGGCGACGAAGCAAGAGCTCATGGAGGAGTACGACCGCAACACCTTCAACTTCAACGACGAAGAAGAAAGGTACGCGAAGGAGTATGTCGAGGGTTACTCCGACGGCGACAACGACGGTTACCGCGTTCTCGAGAACGACGACACCGACGAGATCGTCGCCCGCGCGAAGCAGGAATCGGCCGCCAAGGGCCAGGAACAGCAGCGCGAGACCAATCGCAAGAACGACGCGAAGAAGAACCTCGACGGAATCGCCGCGCCGACGCTGGGGGCCGGCGCGAAGAGCTCGGACGAAATGCTCGACCAGGGCAACGTCACCGTCGACTTCCTGGTGCTGTGGACCAACGACATCTGGAACAAGATCAAGGGCGGCACCGGCCAGCTCGACGCGCAGAAGGACCTCAAGGACAAGTTCCACGAGAACCGCGGGATCCAGTTCCAGAAGTTCCTCACCGAGGCCGACGACCTCGGCAAGGCGCACAAGGTCGTCGAGGACACGCTGGCCAAGAGCGACACCGAGCTCCAGACCCTCTTCGGGGAGTGGAAGGGCAAGGGCGCGAACGCGGCCGAGATCAAGTACGACGAGACGATCAAGCCGCACGCCAAGGAGCTGTCGCAGCAGATCGACGGCGCCGCGAAGCTGATCCCGGAGACCGTGACGCACGTCTACGACGCTGTCAAGAAGAAGGTCGACGAGGTCCTCGCGCTGCACCGCACGACGATCGCGCAGGCCGACATCAACATGGCCCGCGACGTCCTCAAGATCGCGAACGGCGAGACCGAAGAGTTCGACGACTTCATGAAGGTCGCCGGCTGGGTCGACGCGGTGAACGCGAAGAACGGCAACCAGACCAACCTCGCCGAGCGCCTGCAGAACGACGACTGCGGCTTCAACGACGAGAACAAGGACTACGGCCGCCAGGTCTGCCGCTACTGGCGCGACGGCGCGTTCACGACCGAGTTCCAGAGCCTGATCAAGGCGTTCGACGGCTCCTGCAAGTCCGCCAAGGACACGATCGACCAGCAGTTCGGCGCGCTCGCGCGGTTCATGGACGGCTACCGCAACCAGCTGACCGAGGCCAAGAGCGACGGCAAGGGCGGCGACGACACCGGCGGCGGTGACACGCACAACGGCAACGGCGGCGACACCGGCGGCGGCGGGTCCACCGGGGGCGGCGGTTCGACCGGCGGCGGGGGCAGCACGGGCGGCGGCGGGGCCACGACGCCGTCGGCGACCGCGGAGCCGCCCAAGGCCGAGGACCCGGCGAAGCCCGAGGACGGCAAGAACCCGATCACCGGGCAGCCCCTCGAGGTCGACCCGGACACCGGCAAGCCGTACCCGATCGACCCGACGACCGGCGAGGCCATCAAGGACACCGACGACACCGACACCGTGTCGGTGAAGAAGGGCGACAACACGATCGAGATGTCCGAGCCCGACAAGGAGGGCAAGCAGGACATCTCCGTGGACGACGGCCACGGCAACAAGAAGGACTACCACCTCGACTGGGGTGACGACGACAAGGCCGACGCGGCCAAGGACGCCGACGGCAAGGGCGCCGACGCCGCCAAGGACGGCAGCTTCGGCCCGCAGGGCAGCCAGCAGCCGGGGAAGGACGGGCAGCCCTCGGCCGACGGCTCCTACAAGCCGGGCCCGGACGGCAAGATCCACATCAAGGACGGCAACCTCGAGATCACGGCCGAGCGGCCGGAGGGCCCGGACGGCCCCACGATCGTCACCGTCGACGACGGCAAGGGCGAGCCGACGACGTACACGCTCGACGAGAAGGACGACCCCAAGGCCGGCGACCTGAAGAACGACCCGGCACCGGGCACCGAGAAGGACGCCTCGTCGACCGGCAACGGCTCCGCCGTCCACCACGACACGGACGCCGAGTCGCCGCTGACGAAGGACCCGGCGCCGCCCAACCCGGACCCGGGCTTCACGCACAGCGAGGCCGCGTCCGCTTCGGGCGGCGGCGGCGGTGGGTTCAGCACGCCGGGCGGGCAGGACTTCTCCGGTGACTTCGGTGGCTCCGCCGGCGCGGAACCGGCGGTCGCGACGGCCGACGCGGGCGCCGGCGGTGGCGGGGCCGGCGCCGATGCGACGTCGACGGCCGGCGCGAGCGACTTCGGCTCCGCGGTCACCGGCGGCGGCTCGGCGGACTTCGCCGGCGCGGTGTCGCTGGACCCGGGGTCCCAGTCGGGCGCCAGTGACGCGGCGGTCCCGATGTCCGACGGCGGCGGGCTCGGCGCGACCCCGGTCGACCCGGGCGCGCACCAGGCCGCCGCGAGCTCCGCCAGCGGGATGAGCGGCATGGGGGGCATGGGCGGGATGATGGGCGGCATGGGTGGCGCGCCGGGCGGGGGCGGCGGTGGCGACCAGCAGCGCGGGGCCAGCCAGTACCGCGTCGAGGGCAACGTCTTCGAGACGAGCGGCGCGAAGGGCCGCATCAGCGGCTCGCTGGACGACGAGGGTGACCGCTCGATCCGGTACGACCGGTGACGAGGGCTGAGGAGGGCCGATGAGCAGCGCCGAAGACCGGTACCGCGCGGCGGTGTCCACAATGGACGCCGCGGCGCGGGAGCAGGACGAGCAGCGGGGGCTGCGCGAACGCCGGGTCGCGGAGGCCGAGGCGCAGGCGCGCGAGGGGCTGAAGCAGGAGATGGCCGCCGCGCAGAAGTACGCCGAGCACATGGACGAGCTCAACAAGCGCAAGCAGAGCGCGGGCGGCTGGGCCACGGAGAAGGCGCTGGCCGACAAGAACCGCGAGTCGCTGATGGAGTTCGGCGTCCACGACGAGGAGACCGAGCCGACCAGCAGCTTCGCCGGCTACTCGGCACCCAGCGCGGCGCCGCCCCGCCCGGAGCCGGCCCCGGAACCGCCGCCGGCGCCCCCGGTCGCGGAGCAGCCGCGGCGAGGGCGGCACGCGCGTCCGGTGGAGGACGAGGACGACTTCTCCAGCACGAGCTGGCTGGTCTGAGGTTCCGTCGAAAGGCCCGGCTTCGGCCGGGCCTTTCGCGCGTCAGTGGGCGGGCTCTTCTTCCCGCTCGATCGGGGCGCGCTTGACGTCCGCGTCGAGCAGGGACCGGTACTTGTCGGTGCCGGTGAGGTGGGTCAGGAAGAAGGCCGTGAACAGCGCGCGGGTGAGCCGCTGGGTGCCCCGGTGCGGCTTGCCGTGCATGACCAGCTGCGACCAGTGCTTGCCCTCGGTGACCCCCAGGTGCGTCGCTTTGCCGAGGGTCCGGAGCTGGACGTCTTCGCCGCCCCAGGCATCGGTGATCGCCTCGGCGTGCGCGATCTTGGGAGCAACGAGGTCTTCCTCGGCGGCCAGGTGCAGCCCGGGCACGGTGATGGCCTTGGCCGACTCGGTGGCCGGCGGAAGCGTTTGCGCGGCGGCGATGGTGGCAACGGCCTTGATCCGCGGCGTCTCGGCCTGAGCGTCCTGCGCCGCGGCGAGGACGGCGGAGCCACCCCCGGTCGAGTGCCCGGCGAGCCCGAGCTTGGCCGGATCGACGCTGATGCCGTCCGGCCCCAGCCGCACGGTGGTGACGACGTCGAGGGTGGTCAGGAGGTCGGCGGCGAGCAGCCGGTGCGACGGCAGCGGGCCGCGCTGGGTGGCCGGAGCGGCGGCAACGATGCCCCAGCTGGCGAGGTGGTGGAGAAGCTGCCGGTACCGATGGGGAGGCTGCAGCCACCCGTGCCCAAAGGCAACGGCGGGCAACCCGAGACCGGAGCGCGGCGTGAAGACCACCCCGGGCAGCCCGACCAGGGCAAGATCGCCCCGCAGGACCTCATGCGGACCCGGGTGCGTCAACTCCGCGAGCAGCTGCTTGGGCTTGCTGGCCATAACGCGAACCCTACTGCGCGCCCCTTCCGACGGCTCGCTCGCCGCCCCGGCGGGCGCAAAGCAATGAGACCGGAAGGCGAAAGCAGGACCGGCACTCCACCCAGACCCCTCCCCCCACCCCGATCCAAAGCCAGAACACGGACGGTAGCGACGGGTCAAGGCATCTTTCCCGCCTTGACGCGGCGCTGCCGTCCGTAGTCACAATCAGGCGTCGGGGTGGCGGGCAACAAAGCCCCACGTGTGGGTGAAACGGCATTGGTCCGGACCACGTCCACCAGCGTCCACGCAGGTCAGGACCGGTTCACAGACCCCGTCAACTCACCCAAAATCCCTCGTTAGGCTTGTCCGCGTGTGTGGAATCGTGGGATACGTCGGGCACCGCCCGGCTCTGGACGTCGTCCTCGGCGGGCTCCGGCGCATGGAGTACCGCGGTTACGACTCGGCCGGTGTCGCGGTGCTGGACGGCGCCGGCGAGCTGACCGTCGAGCGCAAGGCGGGCCGGCTGGCCAACCTGGAGGCCGAGCTCGACAAGGTCGGCCGGGACAGCTTCGGCGGCACCGCCGGCATGGGGCACACCCGCTGGGCCACCCACGGCGCGCCGGTCGACCGGAACTCGCACCCGCACCGGGACACCTCCCAGCGGGTCGCCGTCGTGCACAACGGCATCATCGAGAACTTCGCCGCCCTCCGCGCGGAGCTCGAGGCCGACGGTGTCGAGATGACCAGCGACACCGACAGCGAGACCGCCGCGCACCTGATCGCGCGCGCCTACGCCGACGGGGACACCAGGGGGGACTTCGTCGCGAGCGTCGCCGGGGTCTGCCGGCGGCTCGAAGGCGCCTTCACGCTCGTCGTGACGCACGCCGACCACCCGGACACCATCGTCGCCGCGCGGCGGTCGTCGCCGCTGGTCGTCGGCGTGGGGGAGGGGGAGCACTTCGTCGCCTCCGACGTCTCGGCGTTCATCGAGCACACCCGCGAGGCCGTCGAGCTGGGCCAGGACCAGCTCGTCGTGATCACCCGCGAGGGCTACGAGGTCACCGACTTCCACGGCGACGCCGCCCAGGCGAAGCCGTTCACCGTCGACTGGGACCTGAGCGCCGCCGAAAAGGGCGGCCACGAGTACTTCATGCTCAAGGAGATCGAGGAGCAGCCGGAGGCGCTGGCGAACACCCTTCGCGGGCACTTCGACAACGGCCGGATCATCCTCGACGAGCAACGCATCTCCGACCAGGACCTCCGTGACGTCGACAAGGTCTTCGTCGTCGCGTGCGGTTCGGCCTACCACTCCGGGCTGGTCGCCAAGTACGCCATCGAGCACTGGTGCCGCCTCCCGGTCGAGGTCGAGCTGGCCAGCGAGTTCCGCTACCGCGACCCGGTGCTCGACCGCGCGACGCTGGTCGTCGCCGTGTCGCAGTCCGGCGAGACGGCGGACACGCTCGAAGCCGTCCGGCACGCGCGTGAGCAGAAGGCGCGCGTCCTGGCCGTCTGCAACACCAACGGCGCGCAGATCCCACGCGAGTCCGACGCGGTTCTCTACACCCACGCCGGCCCCGAGATCGGCGTCGCCTCGACCAAGGCGTTCCTCGCCCAGATCGCGGCGAACTACTTGGTCGGCCTGGCACTGGCGCAGGCCCGCGGCACGAAGTACCCGGACGAGGTCGCGCGCGAGTTCGCCGAGCTCGAGGCCATGCCCGCGGCCGTCCAGAAGGTACTGTCCACTGTGGACCAGGTCCGCGACCTCGGCCGCCGCATCGCGGACTCGAAGGCGGTGCTGTTCCTCGGCCGCCACGTCGGGTTCCCGGTCGCCCTCGAAGGCGCGCTGAAGCTCAAGGAGCTCGCGTACATGCACGCCGAGGGCTTCGCGGCCGGCGAGCTCAAGCACGGCCCGATCGCGCTGATCGAAGAGGGCCTGCCGGTCGTCGTCGTGATGCCGTCACCCAAGGGACGCGCGGTGCTGCACTCGAAGCTCGTGTCGAACATCAGCGAGATCCAGGCCCGCGGCGCCCGCACGATCGTGATCGCCGAAGAGGGTGACGAGACGGTGCGGCCGTTCGCGGACGAGCTGATCGAGGTCCCCGCGGTGCCGACGCTGCTGCAGCCGCTCGTGTCCACCGTGCCGCTGCAGGTGCTGGCCGCGGAGATCGCCCGCGCCCGCGGGTACGACGTCGACAAGCCGCGTAACCTGGCGAAGTCCGTCACTGTGGAATAACACAGCGTAGAAGGGTCGCCGCCGTGCAGGGAATCTGGACCACGGAACGGATTCGCGAGGCGGAGGCGCGGGCGTTCGCCGTCACGCCGGAAGGCGAGCTGATGCGGCGGGCGTCGTTCGGGCTCGCGGTGCAGATCGCGGACCTGCTCGAAGACCACACCGGCGGCGTCTCGGGTCGCCGGGTCGTGCTGCTCGTGGGCTCCGGCGACAACGGCGGTGACGCGCTCTGGGCGGGGGCTTTCCTGCGGCGGCGCGGAGTCGCCGTCACGGCCGTCCTGCTGGGCTCGCGGGCGCACGAAGCCGGGCTCAGGGCGTTGCGCCGGGCCAAGGGGCGGGTGGTGTCCGCCGAGGACGGTCCACAGTGGATTTCCCGGGCGGACGTCGTGGTCGACGGGATCGTCGGCATCTCGGCGTCCGGTTCCCTCCGCCCGGACGCGGCCCGGCTGGTTTCGCTGGTGGAAGCGCCGATCGTGGCGGTCGACCTGCCCAGCGGTGTCGACCCGGACACCGGCGCGGTCGACGGCCCGGCGGTCCGCGCGACCCGGACGGTGACGTTCGGCGCGCTCAAGCCGGTGCACGTGCTGGCGCCGTCGTGGTGCGGCGAGGTCGTGCTGGTCGACATCGGCCTCGAGCTGGCCGACCCTTCGCTGCAGCGGCTGGACATCACCGACATCGCCGCGGCCTGGCCGGTGCCCGGGCCCGACGACGACAAGTACAGCCAGGGCGTCGTCGGCGTCGCGGCGGGCTCGGCGACGTATCCGGGCGCGGCGGTCCTGACGGCGGGTTCGGCGGTCCGCGCGACGGCGGGGATGGTCCGCTACGCGGGCCACGCGGCGGACGTTGTCCGGGCGCAGTGGCCGGAGGTCATCGCGACGGGCACGGTCGCGGACGCCGGCCGCGTGCAGGCGTGGGCGGTCGGCCCGGGCATCGGCATCGGCTCGGAAGGCCGCGACGTCGTCCGGTACGTGCTCGGCCAGGGCTTGCCGGTGTGCGCGGACGCCGACGCGACGACGATCATCGCGAAGTCACCCGAGGTCCTCGACGCCCGCGACCCGGACACGCCGCTGGTCCTGACCCCGCACGCGGGCGAGTACGAGCGGTTGATGGGCCGCAGGCCGGGGCCGGACCGCGTGACGGCGGCGCGCGAAGCGGCGAAGAAGTACAACGCGGTGGTGCTGCTGAAGGGGCACGTCACGGTGGTGGCGGCCCCGGACGGCCGCGTGGCGGTCAACAAGCCCCACGGCGCGTGGCTGGCGACCCCGGGTTCAGGCGACGTCCTGTCGGGCCTGCTCGGCTCGCTGCTGGCGGCAGGCTTGGACCCATGGCTGGCCGCGGCGACGGCGGCCCACGTGCACTCCCTGGCGGGCGCGATCGCGGCCCAGAACGCCCCGACGTCGTCCTCGGCCCTGGTCCACGCGATCCCGGAAGCGATCCGCGCGATCCGCTCCCTCACATCCTGACCCGCACTTTCACGTGAAAGTGCGGCGACAGAGTTATCGAGTTGCCTGTTAACTCCGGGCGATAAATCTGGTAAGAATGCCGTGTGAGCGGCGGCACAGCACCTGGAGACCGGAAGACCCGGCCGTCCGATGCCGTGGTCGAGCAGCGGCGGCAGGACATCCTCGACCACGTCATCGAGCAGGGCGAAGTCCGCATCGACGACCTGACGACGAAGTTCCGCGTCAGCCTGATGACCATCCACCGCGACCTCGACGACCTGGCCGAACGCCGGCTCCTGCGCAAGCTCCGCGGCAAGGTCGAGGCCTACCCGGCGCTCACCATCGAGACCGCCGCCCGCTTCCGCGACACCCTTCACCACGGTGAGAAAGAGGCCCTCGGCGAAGCCGCCGCGAACCACGTCCAGCCCGGGCAGACCGTCTTCGTCGACGACTCCACCACCCTCCTGCCGCTGGTCAAGCGCCTGGCCGAGATCGACGCCCTCACCGTCGTCACCAACTCGCTGCACGCCGCGCGGCTGCTCGGCCCGAAGACCGACGTCGTCCTCGCGGGCGGGCGCTACTCGCCGGAGTACGACTCCTGCGCCGGGCCCGAGGTGCTCGGCCTGCTCGACTCCATCCGCGCCGACGTCTCGTTCGTGTCGGTCACGGCGGTCGCCGTCGGGCGGCTCTACCACCCGGACCGCGACTACGCCGAGCTCAAGAAGGCCGCGCTGAAGGTCGCCAACCGGACCGTCCTCGTGGTCGACCACTCGAAGTTCGGCCGCACCGCGACCTACGCGCACGGCGACGTCGGGGACTACGACCTGCTCATCACCGGGGAGACCACGCCGACCGAGGAGATCGAGGCCGCGCTCAACGCGGGCACCACGATCGAGATCGTCGAACACGTCGAGGAGGGTCAGCCCTATGACAGCTGAGCTGGTGGCCGGCATCGATTCGTCCACGCAGTCGTCCAAGGTCGTCGTGTGCGACGCGCGCACCGGCGAGATCGTCCGGAGCGGCCGCGCGCCGCACCCGGACGGCACCGAGGTCGACCCCGCCGCCTGGTGGGGGGCGTTCCAGGAGGCGACCACGGGCCTGCTCGACGACGTCCAGGCCATCGGGGTCGGCGGCCAGCAGCACGGCATGGTCACCCTCGACGAGGACAACGAGGTCGTCCGGCCCGCGCTGCTCTGGAACGACACGCGCTCGGCGCAGTCGGCCCTCGACCTGATCACCGAGCTCGGCGGGCCGTCGGTCTGGGCCAAGTCCGTCGGCTCGGTGCCGGTCGCGAGCTTCACGGTCACGAAGCTGCGCTGGCTGGCCGACCACGAGCCGAAGCTCGCCGACCGCGTCGCCCGGGTCATGCTGCCGCACGACTGGCTGACCTGGAAGCTCACCGGCGGCGACCCGGTCACCGACCGCGGTGACGCGTCCGGCACCGGCTACTTCTCGCCGTCCGACAACGCCTACCGCCTCGATGTCCTGACCCACGCCTTCGGCGGCCGGACGCCGGAGCTGCCGACCGTGCTCGGCCCGGCCGACACCGCCGGCCCCACGGCGAACGGCGTGCTCGTGTCCGCCGGCACCGGCGACAACATGGCCGCCGCACTGGCCCTCGAGCTCCAGCCCGGTGACGTCGTCGTGTCGCTCGGCACCAGCGGCACCGTGTTCGGCGTCGCGGAGACCGGCGCGGCCGACGCGACCGGCGAGGTCGCCGGGTTCGCCGACGCCACCGGCCGCTTCCTCCCGCTGGCCTGCACCCTCAACGCGGCCCGCGTGCTCACCTCGACCGCCGCGATGCTCGGCGCGACGCTGAGCGAGTTCGACCGGCTCGCCCTGCGGGCCGAGCCCGGCGCCGGCGGCCTCACCTTCCTGCCCTACCTGGACGGCGAGCGCACCCCGAACCTGCCGGACGCCACCGGTTCGCTGACCGGCCTGACCCGGGCGAACATGACACCGGAGAACCTCGCGCGCAGCGCCGTCGAAGGCATGCTGTGCGGCCTGGCCGCCGGTCTCGACGCCGTCCGCGCGCACGGTCTCGACGTCCGCCGGGTGCTGCTGATCGGCGGGGGCGCGCAGTCGCGGGCAGTCCAGGCGATCGCGCCGCTCGTGTTCGGCGTGCCCGTGCAGCTGCCCGAAGTCGCCGAGTACGTCGCCGTCGGCGCGGCGCGGCAGGCGGCCTGGGCCCTGGCTTCCAGTGCGGAACCCCCGTCCTGGCAGGAAAACACTCAGACGCGGCTCGAGCTGGACGAGCCGACCGAGGCGCAGCGCGCCGAGGGCCACCGGATCCAGCAGCGCCACCTCGAAGCCCGCGAAGCGGCTTACGGGGTCCGGCGGACTTTCGGAGAGGACTGACCGATGGCTTCCATCACCTACGACAAGGCGACCCGGCGTTACCCGGGTTCCGAGCGCCCCGCGGTCGACGCGCTGGACCTGGAGATCTCCGACGGTGAGTTCCTGGTGCTGGTCGGCCCGTCCGGCTGCGGCAAGTCGACCAGCCTGCGCATGCTCGCCGGCCTCGAGGACATCGACGACGGCGCCGTCTGGATCGGCGACCGCGACGTCACGCAGCTGCCGCCGCGCTCGCGCGACATCGCGATGGTGTTCCAGAACTACGCGCTGTACCCGCACATGACGGTCGCGCAGAACATGGGCTTCGCGCTGAAGATCGCCGGCCGCCCCGCGTCCGAGATCAAGCAGAAGGTCCTCGAGGCCGCGAAGCTGCTGGACATCGAGCAGTACCTCGACCGCAAGCCGAAGGCGCTCTCCGGTGGTCAGCGCCAGCGCGTCGCGATGGGCCGCGCGATCGTGCGCGAGCCGCAGGTCTTCCTGATGGACGAGCCGCTGTCGAACCTCGACGCGAAGCTGCGTGTCTCGACGCGTACGCAGATCGCCGCGCTGCAGCGCCGCCTCGGCGTCACGACCGTGTACGTCACGCACGACCAGGTCGAGGCTATGACGATGGGTGACCGCGTCGCCGTGCTGTCGGACGGCCTGCTCATGCAGTGCGACACCCCGCGCGCGCTGTACGACCGACCCGCGAACGCTTTTGTCGCCGGGTTCATCGGCTCGCCCGCGATGAACCTCGTCACCGCGAAGCTGACGGCGGACGGCGCCGAGGTCGGTGGCGCGCGCGTGCCGCTGACCCGCGAGACCATCGCCGCGGCCGACGGCGACACCGTGACCCTCGGCTTCCGGCCGGAGGCCCTCGAGGTCGCCACCGGTGACGGCACCCTGCCGATCAAGGTGGAGCTGGTCGAGGAGCTCGGCTCGGACGCCTACGTCTACGGCAAGCTCGCCGAGACCGACGCCGCCGACAACAAGTCGAACGTCGTCGCCCGGGTCGACCCGCGCACGCCGCCTGCCATGGGCGACACGCTCAACCTGCGGATCCGCGCCGACGAGCTGCACGTGTTCTCCGCCACGTCCGGGCTGCGCCTGCCCTGACCTCGGGTCATGGGAAACTGGAGGGCGTTATGCCTTCCAGTTCTTCCCATGAGCGCAGCCCGCGGGCCCAGGTCGACATCGACCTCGACGCCATCCGCCACAACCTCACCCTGCTGGGCGCCCGCGCGCCCGGCAGCGAGGTGATGGCCGTGGTGAAGGCCGACGCCTACGGCCACGGCGCGCTGCCGGTGGCGCGCGCCGCGGTCGAGGCCGGCGCGAGCTGGCTCGGCACGTGCTCCCTCGAAGAGGCTCTCGCCCTCCGCGAAGGCGGGATCACGACGCGGCTGTTCAGCTGGCTGGACGTCCCGGAGGTCGACTTCGCGGCGGGCATCGAGGCCGGCGTCGACCTCGCCGCCAGCTCGCTGGGTGAGCTACGTCGCATCGCGGCCGCCGTCCCCGCGGGTATTCAGGCTCGTGTGCACCTCAAAATCGACACCGGGCTCTCACGCAACGGCTGCCCGCCCGCCCGCTGGGCCGAGCTGGTCGAAGCGGCGGCCGCCGAGCCGCGGGTCGAGGTCGTCGCGATCTGGTCCCACCTCGCGTGCGCGGACGAGCCGGGCCACCCCTCCATCGACGCGCAGGCGAAGCGCTTCGCCGAGGCCTACGACGTCGCGCGTGCCGCCGGGCTCGACCCGAAGCGGCACCTGGCGAACTCGGCGGCCCTGTTGACGCGGCCGGACCTGCACTTCGACGTCGTCCGGCCGGGCATCGCGATGTACGGGCTCAACCCGGTGCCGCAGGCCGAGGACCTGCGCCCGGCCATGACGTTCCGGTCGGCGGTCGCGCTGGTCAAGCGGGTCGAAGCCGGGGAGTCGGTGTCCTACGGGCACACCTGGACCGCGGCGCGCGACACGAACCTCGCGCTGGTGCCGGCCGGGTACGCCGACGGCGTGCCGCGGTCGCTGTCCGGCCGGATGGACGTCTGGCTCGGCGGGCAGCGGCGGCCGGTGGCCGGGCGCGTCTGCATGGACCAGCTGGTCGTGGACTGCGGTGACTTCGAACCGGCCGTCGGCGACGAGGTCGTCCTGTTCGGCGCCGGGACGCGCGGCGAGCCGACGGCCCGCGAATGGGCCGACAAGCTGGGCACCATCGACTACGAGATCGTCACCTCGATGTACCGCCCGCGGGTGCGGCGCCGGTATCCGGGAGAGCGCTCGTGACACCCTCACGTCGACTGCTGGCCATCGCCGGCGGGGTCGGGGCCCTCGCCACCGGGACCGCCGCCGCCGCTATCGTCGCCGCGCAGCAGCGGCGGCACAGTGAGGATCCGTACGTGGACGAGCCGCTGGGGGAGCTGAAGCCGGACCGCACGTCCACGGTCGCGGCCGACGACGGCACGCCGCTTTCGGTCGAGGAGATCGACCCGGAGGACGGCGGCAAGCCCGAACTGACCGTCGTGGGGGTGCACGGCTTCGCGCTTTCGCGGCGCTGCTGGCATTTCCAGCGTCGCGACCTCGCGTCGCTTCGGCTGCCACGGGTGCGTCAGGTGTACTACGACCACCGCAGCCACGGCCTTTCCGGCGCGGCTTCGGCGGAGACGTCGACCATCGAGCAACTGGCGCGCGACCTGGACGTGGTGCTGCGGTCCGTGGTGCCGGAGGGGCCCATCGTGCTGATGGGGCACTCGATGGGCGGCATGGTGATCATGGAGCTGGCCGCGGAGTTCCCTTCGCTCTTCGAAAACCGCGTCGCGGGTGTCGCGTTCATCGCGACCGCGGCGGGCGAAGTGGGCGCACGCGGGTTGCCGCGTTCGCTGCTCTCGAAGTACAACCCGCTGACGCGCGCCGCCGGCGGTCTCGCGGGCTGGCAGCCCGGGCTGGTCGAGTTCGTGCGCGCGGCCGGCGGGCAGCTGACGCGCCAAGCGGTGCGGCGGCTGGCGTTCGGCAGCCGCGACGTCGCGCCGAGGCTCGTCGACTTCATGCTCGAGATGCTCGAAGTGACCCCGGTGAAGGGGCTCGTCAACTTCGTCGACACGCTCGGCAGCCACAACCGCTACGCCGCGCTGGCCGGGCTGAAGCACGCGGAAGTGCTGGTCATCGGCGGTGATTCGGACCGCTTCACGCCGTTCGCGCACGCCGAGCGGATCGCCTCCGAGCTGCCGGACGCCGAGCTGGTGCGGGTGCGCGGCGCCGGGCACATGGTGCAGCTCGAGCAGCCCGAGCTGGTGAACAGCCATCTGATCGATCTCCTGCAACGCTGTTCCGGTGTGGACGGCGAAACCTCGACTCAGCGAAACTGGTGGTGGCCCCGTTGACCATGGTGTTCCCGACGCCCGAAGAAACGATGGACTTCGGGCAGGTGCTCGGTGAGTCCCTGCGCGCCGGTGACCTGGTGCTCCTGGCCGGCCCGCTCGGCGCGGGCAAGACGACGCTCACGCGCGGCATCGCGGCCGGCCTCGGCGTCGGCGGCCGGGTGAGCAGCCCGACGTTCGTGCTGGCCCGCGTCCACCCGGCGGGGGCCGCGGGAGTCCCGCTGGTGCACGTCGACGCGTACCGCCTGGGCGGCGACCTGTCCCAGCTCGACGACCTCGACCTCGACACGGACCTGGAGCGCTCGGCGATCGTCGTCGAGTGGGGCGAGGGGTCGGCGGAACGCTTGTCGGAGGACTACCTGGTGGTGCGCCTTGACCGCCGCGAGGACGACGTCCGCGAGGTGACCCTGGAACCGCACGGCACCTGGGCCGACCGGACTCCGGAGCTCGCCAAGCTGTCGTGAGTGGTAATTGGGGTTCTAACCCGAATTGCCACTCACGACCGCGGTAGCAGCTCTCAGCCGCCGTTGTACTGCTGGTAGGCCGGTGCCCGGAAGGTCCTGGTGCCGGCGCCCGCGATCTTGTCGACCGCGCGCAGGAACTTCGGCCCCATCTTGGCGGTGGCCTGCCGGACCGGGTGCGTGGCCCCGAAGTCCTCCGGGTTCGCCTGGCCGTGCGCGAACATCGAGTAGATCACCACCGGCTTGCCCGCGGCGTCGAACATGATGCCCGCCTCGTTGCGGCCGTCGTTCAGCCAGCCCGCCTTAGTGGCGATCCTCGCCCGGTCGACGGACGACATCTCACGGCGGACACCGTCGGTGAACGCCACCTGCGACCGCAGGATGGACAGCAGGTACTCCGTCGACGCCGGGCTCAGCAAAGTGCCCGCGACCAGCGCCTTCAGCAAGTCGTGCGTCTCGCGCGGAGTGGTTTGGCCGAGGAAGTAGCGGTTCGGGTTGGCCACCGGCGTGACCTGGGTCTTGGGGAAGCCCTTGGCCACCAGGATCTGGTTGATCTCGGCCGCCGGGACCACGAGCCCCACCAGCCGGACGCACGTGTCGTCCGAAACGGTGAGGAACAGCGACAGGACGTGGCCCAGCGTGAACGCGCTCGGGTACGCCTTGTCCAGGATGATGATGCCGTCACCGCCCGGCACGACGATGTCCGCCGGCACCTGGACCTGCTGGTCCAGCGTGAGCAGACCACGGTCGATCTTGTCCATCAAGGTGACCGCGACGGCCACCTTGTTGACGCTGTACGCCTCGACGATCTCGTCGGACGCCACGTCGACGGCCACCTGGTCGGCCACGCTGATGTAGGAGTTCCAGATGCCGCCCGCCTCAGCGGCCTCGGTGTCGTAGACGCGCTTCACTTTCTGCCTGGCCCGGTCCGGTGTGGCCGGGCTGGCCTCGATGTCTGCCTCCTGCGCGTACGCGGGAGAGCCGGCCAGAATGCTTCCAGCGGCGACGGCGGTTCCCAAACCGAACGCCGCCCGCCTGTTGAGTCGGTACCCCATCGCAAGATCCAACCACGAATCACCCCGCCGGCGGCACGACCGCCCGGGCCACTCCCAGGTCCACCAGGTCCTGGGGGCGCAGGTGCAGCTGGTTCGCGATGTCGGGCACCTCCGAAGCCGGCCGCTTCAAGATCGCTGCCGCGGCTTCCGGGGATGTCACCGAGAAGTACGCGTCCGGCGCCACCCACGTCGACCCCTGGGCCGCGAACGCCAGCGCTCCGCCGGAGCCGCCTTCGCCGATCACCAGCGTTGTCACCGGGACCGACGCCGTCGCGACCGCCTCGAACATCGCCGCGATCGCGCCGCCCGCTCCCGCCTGTTCCGCGGCCGCGTCGTTGGCCGCGCCCGGGGTGTCGACCAGCGTCAGCACCGGGATCGCCAGCCGGGACGCCAGGTCCACCAGACGGGCCGCCGTCCGGAAGCCCGCTGGTGACGTCGGGGTGCCGCACTGGGCGGCGTAGGCGATCGTCCGGCCGTCGCGCCAGCCGAAGCCGCACGCGACACCCGGGTCGACGCCGCCGCAGCGGTCGCCGCTGATGTCTTCGCGCCAGTCGAAGTACGCGTCGAGGTACTCCACCGCCCGGGCCCGTCGCGGCGAACGGGCCGCCTCGACCGCTTCCCAGCCCGTCGAAGGCAGTGAAGCCGCTCGTAGCGCCGAAGGCGGCGGAGCGGCCGCCGAGGAGCGCGCGGTCAACAGCCGCAGCCACCGTTCCAGGACCGCGCCGAGCTCGTCCGGGGAGACGAGCGCGTCGACCTGACCCCATTCGTACTTCGTTTCGGCCGTGTACGCCTCCGGCGAGCCCGGTGGACGCACCCGCGAGCCCGCGAAGCCGACCTGGGCCTCGGGCAGCGCGAGGATGACGTCGGCGCCCGCGCCGAGCGTCGCCCAGCCGCCGCCGGTGGTCGGGTCGCGCAGCACCGAGACCTGCGGGATCCCCGACGACCGCGTCAGCGCCGCCGCGCGCGCGACCCGCTGGAGCTGCATCAACGCGCGCATCCCCTGCTGCATGCGGCTGCCGCCGGTCGAAATCAGCGAAACCACCGGCAGCCGTGCGTCGCGGGCGTGCGCGAACGCCGCCTCGATCCGGTCGCCGGTGCGCTGGCCGAGCGAGCCGCCCAGGAAGCCGAACTCGAACGCGATCAGCACGGCCTCGACGTTGCCGATCTTCGCCGTCCCGCAGACGACCGACTCCCGCTCGCCGGTGCGCTCTTCGGCCGCGGCGCGGGCGTAGCGGTAGCCGGGCCACGCGATCGGACCGTCGGCCGGCTCGTCGCGCAACGGCGTCGTGAACTCCTCGAAGCCGCTCGAAATCGCCTCGACGACTTCGCGCGCCGGACGCCTAGGCACCGAGCGCCCGCTTCATGACCTTGCCCATGTCGTTGCGCGGCAACGCGTCCAGGTACCGGACGACCCGCGGCCGTTTGTGCGGCGAGAGCAGCCGGGCGACGTGGTCGGCGAGCTCCTCGGCCGTCGGCGGCTCGCCCGACGGCACGATCCACGCGACGATCCGCTCGCCGAGGTCGTCGTCCGGCTCACCCGTAACGGCCGCTTCCGCGACACCGGGGTGTTCGAGCAGCGCGTTCTCGATCTCCCCGGCACCGATCTTGTACCCGCCGCTCTTGATCAGGTCCGTCGCCTTGCGCCCGACGATCTGCACGTACCCGTCGGAGTCGCGGGTCGCCATGTCGCCGGTGCGGAACCAACCGCCGTCGAACGCGGCTTCGGTCGCGTCCGGGCGGTTGAGGTACTCGGTGAACAGGTTAGGCCCGCGCACCTGGATCTCGCCGACGTTGTCGGTGTCGTCGATCGTCTCCCCGGTGTCGCCGACCAGCCGGAGCTCGACGCCGCGCAGCGGGACGCCGACGGTGCCGGGCTTGCGCTCGCCGTCCGCGCGGACGCTCGTGTTCATCAGCGTCTCGGTCATGCCGTAGCGCTCGACGACCTGCTGGCCGGTCGCCGCGGTGATCCGCTGGTGGTCGTGCACCGGCAGGGCCGCGGACCCGGAGACGAGCAGCCTCGCCTTGCGCAGCGCCTCCGCCAGGGCGGGGTCCGCGCCGACCTCACCGGCGATCCGGTGGTACATCGTCGGGACGCCGAACAGCATCGTCGCGCCCGCGGACAGCTCACGGGCGACGCCGTCGGTGGAGAACCGGCCGAGGTGGCGCACCGAGCCGCCGCGACGCAGCGGGCCGAGGATGCCGAGGATCAGGCCGTGCACGTGGAACAGTGGCAGGGCGTGCACGAGGACGTCGCCGGAGGTCCAGCCCCAGGCGTCCTCGAGGGCGTCGAGCGTGGTGGCGATCGAGCGGCGGGGGAGAACAACACCCTTCGGCGGGCCGGTGGTGCCCGAGGTGTAGACGATCAGCGCGGGCGCCTCGGCGTCCGGCTCTTCGGCGAGACCGGCGGCGGACCCGGTCAGCGGGATGTCCCGGCGCGGCAGCCCGGCCAGGCCTTCGGGCAGCTCGGCACCCGGCTCGGCCAGCACCAGCTCCGGCTCGCTGTCGGCGACGATGTGCGCCAGCTCGCGTTCACCGATCTTCGGGTTGACGGGCACCGCGGGAACACCGGCGAGCAGAGCCGCGACCACGGCGACGCTCGTGTGGAGGGTCGGCGTCGCCCAGACCGCGACCCGGCCACGGGGAAGCCCGGCGGCGAGACTCCCGGCGACCGCGGCGAGTTCCGCGTAGGTCAAGGCCTGTTCGCCGAAGCGGAGGGCCTCTTTGCCCGAACCTGACGTGAGGGTGGGGAACAACGGGTCGGGCACCGCGGGGACCTCCCAGTGTCGGACTCGTCTGGCACGTTACCAAGTCGGCCGAAAAGTAGGCGGATACGTTCCGCAACCGATGAGCGCGAGGCGCCGATATCCGCCGTGACTGCGGTTGACTTGGTAACAAACGGCGCAGCACCGTGCGGATCAGTCCCCTGCAGCAAGCCGTGGAAGACGCAGGTCGTACGCTTGCTCACCGTGTTGGTACTGGCGATCGATACCTCGACCCCGGCCGTGACCGCGGGCGTCGTCACGGTGGACGACAGCGGGGTCGAGACGCGCGGTGACCGCGTCACGGTCGACCCCCGAGCCCACGGCGAGCTGATCACCCCGCACGCGCTGGCCGCCGCCGAAGCCGCGGGAGTGTCCCTCAAGGACCTCGATGCGATCGTCGTCGGGGTCGGGCCCGGCCCGTTCACCGGCCTGCGGGCCGGGATGGCGACCGCCGCCGCGTTCGGGCACGCCCTCGGCATCCCGGTGTACCCCGTGTGCAGCCTCGACGCGCTGGCCGCCGACGTCGCCGCGGGAGAGGGCGCTTTCCTCGTCCTCACCGACGCGCGCCGCCGCGAGGTCTACTGGGCCGCCTACGACGCCGCGGGGGAGCGGACCGACGGCCCGCACGTGCAGCGCCCGGCCGACCTCGAGACCGACGTCAAGGTCGCGGCCGGCGACGGCGCGGTGCTGTACGCCGCCGCGCTCGACGTCCGGCCGGTCGAGCCGCGCTTCCCGTCGCCCGCCGGGCTGGTGAAGGCCGCTCGGAGCGCGTTGCTGGCGAAGGAAACCCCCGCGCCGCTGACTCCGCTCTACCTGCGCCGTCCCGACGCCGCCGAGCCGACGGCGCCGAAGCGGGTGACCACGCCGTGAGACTCGAGCCGCTGCGCCGACGGGACATCGCCCGGTGCGTCGAGATCGAGAAGATCCTCTTCCCCGGCGACGACCCGTGGAGCTCCCGCGCCTTCCACTCCGAGCTGGACCTGGGCAACTTCTACCTCGCCGCGCGCCCGGACGAGGGGGACGAGCTGCTCGGGTACGCCGGGCTGGCCGTCGTCGGGCGCCGCCGCGGTGAGTACGAGGCGACCGTGCACACCATCGGCGTCGCGCCGGAGCACCAGCGCCAGGGCATCGGCAAGGCGCTGCTGCGGGCGCTGCTGGAGCGCGCCGACGAGTTCGAGGCGCCGGTGTTCCTCGAGGTCCGCACGGACAACAACTCGGCCCTCGCGCTGTACGAGAGCCACGGCTTCGAACGGCTCGGCATCCGGAAACGCTACTACCAGCCTTCCGGCGCCGACGCGTACACGATGGTCCGCCCGGCGCGGACGCGAGACGAGGTGGCGGGCTGATGTCACGCATCATCATGGGCATCGAGAGCTCGTGCGACGAGACCGGCGTCGGCCTGGTCCGCCTGCACGACGACGGCGCGGTGGAGCTGCTCGCCGACGAGGTCGCCTCCAGCGTCGAGCAGCACGCGCGCTTCGGCGGCGTGGTTCCCGAGGTCGCCAGCCGCGCGCACCTCGAAGCGATGGTCCCGACGACTGAACGCGCCTTCGAGAAAGCCGGGCTCGCACTGTCCGATGTGGACGCCATTGCGGTGACGGCCGGGCCGGGCCTGGCGGGCGCGCTGCTCGTCGGCGTCTCCGCGGCGAAGGCGTACGCGACGGCGCTGGACGTGCCCCTCTACGGCGTCAACCACCTGGCCGGGCACATCGCGGTGGACACGCTGCAGCACGGGCCGTTGCCCACGCCGTGCCTGGCGCTGCTGGTTTCCGGCGGGCACACGCAGCTGCTGCGCGTCGACGACATCGCGTCGTCGATCACTGAGCTGGGGTCCACTGTGGACGACGCGGCGGGTGAGGCGTACGACAAGGTCGCGCGCGTGCTCGGCCTGCCTTACCCGGGCGGGCCGCCGATCGACAAGGCGGCGAAGAACGGCGACCCGGCGGCGATCGCGTTCCCGCGTGGCATGACCGGCCCGCGCGACGCGAAGAACGACTTCTCGTTCTCCGGCTTGAAGACGTCGGTGGCGCGCTGGGTCGAAGGCGCCGTGCGGCGTGGCGAGGAGATCCCGGTGGACGACGTCGCTGCGTCGTTCCAGGAAGCCGTCGCGGATGTGCTGACGATGAAGGCGATCCGCGCGGCGAAGGAGCAGGGAATCGGCACGATCGTCATTTCCGGCGGGGTGGCGGCGAACTCGCGGTTGTCTTCGCTGGCGGCCGAGCGTTGTGCGGCGGCCGGGATCGAGCTGCGCGTGCCGCGGCCGCGGCTGTGCACGGACAACGGGGCGATGATCGCGGCCCTTGGTGCGCATGTGGTGGCGGCTAAGCGTCCGACGGCTGCTCTGGACTTCAGTGCGAATCCGGCGTTGCCGGTTTCGGTGGTCTCGCTTTAGGCTCGTCCGCCACCCCGCTCGCCCATTGTGACTACGGCCGGCGGCGCCGCGTCAAGGCGGGAAAGATGCCTTGACCCGGCGTCGCCGGCCGTGTTCTGGCTTCGGATCGGGGTTGCGGGGGGTCTGGGTCCCGTTTCTGCCGGGGCGCGTTTCAGGAAGCCGCGGCGTGTTTGTGGGCCGGGGTGCCGACACCCAGCAGTTCCTCGATCGCCGCGACTGCCAACGCCGCCGCATCTCCCTCGCCGTACGGGTTTCCGACCTGCGCCGGGCGTAGCTCGCCGGTCAGCAGGCGGGCCGCCGTGTCTGCGATGCGGGCCGTGTCCGTGCCGACCAGCCACGCGCACCCCGCCTCCACGACCTCCACGCGCTCGGTGACGTCGCGCAGGACCAGGACCGGGGTGCCGAACGTCGGCGCCTCCTCCTGGATGCCGCCCGAGTCCGTCAGCACCAGCGATGCCAGGCGCAGCGCGCGCACCAGGTCCGGGTACTCCAGCGGGTCCGTCACCGTCACTCGCGGGACGCCGTCCAGTGCGGCCTCCACCTGGCCGCGGACCTGCGGGTTCGGGTGCGCCGGGAACAGCACCTGCACGTCCGGGTGCTCGGCGACGATCAGCTGCACCGCGGCCAGCGTCCGCTCCAGCGGCTCGCCCCACGACTCGCGCCGGTGCGACGTGACGAGCACCAGCCGTTCGCCCGCCTCCGCGATCTCCATCTCCAGTAGCGCCAGTGCCGTGTCACGCGCCGGGAGGTCGCGTGCCGCGATCTCCAGCACCGCGTCGACGACCGTGTTGCCCGTGACCGCGATTCGTTGCCGCGCAACGCCTTCCGAGCGCAACGCGGCCGCCGCGCCCAGGGTCGGGGCCAGGTGCAGCGCGGCCAGCCGCGACACCATCTGCCGCGCGCCCTCCTCCGGGAACGGCGCCGTGAGGTCGTGCGTGCGCAGCCCGGCTTCCAGGTGCACCACCGGGATGCCCAGCCAGAACGCGGCGAGCGCGCCGGCGAGCGCCGTCGTCGTGTCGCCCTGGACGACGAGCGCGGCCGGCGCGTGCCGGCGCAGGACGTCGTCGAGCGCGGGCAGCAGCCCCGCGACGAGCTCCGCCTGACCGCCGGTGACGCGCGGCGGCACGTCCAGCCAGGCGTCCACGACCAGGCCGAACGGCGCCAGCGCCTGCTCGACCATGCCCGTGTGCTGGCCGCTGTGGACCAGGACCGGCCGCAGCGCCGGGTGCTCCTCCAGCGCCAGGGCCAAGGGCGCGAGCTTGAGGGCTTCCGGGCGCGTCCCGGCCAGCAACATCACATCCACCTCGCGGTGCCCCTTCTCCACATAGTCCAGTCTCCCGGAAATTCCTGACCGCGGCGGCCGCCGGCGTGCGAGGGGCACACGCCGGCGGCCCCAGCTCACTCCCGCGCCCGGGAGAGGCGGCGGTTGCGGCGGTGGACGGCGATCAGCGCGACGGTCCCGAGCAGGACCAGCAGCAGCCCGACGGCCAGCCACCACCCGACGTCGGCGCCGGTGGCGGCGAGGGTGCCCACCCCGCCACCGGCCACGCCGACGCCCGCGCCCGGCATCTTGTACATCCGGACCTCGCTCAGGCCTGGGCCGCGCGGCGGCGGTAGATGCGCGTCCCGACCGGCACGGCGATCGCGCCGAGCAGGCCGAGCCCGATCCACAGGCCGGGGCCGGAGGCCAGCGGCATCGGCGGCGCGGCCGGGCCGCAGGTCGCCGACGACACGATCACGTCCCCGGAGCCGAGCGAGCCGACGACCCCGCCGAGCAGCTTCACGTGGAGGGCGTTGACCGTGAGGCTGCCGTCCTTGTTCGGGATCTGCTCGTTGAGGATGACCGTCGCGATGTTGATGCCCGCGAGCGCGACCTTGACCTGCGTGTTCGGCGCCGGGTTGGCGTCGACCGCGCCGATGCTGCCCAGCTTCGCGTCGGCCAGCGTGCTGCTGCCCTTGACGCCTTCCTGGGTGGCGGTGCAGACGGCTTCGACGGTCTTGACCCCGACGGTGCCGAGCACCTTGAGCAGCGGCAGGCCGACGTCGGCCGTGGTGGCCTTCGCCGTCACGGCGCCGGAGTTCTCGTCGCGCGTGGCCTCGGTCTTGATCACGCCGGCGGTGAGGATGCCGGGCGCGGTCGCGCTCGCCAACGTGCTGGTCGTCGGCCCGGCGGTGCTGGCGGCCGCGAGCGGCCCCACGTGCACCGCGGGCTGGCCGAGCAGCGTCACGTCGACCTTGACGCCGTACGCGGATCCGTCGCCGGGCGCCGCCGAAGCGGGGGTCGCGCCGGCGAGCACAACGCTCGCCGCGACCGCGGCGAGCAGGCCGCCGCGGCGCACGAGGGAGCTCTTCATCAACTGATCCTCCGAATTCGCTGGGTTTCCCTGGAGATTCGCGTGACGGCGGCGCGGATCAACCGGTTTGCCTCGACTCGGCACGCGAATCGACTATCGCGAACGGTGGCTCGAATAGCACACAAAATTTCCCGAATCACCGGATCGGGTATTCCCCGGCGAAGTTTCCCCAGGTCGTCGGCGAATCACCCGGACGGCCTAGCAAGTCGGCAGTCATTTCTGCCGAAAGGGCGGCTAAACCACACCTCCGGGTGGAACAACAGGCGGGTTGTGTCTTACGCTCGCCCGGGGTCCGCAGCTTGATCCGAGAATCGACACCGAGAGGAACGTCGTGGCCGTAGCGAGCGCTCCGAACCCAGGTACAACGCGGTTTCCGCTGGTCGTCGCGCTGAGTGCGCTGGCCGCCGCGGGGGCGGCGGTGGTGCTGGCCGAGCGGTTCTACCGGGAACTGGAAGTGCGGCTCGCCGGTGCGATCCTCGACGTCATCACTACATCGGGTGTTTATGTGGCCCCGGATCGGGAGTCCGTTTACTTTGGGTTGGGCAGCGCTACTCCGTTCGGGTTGAGAATGACCCCGGAATGTTCTTCCGCGTTCCTTTTGCTGCCACTGCTCGTTGTGACGATGGCGATGCTGTACTTCCGGCCGGCCAATGCGAAACGTCTCTTCTTTTCCCTCGGCATTTCCGCGCTCGTCGTCGTGCTGGTGAACCAGCTGCGCATTCTCACCATCGTCGGGCTGGTGCACGGGTACGGCACCGACGAGGGGTACTACTGGGGCCACACGCTGCTCGGCTCGATGGTCAGCGTGTTCGGCGGCGCGGTCTCGCTCGTCCTGTTCGTCTGGCTGGCTACGCGGAAGAAGAAGGCATGAGCGTCCAGGTCCTGCTGGCCGTCACCCAGGCGTTCGCGCTCACGATGAGCGTGGCGTTCCTCGTCTACGTCGTGGTGATCGTGGTCCCGTACCTGCGCCGCAAGCCCGGCCCGGTCGGCGACCCGGCGGACTTCACGTGGCACTTCTTCGTGCCCTGCCGCGACGAGCAGACCGTCATCCGCGAGACCGTGCGCTACCTGCGCACGACGTTCCGCAAGGCGCACGTCTGGGTCGTCGACGACGACTCCGACGACCGCACCGCCCGCGTCGTCCGGATGCTGTGGCGGCGCCACGGCGGCTACGACCCGTACCTGCACCTCGTGCCGCGCGTCCGTCCCGAAGCCCGCACCGGCAAGGGTGACGCCCTCAACGCCGCCTACCGGGCGTTGAACGACTGGATGGGCCCGGACGCGACCCGCGACGACGTCGTCGTGGTGGTCGTGGACGCCGACGGCCGCCCGGCCCCGAACTGCCTGGAGGTCTGCGCGGCGGACCACCTCTTCGGCGACGCGGAGATCGGCGCGGTCCAGCTCGACGTCCGCATGAGCAACGTCGGGACACCGCCGCCGTCACGCAACCCGGTCGGGCGGTGGTTCGGCCTCAAGCTCGCCCAGCTGCAGGACCTGGAGTTCCGGACGGCGATCGCGGCGATCCAGACGTCCCGCGGCTTCACCGGCACGATCTCCATGGGCGGCAACGGCCAGTTCACCCGCCTCACCGCGCTCGACTCCATCGCCGGCCCGGGCGAAGAGCCGTGGCGCGGTTCGCTGCTCGAGGACTTCGAGCTGGGCGTGCACCTGCTCACCGAGGGCTGGCGGACCGGGTTCACGCCGGATTCCCACGTGGCGCAGGAAGGTCTGTACAGCCTGCGGCGGTTCCTGGTGCAGCGCACGAGGTGGGGCCAGGGCACCATGCAGTGCGCGCGGTACCTGCGGCGGATCTGGGACTCGCCGCACGTCAGCACGCTCGGCGCGGCGGAGATGATGTACTACCTCGCCCAGCCGTGGCTGCAGCTGCTCGGCTCGCTGCTGTACCCGATCCCGTTCGTCCTGCTGGTGGTGAGCACCGCGGGCGACCCCGCGCAGATGTGGACGTGGTTCACCGGCGGTGCGTGGATCCTCTTCGCCATCTACGGCTCGTTCGGGCTGCTGCCGTTCCTCGTCTGGGGCCCGGTCTACCAGCTGAAGTGCTTGCGCAGCAAGAACATCCTGCGCGGGATCGGGCTGGGCTTCGCCTACGCGGCGTACATCTACACGTTCTACGTGACGTCGTGGCGGGCCTTGTTCCGGCTGGTCCGCGGCCGCAACGGCTGGGCGAAGACGCGCCGCAACACCGAACAGGCCGCGGGGGCGAAGGTCGCGCTCGACGCGTGAGCGCGACCTCCGCCCGCGGTCAGAACGCCGGGACGATCCGGACGTCGTCCGCCTTGACGAACGCGATCCGGTGCCCGAACTGGATCTGGACGTACCGGAGCTTGCCCTTCACGACCACGTGGTCGGCCGCGTCGAACGTGGTCGCCGAGTAGTACTCCGAGCCGACCGTGCCGGCCGAGGAGTACTTCTGCCCGGCTGCCAGCGTGTACGGCAGCGGCGTGATGGCCTGCGGCGTGAGGTTCGCCGGGTAGGCCTCGGGCTCGGGGTAGGCGCGGCCGTAGACGGGCACCGTCGCGAGGCCCGGCTTCGGCGTGACGACCCAGCCGATCGCGGGCTTGGCGACGCGGGCGTTCCGGGGGTTGTGGAACCAGCCCTTCTGGCCGAGGTACCAGATCGCCGTCCAGTCACCACGGACCTCGGCCACAGCGTACTGCTGCCCGGTCGCGGCCCGGCTGCCGACGTCGGCGACGTCCATGGTCGACGCCGTGCCCTTCGGGTGCAGGCCGACGTCGACGAGCAGCGGCGACGTCTCACTGGGCTCCGAGTGCAGCACGACGGCCTCGGAACCCCGGGCGGCGCAGGGCGTTCCGGCGGTGTCGCAGCCGGTGAAGATCGGCTGGTTCTTCGCGAAGTCCGGCTTGATGGTGACCAGCGACGAGCCGGGCAGCCCGAACCCGCCGAGCGGCGCGCCCAGCAGGTCGAAGTAGTGCGACCAGTCCCAGTAGGGGCCCGGGTCCCAGTGCATGCCCGCGATCGTCGACGGGATCGTGCCCGGCACGTTGTCGTGGCCGATGATGTGCGCCCGGTCCAGCGGGATGTCGTACTTGCGCGCGAGGTAACCGACGAGCTTCGCGCTCGAGCGGTACATCGCCTCGGTGTACCAGGTGCCCTTCGCGGCGAAGCCCTCGTGCTCGACGCCGATGGACTTCGCGTTGACGTACCAGTTCCCGGCGTGCCAGGCGACGTCCTTGGTCGGCACGTGCTGCGCGATCAGGCCGTCGTTCGAGCGGACGGTGTAGTGCCAGCTCACGTACGTCGGGTCCTGGGCGAGCTTGAGGACGCTGTCCCAGTAGCCCTCGGTGTCGTGGATGACGATGTGGTCGATCTTCTGGCTGACCGGGCGGTTGGCGAGGTCGTGGTTGCCGTAGTCGTCGTTCGGCAGCTCCTGGTAGGGGGCCGGGACGGACTCGCAGGTGACGGTCCGGGGGCACTCGACGTCCGCCGGGTTCCCGGGGTGCTGCCTCGTGGCGGCGTCCGGCGTCGCGGCGAGGGTGACCTGCTGGCCGTCGTCGGTGGTGCGGCTCATGCCGGTCTTGATGGTGTCGAAGACCTCGTCGGCGAACGTCTGGGCGGCGTCGCCGGTGGAGCCGCTGTACTGCGCGACCGCGTCGTACCAGTCGGGCTTCGCGGCGTGGTACTTCGCGAGGAGGGCGGCTCCGCCGCGGATGTTCTCCGTGGGGTCGGTCCGTAGCGTCTCGGCCTTTTGCCCGGTGAGCTGAGCGGCTTCGTCGATGGTCTGCAGGCCTTGGGGCGGGGCGGCGGGCCCGGCCTGTGGGTGCAGTGCCGGGCGCGCGTCGTCGCCTCGCGGGTCCTCGGCGCCCTCGTCGTGGTGGCTGGTCGCCACTCCCGCTTCGCGCACGTCCGTGAGGTGCATCGGGCCGTAGCCGGCGGCGGCGCTGGGTGTGCCCGCGTTCGTGTCCCAGCGGGACTCCAGGTAGGAGACGCCGAGGAGGACGTTCTCGGGGACGCCGAACTCCTTCGCGGCCGCCGTGAAGTCGTGTTGGCGTCGGCTGGTGGTGTCGGCGTGCGCGGGTGTTGCCGCGAGGCCGGTGAGGAGGGTGGCCGCGGCGATGAGCGCTGCGGATCTCGGGAGGGACATGGGCATAAACCCCCAGGGTTCAGGTGCCAGGTGGTGAGAACCTAACCAGAAACTCACGCTGGGGGTAAAGGGGCCGCTGACCTGCCGATGCGTGAACGGCGCGGGTCGGGGCCAGTCGATCGGGCAGACCCTGGTTGCACGGCTGGCACTCCCGTGGCTAGAGTGCTAATCGCACGGCCCGACAGCCCCGGCACCCGCGACGGCGGGGGTGGTAGAGCCGTAACCACATCCTGCCAACGCTTTCGACGACCGTGGAGGTCAACCCGGTGAGCGTGAACATCAAGCCGCTCGAGGACAAGATCGTTGTCCAGACGAGCGAGGCCGAGGAGACGACCGCTTCCGGCCTCGTCATCCCCGACACCGCCAAGGAGAAGCCCCAGGAGGGCAAGGTTCTGGCCGTGGGCCCGGGCCGGATCGACGACAAGGGCAACCGCGTCCCGCTGGACGTGAACGTCGGCGACGTCGTCATCTACTCCAAGTACGGCGGCACCGAGGTCAAGTACAACGGTGAGGACTACCTCATCCTGTCCGCCCGCGACGTGCTGGCCGTCATCAACTGACGTCCGCTCGCAGCGCATGACGCCCCGGGCCCCGCACAACGCCGGGGAGCGGGGCGTTCTTGCGTTCTGGACCCACCGAAAGGTAAGCGGAAAACGCTATGCCCAAGCAGATCAGTTTCGACGAGGACGCTCGTCGCGCGCTCGAGCGCGGGGTGAACAAGCTCGCCGACGCGGTCAAGGTCACCCTCGGCCCGCGTGGTCGCCACGTCGTGCTCGACAAGAAGTTCGGCGGCCCGACCATCACCCTCGACGGCGTGACCGTCGCGCGTGAGATCGACCTCGACGACCCGTTCGAGAACCTCGGCGCGCAGCTCGCCAAGAGCGTCGCCACCAAGACCAACGACGTCGCCGGGGACGGCACCACGACCGCGACCGTGCTCGCGCAGTCGCTGGTGAAGGTCGGCCTGCGCAACGTCGCGGCCGGCGCCAACCCGACCTCGATCGGCCGCGGCATCGAGGCCGCCGCGGAGAAGGTCGTCGAGATCCTCAAGAGCAAGGCCACCCCGGTCAAGGGCCGCGAGAGCATCGCCCAGGTCGGCACCGTGACCTCCCGCGACGCCAACATCGGCGCCCTGCTCGGCGAAGCCGTCGAGAAGGTCGGCGAAGACGGCGTCATCACCATCGAGGAGTCGTCGACCCTGGCGACCGAGCTGGTGATCACCGAGGGTGTCCAGTTCGACAAGGGCTTCCTCTCGGCGCACTTCGCGACCAACCCGGAGGAGCAGAAGGCGATCCTCGAGGACGCCTACATCCTGCTCGTCCGCGAGAAGGTCTCGTCGCTGGCCGAGCTGCTGCCGGTGCTCGAGAAGGTCGTCGAGGCCAAGAAGCCGCTGCTCATCATCGCCGAGGACGTCGACGGCGAAGCGCTGTCCACCCTCGTGGTGAACTCGCTGCGCAAGACCATCACCGCCGTCGCGGTCAAGGCGCCGTTCTTCGGCGACCGCCGCAAGGCGTTCCTGGACGACCTCGCGGTCGTCACCGGTGGCGAGGTCATCTCCGCGGAGATCGGCCGCAAGCTGGCCGACGTCGACCTCGGCGCGCTGGGCAAGGCCCGCCGGATCGTCGTCACCAAGGACGACACCACGATCGTCGACGGTGACGGCACCAAGGACGCCATCGCCGGGCGGGTCGCGCAGATCCGCAAGGAGATCGAGACGACCGACTCCGACTGGGACCGCGAGAAGCTGCAGGAGCGGCTCGCGAAGCTCGGCGGCGGCGTCGCGGTCATCAAGGTCGGCGCGGCCACCGAGACCGAGCTGAACGAGCGCAAGCACCGCATCGAGGACGCCGTGGCTTCGACCAAGGCGGCCGTCGAGGAGGGCATCCTGCCCGGCGGCGGTTCGGCGCTGGTGCACGCGGTCAAGGAGCTCGAAGACGGCCTCGGCCTCGAGGGCGACGAAGCGACCGGTGTCCGCATCGTGCGCGACGCGCTGTCCGCCCCGCTGTTCTGGATCGCGACCAACGCGGGCCACGAGGGCGCGGTCATCGTCAACAAGGTCCGGGAGCAGAGCTGGGGCCACGGCTTCAACGCCGCGACCGGCGAGCTGACCGACCTGCTGGCCGCCGGCATCGTCGACCCGGTCAAGGTGACCCGGTCCGCGGTGGCGAACGCCGCCTCGATCGCGCGTCTCGTGCTGACGACGGAGTCGTCGGTCGTCGAGAAGCCGGCCGAGGAAGAGCCCGCCGCGGCGGGCCACGGCCACTCGCACTGATTTTCGACGGAAGCGGGGCGGTACTCCCTCGGGAGTGCCGCCCCGTTCCCGTGTCCGGACAGCACGAAGGGCGGCACCCCACCCGGTGCCGCCCTTCGATGTCTGTGGGGCCGCTCAGCCGCCGGACATGCTGAGCGCGCGTTTGTCGGACTTGATGAGGTGCTCCCGCTCGGACTCCGAGAGGCCGCCCCAGATGCCGTAGGGCTCGTGCACCGCCAGCGCGTGGCTGCGGCACATCTCCAGGACGGGGCAGCTCAGGCAGACCGCCTTAGCCCTGGCCTCCCGCCGTGCCCGCGCCGGGCCGCGCTCGCCGTCCGGGTGAAAGAAGGACGCGCTGTCCATCCCCCGGCACGACCCCTCGAGCTGCCAGTCCCACATGTCGGCGTTGGGTCCTGGGAGCCTGCGCGTGTCTGCCATCCTGACCGCCTCCGTCATTCGGTCGATGCCGCTAGCTGCTCTGCTGTGGTGCCGATACTCCATTCGGTGCAACGGCGGTAACGTTAGAAGCGCGCCAATAGTTGTTCAAGCGATTCGGTTCGATTCAGCCGTTAGGCATCCCCCGGATGTGTGAGCTGGGGTTTCGCCTCCGGTTGCCGACTGCGCTGAGTGCCTGGATATTGAGGCTCGTGGGAGCTGGGTCGGGTACCGAAGAACCCACCCTGCCGGTGGCCTCGGTCGCCCGCCGGCTCGGGGTCGCGCCGTCCACCCTCAGAACTTGGGACCGGCGCTACGGGCTCGGCCCCAGCCGCCACACCGACGGCCGGCACCGCCGCTACGGAACTTCTGACATCGGCCGTCTGGAACTCATGCAACGCGCGCTCCTCAGCGGCGCATCGACGGCCGAGGCCGCCCGCTACGCGCTGGAGCAGATGCCGCGGTCCGGCCCGCCCCAGCCGGAGGAGCCCGACGAGCCCCCGGGAGTGCCCGGCGCCGACGACGGCCTCGAGGTCCGCTCCCGCCTGGCCCGCCGCCTGAGCACGGCGGCGCTCGCGATGGACGTGGGTGCGGTCCAGCGCATGCTCGCGGACACGATCGCCGAGCTCGGCGTCCTGCCGGCGTGGACGGGCGTGGTCGAGCCGGTGCTCTCGGCGCTGGGCGCCCGCTGGCGAGGCGCGAGCGCGGGAGCGGAGGTGGAGTACCTGCTGGCCGAGTGCGTCTTCGCGGCGCTGGTCCGCGCGACCCCGGTCCTCGACGAGCCTCGCAACACTCGCCCGGTGCTGCTGGGGTGCGTCCCGGAGGAGCGCGACACGATGCCGATGTACGCACTGGCGGCGTCCTTGGCGGGCCGGCGGATCGGGGCGCAGCTGTTCGGGGTGGCGTTGCCGGCGGAGGTGCTGGCGGTGGCGGTCCGGAGGAGTGCGCCGGCGGCGGTCGTGCTGTGGGCCCACCGGCGGGGGGTGGCGGACACTCGGCTGTTCGCGCGGGTTTCGCGCGGGCGGCAGCGGAGCCGGCTGTTCGCGTGCGGGCCGGGGTGGGATCCGGCGGGGCTGCCGGACAAGGTGGAGCTGCTGACGGACCTGCCGGGAGCGGCGGACCGCATCGAGCACGTCCTCGTCGGCGGACGCCACTGAGCTCGGTTCGCCCGGCGAGTTCGATCATGATTCTGTCGGTGGGAACCGCTAGAAAGGACGGGTGCACGAACCCGCCCTCCGGACCGCAGCCTTCGGGAGTGACCCGCTGCCCGACCCGGCCGCCCTCCGAACCGGCGGCAACGACACCCCCAAAGCCCCCCTGCTCGCCGCGATCGTCCTCGGCGCCCACGGCCGCTACGCCGCCGCTGCGACGCTCCTGGTGGCTCTCCGGCGGCACCGCGACCCCCTCCTGTCCTCGCTGGCCGCCAGCACCCTCGGCGCGCACCGGCGGCAGCTGGGCGGCCACCGGCAGGCCCGCGCCCTCGACGGCGAAGCCCTCGCGAAGGCCGCCGGCCTCGACACGCCCCCCGACCCCGACGGCCTCGACGCCCGGGGAGCCAGAGCGGACGCCTACCTCGGCCTCGCCGCCGACAACCTCGCCCTCGGGCGCCTCCAAGCCGCGAGGCGGCTCGCCGCCAGGGCCGGAGCCGAGGACGACCGCTGGCGAACCCGCGTCCGGGGCGGGTGGGTCGGCGCCGAAATCGAGCTCGCCGCAGGTCAGGGCGCCGACGCCGTGCCCCATGCCGAACGCGCTTTCGAAACCGCGCAGGCCCGTGGTGCGCGGCGGCACGCCGTGAAATCCGGGATTGTGCTGGCAGTCGCCCTGCGGGCGGCCGGCGCCCCCGATCACCGGAACATTTCGGACGACCTTGTCGGAAAGGCAATGGCGACCGCCGAGGAATGCGAACTGCTTTCACTTTTGTGGCCCGCGGCCCTCGTCGCGGCCGATCTGCGCCCAGGACACGCCGAGGAGTATCGATTCAGAGCCGCCCAGGTGTTGCACGCAGTGTTACGAAGCGCAGATCCTTGCGGGAGGAGGATCGCGGGGGAATCCCCATGGGTGCCCGCCCCGGGTGGTTGAGCCGTCGGAATGGGGTGTTCCGGCATCCGGGCTAAGAAGTTTCAAAAAAAGCCACCGGATCGTGTCAAGGTTCGGGCTAAAGCGTCCGATAGGGGAAGTGGAATGTCACCCGGCTGCAGGAAGGAAACCCCGTGACGACGGTCTTGATCTGCGATGACCGACGCAGTGTCCGTGAAGGGCTCACCCGAGTGATGTCCGCGGTCCCTGGGGTCAGTCGCATCGACTGCGTAGCGCACGGTGACGAGCTGCTGGCCCGGTACTCCCGTCAGCCCGTCGACGTCGTGCTGGTCGGGACGCAACGCGCGGTCCCGACAGGTGTCGAAGCCACTCGGCGGCTCGTCTCCGCGAACCCCCAGGCGAACGTCATCGTCTTCGGCGCCCCCGACGACGCGGGCAGCATCGCCGCCGCCATCGCCGGCGGCGCCCGTGGCTACCTCCGCTGGGACGCGTCCCGGCCGGAGCTGGTCGCCGCGCTGGCCCACACCCTCGCGAGCACCTCGGTGCCCGCGCCCCGTCAGCCGTCCGACCCGGGCGTCCAGCTGACCGAGCGCGAGCTTCAGGTGCTCCGCGGGATGAGCCAGGGCAAGAGCAACGGCCAGATCGGCCGCGAGCTGTACCTGTCCGAGGACACGGTCAAGACCCACGCCCGGCGGCTGTTCCGCAAGCTCGGCGTGCGCGACCGCGCGCAGGCCGTGGCGCACGGCTTCCGCCGCGGCCTGGTCAGCTGACCCGTCCCACGGCACTCTCCTCGTTCCTGACACGGCCGGAATACAGGTGACTCGGGCCAGGGCGCACCCGCCCTGGCCCGTACCTGTGTGGTCCCCATCACACTCCGGCGCCCGCTGGGGCAGCCTCACGGCGGTTCTCAGCCTCGGCACCCGGCGAACCTCGTACCTGCGACGCCGCTCGCTCGTTGAACGACGAAGTCGACCGCGGCTCCGCAGGACGACCCGCATTTTTGCGGCTTCGGCAGCCGCGGCGCGCCGGGGAACACCGCGCGCGTCGCCTCGTTGCCGGCCGCAGGTACGGTAACGGTCACCGGCGCGCGGTGCAGGGCAACCACGAACCGGACTCTTTGCACGCCTACACGTAACACTGGGACTGTTGTCTGCGATGGCCAATGTGGGGGATGGACTGGATGAACCGGTCGCCGCTGCTGTCGAGGGAGATCCCCAGGCAGTGGAGCGGCTGCTGGCTGCTATCCGTCCACTGGTAGTGCGGTATTGCCGCGCCCGGGTTGGCAGGCAGGAGCGATCCTTCGCTTCGGCGGACGACGTTGCGCAGGAGGTGTGTCTCGCGGTGCTAACGGCATTGCCCTCGTACCGCGACCAAGGCCGCCCGTTCCTGGCGTTCGTCTACGGGATCGCCCAGCACAAGGTGGCCGACGCGCACCGCGCGGCGGCGCGCAACCGAGCCGAACCGGTGGCCGAGATCCCCGACGAGGTCGAAGGCGGGGTCGGTCCCGAGCAGCGGGCGCTGCAAGGTGAGCTCAACGAGCGGATGTCCCAGTTGTTGCAGGTGCTGCCGGACAAGCAGCGGGAGATCGTGGTGTTGCGCGTGGTGGTCGGCCTGTCGGCGGAGGAGACCGCGGACGCGGTCGGCTCGACGCCCGGCGCGGTCCGCGTCGCCCAGCACCGTGCCCTCGCGCGGCTGAGAAAGGTCCTGGCCGCGGAGGAGGTGATCTGAGTGACCGGTCCTGAGAAGAGCTACGACCCGGACGACGTCTTCGGCAGTGGCCTGTCGTCGTCGGAGGCGGAGTTCGCCGCCGATCTGTCGGCGGTGCAAGCCGACGACGCATTGCTCGACGCGCTCGGCGGGTCCGACCCGGCGCTGGCCGACGGTCTCGGCGACCAGGAGCTCAACGCGTTGCTGGTCGCGTGGCGAAGAGACATCGACAGTGAGCCTCTGGCCGAACTCGTCGACGTCGACACCGCCGTGCGGACCGTCAACACCGCCGCTCTCGCGAGGCGGCATTCTTCGAGCGGACGCCGCCGCAGGCTGCTCGTCCCCGTAGCCGTCGCCGCCGCCGTGCTGGCGATCGCGTTCACCGGGACCGGGCTGGCCGCGCGCTCCGCGCAACCCGGCGACACCCTCTGGGGTCTCGCGAAGGTCCTCTACTCCGATCACACGCGCTCGGTCGAAGCGGCCGCGAACGCGAAGCTCGACCTCGAGAAGGCCAACCTGGCCATCGCCGGCGGCAACCTCGACGCCGCCCGCGAAGCCCTCGACGCCGCGCAGGCCGCGCTGTCGCAGGTCAGCGACGAAGACAACCGCGACCAGCTGCTGGAGCAGCACCGGCAGCTCGCCGCCCAGCTCCAGAACCCGGAAGCGCCGGTCCAGGGCCCGATCCAGACCTCTTCGCCGCAGGTGCCGCCGGGCGGCGCCACGTCGTCGCAGGTGCCGCCGGCCGGCTCGGCGACGTCCATCCCCGGCAGTGGCAGCGGCACGACCAGCCTGCCGGGCAGCGGGACGCCGACCCCGACGCCCCCGCCGCCGACCACCACGCTGCCGCCGCCGACCACCGAGCCGCCGCCGACCAGCACGGCCGCGAGCGGCAACGACCCCGGCACGAACACCGGCCGCAGCGAGTCCTCGGTCGGTGGCCAGAGCGTCGGCGAAGGCCAGTAAGAACCCACCAAAAAGCCCTGGTGAGCAAGCTCACCAGGGCTTTTTGGTGGAGTCAGTAGGCGCTTTCGTTGGCCGTGACGCCGTCGGCGAAGCCGCGGCAGTAGTCCCAGCTCACGTAGTCGCCGGGGTTCGGGTCGAAGGCCGGCTCGTGCGGCCGCATCCGCCCGTCGGCCAGCAGCTGCTCCAGGCTGGCCCGCAGCAGGTGCCAGTCGTGGTAGTGCGGTTCGTCGCACTCACCGCAGTCGACGACGATCCCGCGGACCCCGCGAGGCTCGAGGAGCGCCTGGTAGACGGCCAGATCCGAGAGGTCGGCCAGCAGCTCGGTGCGTTCTTGGTCGCTGATCGGCTCGTCGAGCCGGTCCTCGTCGTCACCGAAGGCGCGGGCCGGGTCGTCCGGGTCGTCCGCGAACGGGTCTGGAGGCAATACATCATGCGCCACGGCCTGCACGGTACCGGGCGCTCCCGGCGCCTCGCCCACCGCCCGGGGCAGGGCGTGACGACGGATATCATGAGGGGAAGGCTCCGAGTCGCCAGTTGATCTTCGGTCGAACACGGCGACCCCGCTCACCCCGCGCCAGGAAGGCCCTTCACCCGCTATGACCAGCGACGGCATCACCACCCCCATGCCGGCCAAGTTCGCCATGCTCGGCTTGACCTTCGACGACGTGCTGCTGCTGCCGGCCGAATCCGACGTCGTGCCCAGTGCGGTGGACACCAGCACGCGGCTGACCCGGAACATCACCCTCGGCATCCCGCTGGTCTCCGCCGCCATGGACACCGTCACCGAGGCGCGGATGGCGATCGCCATGGCCCGCCAGGGCGGCATCGGCGTGCTCCAGCGCAACCTCCCGATCGACGAGCAGGCCGCCGCCGTCGAGGTGGTGAAGCGGTCCGAGGCGGGCATGGTCACCGACCCGGTCACCTGCTCGCCCGACGCGACGCTGGCCGAGGTCGACGCGCTGTGCGCGAAGTTCCGCATCTCCGGGGTACCGGTGGCCGACGCGTCCGGCGCGCTGGTGGGCATCATCACCAACCGCGACATGCGGTTCGAGGTCGACCACAGCCGCCCGGTGTCCGAGGTCATGACGAAGGCGCCGCTGGTCACCGCGCAGGTCGGGGTGTCCGCGGACGCCGCGCTCGGCCTGCTGCGCCGGCACAAGATCGAGAAGCTGCCGATCGTCGACGGCGCGGGCAAGCTGCGCGGGCTGATCACGGTCAAGGACTTCGTGAAGACCGAGCAGTACCCGAAGGCGACGAAGGACCCGGACGGCCGCCTGATCGTCGGCGCCGCGGTCGGCGTCGGCCCGGACGGCCACAAGCGCGCGATGGCGCTGGCCGACGCGGGCGTCGACGTCCTGATGGTCGACACCGCGCACGGGCACTCCCGCGCGGTCGTCGAGACCGTCTCGCTGCTCAAGAAGGAGCTGGGCGACGCCGTCGACATCGTCGGCGGCAACGTCGCGACCCGGGCGGGCGCGCAGGCGCTGGTCGACGCGGGCGCGGACGGCGTCAAGGTCGGTGTGGGCCCGGGCTCGATCTGCACCACCCGGATCGTCGCGGGGGTCGGCGTCCCGCAGATCTCCGCGATCTTCGAGGCCGACCAGGCGTGCCGCCCGGCGGGTGTCCCGGTGATCGGCGACGGCGGCATCCAGTACTCCGGCGACATCGCGAAGGCGATCGCGTCCGGCGCGTCCACCGTGATGCTGGGCAGCCTGCTGGCCGGCACCGCGGAGTCGCCCGGTGACCTGATCCTGGTCAACGGCAAGCAGTTCAAGGTCTACCGCGGCATGGGCTCGCTCGGCGCGATGCAGTCGCGAGGCCAGGCGAAGTCGTACTCGAAGGACCGCTACGCCCAGGACGACGTGCTGAGCGAGGACAAGCTGGTCCCGGAAGGCATCGAAGGCCGGATCCCGTTCCGCGGGCCGCTGGCCAACGTCGTGCACCAGCTCGTCGGCGGCCTCCGCTCAGGCATGGGCTACGCGGGCGCGAACACGATCGCCGAGCTGCAGGACGCGCAGCTGGTCCGGATCACCGCGGCCGGGCTGAAGGAGAGCCACCCGCACGACATCACGATGACCGTCGAGGCCCCGAACTACACGACGCGTTAGTCCGCCCTTTCGCTCGTTCCGCGGTGGGTCATGGGCCGTGAAACTCGGCCCATGACCCTCTCCAAGCGGACACTCGCGACCACGGCCCTCGCGGCGGCGCTGCTCGGACTCGGCGGCGGGGTGGCGGCCTCGGCGTCGGACGCCCCGGCCCCGCAGGTCCAGCAGCCGCCGGGCGAGATCTGGAAGCGCACCGACCTCTACTTCGGCACCGGCAAGCCGGACGGCACCGAGGTGACCGACCGCGAGTTCGCCGCCTTCTCCGACCGGGAGATCACCCCGGCGTTCCCGGACGGCTTCACCCGCCTCGACGGCAGCGGCCAGTGGCGCGGCGGGTCCGGGACGATCGTCCGGGAACACACCCATGTGGTCGTACTGCTCTACCCGTTCGCCGACCGCGACGCCGAGCGGGAGATCGAAGGGCTGCGCGCTGACTACAAAAAGCAGTTCCACCAGGAGTCCGTACTGCGTTCGGACTCAGTGGAGAAGGTCTCTTTCTGAGTTTTCGTGACCTAGAGTGCTTACGGTAATCGGCCTATCGCCTTGCGTGGCCACTTTGGTGTGCACTGAACGGCATGACGGTCAGCCGCTTCACGCGCGTGCTGCGCACGGTGTTCTTCACGGCCGTCGCGATCATCTCGCTCTTCCTCGGCGGCATCGTCTGCCTGATGTGCCAGGTGCTCGCCGGCCGTGACGCGCCCACCTACCGCGTCGAGGGGCACATCGTGTCCCACGAGCAGGGCGCGCTCCCGGTCGGCGGCGACGAGGACGCGGTCAGCCACACGATCGCGGTCGACGCCGGCAACCACCTCTACCGCGTGACGGCGGTCGGCCCCGACCTCGACCTGCCCACGGGTCAGCCGGTCGCGCTCGACGTCTCGACGGCCGACGGCAGCATCGCGTACCTCCGCGCCGGCGGCGGCGTGATCGACCTCCGGCCGGGCGTGATCCGGCCGGTGCTGCTGATCGTCGCCTCGCTGTTCGCACTGGGCGCGGTGTACTTCGGCGCGGTCCGGCTGAATGTGTATCCACCACTGGCCACCTGGCTGGCGCTCGCCCTCGGCGCGCTGCTGGCGCCCGTGGTCGTCTTCGTGCGGGTGTGAGGTGCCCGGCAGCCTGGCCGCACCGGCGGTGTGGGGCGTCGCCGCCGGAGCGGGGCTCACCTTCGCCGAGCTCGCCCGCCTGGTCGCTGTCCTCGGTGCCCTCGGCGCCGCGGACTTCGAGGCCGAGGCCTCCGAGAAGGGCTGTTGCTGCTGTTCTAACCCCCGTGCGCGGGTCACCCACGCGGACTAGCGACAATGGGGCACGGCAGATTGTCGTCGTCGGAGGAGGCTTCACGTGCGGGACCTGGTCGAGATCGGGATGGGCCGCACCGCGCGGCGGGCGTATGACCTCGACGACGTCGAGATCGTGCCGTCACGGCGGACCCGGTCGTCTTCAGTGGTGTCCACCTCCTGGCAGATCGATGCCTACCGCTTCGACCTGCCGCTCGTCACGCACCCGACCGACGCGATCGTCTCGCCCGGCACCGCGGTCGCCGTCGGCGAGCTGGGCGGGCTGGGCGTGCTCAACGCCGAAGGGCTCTGGGCGCGGCACCCGAACGTCGAGGACGCCATCTTCCAGCTGGTCCGCGCGGCCGAGGACCTCGAGGACCCGACGGCGGTCGGGCGGGTGCTGCAGGAGCTGCACGCCGCGCCGATCCGGCTCGACCTGCTGACCGAGGCGATCAAAACCGTCCGCGAGTCCGGCGTCACGGTGGCCGCGCGCGTCAGCCCGCAGCACGCCGCCGAGCTGACCCCGGACCTGATCGCGGCCGGGGTCGAGATCCTGGTCGTGCAGGGCACGATCATCTCCGCCGAGCACGTGGTGCGCGACGCGGAGCCGCTGAACCTCAAGGACTTCATCGGCCGTCTCGACGTGCCGGTGATCGCCGGCGGCGTCAGCGACTACCGCACGGCGATGCACCTCATGCGCACCGGCGCGGCCGGCGTCATCGTCGGCCACGGGTACACGCCGGGCGTGACGAGCACCGACCGCGTGCTCGGCATCGGCGTCCCGATGGCCACGGCGATCATCGACGCCGCGGCCGCCCGCCGCGACTACCTCGACGAGACCGGCGGCCGCTACGTGCACGTGCTGGCCGACGGCGGCATGACGACCTCGGGTGACATCGCGAAGGCCATCGCGTGCGGCGCGGACGCCGTGATGCTGGGCTCCCCGCTGGCCGCCGCGTCGGACGCGCCCGGCCAGGGCCTCTACTGGACGGCGGCGGCCGCGCACCCGTCCCTGCCGCGCTCGCGCGTGGCGGCCGGGCCGGACTACGCCGTCGACCTCAAGACCCTGCTGTTCGGGCCGTCGTCCGACGCGGAAGGCGTCGTGAACCTCTTCGGGGCGCTCCGCCGTGCGATGGCGAAGACGGGTTACTCGGACCTCAAGGAGTTCCAGCGGGTGGGGCTCACCGTCCGCCGCTAGTGTTATACGACACAGAGTGTCTGACGTAGAACACTGCGTGGCCGGGGAGGGCGACAATGGGTTCCGTGTACGACCCGGGTGCGGATTGGTCATTGCGGGGGCCGAACGGTGTTCCGGTGGCGGGTTCGTATGGGGAGCCGGCCGGTCCGGGTGCCGGGTTCGCCTACGACGAGGCGACGCTCCGTGAGCTGGCCAAGGAATGGGACGACCTCGCCGACGAGTTCAAGGAAGATCTCAGGCAGGCGTTCTACATTGCCAGCGCTCAGGCGCCGGGACTGGAGTACGCCAGCGAAGGTAACGCCAAGCAAATTCGGGATTCTGGTAGAGCATTGCTTGAGACGTTGACTGCGCGTGAGAAGCATTGCCGGGCGATGGCAGACAAGTTCCGGGCTGCATTGGGTAAGTACGCTGCCACAGAAGACGCTCATCGCGCCGAGATCGGCGAGACTGGAGGCAGTCTGTGATGCGCCGCGTGATCGTTCCGCTGTGCGCCGCGTTGCTGGCGCTAGGCGCTTGCGGCACCACGAACGGGGGTACCCCGGTTCCGGCTTCATCGGTGTCGAGTGCTCCGTCGTCCTCTGCGACTGCGGACGAAGTGCCTGGTCCGGGGGTGCCGAGGGTGGTGAATCCGATCGACATCACGAGGCTCGAGCAGGCGCCGTGTGGGGCCTTGACGGCGGATCAGGTCGCCGGATTGCTCGGTTCACAGGTGGAGACGAAACCGGAGCCCGACGCCCCCGCCGGTCCGACCTGTAACTGGGAAGCGCCCGGAAGGGCCGGTGTCGGTGTAATTTTTGGCAAGTTGGACAAGCGTGGCCTGACCCGAGTTTACAAAGCGAAGGGCAACGTCTACCCCTTCGTCGAACCGCTGGAGCCCGTTGATGGGTACCCGCTGGCCACCTACGGCCTTGAGGACCCGAGAATCAAGGGGGAAGAATGCATGGTCGCTGTGGGGACCAGTGACACGCAAACCATCGACATCAGCGTTGATCGCTCTGAAAAGAACATCGGCAAGAGCGACCCCTGTGAGGCCGCGCGTCAGGTCACAGCGATGGTGCTGGCCAACGCGAAGGCCGGGAGCTGACGGGTCAGCTCCCGGCCGAGTGGACTACTGCCCGGTGACGTGCGCGAGGAACGCGCCGAAAGCCTCTTCGGAGTAGACGAGGATCGGGCGGGGCGCCGGCTGCTTGGTGTCCCGCACCCCGACCACGCCGGGGCCGGCGCCGATCTCGACGCAGGCGTTCTCCTCGAAGTGGCTGTGGCTCGACTTGCGCCAACCGGTGAGCTGCTGGGGGCCCATCTCGGTCCCTCCCGGAAATCGTGTCCCGCCGACGGGTCTCGCCGACGTGGACATCGAGCACTTCGATAATTACCCACAAAAGCCCCGGAAGATGCGTCCGGAAGGGTGACTGGCCAGTAACTTACCTCTGGTCAGGACGGGAACCCCGGGTTACGCTCAAGGTGTGACTGCCAGTAACACCACCACCAGTGCAGGCGAACCCGACTACGACGTCGTCGTGGTGGGGTCGGGGTTCGGCGGCAGCGTCGCGGCGCTGCGGCTCACCGAGAAGGGCTACCGGGTAGCCGTCGTCGAGGCCGGTCGGAGGTTCGCCGACGACGAGTTCGCGAAGAGGTCCTGGGACCTCAAGCGCTACCTCTGGGCGCCGCAGGTCGGCTGTTACGGCATCCAGCGCATCCACATGCTCAACGACGTCATGGTGCTGGCGGGCGCGGGCGTCGGCGGCGGGTCGCTCGTCTACGCGAACACGCTGTACCGGCCGCTGAAGCCGTTCTACGCCGACCGCCAGTGGTCGCACATCACGGACTGGGAGTCCGAGCTCGCGCCGCACTACGACCAGGCCAGCCGCATGCTCGGCGTGGTCACGAACCCGACCATCACGCCGTCGGACGTCGTGATGCGCGACGTCGCGAAGGACATGGGCGTCGCCGGCTCCTTCCACGCGACGCCCGTCGGCGTCTACTTCGGCAAGCCCGGCGAGCGAGAGAAAGACCCCTACTTCGGCGGCGCGGGCCCCGAGCGGACCGGCTGCACCGAGTGCGGCTCGTGCATGACCGGCTGCCGCGTCGGCGCGAAGAACACGCTGGTTAAGAACTACCTCTACCTCGCGGAGCAGGATGGCGCGAAGGTCATCCCGCTGACAACGGTGACGTCTGTGCGGCCGGTCGAGGGCGGGTACGAAGTCGACCTGAAGAAGACGGGCACGACGTCCCGGCGCTTCCGGACGACGATCACCGCCGGGAAGGTCGTCTTCGCCGCCGGCACCTGGGGCACCCAGAACCTGCTGCACAAGCTCAAGGACACCGGCACGCTGCCCGCGCTTTCGCGCCGGCTCGGCGAGCTGACCCGGACGAACTCCGAGGCGATCATCGGCGCGGCCCGGACCGACGTCGACGAGAGCCGGAACTTCAGCCGCGGTGTCGCGATCACGTCGTCGATCCACCCGGACGAGAACACCCACATCGAGCCGGTCCGCTACGGCAAGGGCAGCAACGCGATGAGCCTGCTGCAGACGATCGCCACGGACGGCGCGTCGCCGGTGCCGCGCTGGCGGCAGGCGGTCAGCTTCATGGTCAAGCACCCGGTCCAGACGGCGAAGCTGCTCAACGGCTACCGCTGGAGCGAGCGCACGGTGATCCTGCTGGTGATGCAGAGCCTGGACAACTCGATCACGACGTACACGCGGCGCGGGCTGTTCGGCCGGCGCAAGTACACGTCGAAGCAGGGCCACGGCGAGCCGAACCCGAGCTTCATCCCGGCGGGCCACGAGGCGAACGAGCGCACGGCCGAGCGCATCGGCGGCCTCGCGGGCGGCACGTGGGGCGAGATCTTCGACATCCCCCTGACGGCCCACTTCATCGGCGGCGTCCCGATCGGCGCGACGGCCGAGGAGGGCGTGATCGACCCGTACCACCGGGTGTTCGGCTACCCGGGCCTGTCGGTGGTCGACGGCGCGGCGATCACGGCGAACCTGGGCGTGAACCCGTCGTTGACGATCACGGCCCAGGCCGAGCGGGCGTTCTCGTTCTGGCCGAACAAGGGCGAGACGGACGAACGCCCCGCGCAGGACGCGTCGTATGTCCGGTTGGCGCCGATCGCCCCGAAGAACCCGGCGGTTCCGGCCGACGCGCCCGCCGCCCTGCGCCGGACCTCCTAGACTCGAGGCCGTGACGGCATTCGAGAAGGCGCACGCGCTGCTCGGCGGGGTACGGAAGCTCGACGACGAATGGGCCCGGGCCATCGGTGGCCTCGGGGAACCCGAGCTGCGCGCGCCCAGTGCGTTGCCGGACTGGACGCGGGCGCATGTTCTCGCCCACGTCGCCCGGAACGCCGATGGCCTGCGGAACCTGCTCGTCTGGGCGAACACCGGGGTCGAGACGCAGATGTACGCCAGCGCCGAAGCGCGCGAAACCGACATCGAGGCCTCCTCCCGGCACGGGGCCGCCGACCTCCTCGCCGACTTCGTCGCCTCGGCCGCGCGGTTCGAGAAGTACGCCGCCGCGATGCCGGACGACGGCTGGGCGCGGGAGGCCCGCAACCGGCAGGGGGCGCCCGTCACCGGGGCCGTCGTCGCACGGATGCGGCTGTCCGAGCTGACCATCCACCTCGCCGACCTCGATCGCGGGTACGACCTCGACCGCGTGCTCGGCCTGCTCGGCCCGCTCGCCGAGGACGTCGTCCAGCACGCCATCACCTCGCGCGGCGCGCACCTGCCCGCGCTTCGCCTGGTCGCCGAGGGCACCGGGGAGTGGACGATGGGCGCCGCGCCGGGTGCGACCGTCTCCGGGACCGCCGGCCAGCTGCTGGCCTGGCTCAGCGGCCGCACCGACGGGTCCGCGTTGGACGGTGCCGTGCCGCGGATCCCCGCCTGGTCCTGAACGCCGCCCGCGCCGCCGCCGTGTAGGTCGTAGGGCCGGTCGAGATGTTGACGACGGCCCGCCGACCTAGACTGGGCGTCCCCGGCAGCGAGGAGTCCGATGTGGACAACGTGAGCAGGCCGGCCCGATGACCGGGCAACCCGCCGGACGGCCGCACGTCCCCCACCGTATGGACCTGGACCGGAGGACGTTCCTGCGGGTCGCGGGGGTGTCGGCCGCCGGCGCCGTCGCCGCCGCGTGCGGGCCGGGCGGCCCCACCTCGCCCGTGGCCTCGAGCGCGACGTCCGCGCCGACCAGCTCCGCGCCGCCCTCGACGCGGCTGCCCACCGGCCCGCCGAACTGGGACGACCTGCGCAGCAAGCTGACCGGCAGCCTGCTGCGGCCGGGCGACGACACCTACGACACCGCCAAGCGCGCCTTCAACCCGCTCTTCGACGGCAACAACCCGGTCGCCGTGGTGACGGCGTCGACACCGCAGGACGTCCAGGCGGCCGTCCAGGCCGCCGCGGGCCGCGTGACCATCGCCGCGCGCAGCGGCGGCCACAGCTACGCCGGTTACTCGGCGCCCGAGGGAGGGCTGGTCGTCGACCTGGCCGCGCTGAACAAAGTGGACATCCAGGGCACCAAGGCGGTGATCGGCGCCGGCGCGAAGCTCAAGGACGTCTACGCCGCGCTCGGCGGCGCCGGGCGCGCGCTGCCCGCCGGGTCCTGCCCGACGGTCGGGATCGCCGGGCTGACCCTCGGCGGCGGCATCGGCGTGCTCGCCCGCAAGTACGGCCTGACCTGCGACCACCTGAGCTCGGCCCAGGTCGTCACGGCCGACGGCAAGCTGCTGACGGCGTCCGCGACGTCCGAGCCGGACCTGTTCTGGGCGCTGCGCGGCGGGGGCGGCGGCAACTTCGGCATCGTCACCGAGTTCACCTTCGACACCGATCCGGCGCCGAACCTCACGGTGTTCTCGCTGCGCTTCCCGGCCGGCTCCGGCGCCGACGTGCTCGCCGCGTGGCAGCAGTGGCTGCCCGCGATGCCGCCGGAGCTCTGGGCGAACCTGGTGCTCTCGGGCGGCTCGCCGGTGCAGTGCCGGGTCGGCGGCTGTTACGTCGGCAACGCCTCCGGGCTGAACACGCTGCTGAACAACCTGACCACCAACTCCGGCGCGCGCCCGACCCAGCGGACCGTGAAGAGCCTCGACTACCTCGGCGCGATGAAGTACTTCGAGGGCAGCTCGGCCCGCCAGACCTTCCTCGGGTCGTCGCGGATCATCACGGCCCCGGTCGACGCCGCGAAGATCGTCGCGGTCGCCGACGGCCGCACCGGCACCGACCTGCTCATCGACGGCCTCGGTGGGAAGGTCGGCGAACCGGCGAAGGACGCGACGGCGTTCTGGCACCGCGACGCGCTGGCGAGCGTGCAGGTCTACACACAGGCGACGGCGAAGACGCGGGCGAAGGCGGCCCAGTCGGTCGCCGACGTCGTCGCGGGCCTCAACGCGGCCGGCGCGGGCGGCGGGTACGTCAACTACATCGACCCGGCTCTGCCCGACTGGAAGACCGCCTACTACGGCGACAACGTGAAGCGGCTCGGGGACGTCGGCAAGAAGTACGACCCCTTGAACGTCTTCCGGTTCGGGCAGAGCGTCCAGATCTAGAGGTCGATGCCGGTGAACACCGTGACGCGCTCCTCGGTGAGGTCGTGCATCGCGGCGAGCACCCCTTCGCGGCCGACGCCGGAACCCTTGACGCCGCCGTAGGGCATCTGGTCGGCGCGGTAGGACGGGACGTCGCCGATGATCACGCCGCCGACCTCCAGCTCGGCCGAGGCGTGGAACGCCAGCTGGACGTCGGCGGTGAACACGCCGGCCTGCAGCCCGTACGCGGATTCGTTGACCGACCGGAAGGCCGCGTCCACACCGTCCACAACGGACACCGCGAGCACCGGCCCGAAGATCTCCTCGTCCCAGGCCTTCGTGCCCGCCGGGACGTCGGTGAGCAGGGTCGGCGCGACGGTTGCGCCGTCGCGGGTGCCGCCGGTGAGCACCTTCGCGCCCGCCTCGACGGCTTCGTCGACCCACGCGATGATCCGCTCGGCGGCGGCTTCGTCGACCACCGGGCCGACGTCGGTGGCGCGGTCGTACGGGTCACCGGTCCGCTGCGCCTCCACGGCTTCCAGCAGCGCGGGCACGAACTCGTCCGCGACGGCGGCGTCGACGATCACGCGCTGCACGGCGATGCAGGACTGCCCCGCCTGGTAGTTGCCGAAGGTCGCGATGCGGTGCGCGGCGCCTTCGGGGTCCGGCCAGTCCCGCAGGACGACGGCGGCCGCGTTGCCGCCGAGCTCGAGCACGACGTGCTTGCGCGGCGCGGCGTCCTTCAGCGACCAGCCGACCGGCCCGGACCCGGTGAAGGACACCACCGGCAGCCGCGGGTCGGCGACGAGGGCCTGCGTCTCCTCGTTTCCCAGCGGCAGCACGGAGAACGCGCCTTCCGGCAGGTCCGTCTCGGCCAGGATCTCCCCGAGGACCAGCGCCGAGAGCGGGGTCCGCGGCGCGGGCTTGACGATGATCGGCGTCCCGATCGCCAGTGCCGGCGCGACCTTGTGCGCCACCAGGTTCAGCGGGAAGTTGAAGGGCGCGATGCCGAGCACCGGCCCGCGCGGGACCCGCCGGGTCAGCGCCAGCCGCGCCTCGCCCGCGGGGTCCGTGTCCAGCCGCTGGACGTCCCCGGTGAAGCGGCGGGCCTCCTCGGCGGCGATGCGGAACACCGACACCGCGCGGTTGACCTCGGCCTCGGCCCACTTGAGCGGCTTGCCGTTCTCCGCCGTTATCACCTCGGCGATCTCCTCGGCCCGCGCGGCGAGCGTGCGCGAGACGTGGTCGAGCGCGCCCGCGCGGACGTGCGCGGGGGTGCCGCGGAGCTCACGGGCGACGGCGACCGCGGCGGCCACCGCGCGCTCGACCTGCTCCGGCCCGGGCACGGCGACCGTGGCGACCTCGCTGCCGTCGTACGGGTGGTGCACAACGAGGGTGGTGGCGCCCGGCTCGGGGCGGCCGGCGATCCAGGCGGGGCGCGGCTCGGGGGTGATCATGTCCATGTGTACCAACGTAATCCGGGTGGCGGACCGGGCGTGGGACCCCCACCCGGACGGGTCACGGCTTGATGAGCACCTTCAGCGCCTCGCGGTCCGCCATCGCGCGGTAGCCGTCCGGCACGCCCTCGACGTCGATGGTCCGGTCGAACACCCGGCCGGGCTGGAACTTGCCCTCGAGGACGTCCGGCAGCAGCTCGGGGATGTAGTGCCGCGCGGGCGCGACCCCGCCGGTGACGGTGACGTTGCGCCGGAACACGGACACGCCGATCGGGCCCTCTTCGTACTGCGGCAGCCCGACCCGGCTGACCGCGCCGCCCGGGCGCACGACCCCGACGCCCATCTCGAAGGCGCCCTTCGTGCCGACGCATTCGAGGACGGCGTGCGTGCCCTGGCCGCCGGTCAGCTCGCGGACCTTCTCGATGCCTTCGTCCCCGCGCTCGGCGACGACGTCGGTCGCGCCGAACTCGCGGCCGAGGTCGGTGCGTGCCTGGTGGCGTCCCATCAGGACGATCCGGTCGGCGCCGAGGCGCTTCGCGGCGAGCACGGCGGAGAGGCCGACCGCGCCGTCGCCGATGACCGTGACGTTCTGGCCCTCGCTGACCCGCGCCTTCGTGGCGGCGTGGTGCCCGGTCGAAAAGACGTCCGACAGCGTGAGCATCGACGCGAGCAGGTCGTCGTCCTCGGTGTGCGGGAGCTTGACGAGGGTGCCGTCGGCCTGCGGGACGCGCACGGCCTCACCCTGGCCGCCGTCGACGCCCTTCGCGCCCCAGCCGCCGCCGTGCAGGCACGACGTCTGGAGGCCTTCGCGGCAGAACTCGCAGGTGTTGTCGGACCAGACGAACGGCGCGACGGCGAGGTCGCCCTTCTTCACCGTGGTGACCTCGGCGCCGGTCTCCTCGACGATCCCGAGGAACTCGTGCCCGATGCGGCGGCCGTGCTCGCGGGGCGGCATGTCGGCGTACGGCCAGAGGTCGCTGCCGCAGATGCAGGACCGCACGACCCGCAGGACGACGTCGGTCGGCTCCGCCAGCTTCGGGTCCGGGACGGTCTCGACCCGTACGTCGCCGGCGCCGTAGATGACTGTCGCTCGCATGGCAGGGCCTTTCTTCGTGACAAACGTCGGGGGTGCGACGCCGGTGGCGCGCCTAGATTTTCGTCCATGACGGCGCGTACCGCACCCCGCGACCTGTTCACCGGGAACCGGACCCCGCTCCTGACGGTGGTGGTCTTCGCGGTCACGCTGGCGTGCGGCATCGCGCAGCTGGTCCACCGGCCGCTGTACGACGCAGTCGTCCGTGACGCGGCCCGCATCAACGACGGCCAGTGGTACCGCCTGGTCACGGGCATGTTCTTCCAAGACGGCTGGGTGTCCGGCTTGGTCTTCAACCTGGTCGCGCTCGCGGTGGCCGGGTTCCTCGCGGAGCGCGTCTTCGGCCGGGTCGCGTGGCTGGTGCTCTACTTCGGCTGCGGTCTGTTCGGCCAGGTCATGAGCTACGTCTGGCTCAACCCGGTCGGCGCGGGCAACTCGATGTGCGTGGCCGGGCTCGTCGGCGGCCTGACGACGGTGCTCCTGACCGCGGGCCGGCGCGGGATCGTGCTGCCGACGCGGCTGCGGGTGTGGGCGTGGGCCGCGCCGGTGCTGGCCGTCGTCGACACGGTCCTGCACGACAACCACGGCCTGCCCTGCCTGCTCGGCGTGGCCCTCGGCCTGGTGCTCCTCCCGCGCCGTTCACCCACCAGCGCCCCAAACCGGAGGTCGTGACACCGGATCACTTTCACGGGGAAAGTGACGTCAAGGGCGGGTGGGGTGGCCGCCGAGGCGGTGCCAGTGCTCGACCAGGTGGGGCTGCACCGGCACCGCGAGCAGCTCGGCGAGGTCCTCCTCGGCCGCGCGGGCCGCCGCCTCGGTGCGTTCCCAGGCCCGGAGGTCCGCCTCGACGGCCACCCGCGCGCCGGCGCCCGTCCGGGCGTGGCCGGCCGCGATCAGGTCGCAGCGCAGCTCGTCGGCGCGGCCCAGGTCCACGGTGTGCCGGGCGTCGAGGACGATCCCGCGGTCCGACCGCACGCCGTAGCGCACGGCGATCCGCAGCAGGTCGTTGCTGAACGCACGCGCTTCGGCGGGCAGCCAGGACAGCCGTTCCCAGTCCGGCAGCGGCTGGTCGTCGGCGCGGCAGACCGCGTACCCGGGCACGTCGCACCAGGTCACGCGGCCAGGAGGGCAGAGTCGGTAGAGCATCCACGGTCCCCTCGGCGGCAGTCGGCCTTGGTCAGGCCTCATCCCGTGAGTCGGACTGATCGTGACTCGGTGTTACACCGACTGGGCGCGGTAGAGGTCGCGCAGCAGGAGCAGCTCGGCGCAGTGGTGGATCATCTCGCGGGTGATGTGCAGGACCAGCGTCGCCATCGGCTCCTTCGCGTACGGGCCCTCCGCCGGTCCGCACGCCCGCGCGAGGCCTTCGTCGTCGAGTGAGCGCACGCCTTCGAGCCACCGGGCGTAGTACTCGTCCAGCAGGGCCATCGCCTCCGCCGCCGTGCCCGGGTACGGGTAGTCGTCGTAGCTCATCGGCGGGCCGCCGAAGTGCGACGCCGTCCGCATGCCGAGGACGCCGACCAGGATGTGACTGAGCCGCCACGCGATCGTCGTGACCGGCGGCGGGACCGGCTCCGGGAAGGCGAAGTCGATGGTGAACGGGCCCGTGCCGAACTCGTCGTCCGACTTCCGGGGCCGCACCGTCCAGCAGTCCGGGACCGGCTCCCAGAAGTACTCGTCGTCGGTGAGGCCGTCGAGCTTCGGTCGGGTGTGCACCGTCCAGTGGAAGTCGAGCTGGTCGGTCAGTTCCTTCGTCCAGTTCACAGCCATACCGTGACCGTAGGACCCGTCGCGGACAGCCGCTGTCCTCGTTCGCAACCGGGGCCGGGACCCGGGTGACCCGGCCCACCTGGGACGATGAAGGGGAATCCCGCCGCTGCCAGGAGGTCCTCAGGTGCCCAACCCCACCGGTCCGGTTCTCGTCGTGGACTTCGGGGCGCAGTACGCGCAGCTGATCGCCCGGCGCGTCCGGGAGGCGCAGATCTACTCGGAGGTCGTCCCGCACAGCGCGTCCGTCGAGGAGCTGCTCGCGAAGAACCCCGCGGCCATCATCCTCTCCGGCGGCCCCTCCAGCGTGTACGCCGAAGGCGCCCCGGGCATGGACCCGAAGCTCACCGAAGCGGGCGTCCCGATCTTCGGCATCTGCTATGGCCACCAGCTGCTCGCCAGCGCGCTCGGCGGCGTCGTCGAGCCGACCGGCGTCCGCGAGTTCGGCCGCACCGAGGTCCGCGTGACCGGCGACGGCGGAGTCCTGCACGCCGGCCTGCCCGCGCACCAGCCCGCGTGGATGAGCCACAACGACAGCGTCACCAAGGCCCCGGAGGGTTCGGTCGTCACCGCGTCCTCCGACGGCGCCGAGGTCGCCGGCTTCGAAGACGTCGAGCGCCGCTTCGCCGGTGTCCAGTACCACCCGGAGGTCGCGCACTCGCCGCACGGCCAGGAGGTGCTGCGCCGGTTCCTGCACGACATCGCCGGCATCAAGCCGCAGTGGACGACGTCGTCGATCGTCGAGGAGCAGGTCCGGCGGATCAGCGACCAGATCGGCGACGGCCGCGCGATCTGCGGCCTCTCCGGCGGGGTCGACTCGGCCGTCGCGGCCGCGCTCGTCCAGCGCGCCATCGGCGACCGGCTGACCTGCGTGTTCGTCGACCACGGCCTGCTGCGGGCGGGGGAGCGCACCCAGGTCGAGCGCGACTTCGTCGCCGCCACCGGGGTCAACCTCGTCACCATCGACGCGCGCGAGCGGTTCCTCGACGCGCTCGCCGGTGTCACCGACCCGGAGCAGAAGCGCAAGATCATCGGCCGCGAGTTCATCCGCGTCTTCGAGCAGGCCGAGCGCGACCTCAAGGCGAAGGGCGACTACCGCTTCCTGGTCCAGGGCACGCTGTACCCGGACGTCGTCGAGTCCGGCGGCGGCGAGGGCACGGCCAACATCAAGAGCCACCACAACGTCGGCGGCCTGCCGGACGACCTGCAGTTCGAGCTGGTCGAGCCGCTGCGGCTGCTGTTCAAGGACGAGGTCCGGCGCGTCGGCCTGGAGCTGGGGCTGCCGGAGACGATCGTCCAGCGCCAGCCGTTCCCCGGCCCCGGCCTGGGCATCCGCATCATCGGCGCGGTCGACGCCGAACGCCTCGAGACCCTGCGCTCGGCCGACCTGATCGCCCGCGAGGAGCTGACGGCGGCCGGGCTCGACCGCAGCATCTGGCAGTGCCCGGTGGTGCTGCTCGCCGACGTCCGCAGTGTCGGCGTCCAGGGTGACGGCCGGACCTACGGTCACCCGGTGGTGCTGCGCCCGGTGTCGTCGGAAGACGCGATGACCGCGGACTGGACGCGCCTGCCCTACGACGTCCTCGAGCGGATCTCCACCCGCATCACCAACGAGGTGGCGGAGGTCAACCGGGTGGTCCTGGACGTGACGTCCAAGCCGCCGGGCACCATCGAGTGGGAGTAAGGCCTAGACAGGACTCGAGGCCCTGGCGTGGGATCCAGGGCCTCGAGAGAGTGGTGGTTTTCGGTTCTAGCGCCGGCGTTTGCCGAACGACGCGCCGAGGAGCAGCAGCCCCACGAACACCGCGCCGCCCGCGACCACCCAGCGGAAGTCGAAGTGCGGCAGCCAGCTCGCGCCGTCCGAGAGGACGTAGGCGGAGATCAGCAGCGTCGCGACCCCGACGATCAGGGTGAAGACGTCCAGACCGCCGCGCTTGGCGGGCCGGCTCTCGGCCGGGTTGTCGTAGGCGTAAGGGCTCTGGTCAGTCACGCCGCACCTCCACGTTGCCCACACTGTTCGACACGTGCAGGGTGATCTTCTGGCCGCCGGCGCCGTCGGCGCCGTTGTCGGTCCCGGACAGCGTCTCCTGGCTGATGCCGTCGGTCGAGCGGCCGAAGCACTCGGTCTTGCCCGCGCCGGTGTGGCAGTCGTAGGTGACGTCCGCCGTCGCCGGCACGGTGATGGTGGTGTCGCCCGCGCCGTTGACCACGTTGGTGGTGATCGGCAGCCCGGCCGGCAGCTTGGTCAGGTCGAGGTCGATGTCGCCTGCCGCGTGCTGGTAGAGCGGCTTCAGCTCGGTCACCGCGCGCGGTGTCTCGTTGAGGTCGCCGACCCCGCCGCGGACGTCGAAGTTCTGGAACGGCGCGGTCGTCAGGATCATCCCGGCGATCGCCAGCGGCACCGCGAGCCCGATCAGGCCGCGCCCGCCCCGGACGAAGGCGCCGGTGACCAGGCCGATCCCGACCACCCCGAGCACCAGGCCGATGACGTGCTGCGCGGAGAACCAGCCCGCGCCGTTGAGGTTCGCCAGCACGCCGCCGCCGGCGGTCAGCACGGCGAGCGCGAAGGTCACCGAGCCCACCTTCGAGTTCCGGCGCCGCTCCGGGCGCTGGTAGGACGGCGGCGGCACGGGCGGCGGCGGTTCGTGCGCAGCAGGCGCCTCGGGCAGGTCCCAGCCGGCCGGGTCGGCGGCGAGGGGGTCCCAGCCCTGCGCCGGCGACTTCGCCTCGGCGGTCGCGGTGTCGGTCATGGTGAAGGCTCCGTTCCCGGTGAAGGCCCCGGACCGCGACCGCGCGACGACCGGCGCGGGCCGGTTGAGGTGGCCGCGGTTGCGGTGCAGCAGATAGAGAGCGGTGGCGATGAGCGCAAAACCGATCAGCCCGCCGCCGTCGAACCAGGTGGAGCTGAACGTGCCCCCGGCGCTCGCGACGGTGAGGATCGCCAGCACCGCGGCGAACGCCGGCGACACCGACGAGCGGCCCCGGCCGATCAGGCCTTCGAAGCCGGACACGTCGTCGCTCTCACCCGGCAGGAACAGCCAGGCCAGCAGGTAGAAGGTCAGCCCGAAACCACCGAAGATCGTCGCGACCACCAGCGCGATCCGCACCACGACCGGGTCGATGCCGTACCGGTGGCCGATCCCCGCGGCGACACCGGCGACCTTGCGCCCGGCGTGCGGCCGCCGCGGCCGGCTGGCCCAGAAGTCCTTGACGGTCTCTTCGAAGCCGTTCAAGGCGTTCGACGACCGCGTTTCGCTCGCACCACTCATGCCGAAAAGTCTGCTGGACGGCGTCCGCGGGGACATCCGGGATGGTCCCTGAGGTTTCCCGGAGCCGGGTTCCCGGGGTCAGCGGCGGTTCAGGGGTTTCCCCGATGGAACCCCTCGTGCCCGCGTGTGACGATGGGTCACGTGCAGGAGTCCCTCGAAAAGGTCACCGCCGAACAGCCGGTGGTCCCGGCCGGCCAGGCCGCGCCCAAGATGTTCCGGCGCCGGTCCGGCCGCGCGATCGCCGGGGTCGCCGGTGGTCTCGCCGACCACCTCGGCGTGCCGGTCCTCTGGGTGCGCACGGCGTTCGCGCTGCTGGCCGCGCTCAACGGCGCCGGCCTGCTCGCCTACGGCCTGCTCTGGGTGTTCGTCCAGCAGCAGTCCGAAGAAGCCGCGGAAGAGCCCAAGCCGAAGGAGCGCCAGCAGGCGTTCGGCCTGATCGCGCTGGGCGTCGGTCTCGCCGTCGCCAGCGGGACGCTCACCGGGTTCATCAGCGGCTGGGTCGCCGTGCCGCTGGCGGTCGCGATGCTCGGTCTCGCCGTCGTCTGGCGGGAGGCCGACGAGTCGCAGCGCCGCCGCTGGCGGGTCGGCGCGAAGGACGGCTTCGCGGGCGCGTTCCTCGGGGGTGGCGGCTGGTCGGCCGCGATCCGGATCGTCGCCGGCGTCGCGCTGGTGATCACCGGCATCACCGTCGTCGTGCTGCGCAGCGGCACCCTCGACCAGGTCCAGTTCGCGCTCATCGCCGTCATCGCGACGCTCATCGGGGTCGCCGTGCTGACCGTGCCGTTCTGGCTGCGGCTGGTCCGCGACCTCTCCGACGAGCGCAAGGCCCGCATCCGCACCGACGAACGCGCCGAGATCGCCGCGCACCTGCACGACTCCGTCCTGCAGACGCTCGCGCTGATCCAGAAGCAGAGCGAGCAGCCGCGCGAGGTCGCGCGGCTGGCCCGCAGCCAGGAACGCGAGCTGCGCGGCTGGCTCTACGGCCCCAACGGCTACGGCAAGCCCGTCGAGAAGGCCGAGGAGACCCAGGCCGCCGGGCAGCTGTCCGAAGCGCTCGCGACGGCGTGCGGCGAGGTCGAAGACACCTTCGCGATCTCAGTCGGCCAGGTGGTCGTCGGCGACGCAGAGCTGGACGAGTCCCTGGTCGCGCTGGTCCAGGCCGCGCGGGAGGCGATCGTCAACGCCGCCAAGCACGCCGGGGTCGAGGAGGTCAGCGTCTTCGCCGAGGTCGAGCCGACGTCGGTCACGGTGTTCGTCCGCGACCGCGGCAAGGGCTTCGACCCCGACCTGGTCCCGGACGACCGCCACGGCCTCGCCGACTCGATCCGCGGGCGGATGACCCGCCACGGCGGCACGTGCAAGGTGCGCACCGCGCCGGGGGAGGGCACCGAAGTGCAGCTCGCCATGCCGGTGAAAGCGGGCAAGGGGGCAGCGTGAGGCGGCTATGCTCGAAGTCGTGACTGACACCCAGCGCGAACCGGTCAAGGTGTTCCTCGTCGACGACCACGCGCTGTTCCGCGCCGGGGTCCGCACCGAGCTCGACTCGATCACCGACGAGGTCCGCGTGGTCGGCGAGGCCGGTTCGGTCGCCGAGGCGGTCGCCGGGATCGCCCGGACGAAGCCCCAGGTGGTGCTGCTCGACGTCCACATGCCCGACGGCGGCGGCGCCGAGGTGCTGCGCCGCGTCCGCCCCGAGCTGCCGGACGTCGTGTTCCTGGCACTCTCGGTGTCCGACGCGGCGGAGGACGTCATCGCGGTCATCCGCGCCGGTGCGCGCGGCTACGTGACGAAGACGATCTCGTCGAAGGAGCTGGTCCGCGCGGTGGTCCGCGTCTCGGACGGCGACGCGGTGTTCTCCCCGCGGCTGGCCGGGTTCGTGCTGGACGCGTTCGCCGACCGCCCGGGCTCGGCCCCGATCAACGACCCGGAGCTCGACCTGCTGACGCCGCGCGAGCGCGACGTCCTGCGCCTGCTGGCGCGCGGGTACGCGTACAAGGAGATCGCGTCGGAGCTGTTCATCTCGGTGAAGACCGTCGAGACGCACGTGTCGAGCGTGCTGCGGAAGACCCAGCTTTCGAACCGCTACGAGCTCTCCCGCTGGGCCTCCGACCGCCGTCTCGTCTAGACGCGCTCCTCCACCAGCGGCGGCGCCGTGACCGCCGTCTTCTGCAGCCGGGTCAGCGCGACCCCGCCGAGCACGACCACCATGCCCGCGATCACCCGCGCGTTCAGCTGCTCACCGAGGAACACCGCGCCCAGCAGCACCGAGACCACCGGCAGCAGGTACCCGACGACCGAGGCCGCGACCGCGCCTTCGCTCGCCAGCAGCTGGTAGTTCAGCGCGAACGCGATGCCGGTCGAGCCGATGCCGAGGACCAGGATCGCCAGCAGCGGCCCGAGCTGGAAGTGCACCGGCGTGAACCCGCCCGCCGGCAGTGCCAGCAGCAGGAACCCGCTGGCCAGCAGCATCTGCCCGGCCGAGAGCGCGTACGGCGACGTCGACGTCGCCGACAGGTACTTGCCCTCGTAGACGAACGCGAAGCCGTAGCTCGCCGCCGCCGCGAGGCAGGCCAGCGCGCCCCAGCTCAGCAGGCCCGACGCCTGCCACGGCGCGAAGATCAGCAGGATCCCGCCGAGCCCCACCAGGAGCCCCGCCAGCCGCGTCCCGGTCATCCGCGACGACGTCCCCATCATCGGCGCCGCGAGCAGCACCCACAGCGGGGTGGTCGAGTTCAGCACGCCGGTGATCCCGGAGTCGACGGTCGTCTCACCGACCGCGAACAGCAGGAACGGCAGCGCGTTGTGGAAGAACGCCGCGACCGTCAGGTGCCCCCACAGCCGCCGGTCGCGCGGGAGGCGCGCCCGCTGCAGGCGGCACAGCACCAGCAGCATCGCCGCGCCGAGCACGAGCCGCGCCAGCACGAGCTGCACCGGCGAGAACATCCCCAGCCCCAGCTTGATCCAAAAGAAGCTCGAACCCCACATCAGCGCCAGCGCGGCGATCCTGAGCAGGGTCTTCGTCTCGCCCACCCCATGTCCTCCTTCGACGATCGACCCGAGCTTCGTCGCGGAAAGACGTAAGGACAAGCGAAAATAACTGCAGGAACCCTTAAGCTCAGCTGTACGATCTGGGCATGCTCGACGTCCGCCGCATGCAGGTCCTCCGCGCCGTGATCACCAGCGGGTCGATCACCGCCGCGGCCCGCAACCTGGGGTACACGCCGTCCGCGATCAGCCAGCAGCTCTCCGCGCTGGAACGCGAAGCCGGCACCGAACTGCTCGAACGGGTCGGCCGCGGCGTCCGGCCGACCCCGGCGGGCGCCCTGCTGTCCGAGCACGCCGAGACGCTGAGCGCCGAGCTGGCCAAAGCCGAAGCCGCGTTGACCGAGCTCAAGGAGGGCCGCATCGGCCGCGTCGCCGTCCGCTACTTCGCGACGGCGGGCGCGTCGCTGGTCCCGCCCGCCATCGCCGCGGTCCGCCGTGAGCACCCCGGCATCCACCTCGACCTCAAGCTCGTCGAGCCGCTCGACCCGCTGGCCGACGTCGAATCGGGGGACGCGGACGTCGCGATCACCGTGTTCCCGCGCCGGACGCCGCCCAGCAAGGGTGTCGAACTGGTGCACCTGCTCGACGACCCGTACCGCGCGGTGCTACCGCGGGCGCACCCGCTGGCCCGCAAGCGGGTGCTCGACCTGACCGAGTTCGCCGACGAGCCGTGGGTCGGCGTCGACGGCCTGCCCGGCATCTGCCGCGACATCCTGCTCGGCGCGTGCGCGCAGGCCGGCTTCGCGCCGAACGTCGTCGTCGAGTCCGAGGACTACCAGACGGCGCAGGGGTTCGTGGCCGCCGGCATCGGCGTCGCCCTGATCCCCGAGCTCGGTCTCGGCTCGCAGAACTCCGGGATCGTCGTGCGCCGGATCCGCAACCCGGAGCCGATCCGGTCGATCCACGCCGCCGTCGCGTCGCGCGCGTGGGGGCAGCCGGCCGTCCGCACCCTGCTCGAAGCGATGCGCGAGGCGACGGCGAAGGTCGCTTAGACGAAGAACAGCTCCGAGACGAGGATGCCGACCAGCACCGCCGCCAGGATCGCGGCCACGGTGATCAGCGTCTTCTTCGACACCGGCAGGTTCCACTCGTCCCCGCCCGCCTGCTGCGGCCGGGGGACCGGCGGGGGCGCGTACTGCGTCGCCTGCGGCGCCGCCACCGGCTGCATCCGCTGGGTCTCCTCCGCCGGGGAAACCCCGGACGGCGGGAGCGGCATCTGCTGCTGGAACTGCGGCCCCGACGGCGGTGCCGGTGGCGCCACCGGCGTGTACGCCGGGTTGAAGGGCGGGGTCGGCGGGGGCGGCAGCCCAGGCGCGGTCGGCGGGATGAACGCCGTCTCGCGGCCTTCGGTGATCGCGTTCAGCGAACGGACCGTGTCGGACATCGTCGGCCGGGTGGTCGGGTCCATCCGCAGCATCTTGCGCAGCGCCTCGGTGAGGACCCCCGCGTTCTGCGGCGGCCGCTCGGACGACTGCCCGTCGTCCCCGAACGGCGGCACCCCTTCGACCGCGGTGTAGAGCGTCGCGCCGAGGGAGAAGACGTCCGCGGCCGGCGTCGGCGGCAGCCCGCGCGAGACCTCCGGCGCCACGTACGCCGCGTGCGGCCCGCCGCCGCTGATGCCGATGTCGGTGAGCTTCACGCCGCCGTCGTCGGCCAGCAGCACTGTGCCCGGCTCGAGGGTGCGGTGCACGAACCCGGCCGCGTGGATCGCGGCGAGCGCGTTGCCGAGCTGGATGCCCAGCGCCGCCGCCTGGTCGGGGGTGAGCCGGCCGTGCTCGGCGAGGAACGTCGCCATGCTGCGCGACGGGATGTACTCCATCACCAGCCAGACGTCCTGGCCGTCGGGCAGCACGTCGAACACCTTGATCGCGGACGGGTGCTCGATCCGTGCCGCGTCCTTGCCCTCCTGCATGGCGGCCGCGCGCGCCTGCTCGGCGCGGTCACCGCCGCCGACCGGCAGGTACATCCGCTTCATCGCGACGGTGCGGAACAGCCGCGTGTCGAACGCCAGCCACACGATGCCCGCGCGGCCACGGCCGATCGGCTGATCCAGCCGGAACCGGCCGCCGACGATGGTTCCTTCGGAGCTCAAATCGGGTCCTCGATCATCAGCCAGCCTGCGCTGTGCTCGACGTGGTCGGGGGAGTCGTCGACGGAGGAGGTTCCTCGCTGGTCGGCTGGGACGTCGTCGTCTTCGGCGTGGTCTTCGGAGTCGTCTGCGGCTCGGTCTGCCGCGACGTCGTCCGCTTCGACGACGAGGTCGTCTCTTCGACCGGCGGCGGCACCTCCGCGGTGCTGGTCGGCTCCTCCGTCGTCGACGGCAGCGACTCCGACGTCGCGGCGGGCGTCGGCCGGGAGCTCGACACCGGGGACGCCGGCGCCTCCGGGTTGTTCGGGCTCAGCAGCCAGACGGCCAGCGCGACCAGGCCCACGACGACAACGCCGCCGATGATCGCGGGGCGCTTCCAGGCGCCGGGCTTCCCGTCGTCGTCCTTGTCGACCGGGCTGGTCTGCGGACGCCGCGGCGGAGGCGGCGGGACCGGCTCGTCGTCGTAGTCGTCGTAATCGTCGTCGGCGTACCGGGTCTGGTCGTGCCCCGGCACCGGGACAGCGCGGGTCGCGGCCAAGCCCGGCGGCACGCCGTCGGGGTAGTGCTCGTCGTCGTCCGGATAACGGCGGTAGCCGCCGTCGTAGTCGTCTTCCGGGTAGCCGGTGCCTTCCGGGTAGTCGTCCTCGTCGTAGTACGGCACGGCCTGCGTCGGCGCGGCCTCGCCCAGCAGCGTGCCCGAGTGGCCGACGGGGACCTCGTCGAACATCTGGGTCGCGTTCGGGTCGGCGATGGCGGCCGCGCCGAGGACACCGGCGGACGGCGCCAGCATCGTCTCCTCCGCGGGCGCGCCGAGCGGCGTCTCACCCCGCGCGACGGCGGCAAGCAGCTCTTCGCACTCTTCGGCGGTCGGCCGGTGCTGCGTGTCCGGGTGCAGCAGCACGGCCAGGACGCTCGCCAGCGGCCCGGACTGGCGCGGCGGGATGATCTGCCCGGCCGCGACCGCGTGCAGCAGGCTCAGCGTGTTCTCGGACAGCCCGAACGGCGGCTGGCCCTCGCACGCCGCGTAGAGCGTCGAGCCGAGCGAGAAAACGTCCGACTCCGGGCCCGGGTCGCCGCCGATGGCGACCTCGGGGGCCAGGTAGGCGGGGGTGCCGGCGATCATCCCGGTCTTGGTGACCGTGACGTCGTCCTTGGCGCGGGAGATGCCGAAGTCGGTGATCTTCACCGTGCCGTTGCCGGCGAGCAGGATGTTGCCCGGCTTGATGTCCCGGTGCACGATCCCGACCGCGTGCGCCTCGCGCAGCGCCGCGGCGACCTGGGCGCCGATGCGGGCGACCTCGGTCGGCGGCAGCGTGCGGCGTTCCTGCAGCACGGCGGCCAGGCTGGTGGAGTTCAGGTACTCCATGATCAGGCACGGCTGGCCGTTGTCGTCGGTGACGACGTCGAAGACGGAGATCGCGTTCGGGTGGTGCAGCCGGGCCGCGATCCGCCCTTCGCGCATCGTCCGCTGCCGGGCGTCTTCCTTGTCGTGCTCGTCCAGGTGCGGCTGGAGCAGGAGCTGCTTGATGGCCACGGTGCGGCCCAGGACCTCGTCGTGCGCCTGCCAGACGGCCCCCATCGCGCCCGTGCCGATCCGGCCGTCGATGCGATATCGACCGGCGACCAGACGACCCTCGTCGCTCACGCGACCTCCCTTTGGGCTCCGACTTCACCAGGGCGTGAGGATCGGTGCCTGGTGCGGCGGCCACACGCGCGCCGCTTGGCTGGAGCGTATGCACATGTCGTGGGCTGTGTGCCGGCTTTTCCGGGACCGACGCGTGACAAGGCTAGGCGCTCACTCTGCGCACACGAATCCGGTACGGGCACTTGAACCACGGGTGAAGGCGTGATCGCAATGGGCTACATGTACTGGGCCGAGACAAGCTCGGCTTCGGTGATCAACCCGCCGCTGTCCGCGACCCGGAACAGCTGGGTGACGCGCAGCAGGCCGCCGTCCGGCCGGCGCAGCGTCGCTACCGCGAGGATCGAGCCGTCCGGGTTGATCTGCGTGTCGCCCTCCTGGACGTCGATGGCGTCCATCGAGCTCCAGGTGCGGACCAGCTCACCGGCGGCGCCGTCGGCCAGCGACGGGGCCAGCTGGGCCAGCGCGCCGGACGGGTTCTCGGCGATGGCGGCGTAGAACTCCTTGACGGCCTGGATCTTGCGGGCCGCGCTGCGCGCGTCGGCGGCCTGGTCCGGGACCGCGTGCGCCGTGCTGGGCGCCGCCTGCGGCTGCGGGCTGCCGGCCGAGCGCTCCTCGCTCGAGGACGGCGTGCCGCCGGAGTGCGTCTCCGGGGTGGTGGTCCCGTGCTGCTCCGGGGCGCCACCGCCGGCCTGGTGCTGCGGAACGGCGAGGCCGCCGAGCTCCGCGGCCCCGCTGAAGCCCGCGGGCGTGGACTGGCCGTCGGCGGAGGCGGCGCGGTGCGCCTGGGTCAGCATCGGGGCGAAGACCACGGCGCCGGCGACGAGCGCGCCCGCGCCGAGGAGCCCGGCAAGCTTGGCGCGGCGGACGAAGCGGCTCTCGGGCTCACCGTCGTCCTCGGCCTGCTCCGGCTCGCGGACCGGCTCCGGCCGCGGCGGCAGGAACTTCTGCGGGTCGCGAAAGACCTGCTCGAGATAGTCGCGGTCGGCATCGCCGACGCCGTCGAGAATCTCGGCCGGGATCACGTCCTCGACGCGGACGGCGTGCTGTGCCTCACGCCGTGTGCGCTGCCGATCAAGCACGAAAGTCCTCGCTCTGGGGTTCCGGGGACGGTCACTCGGCCGTTCGGCCGAGCTTCCGGTTGGTCCGGACGGCCGACTCGTGGCCGGTTCCGGATCCGCTGTCGTCAGGTAACCCTGTGCGGGCGGCCATCACCAGGCTCCGTCGCCGGAATGCCGTCGCGATACGACGAGCGGCAGCTTATGTCACCCACCCGGACCAGGCATAACCGCTCGGCGCACCGCACGTGCATCGGAACGGGCGAACCGCACGTGCAGGCTTGGTTACCGGCCGTCAGAGGTGATCTTGTCGCCGTCCCCGAACGTCAGCGTGCGCTCCTCCGTCGTCTTGGTCCCGTCGGTGTGGGTGACCTCGACGGTGTTGACCGTGACGCCGCGCTGCTGGTCGATGCTGACCTTCTTGACCTCGAAGTACGCGATGCCCGCGTACCGCTCGGAGAGGGCCTGCGGGCCCTGGTCGTGAAGGTTGCCGGTGGTCACCGAAGACGCCGTGCCGGGGTCGGTGGTGACGGTGTTGAAGAACTTCTCGGAGTTGTCCCCCATGGTCTGGGCGTCCGGCGGGAAGGAGTACCACCACGGCGCCGGGGCCGGGGTCTCCCGCTGGGCGGGCATGACCGGTGGTTTCCGCGGCGCGCCGTCCGGCGTGGTCGTGCCGGCGGTCGAGGAGCCGGTGGTGTCGCTGCTCGTGCGGCCGGTGGGCGGCGGGACGACCCCGTCGACCGGCCCGGCGCCCCCGCCGTTGGTGGTCGTCCCCGAGGCGTCGTCGGCCGGGCGGGACGTGCCGGTGTCCGGCCCCGCGGCGCCCCCGCCTTCCGACGGTGGCAGCGGCTCGCCGGTCGGGTCGACGACGGTCGGGACGCCCTGGTAGCCCGGCCACGAGCCCTGCACGGACTGGTCCATCGCCGGCTTCCCGACCAGGAACGAGCCCGCGCACAGCAGGCCGACGACCACGGCGCCGGACGCGCCGGTGGCGAACCAGGCCGCCTTGCGCCAGGTCTTCGGCGGGGTCACCGACGCCGGGACCGAGCCGATCGTGAAGCCGCCGAGCCCGTCGATCGGGGGCACCGCGTAGACGCGGACGTCGTCGTCCTCCTGGTCGGCGTCCCGCGGCCGCGGGGTCACCAGCGTGACCCGGGTGCGCCGGGCGGCCTGCTCTTCACGGGACTCGGCGGTGTCCGGGCCGGTCTCGGGGGTGTCGTCGAGGGGGAGGCTGCCGTGGGCGGCGGGGAACAGCGGCGGCGCGGGCCGCCGGTCGCGAGGCTGGGGCAGCAACGGATGGCCGTCCTGCCACGGCGAAGCGGGCTGGGGGAGCGGGAGCGAGCCGGACACCGGCGGGTCGACCGGCGGCCCGGCGGCGTGATGCCGCGGCGGGCGGTGCTGCGGCAGGGGCGGCGTCCAGCTCTCCGCGCTCCCCGGCCGGTGCCGTCCGGGGTGCGCGGGGGCGCCGCCGCGTCCGTGGAACTCCGTGCCGTTGCTCATGTGGGATCGACCACCACGCTGTCCGGTCCTGACGCCGTCCGGCGCCGGAGCAACCCGATCGGAGCACCATCCTCACGAGCGAAATCCTGTTCGGAATCCTGCGCAGATGCACGCGCATGCGAGACTGGACGCGCAGGGCCGGTGCCCCCGCGCGTCTCCCGGGCTCTGCCCGACCCAGACGCAAGGGTCCTCACGGCCTCAACCCTAGGAGCATCCGGCGTAGAAAGTCGCCCTCGAAGCTGCAAGTTGCAGAGGTTTCACTCGGTCGGGCGCGACCGATCGGGCGAAAGTGGCGCCGCGCGATTTCACGCAGCGCCATCAGCCCAGTTCAGACGGGGTTCAGCCGCCGGTGCGATAACGGTCACGCGTGGACTGCAGCGCCTTCGTCGCCACCGCTCCGCTACCCGCCGCAAGGATGATCGCCAGGATGTCCAGCGTCGTTCCCCCGGACGTGAGCAACCAGGCGAACAGCGACGCCGCGGTGGTACCGCCGGCAACAGCCCAGCGGCTCCGGACGTACTGCGCCACGGGAGCGCCGCCGGCCCGCTTACCCGCTGCATTGTTCAACAGCGCCAGATACCCCACATGGCCCAGCGCGGCCAGCACGCTCACGAGCGCGACGATGACGGCGATGAGGTTCACGAGCCACTCCATGCCCCCAGTCTGCCCGCACCGGGGGCGCCGGTGCCTCGGGGAAGACCCCGAATTCGGCCAACCGTTACCGGCCGAGCCGCCCGCGGCCCAGGTTCAGCAGCGCCATGGCCAGCTGGCGGCCCTCGGGGCCAAGCTCGCGGTAGCGCGCGAGCACGTCCATCTCGCGGTTGTAGACGATCCGCGTGCCGCCGGCGGCCATCCGCGCGGCCCCGATCGTCTTGGACACCTCGACCCGGCGTTTCACCAGCCGCAGGATCTCCTTGTCCAGCCAGTCGATCTCCTGGCGCAGCGACGCGATGTCGTCGCCCGCGGGGGTGTGCTCGGCGGGCTGGCCGTCGGCGTTCGTCGCTTGTGCGTTCATCGGGACCTCTTCCTCGAGGCCCGGACCCGGCCCCAGGGACGGCGACAGCCCCGGGTCCGTGGACTCCGGGGCTGGCGTGATGGCGGTCTGGGCACTACGCGATCACGGGAGCCGGAGTCCGGGTCCCGTAGAAAAATCGCTCTGCGTGGTGCCGCATGGAATCAGTATGGCACAGCGGTCCGCGCGTTCTCACGGAACGAGCGCGCCCGCGCGTGCAGCACCAGGCTGACCGCGAGCCAGAACACCGGGAACGCCGGCCAGAAGAACCCGGCGCCCAGCACCGCCCACCGGACGACCAGCAGCACCGCGACCGCGACCACCACGGCGAGGTGGACGCGCAGCGCTGGATGACGCCGCAAAGCCGTGCGTGTCAGCGGGAAGCCGGGCCGCGGCGGCGCCGGGCGCGGCAGGTCGGTGGTGAGCGCGGCGAGCTCGTCGGTGAACCGCGCGGCGTAGACGCGGGTGAGGCGCTCTTCGACCTCTTCGAGGGTGAGCCGGCCTTCGGCGCCGGCGGACTGGACGGTGGTGGCGACGCGTTCGCGATCGGCGTCGGCGGCCCGGATGCGGGCGGGGCTGGTGTCTTCCATGTCCGTCGATGCTCCGCGCGCCGCGGTCCCCGCGCGTCGGGCGCCAGGCGACATCTCCCGCTACGCCTGCCGCGGTAGCCCACCCGCCCGGGGTAGCGTGGACAGACGATGGACACCCTCTTCGATCTCCCCGCCGAGACCCCCGCGCGCAAGCCCGCTTCCGGCGGGCAGGCCGATCTGCTCGACGACCTGAACCCCGCCCAGCGCGAAGCCGTCACCCACGCCGGTGGCCCGCTGCTGGTCGTCGCGGGCGCGGGATCGGGCAAGACCCGGGTGCTGACCCGCCGGATCGCCTACCTGCTCGGGCAACGGCGTGTGCACCCGGGCGAGATCATGGCCATCACGTTCACCAACAAGGCCGCCGCCGAGATGCGCGAACGCGTCGCCGCGCTCGTCGGGCGCCGCGCGAACGCGATGTGGGTGTCGACGTTCCACTCGATGTGCGTGCGGATCCTGCGCCGCGAGGCCAAGACGCTGGACATGTCGTCGAGCTTCTCCATCTACGACTCCGACGACACCAAGCGGCTGATCACGTTGGTGGCGCGGGACCTCGACATCGACCCGAAGCGCTACGCCGCGCGCACGCTGGCCATCCACATCTCGAACCTGAAGAACGAGCTCGTCGACGCCGAAGAGGCGGCGGCGAACGCGAGCAATGACCTCGAGCGCCGCGTCGCCGAGGTCTACGTCGAGTACCAGCGGCGGCTGAACCAGGCCAACGCCTTCGACTTCGACGACCTCATCATGCGCACGGTCTCGCTGCTGCAGGCCTTCCCGGCCGTCGCCGAGTACTACCGGCGGCGGTTCCGCCACGTGCTGGTCGACGAGTACCAGGACACGAACCACGCGCAGTACACGCTGGTGCGCGAGCTGGCCGGGACCGCGCCGAACGAGGCCGGCGTCGACCCGGCCGAGCTCGTCGTCGTCGGTGACGCGGACCAGTCGATCTACGCCTTCCGCGGCGCGACGATCCGCAACATCGAGGAGTTCGAGCGGGACTTCCCGAACGCGCACACCATCCTGCTGGAGCAGAACTACCGCTCCACGCAGACGATCCTGTCCGCGGCGAACGCCGTCATCGAGCGCAACCCGAACCGGCGCGCGAAGCGGCTGTGGACGGATTCGGGCGACGGCGAGAAGATCGTCGGCTACGTCTCGGACAACGACCACGACGAAGCCGCGTTCGTCGCGAACGAGATCGACGCGCTGGCGGAGAAGGGCGAGGCCGACTACTCCGACGTCGCCGTCTTCTACCGCACCAACAACCAGTCCCGCGTCTTCGAAGAGATCTTCATCCGGCTCGGCCTGCCGTACAAGGTCGTCGGCGGCGTGCGGTTCTACGAGCGGCGCGAAGTCCGCGACATGATCGCGTACCTGCGCGTGCTGGCGAACCCGGAGGACACGGTCAGCCTGCGGCGCGTGCTGAACGTGCCCAAGCGCGGCATCGGCGACCGCGCGGAAGCCGTCGTGGCGACGCACGCCGAGCGTGAGCGGATCTCGTTCGCGGCGGCGCTGCGGGACGCCGTCGAGGGCAAGGTGGCGCTGCTGAACCCGCGCTCGGTCAAGGCGATCAGCGGGTTCGTCGGGCTGCTCGACGAGCTGGGCGACCTGATCACGGCCGGCGCCGAGGTGCACGACGTCCTCGAAGCCGTGCTGGAGAAGACCGGCTACCGCATCGAGCTCGAGGAGTCGGAAGACCCGCAGGACCACACGCGCGTGGAGAACCTGGACGAGCTCGTCACGGTGGCGCGGGAGTTCACCGAGATCACCGCCGAGATCGTCGCGGACGAGAACGCCGAGCTGGTCGTGGACGAAGGCGTCCCGGCGCCGGGTTCGCTGCCCGCGTTCCTCGAGCGTGTGTCCTTGGTCGCAGACGCCGACTCGGTGCCTTCGCCGGACGGCGGCGAGGACGGCGACGGCGGCGCGGGCGTGGTCACGCTGATGACCGTGCACACCGCGAAGGGCCTGGAGTACCCGGTGGTGTTCTGCACCGGCTGGGAGGACGGCGTCTTCCCGCACATGCGGGCTTTGGGCGACCCGACGGAACTGGCGGAGGAACGGCGGCTCGCGTACGTCGCGATCACGCGGGCCCGCAAGCGGTTGTACGTCTCGCGCGCGATCACGCGGTCGGCGTGGGGACAGCCGTCGATGAACCCGGCTTCGCGGTTCCTGGACGAGCTGCCGCCGGACCTCGTCGACTGGCGGCGGCTGGAGCCGTCGAGCCGCGGCTTCGGTTCGTTCGGCAGCGGTTCGCGGGGCACCCCGCGGGCGGCGACCACCTGGGGCGGCCGGTCTTCGTCGTCGTCTTCGTCCCCGGGCGTCAGCTCGTTCGGCAAGGGCTGGAAGGACACGGTGGCGCTGAAGCTGGACGTCGGCGACCGCGTCAGCCACGACAAGTACGGCCTGGGCACGGTGGTTTCGTGCGACGGCGTCGGCCCGCGCGCGACCGCGACGATCGACTTCGGCGCCGCCGGCAAGGTCCGCCTGATGCTGATCGGCAGCGTGCCGATGGTGAAGCTCTAACACCCGTCCGAGTGAACCCAGCGTCGATCATCCCGATCGCCGCCGGAATCGTCGTACCCCACCGGTAGAACTGACCCTGCAATCGAACACAGGTTCGACGAAGGGGGTAGTCTGGTGTGGACGCGGTGCTGTTTCACCTGGTGGCCGACGGGGTACAAAAATACTTGCGAGGAGTCCTGGGGACGACGGTTGCGGATCGGGGTCCGGAGCCTTCGGGGGCCTCAGGAATTTCTTCGCGTGCGGGAGCGGAGGCGTGCCGGCTGGCCGCCGCCTGGCGAGCGCTGCTCAGGCAGCACGAGCTCGGCGCGGACGGGCGTTGTGTCACCTGCGGCCGGGGACGCCGCTGGACGACCAGAGCCCGGAGTGCCGCGCGTGTCCGCTCCGCGGGGGGCGCCGGGGCCCGCGTCCCGTGGGGCTGGCTGCCTGCGCGCCGCTCCGCGGAGTTCTGCACGGTGTGGCAGGTCGCCGTGGCGTACTTCATCCGGCGGTTGCCCGATGGGCAGCGTTAGCCGTTTCCGGGCGCTGAGAGGCTTTCAGGCGGCTTTGGCGAGGTTCGGCGTGGTCTTGGGTGTCCGCGCTTGGTGGCGGCGGCCTGAGGAGCTTTCGGCGTCAGGTGATCGCGCGGCGCGGGTGCCGGGTGTTCTCATCGCCGAGGAGCGTCATCGGTCCTCGGCGGCGGATCATGGTGCTACGGCCGGGTTTCCCGCGTCGGCGTGCGGCCGCGGTTCCGGCTCGGGTGGTCTGGACGACCTGGTGGTGTGGTCGGCCGGCTCAGATGACGATGCCGCGCGCGGCCAGCCAAGGCCGGGGGTCGATCTTCTTCGTGCCGTTCTGCCAGACCTCGAAGTGCAGGTGCGGGCCGGTGCTCTGACCACGGTTGCCGATCTCGGCGATCTGCTGGCCGCACTTGACCTTCTGGCCCTCCTTGACGGAGAAGCTGTTCATGTGGCCGTAGACCTGGATCGTGCCGTCGTCGAGCTGCACGCGGACCCAGAGGCCGAAGCCGCTGGCGGGGCCGGCGTCGATCACGGTGCCGTCGGAGGCGGCGTAGATCGGGGTGCCGATCGCGTTGGCGATGTCGATGCCGAGGTGGCTCGTGCCCCACCGGGCGCCGAAGCCCGAGGTGAAGGTGCCGTGCGCCGGCAGGCAGGTCTTCGGGCGAGCGGCTTCTTCGGCGGCCTTCTTGGCGGCGTCGGCTTCGCGCTGCTCGCGGGCCTGGGTGATCGAAGCGCTGTCGGAAAGCTTCGCGGCCTCGGCGGAGGCGTCGACGGCGTGGCCGGTCGGCAGGAGCTCCGGGGCGCCCCCGGTGCCCGCACCCCCCGCGGTCAGGGAAGCGCTGGCGTCCTGGCTGTTGGCCAGCGGCGTCACGGCGACGTCGGAGTCGGTGACTGTCTTGAGGGTCGAGCCCGCAGCAGCGGCAGCGAACGCACCGGCCGCAACAGCGGCAACCACAACACGGCCGCGAAGGGCCGAGGAGGGCGGGGCGATGCGGTGCGCACCCCGGACACGAACGACCGCACCTTCCAGTGCGTCCTTCAGTGCCGGGGAAGGAGCTTGGCCGCCGGGGGAGCGGTGTGAAGCCAAGACAGGGCCTTCCATCGTCGGGGAGCCGGGTCTGAGGACTGCGGGCGGGGGAACCCGGTGAGCCAACCTCGGGGGTGGTTCGCTCGTCGTCCTACTTCGTGACCTGACTGTAATGGGGACCGGGGGACAGTAACGAAGGGGCACCGCTGTAAGCAAGATCTGGCCCCCGCGTCGGCCGAACGGGTCGCTCCGATCCGGCGCTCACCTGTGCCAATTACCCAAAGTTAGAGGGGGTTTACCGCGTTCGGTGTGACTTGGCTTACAGGGTCCGAAGCCGGTGAAGGACCACCAGAGGTCCTCCGGGGCATGTTTGAGGCCAAAAGTCGCGGAATAAGGGTTTGCGAGCCGATGTTGAGGCTTCTTCGACGCCTTGATCGCCCCGCGGCGGCCCCGAAAAAGGCCCACAACGCCCATTTCGGACCCCGCCGACGCGCAAGAGCCGATCCGTTCGCCGACAAGAACCCGCCACTCACCGACTCGCCCCAGGGCGGCGGCGGTCATCGAATCCGGCACCTCGGGGACTCAACGCAGCCTCCCCGCCCAGCACCAGCCCCTTTTCCGCACCCACTGCGGCCCCCAGCCTCCGGCGCCGCAACTGCGCCGACCGCCCCAGGGGTACCGCGGCCGCCACCCCTGGGCGGCCGCCCCACGCCCCGCCGACGATCGCGCGCGCCTCACCGCCCGGCGTCCACGCAGTTGCCGATGGCGTCCCCGCCGCTTATCGACCGGGCGACAGCCGCGCATTCGCCTCACCGCCCGGCGCGCACGCAGCTGCCGAGGGGCGCCTCCACCGCTTGCCGTCCGGGCGATAGCCGCGCACTCGCCTCACCACCCAGCGGCCCGCCCGAATCGCCGCGAACCAGCTCCCCCGCCTCGGACTACCGCGCCAATCGGCAACCCGCACCAACCGCCGCGGGTCGACCTCAACCCGCATCGCCACCCATGCCCGTCGCCGCACCCGCCGACCGCCACCCGCCGCTCGGCGACTCGGGCCACGGTGGCGGGCTCCGAACGGCCGGGCTTGCTAGCGTCGCGGGCAATGCCCCCACGCTCAGAGCACCCCACCGGGAGCGCCCCCGGCTCTCCCCGCGATCCCGAGCCCGACCCGGACCCCCGTTCCTCCGGGCCCGCCTCGCGCTCCGCGACCTCCCGTCCCACCGGCAAGCGGAAGCCCGCGGCGCAACCCGCCAAGTCCGCGCTGAAAGCCGACGAAAAGCCGGAACCCGCCTACGACCCGCGTGAACTCTGGGCCGACGACACCGACCGCGGCCCCCTCCGCGTCGCCCTTGTGCTCGCCGCCTTGGCCGCTGTCGCTCTTGCCGTCGCCGCCTTTGTTCCCGTCTCGCCGGCCGCCGGGCCCGGGTTCGCCGGCTGGCCCCCGCTGGCCGTCCTCGCTCTCGGCCCCGCCGTCGCCGCGATCTGGGCCGCCGGCGCGGGGAAGACCGGGCTGGCCGGCGGGATCGTTCTGGGCCTCGCCGCCCTCGCGCCCGGCCGGCTGGTGCTCGACCTGCAGTTCGCCGTCAACGGCCCCCTCACCATCCGGCCCGAGCTCTACCTGCCCGTCCGGTTCGTCGGCGGCTCGGCCGTCGGCGCCGGGTTCTGGCTGCTCCTCGTCGCGGACGTGCTCTCCGTGACCGCGGGCGTCGCCGCCTGGCGGGCGAACCGGAGGGACGACGAGCCCGAACGCCGCCGGTGGCGCCTGCTCGTCCCGCTGCTCGCCGTCACGGCGTCGGTCGGGCTGCTGACCGCTCCCGTGGGCTCGGACAACGGCTTCCTCCTCGCGCGCTCGGCTTTCGAAGGGCCCTGGCCCGCGCTCGGCGGCTACCTGCTGCTCGCCGCTGCGCTGCCGCTGGCCGCCTCGCTCGCCCTCGCCGCGCCGAACGAACGTGTCGCCCGGGGCGCGCTCGCCGGCCTGACCGCCGCCGCTTTCGGGGTCGCCGCGCCGCCCGTGCTGGCCGGCCTCTACCGCGACGACCTGCACGTCGCCTGGGGCCCGGTCCTCGTCCTCGTCACGACGGCGATCATCGGCGGCCTCGCCTTCACCCGGCTCACCGAGAAAGCCGCCGACACCGAAGCCGACCTGAAGCTCCCCGGCCTCTTCTGGTGGCGGCTCACCACCGGACTGCTCGGCCTCGCCACCGCGCTCGCCGCCGTGATCGGCACGTTCGCGCCGCAGGTCGCGGTCAGCGCACTGAACCCCGGCGCCACCGCGCCGGTCAGCGCGGCCGCCGAGAGTCCGGCCCGGTGGTTCCTGCTCGTCGCCGCGGTGGTGCTCGCCGTCGTCGCACTCGGGACGCTCGTGCCGAAGACGGCCGCCGTCGCGCGGCCGGTTCTCGGGGTCGCCTGGGCCGGGGTCGTCCTGGCCGGCACGGCCGTCCTCAACACCGCACTCACCGCGACCCAGGCCGGCAACCTCGCCGGTTTCGGCGGCGCCGGCCCGACCGGCGCGGCGCCCGCGTTCACGTATGACCTCGGCGCCGGAGCCGCCTGGACGTTCGCCGCCCTCGTCCTCGCGGTCCTGGCCGCACTCGCCGCCGCCGGGACCGGAGTAGTCGAACGCGAGGACGCGGGCGACGGCACAACGGCAGCCGCCGGCGTACTCACCCCGGTGGTGGCCGGCGGGGTGCTGGCGGTGGCCGGGTTCGGGCTGCCGGTCTTCAGCGTGCCGGGTTACGTGGCGCCCGGGCTCTGGTCGAACCTCGACACCCCGTCGTGGGGCCTGTTCACGGCGGCGGCGGTGGTGGTGGGCGCGGCGGGGCTGGCCCTGCGCTCACGCCCGAAGCCCGCAGCGGCGCTGCTGACCGGCGCGGCACTGCTGGCGGCGCTCCACGCGGCGGAGCTGCCCCTGGTCGGCGGCACCCTCGGCAACGCAAGCCCGGCAACCGGCTTCTGGGTCACGCTCGCCGCAGCGGCCGCCCTGCTCATCGCGGCGGGAATGTCGGCGGCGGGCACCCGCCGTGCCCCATGAAGCCCGGCCGATGAGCACCCCACCACCGGCCGACGCGGCATGGAGTGACGCGCAGCCGCCGAGTGACGCCCCCGTCCTAGCTGCCGCGCCGCCGGCCTGCGCGCTGCCGAGCGCACCCCGACCAACGAGCGCCGCCCACCCGAACCTCACCCGGAACGACCCCACCCCATGACCCGCAACCGCCTCCGAGTGCTCCTGGTCGAGTTCACCCGCCCCGACCCCACGGCCGTCTCCCTCGCCCGCACCCTCCGCGACGAAGGCATGGAGGTCATCCACGCCGGGCCCCTCGACACCGTCGAACAGATCGTCCGCACGGCCGAACAGGAGGACCCCGACGCCGTCGGCGTGCTCGGCGAGCCTCCGCCCGGCCACCTCGAGGACACCCTCCACGACCTCCGCCTCTTCACGGCCGGAGACTTCGAGACCCCCTCCGAAGCCGCGAAATGGTTGTCCGGTGGGCGGTCTCACACCTCGGGAACACCGTCTGACCGCACACGGTGACCGACTTCACCGGATGCGGAGTCCCCGCCGTTCGCGCAGGTCGCTAACCTCGACTGGTCCGACAGCGCGGTCCGGTCGCGGACCACCTGCAGTGGCGTGTCGTCAGGAGACTGGAGTAGTGGACCTCTACGAGTACCAGGCGAGGGATCTCTTCGCCGCCCACGGAGTACCGGTTCTGCCGGGCTCGGTGGCTAGCACCCCCGAAGAAGCCAAGACCGCCGCGGAGCAGATCGGCAACCAGGTCGTCGTCAAGGCGCAGGTGAAGGTCGGCGGCCGCGGGAAGGCGGGCGGCGTCAAGCTGGCCCAGACGCCGGACGAGGCGAAGGAGAAGGCGGAAGCCATTCTCGGCCTCGACATCAAGGGCCACATCACGCGTCGCGTGCTCGTGGCCGAAGCCTCGGACATCGCGTCCGAGTACTACTTCTCCTTCCTGCTGGACCGGTCCAACCGGACCTTCCTGGCGATGGCGTCCTCCGAGGGCGGCATGGAGATCGAGCAGCTCGCCGTCGAGCGCCCCGAGGCGCTCGCCAAGATCCCGGTCGACTCGATCACCGGTGTCGACAAGGCGAAGGCGCTCGAGATCCTGAAGGCCGGCAACTTCCCGGCCGACATCATCGACGAGGCCGCCGACGTCGTCGTGAAGCTCTGGGAGACCTTCGTCTCCGAGGACGCCACGCTGGTCGAGGTCAACCCGCTGGTCCGCGACCCGCAGGACAAGATCATCGCCCTCGACGGCAAGGTCACCCTCGACGAGAACGCGGACTTCCGCCAGCCGGGCCACGAGGCCCTGGTGGACAAGGACGCGGAGAACCCGCTCGAGGCGAAGGCCAAGGCCAAGAACCTCAACTACGTCAAGCTCGACGGCCAGGTCGGCATCATCGGCAACGGCGCGGGCCTCGTCATGTCCACTTTGGACGTCGTGGCGTACGCGGGCGAGAAGCACGGCGGCGTGAAGCCGGCGAACTTCCTCGACATCGGCGGCGGCGCGTCGGCCGAGGTCATGGCGGCCGGGCTGGACGTCATCCTCAACGACACCGACGTGAAGAGCGTCTTCGTCAACGTCTTCGGCGGCATCACCGCGTGCGACGCGGTGGCCACCGGCATCGTCGAGGCCCTGAAGATCCTGGGCGACGAGGCCACCAAGCCGCTGGTCGTCCGCCTGGACGGCAACAACGTCGTCGAGGGTCGCCAGATCCTGGCCGACGCGAACCACCCGCTGGTCACCGTGGTGGACACAATGGACAACGCGGCCGACAAGGCTGCCGAGCTCGCCGCGGCAGGTGCGTGAAGATGTCGATCTTCCTGAACGAGAACAGCAAGGTCATCGTGCAGGGGCTCACCGGCTCCGAGGGCATGAAGCACGCGACCAAGATGCTGAAGTCCGGCACGAACATCGTGGGTGGCGTCAACGCCCGCAAGGCCGGCCAGACCGTCACCATCGAGGGCAAGGACCTCAAGGTCTTCGGCACGGTCGAAGAGGCGATCAAGGAGACCGGCGCGGACGTGTCGGTCATCTTCGTGCCGCCGAAGTTCGCGAAGGACGCGGTCGTCGAGGCGATCGACGCCGAGATCCCCCTCGCGGTCGTCATCACCGAGGGCATCCCGGTGCACGACTCGGCCTACTTCTGGGCGCACGCGGTCGCGAAGGGCGGCACGACCCGGATCATCGGGCCGAACTGCCCCGGCGTGATCAGCCCGGGCAAGTCGAACGCCGGCATCATCCCGGCCGACATCTCCGGCCCGGGCCAGATCGGCCTCGTGTCGAAGTCCGGCACGCTGACCTACCAGATGATGTACGAGCTGCGGGACATCGGCTTCTCCACCGCGGTCGGCATCGGCGGTGACCCCATCATCGGCACCACGCACATCGACGCCCTCGAGGCGTTCGAGGCGGACCCCGAGACCAAGGTCATCGTGATGATCGGCGAGATCGGTGGCGACGCCGAAGAGCGTGCCGCGGCCTACATCAAGGAGAACGTGACGAAGCCGGTCGTCGGTTACGTCGCGGGCTTCACCGCGCCCGAGGGCAAGACCATGGGCCACGCGGGCGCCATCGTGTCGGGCTCCTCCGGCACGGCCGCCGCGAAGAAGGAGGCCCTCGAGGCCGCCGGCGTCAAGGTCGGGAAGACCCCGAGCGAGACCGCCGTCCTCGCGCGTGAGCTGTACAACAACCTCGGCTGAGCACAGCGAGTAACCGCAGGTGGAGCCGGGCGCCGCACAGGTGCCCGGCTCTCCTGCGTTTCGGGACGAAACCTCCTGAGGTATTCACGCGTCTGATGGGTCGGTGGCCACCGAGTGCGCTAGCGTTCTGCGCACGCAAGCCGCCTCGTCTTCCCCGGGTGTCCTCGCACCCCGGAGTGCCGGTCGAACCGACAGGAGTGCATCCGATGACCTTCCCCAGCGGCGGGCCCGGCTACCCCCAGCAGGGTGGCGGCCAGCAGCCCCCCGGACCGCTGCCCACCGGTGGCCTCCCGCAGCAGCACCACTCGCACCAGGCGCCGTCGGGTCCGGCGGGTCTGCCGCAGAACCTGCCGATGCTGCTCGCCCTGGTCGTCGCCGCCCTCAGCCTCGTGCAGTACTTCCTCGGTTTCGCCGACGCCGGTGAAGTCGGCCTCGGCGGGGTCTTCCTGCTCGGTGGCGGTCTGCTCGCCGGGCTCCACGTGCTGCCGAGGGGCCCGAAGACGCTGCCGTTCGCGGCGCTGTTCAGCGTCCTCGGGGCGCTCGACGTCCTCGACACGCTGATCAGCCTGCAGACGACGCCCGGCATCGTCACCGTCATCCTGATCCTGGGTTTCCTGCAGATGGCCGCCGCGGTCGCCGCGCTGCTGATCGAGCACGACGTCATCAAGCCGCCGGCGTCGAAGCCGGCCGCTGCCCCGCAGTACGGCGCCCAGTACGGCCAGCCGGGCCAGGGCGGGCAGCCCGGCCAGCAGCAGTACGGCCAGCCGGGTCAGCAGTACGGCCAGCAGCCGCCGGGCCCGGTGGCCCAGACGGGCGAGCCGTCGGCGCCGTTCTCGCAGGGCCAGTACGGCTCGCCGAACCCGCCGTCGACCACGCCGCCGCCGGGGCAGCAGGCCACGACGTACGCCCCGCAGCAGGGCTCGTTCTTCCAGCAGCCGCCGTCGGACAACCCGGGCACGCCGCCCGGTGGCTTCGGCAAGTCGAACTGACGCCGGTCCAAAACACCCGCTGTGACGCTCTGTGTCACGGCGGGTGTTTTGCGCTCCGGGCGTTACTCGACCGGGTGGGTTAGCTTCCCCACGCCGGCCGACGGCGGCGTGGCTCACCCGGTCGGAGCAGCGCGGATGTCAGGGTGCGGATCATGGACGTGCTCACCGACTCCCGCGAAGAGCCGGTGGGCGACCTCGAACCCGACGTCGAACTTTCCCGGGCGGCGCGGGTGCGGGTGTTGCTCGCCGCCGCGCTCGGCCCTCTGGTCACGGGTTACGCCGCCGTCGCGACGCTGCTGACGCTGGTCACCTTGACCGCCGGCCGCGGCGCCTTCACCGGCACCGGGGTGCTGCTCGCGGCCGGGCCCGGCTGGCTCGCCGCGCACCAGGTGCGCCTCGGCCTCGGCGGCCACCCGCTCGGCGTCCTGCCGCTGCTGCCGACGCTGGGGGCGCTCGCGCTGGCCGCGCGGACGGCGTCCGGCGCCGCCCAGCGCCTCGGCTGCCGGTCGCCCCGCGAAGCGCTGCCGGTGGTCGTCACGATCACCGGCGCGCACGCGCTGTTCGGGCTGGTCATCGCGTTCTGCGCCCAAGGGTCCCCGGTGGCGGCGAACCCGGTGACGGCCTTCGCCGTGCCGGGACTGCTCGCCGGAGCGGCCTCGGCCGTGGGCGTCTTCCGGAGCTGCGGGCTGCCCGACGTCGTCGCCGACCGGCTCGACCCGCTGGCGCTGCGCGGGGTCCGCGCGGGCGCGGCGGGCCTCGCGGTGCTGGTGGCCTGCGGCGCCGCGGTGTTCACGGTCGCGACGGCGCTGTCGTGGTCGACGGTGGCCGACATGTACGAGCCCGCGTTCGGCAGCAGCTTCGGGCTCTTCCTGCTCTCGCTGCTCTACCTGCCCAACGCCGTGACGGCCGGGCTGTCGTTCGTCACCGGGCCCGGCTTCTCGATCGGCGACCTGAACGTCGGGATGTTCGGGTACCGCGGCGGCGCCGTGCCGGGTGTCCCGCTGCTCGGCGGCCTGCCCGAGCACCACAGCGCCTGGTGGCCGGCGCTGCTCCTGCTGCCCGCGGCGACCGGCGTGCTGGTCGGCTGGTCGCTGCGCCGGGCCGACGCCGACCCGGCACAGCGCATCCGGACGGTCGCGGTCGCCGGGGTGGTGGTCGCGCTGGGCTGCGTCGTGCTGGGCACGCTGGCCGGCGGCCGGCTCGGCGACGGCCCGTTCGACCCGGTGAGCGTGCCGGTCGGGGTCGCGTCGGTCGTCGCGTTCTGCTGGATCGTCATCCCGGGCTCGTTCGTCGCGTTCTTCGCGGGTGAGCACGAGCCGCCCGCGCCGCCGCCCGAAGCGCTTGAGGACAACGAAGCCTTCGAAGACGCCGACGACATCGACGCCGAAGAAGCAGCCGAAGCCGTCGAGGAGCTCGAAGCAGCGGAAGCGTCCGAAGAGGACGAAGAAGAGCCCGAAGAGTCCGAGGAGCCCGCACTTTCACGTGAAAGGTCCGACCAGGACCCCGCACTTTCACGTGAAAGTGCGGGGCTCGAGGACGTCCCGGCCGAGGACGAAGCTGTGACCGGAGGCACCGAGACCTGCGGCGACGTCGAGCCGGACGAGGCCGACCGTTAGGGTTGTCGTGACCTGGTGAAGCGCCGTGCGCACCGGCTGCGCACCGCCCGCGGCAAGGAGCCCGCTCTGTCTCAACGGTTGGAGCTGCCCACTCCGGTGAAGCTCGTCGTGCTCGCGTCGGGCTCCGGCACCCTCCTGCAGGCGGTGCTGGACGCCACCGGCCGGTCCGGCTTCCCGGCCAAGGTCCTCGCGGTCGGCGCCGACCGCACCGGCATCGAGGCCCTCACCCGCGCCGAACGCGTGAACGTCCCGGCGTTCACCGTCCGCGTCGCCGACCACCCCGACCGCGCCGCCTGGGACAAGGCGCTGACCGAGGCCGTCGCGGTGTACCAGCCCGACCTCGTCGTGTCCGCCGGGTTCATGAAGATCCTGGGCGAGCAGTTCCTCAGCCGGTTCACGGTGGTCAACACGCACCCGGCGCTGCTCCCGTCGTTCCCCGGGATGCACGCGGTCCGCGACGCGCTCGAGGCCGGCGTCAAGGTCACCGGCTCGACCGTGCACTTCGCGGACGCCGGGGTCGACACCGGGCCGATCATCGCCCAGGAAGCCGTCGTCGTGGAGCACGACGACACCGAAGACGTCCTGCACGAACGGATCAAGGCCGTCGAGCGCAGGCTTTTGGTGGAAACGATCGAGCGACTCGGCCGCGGTGGCTGCACCGTGGACGGACGAAAGGTGACATTTCGTGAGCACTGACCTGGGACGGCGCCCGGTCCGCCGGGCGCTGATCGGCGTCTCGGACAAGGCGGGCCTCCTGGACCTCGCGACCGGCCTGCACGCGGCCGGCGTCGAGATCGTCTCCACCGGCGGCACCGCGAAGGTCATCGCCGACGCGGGGGTCCCGGTCACGCCGGTCGAAGAGGTCACGGGCTTCCCGGAGTCGCTGGACGGCCGCGTCAAGACGCTGCACCCGCGCGTCCACGCCGGGCTGCTGGCCGACCAGGGCAACGCCGACCACGTCGAGCAGCTGCGGAAGCTGGACATCGCGGCGTTCGACCTGCTGGTGGTCAACCTGTACCCGTTCGAGCAGACCGTCGCGTCCGGCGCGAGCCCCGAGGACTGCGTCGAGAACATCGACATCGGCGGCCCGGCGATGGTGCGCGGCGCGGCGAAGAACCACGGCAGCGTCGCGGTCGTCGTCGACCCGGCCCGCTACGCCTGGGTGCTGGAGCGCGTCGCCGACGGCGGCTTCGACCTCGACGACCGCAAGCGCCTCGCCGCGCAGGCGTACGCGCACACGGCGTCCTACGACATCGCAGTCGCTTCGTGGTTCTCGAACGTCTACGCCCCCGATGAGGACGCTGCCGACTCCGGCTTCCCCGAGTTCTCCGGCGTCAGCTGGGAGCGCGGCGAGGTGCTGCGTTACGGCGAGAACCCGCACCAGAAGGCCGCGCTGTACAAGGGACACCGCGCCGGCCTGGCGCACGCCGAGCAGCTGCACGGCAAGGCCATGTCCTACAACAACTACGTCGACACCGACGCCGCCCGCCGCGCCGCGTTCGACTTCGCCGAGCCCGCCGTCGCGATCATCAAGCACGCCAACCCGTGCGGCATCGCGGTCGGCACGGACATCGCCGAGGCGCACCGCAAGGCGCACGCGTGCGACCCGGTTTCGGCCTACGGCGGCGTCATCGCGACGAACCGGCCGGTCAGCCGCGAGGCCGCGGAGCAGATCGCCGAGGTCTTCACCGAGGTCGTGCTGGCGCCGGACTTCGACTCCGAAGCGCTGGAGATCCTGCAGCGCAAGAAGAACATCCGGCTGCTGAAGCTCCCCGAGATCGCGCCGTCGCCGATCGAGTTCCGCCAGATCTCCGGCGGCGTCCTCGTGCAGACGGTCGACGCGATCAACGCGCCGGGCGACGACCCGGCCAACTGGCAGCTCGCGACCGGCGCCCCGGCCGACGAGCAGACCCTGCGCGACCTCGAGTTCGCGTGGCGCTCGCTGCGCGCGGTGAAGTCGAACGCGATCCTGCTGGCCGCCGACGGCGCGACCGTCGGCGTCGGCATGGGCCAGGTCAACCGCGTCGACTCGTCGCGGCTCGCGGTGTCGCGGGCGGGCGACCGCGCCAAGGGCTCGGTCGGCGCGTCGGACGCGTTCTTCCCGTTCCCCGACGGCCTGGAAGTGCTGGTCGAGGCCGGTGTGCGCGCGGTCGTGCAGCCCGGTGGCTCGGTCCGCGACCCCGAGGTGATCGCGGCCGCGGAGAAGGCGGGCGTCACGATGTACCTGACGGGGACGCGCCACTTCGCGCACTGACCCCGCGCTTCGAGAGGGAGGGCTCGATGCAGCAACCACCGCCGTACGGGCAGGGTCAGCCGGGTTACGGGCAGCAGGGGCCGTATCCCCCGCAGCCCGGCTACCCGCCGCCCGGATATCCGCCGCAGCAGGGATATCCGCCGCAGCAGGGATATCCGCCGCCCGGGTACCCGCCGCCGGGGTACGGCGGGCCGATGCCGCCGCCGAAGAAGAAGCGGACGGGCCTGATCCTCGGCATCGTCCTCGGTGTGGTGGTGCTGCTCGGCGCGGGCATCCCGCTGGGGATCTTCGCGAGCGACTACTTCGCGAGCACCGGCGCGGCGCCGTCGTCGTCGCCGGTGCCCGCGGAGTGCCAGGTCCCGGGTCCCACGCTCGAGAAAGCGGGCTTCCCGAGCTTCGCCCTGAGCGGCCCGGGCTCCGCGAACGTGCCGGGCCTGAAGCAGGTCAACTGCAGCTGGAAGCCCGGGACCGACGAGAACGTCCGCGACGCCACGCTGAGCGTGCGCATCACGACGTACTCGGGCGAGGGCGCGCGCGAATCGGCCAGCCGCTCCTACGAGCCGATCGCCCCGGCGGTCCCGCCGACGGACGTCAAGGGCGTCGGCGACAAGGCGGCGCTGGTCCGGCTGGTCACGAACAGCGCGTTCAGCGGTTCCGAACTGCACGTCCTGAAGGGCACGACGGTGGTCATCGTCGAGGTGTCCGGCTGGGACAAGGGGTTCTTCTCGAACTCGGCGATGCCCCAGCAGGAGACGGACGACGCCGTGAAGGCCGTCGGCGCCGAGGTCGTCAAGAAGCTGCGTTAGAAGCCTCGGTCACGCGGGAGCGGGCAGCTCCTTGCAGAGCGCGACCGGGAACTTCGGGTCGGCCGCCCGGATCTCTGGGCAGCCGGCCGCCTTGGCCTGCGCGAACGGCGTCCAGCCCGCGTCACTCCAGCGGAAGGCGCTGCGCGACGGCGGTTCGGTCTGGCGCACCAGCAGGTCGAGGACCAGCCAGTTCGGGTCGCACGCGCGGGTGGTGCCGGCGCTTTCGGCACCCGTCGCGGACACCGCCGCGCCGATCCACGCCGGGTCGCAGTGGTCGGCCGGCGGAGCGCAGGTGCCCTGCGGGTCGCAGTGGCCCCAGCCGGCACCGAGCTTGTGCCAGGCGTTGCCCGCGTCGGCGTTGAGGATCACGGTCCGGTCCGCGATCGGCGCGTTCGTCGTCAGCCGCAGCTCGGCGGACACCTTGTCCTGGCAGCCGCCGGCCGCGGGCCGCGTCGAGTAGACGACGTCGGCGCGGATGTCGGTCTTCGACTCCACGACCTGCTCGATCCGCGGCTCCCGGACGCAGCCCGGGTCCTTGCCGGGCAGTGCGACCTGCACGAACAGGCCGGTGTCCCCGCCGGGCCGGATCCCGGTGACCTCGGCGCGGAACGAGCGCCACTCCGCGCCCATCGTCGTCGGCCCCGGCGCCTCGGCCTTGGCGCCGGGCACCCCGCCGCCGGTGGTGAGCACGACGGCGAGCACGGCGCCCGCCGCGACCAGCGCCCCGGCGATCCACAGGATCGGCCGTTTCCGCCCTTCGGTCATCGTCATCCCCCTGAACTCCACCGGGCAATCTAGCCGACCCCGCAGCGTCAGGCGGGTGGACCGGGGTTTTTGCGCTGCGTGACGTCCTTCTCGAGGTAAACGGCGCCGGCGATGTGGCCGGTGGCGGCCGGGGCGTCGACGAGCCGGTAGCCGGCCCGCTGGTACATCGTGATGTTGCGCGTGCTGCGGGCCCCCGTGAACAGGGCGAACCGGCGCACGTCGGCCGGCGCCTGCGCCTCGATGTGCGCGAGCAGGCGGCGGCCCAGCCCGCGCCCGGCGAAGTCCGGCGCGACCATCAGCCTGCCGACCTCCCAGCAGTCCCGCTCGAGCCGGCCGCGCACGGCGCCGACCAGCCGGTGCTCGTGCCGCAGCACCCACACCGACCAGGTCTTCGTCCAGTCGCGGACGTCGTCGAGGGTCTCGTGCAGGGCGGGGATGTCGAGGGTTTCGTTGAGGATGGCCTCCTGGACCCAGCAGCAGCGTTGCAGGATCAGCAGTTCCGGGCAGTCTTCGGGCCGGACTTCGGTGAGCTCCACGCCGGACTGTCTAGTGACGGCTCGGGCCCGCGGGCAACTTCATTACCCTGGTGGGGTGACCGATCTCCTGCGCCACGCTCTCGACGCTCCGGGTTTCGCGCCGCTCCCACCGCGGGCGCGGGCGTTGCTGGAGACGCTGGGCGCGCCGCCGAGGCTGGGCGCGCACCTGCGCGTGGTGCACGACGTCGCCGTCACGCTGACCGGCTGGGCACGTCCCCGGACGGAGTTCGACGTCACGGCGGTGCTGTTCGGCGCGGCCACGCACGACATCGGGAAGATCCTTCATCCCGCGGAGCTGTCCGGTCCGGGTTCGCTGCACGAGGTGGCGGGGTACCGGTTGCTGGTTGAACAGGGCGTCGAAGAGGCTTCGGCGCGCTTCGCACGGACGCACGCGTCCTGGGCCGCGCCCGACGTCACGCTCGAAGATCTGCTCGTCAGCTTGGCGGACAAGGTGTGGAAGGCGAAGCGGGTCCCTGACCTGGAGGAACGGGCGGCCGCGTGCTTCGGCGGGGAGCCGTGGGAGGCCTTCATGGCGCTGGACGACGAGCTCGAGCGCCTCACCGCGGACGCCGACGCGCGGCTGGCTTTCCAGGCGTCGTACCCCACTACCGGGTGACTTGACACCCCGGGCGGTTCACGGTTGACTGGACTACGTCGAACAGGTGTTCGACGTCAACCGCCGCCTTCCCCGCGGCGAACGAGTGCCGTCGGTCGTGTTTTGGGAGAGGCCCGACCGCCGGCCTGGTCCGTGGTGGGGAGGTGCGTGCGGTGACCGCTGTGGTGGAGCCGCCGGTGGCCCGGCTGGCGGCCCTGCCCGGGGTGAGCACGGCGAGCCGGGTGGCGGCTCAGGCTGACCAGGCGCGGGTGACGGGAAGAGTGCTCCCGGTCGCCCCCGCCCTGGCTGAGCTGCTGCCCGCGGCCGGGCTCCGCCGGGGAAGCACCGTGGCGGTCCACGGTTCGACGTCGCTGCTGCTCGCCCTCCTCGCGGAACCGACGGCCGCGGGAGCGTGGGCGGCGGTGGTCGGCATGCCGTCGCTGGGGCTGGCGGCGGCGGCCGAGTACGGCGCGGACCTCGCCCGGCTGGCGCTGGTCCCGCGTCCGGGAGCGGAGCTGCCCGCGGTGGTGGCGGCGCTGCTCGACGGCGTGGACGTGGTGGCGGTCCATTCGGAGACGGTCCAGGCAGCCGTGGCGCGGCGGCTGTCGGCCCGAGCCCGTCACCGCGGAGCGGTCCTGCTGACGTTCGGCGCCTGGCCGGGCGCGGACGTCGAGCTGTCTTGCAGCCCGTCGTCCTGGGCGGGTCCCGCGGACGGTTACGGGCACCTGGAGGAGCGCCGGGTCGAGGTCCGGGCCCGCGGCCGCGGCGCGGCGGCCCGCCCGGTCTCGGCACAGCTGTGCCTGCCCGGCTCCGGAGGAAAGGTCACCTCCGCCCCGCCGGCCGTGGTCACTTCGGGCTTGGCCCTCGCCGAGGAGGCCACCGCATGACCCCGGCACGCCCTTTCCCGCCCGCCCGCCGGCCCAACTCCCCGCGCCCTCGGTCAGCGCACACGTGTCGTCCGGCTGGGTACGCGTGTCGTCCGTCGGAGTACGCGTGTCGTCCGGCTGGGCACCTGTGTCGTCCGTCGGAGTACGCGTGTCGTCCGTTCAATCACGCGAGTCGGCTGCTCAATCACGCGTGTCGACCCTCCGAGCACGGGCGCCGGCCCGATGGGGCCGCGAGCGGACCGCGCGGGTGCGCGTGTCGACCCTCCAATCACGCGTGCCGACCTCTCAATCACGCGTGTCGGCCTCTCAATCACGCGAGTCGACCCTCCAACCACGCGTGCCGACACCCCAACTCCGCCCCGCCGCGGGAGGCGCCATGACCGTCCCCGCCCAACGCGGCTCCTCTACCACCCCCACCCGCATGCTCGTCCTCTGGTGCCCGGACTGGCCCGCCGTCGCCGCCTCGGCGGTTGCCGGGGTTGCCGTTACCCGACCTGCCGCCGTCTTCAGCGCCAATCGCGTTGTCGCCTGCAATGCCGGGGCTCGGCGGGATGGCGTCCGGCGAAACATGCGGCGGCGGGAGGCGCAGTCGCGCTGTCCGGACCTGGCTGTCTTCGCCGCCGATGACGGCCGGGATGCTCGGCTGTTCGAAGCCGTTGCTCGGGCCGTTGAGGCTCTGGTTGTCGGCGTTGAAGTCGTGCGGCCCGGGCTGGTCGCGGTGCCCGTCGCCGGGGCCGCTGCCTACTTCGGTGGTGAACACGCCCTCGTCGAACGGCTTGTCGACGAAGTGTCGGCCGCCGCCGGGGTCGAGTGTCAGGTCGGGGTGGCCGAAGGGCTCTTCGCCGCGACGCTCGCCGCGCGGCTGGGGGAGTTCGTCGAACCCGGGCGGGTCGCCGAATTCCTCGCGCCGCTGCCCGCCACCGAGCTCGACCAGCCCGGGGCCGACCGCGCGGAGCTCGTCGACCTGCTCCGACGGCTCGGCCTGAAGACGCTCGGCGCCTTCGCCGCGCTGCCCGAACGGGACGTCGTCAACCGCTTCGGCGCCGATGGCGTTCTGGCCCACCGGCTCGCTCGGGGCCGGTCCGAACGTCCTCCACTGCGTCGGCGACCGCCGCCGGAACTGACGCTGACCGAGGAGTTCGACCCCGTTGTCGAACGCGTCGACGTCGCCGCCTTCCTCGCCAAGAACCTCGCGACGCGCTTCTGCGCGGACCTCGCCGGCCACGGCCTGGCTTGCACCCGCCTCGGCATCTACGCCGTCACCGAAGAGGGCGAGCACCTCGGCCGGGTCTGGCGCTGCGCGGAGCCGCTGACCCCGGCCGGCGTCGCCGATCGGGTGCGCTGGCAGTTCGAAGGCTGGCTGCGCGCGGCGCCCGGTGCGCGCCCGACGTCCGGTGTCGTCCGGCTGCGGCTGGAGCCGGACGAAGTTGTCGAAGGACGCTCGCTGCAGCTCGACCTCCTGCAGAACGGCCGTTCCGAGGAAGACGACGAGCGCGCGGCGCGGGCGTTCGTGCGGGTCCAGGGCCTGCTCGGCCCGGAAGGCGTCCTCACCCCGCTGCTCGACGGCGGCCGCGACCCCGCCGGCCGCGTCCGCCTGGTGCCGTGGGGCGACCCGCGCGAGCGGACGACACCGGCGGACGCGACCTGGCCGGGACGGCTGCCCGCGCCGTCGCCGGCGACGGTCCTCGATCGCCCGGTGCCGGCCCAGGTCTTCGACGCCGACGGCCGCGCGGTCGGGATCACGGTCCGCGAGCAGGTCACGGGCGCCCCGCGACGGCTGAGCTTCGGCGGCCGGCACCGAGAGGTCGTCGGCTGGGCCGGCCCGTGGCCGCTGGCCGGTGACCGCCGCCGGTCCGGTCCTCGGCGCGCGCGGCTGCAGCTCGTGCTCGCCGGGGAAGGAGACGAGCCACCCGACGCGGTGCTGGTGCACTGCGCGGGCACGGAAAATCCACTGTGGACGGTCGAGGGAGTGTACGACTGAGCATGGACGAGCACTACGCACGACGGATGCGAGCCTGGCTGCGCGCCGGCTTCGACCCCGCCCGCCACCCCGGGGCCGAAACGGCGGAAGCGGTAGAGGAGGAAGAGTGGACGGTTCACCGGGGCGAGCTGATCTTCCCCGGCGAGGCCATTCCCGTTCCCCGCTCCTCGCGGGAGAACGGCTGCCGCATGAGCCGCGGGGAACCGCGCCCCATGAGCGAGGCCGAGCAACGCAGCCGCCGGAACCACCCGTCGAACTGGCATCGGCTGCGCCGGGAGGCCGAGCAGCGCGGTGACGACCCCGGGGGCCGGTGAATGGGCTGGAACAACCCGCCCGTCCGGTGGAAGGACCTCGCCCGCACCCTCGCGGGCGGCCTTCCCCCGGGCGACCACGGGGACAGCCCCGCCTGGGGACGTCACCGCGAGGAGTACCGGCGCCCCGAGGACATCCCCGCGCGTGGGTCCGACGACGGCGGTGAAGCCGTCCGCGTGCCCTACGCCGAGCTGCACTGCCACTCCAACTTCAGCTTCCTCGACGGCGCCAGCCACCCCGAGGAGCTGGTCGAGGAGGCCGCGCGGCTCAAGCTGGACGCCATCGCCCTCACCGACCACGACGGCATGTACGGCGTCGTCCGCTTCGCCGAGGCGGCCAGAGAGCTCGGCGTCAACACCGTGTTCGGCACCGAGCTGAGCTTCGGGCTGAGCGCCCCGCAGAACGGCGTCGCCGACCCCGAGGGCGAGCACCTCCTGCTGCTCGCCCGCGGTGACCAGGGTTATCGCGCCCTCTGCCGCGCCATCACCGCCGGGCAGATCCACCACGACGCCGAGAAGGGCCGCCCGAGGTACGACCTCGGCGCGGTCGCCGAGGAGGTCTTCGGGCAGTGCGTGGTGCTGACCGGCTGCCGCAAGGGCGCGGTGCGCTCGGCGCTCGTCACGCACGGCCCGGCGGCCGCCAGGGAACAGCTGAAGATCCTGGTCGAGCGCTTCGGCCGTGACCACGTCTACGTCGAGCTCACCGACCACCGCCAGCCGCTCGACAGCACCCACAACGACGTCCTGACGAAGCTCGCCCGCGAACTGGACCTCCCGACCGTGGCCACCACCGCCGCGCACTACGCCCGGCCCGAACGCGCCCGGCTGGCCGACGCGCTCGCCGCGATCCGCGCCCGCCGCGGCATCGACGACCTGGAAGGCTGGCTGCCGGCGGCCGGGACGGCGTTCCTGCGCAGCGGCGCCGAAATGGACGTCCTGTTCCGGCGCTACCCCGGCGCCGTGCGGAGAAGTGCCCTCCTCGGCATGGAATGCGCGTTCCCGCTCAAGCTGATCGCCCCGAAACTGCCGCCCTTCGACGTCCCCGGCGGGGAAAGCGAAGCGGTCTACCTCAGACGGCTGACCGAGGAAGGCGCGAAGGAACGCTTCGGCGGCAAGGAGCACGAAGAAAAGGCAAGGGCCCAGATCGAGCACGAGCTGGCGATCATCGAGAAGCTCGGTTTTCCCGGGTACTTCCTGATCGTCTGGGACATCGTCAGGTTCTGCAACGACAACAAGATCCTCTGCCAGGGCCGCGGCTCGGCCGCGAACTCCGCCGTCTGTTACGCGCTCGGTATCACGAAGGTCGACTCGGTCGCCAACAAGCTGCTCTTCGAACGCTTCCTCGCCCCGGACCGCGACGGGTACCCCGACATCGACCTCGACATCGAGTCCGACCGCCGTGAGGAAGCCATCCAGTACGTCTTCAGGAAGCACGGCCGCCTGAGAACCGCGCAGGTCGCGAACGTGATCACCTACCGCGCCCGGTCCGCGGTCCGCGACGCCGCGCGCGCACTCGGCTACTCGCCGGGCCAGCAGGACGCCTGGAGCAAGCAGATCGACCGCTGGGGATCCTTGCGCAGCACCGAAAAGGACCACGACCACGACATCCCGGACGACGTCGTGCAGCTCGCGTTCGCCCTCGAGGACTTCCCGCGCCACCTCGGCATCCACTCCGGCGGCATGGTCATGTGCCAGGAGCCGGTGAGCCAGGTCGTCCCGGTCGAATGGGCGCGGATGGCCGACCGCAGTGTCATCCAGTGGGAGAAGGAGGACTGCGCGGCCGCCGGGCTCGTCAAGTTCGACCTGCTCGGCCTCGGCATGCTCTCGGCGCTGCACTACATGCTCGACCTCGTCGAGGAGCACAAGGGCGAGAAGGTCGACCTCGCCGAGCTCGACCTCACCGACCAGAACGTCTACGGCATGCTCTGCCGCGCCGACGCGATCGGCGTGTTCCAGGTGGAGAGCCGCGCGCAGCTGGCCACCCTGCCGCGGCTGCGCCCGACCGAGTTCTACGACCTCGCGGTCGAGGTCGCGCTGATCCGGCCCGGCCCGATCCAGGGCGGTTCGGTGCACCCCTACATCCGCCGCAAGCAGGGCATCGAGGAGTGGGACTACGACCACCCGCTGCTGGAGAACGCGTTGCGCAAGACCAAAGGCGTGCCGCTGTTCCAGGAGCAGATGATGCAGATCGCCCTGGACGTCGCGAACTTCACCGCGGCGGAGGCCGACCAGCTGCGGCACGCGATGGGCTCGAAGCGCTCGGACCGGAAGATGGACCGGCTGCGGCAGCGGTTCCTCGAAGGCGCGGCCGCGAACGGCGTCGAGGAAGAGCTCGCGAAGAAGATCTTCCTGAAGCTCAAGGCGTTCGCGAACTTCGGCTTCCCGGAGAGCCACGCGCTGAGCTTCGCCCACCTGGTGTTTTCCAGCGCCTACTTCAAGTTCTACCACCCGGACGCGTTCCTGGCGGGCCTCCTGCGCGCGCAGCCGATGGGCTTCTACTCACCGCAGTCGCTGGTCGCGGACGCGCGGCGCCACGGCGTCACCGTGCACGGCCCGGACATCAACCGCAGCCTGCCGCACGCCACCCTGGAGGCCGGTACGGGGAAGTTCCAGGACGTGCGCACCGGGCTGAGCACCGTCCGGATGATCGGGGAAGACCTCGCGAAGCGGATCGTCGCCGAGCGGGAGGCGAACGGCCGCTACACCGACATGGCCGACGTCGCCCGCCGCGTGCGGCTGAAGACACCGCAGATCGAGGCGCTGGCCACGGCCGGCGCGTTCGCCGGGTTCGGCGGTGACCGCCGGCAGGCGCTGTGGACGGCGGGCGCGGTCGCCGGGGAACGGCCGGAGAAGCTGCCGGGCCTCAGTCTCGCGGAGGCGCCGGTGCTGCCGGGGATGGACGGCCTCGACCTCGCGTCGGCGGATGTCTGGGCGACCGGGGTGTCGCCGGACAGCTACCCGACCGAGTTCATCCGCGACCGTCTCGACGTGCTCGGTGTCGTCCCGGCGAGCGGGCTGGTCGACCTCGAAGACGGCGTGCGGGTGCTGATCGGCGGCGCCGTCACACACCGGCAGCGCCCGGCGACCGCCGGCGGGATCACCTTCCTCAACATCGAAGACGAGACGGGGATGGTCAACGTGATCTGCACGCTCGGCCTGTGGCAGCGCTACCACCGCGTCGCGCGCGCGAGCCCCGCGCTGCTGATCCGCGGGGTGGTGGAGAAGTACGACGGCGTGGTGAGCGTGCTCGCCGACCGCGTCGAGGCCCTGCCGATGCGGATCAGGACGAAGTCGCGGGACTTCCAGTGAGCGGCCGGCGCACGATCGTGACGATCTCGGGGCTCGTGTCCGTCACGGGGGTGCGGTCCCAGTAGCCGTACTGCTCGTCGACGACCAGGCCGGCTTCCGCGATGAACCCGTTCAGGGAAAGGACATCGAGGAACCGCAGGGTGCTCTCGCTGAACCGGGGCGCGGCCCAGTCCGGGCTTTCGTACGTGGTCCTGAAGGTGACGTACCCGTTCTCGAACGGCCCGGCGTTGTTCCACGACCGGACTTTGCCGGCTTCGCCCACGTTCTCCGGTGTCCAGCGTTCCCAGCCGCGGGCGGCGGGGTTGCGGGTGTCGAAGCCGAACCGGCCGCCGGGACGCAGGGCGCGGTGGAGGGCCGAGAACGCCGTCCTCAGCTCGTCGTCGGTCAGCAGCACCTGGAACGCGTGCCCGGTCATCACCGCGAAGTCGAACTCGCCGTCCCAAGTGGCGGTCGACAAATCGCCGTGCACCCACTCGACGTCGTCGCGGCGGCGGGCCTGGACGAGCATGCCCTCGGCCGGGTCGAGTCCGACGAGCCGTCCTGTGTGGCCGGATTCGCGCGCCCAGTGCAGCAGGGACCCGGTGCCGCAGCCGACGTCGAGCACCGACTCGGCGGCCATGATCATCGGCAGGTAGAACTCGAAGTCGCCGCTGCTCTCCCGTGGGTTGAAGGCGTCGTACAGCGCGGCAAGGTCGTGATCGGCGAAGTGCTCGTCGGGCATGGCCGTCACGGTAGTGAGCGCCGCGGTCCGGCTCATCCGGTTTTCGGGGCCAGGCCCAGCAGTTCCGGACGCGCGGCCAGCTCGCGCCAGTACGCGCCGGGGTCCGGCAGCAGCCTGCGCCGGTCCAGGTCCAGCAGGCCCGACACCGAGGACACCTCCGCGACCAGCGTGCCGTCCGGTGCGTGGAACTCCTGCGCCACCCGGGAAGTCTTGCCCGCGCCCCACTCGAAGCCGCAGCTGACGGAGACCTCGCCGCCCGGGACGAGCTCGCGGTGGAACCGCACCGTCGTCTCCAGGTTCACCGGCCCGATGCGGCGCGCGGCCAGCGCGGCCGGGTCGATTCCCGCCGCCTGGACGCACATCCAGCGCGCGTGGTCGGCGTAGGCGAGGTACGCCGGGCCGCGGACGTGGCCGTTGACGTCGAGGTCGTCAGCGCGCACCGCGATCGTGACTCGGAACATGGACAAGAGCGTGGCGCGCGGGCAGGGCGGCCGTCTGGAACTTTTCGGCCACGCGCACGAGCGCCGCGGGGGAGGAGCCCGACAGGCGACGGCATTCGCGGCCGAGGTGGGACTGGTCGGCGTAACCGAGGTCGGCGGCCGCGCGAGCCAGCGAAGTCCGCCCGGCGACCAGCGGTTCCAGGAGACGCAGGAACCGCTGGAAACGCCGGATACGGTGCAGCTGCTTCGGCCCGGCGCCGACCGCGTGGACGAAGTGCCGCCGCAGCGCGCGTTCGCTGATCCCCACGTCGACTTCGGACGTCCGCGTGGCCGCGCCGAGCGCTTCAACGGCGGCCAGTACCCGCCGGTCCGGCGTCACTCCCCGGCGCGCGACGAGGGTTTCGAGGATTCCGCGCTGTGCGACGGGATCGGTGGCCAGCGCGAGGGCTTCTTCGGCGCGGCGGGCGTCGGCACCCCAGAGGGCGGTCAGCTCGGTCACGGGGGACAGCTCCGGCAGGGACGTCCCGAGCACGGCGGCCGCGGCCCCGCACCGCAGCCGCACGCCCACGCGCGACGCCGACGCGGGTACCCACAGCCGCAGGGGCGCGCCGACGGTGACGACCACCGTGAGCGCGTCGCCGTCCCAGACGAGGTCCGCGCAGCCGTCCGGGAGCACGCGCAGCGGCCGCGCCCAGCCGGTGCGCCCGTGCCAGCCGCAGGCCAGCACACCGGCGAGCGCGGGCGGCGGCGCGACTTCGCGGTACACCGACCGCGCCGCCACCGGCCGCAGCGGGATTCCCATCAAACCAGTATGCAGCGGTCAAGAACTGTCCTATTTCCTTTCTACGGTCGGAGCCACACCGACTGAGGAGGAAACCATGGTTCCCGAGGGCTACACGACCGTCACGCCGTGGATCATCGGCCGCGACACCGATGGCCTGCTCGGCTTCCTGACGCGCGCGTTCGGCGCCGAGGAGATCGCCAGGGTCGTCGGCGAAGACGGGAAGATCGGCCACGCGGAAGCCCGCATCGGCGACGCGGTCGTGATGGCGTTCGACTCACCGGACGGCTGGGACGCCACTCCCGCCTTCCTCCGGCTTTACGTGCCGGACAGCGAAGAAACGCAGCGACGCGCCATCGAAGCGGGCGCCACCGAGGTGACCCGCCAGACGGTCTTGTTCTTCGGCGACCGCGTCGGCCGCGTGCGCGACCCCTTCGGCAACCTGTGGTGGATCCAGACCCGCCTGGAAAACCTCGACGAAGCCGAAATGGCGCGCCGCGCGCAGCTGCCCGAGTACGTCGAGGCGATGAACTACGTCCAGGGTGTGAGGCTCTAGGGGCGGGTGTGGCACCCTGGGGGCCGTGCTGGAGACGGGGGAGGACTACCGCGAAGCGGTGTTGTCCGGGCAGTGGTGGGAAAAGCGCCGGTTCACCGGGTGCGACTTCACCGGGGCGGACCTGAGCGGGCTGCGGACCCGCGGCTGCACCTTCGACGACTGCGTGTTCAGCAAAGCCGACCTCTCCCGTTCGCGGCACGACGCGTCGGCGTTCCGCTCCTGCACCTTCGACCGGACCGTGCTCGCCGAGAGCCGCTGGACGGCGTGTTCGCTGCTCGGCACGTCGTTCGCCGAGAGCGGGTTCAGCGGCATCGCCATCACCGACTGCGACCTTTCGCTGACGTCGCTGGCGAAGGCGCGGCTGCGCCGCCTCGGGCTGTCCGGGCTCCGGCTGCGCGAAGCCAACCTGATGGACGCCGACCTCACCGGCGCCGACCTGCGCGACAGCGACCTGACCGGCGCGCGTCTGCAGGGCGCGAAGCTCGAGGGCGCGGACCTGCGTGGCGCGCGGATCGACGCGAACGCCCTGGTCCAGGCCGACCTGCGCGGCGCCGAGGTCGACGTCGAGACGGCCATCGCCTTCGCGGCCGCGCACGGGCTCGTCATCCGCTGAAAACGACGAAGGCCCCGGCAGCGCCGGGGCCTTCGCGAAACATCAGTCGATCGGGGGCTCACCCGGGTCGAGCTCGATCAGGTCGCCCTCGGCGAGCAGCTCCTCGATCGACGTCGGCAGCAGGTACGCCGACCCGCCGCCCGGCTGGTTGAACCACGGGATCGCGACGCCGGCCAGCGCCTCGAGCGGCCGCTGCACCCGGTAGACGTGGTACGGGCGGTTCACCCACTCCGGCACCAGCGAGCGCTCGGCGAACGGCGTGCCCGCCGCGTACGTCAGGTTGCCGTTCGGGCCGCCGAAGCGGTCCAGCTCGCTGCCCGCGGGCAGCTCCCGCAGCTCCTTGCCGCGGAACAGCGTCAGCGGCGGCTCACCGGCCATCGGCCCGATCGGCCACTGCTGCTGGCCACCCCCGCCGTTGACGGCCGGGCGGGCCGGCTCCTCACGACGCTGCGGTGCCGGAGGTGCTGGCGGAGCGGGCGGCGGGACCGGCGGGGCGGCCTGCACCGGGGGAGCCAGGACGGTCGGCGCGGACGGCGGCTCACGCCGGGGCGGCGCCGGAGCGACCGGCGGCGGCCCGGCCTGCTGCTGCGCCACGGGCGGCGGCCCGGCCGGGACCGGCGCGGAGACCGGCGGGGCGGGCGGAGCCGGCGGCTCGTCGTCCTCGAGGTCGCCGAACAGCTCCTCGGCGCTGGTGAACGCCGTCTGCTCCTGGGCGGGCACCGGCTCCGGCTTGCGGACCGGGTACGAGCCGGTCGCGACCTCCGGCGACAGCGTCGCGACGACCCGCTGCGGCGCCGGTTCCGGCTCGGGCTCGGGTTCCGGTTCGGGCTCCGGCGCGGGCGGCTCCTCGGCGGGCACGTGGCCCTCCGGGTTGAGCAGCAGCTTGCCGAGCATGAACGCGGCCGCGTCCTCGGCGTCGCCGAACACCGCGGGGTTGCTGAGCTTGCCGTCGTACCAGCCGACCCGCCAGCCGTCGTCGACCTGCTCGAGGCTCCAGCCGTGCTCGGCGGGTTCGCCCAGCTTGTAGCCGCTTTCCGGGATCTCGAGCTCGTCCAGCTTCTCCTGCAGCCCGGCGAGAACCGGGTGCTCCGGCGTCTCGCGGCGCAGCGCCCGTCGGCCCGACCGCGGCGGCTCGGGCTGTGCCGCGGGTGCCGGGGCCGGCGGCTCCGGCACCGGCAGCACCCCGGGCACCTCGGGCTGGGTGATCATCGTCGGCGGGCCGGGGTCGAACGCGGGCTGCGGCGGCTCGAACGCGTGCGCGGGCTCGGCGTCCTCCTCGTCGTGGCGCGGCTGGAACGCGGCGTGCGCCGGCTCGTCGTCGTGCCGCGGCTCGAACCCGGTGTGCTCGGGCGGCTGGAAGCTCTGCGCCGGCTCGTCGTCCCGGTGGGCCGGGAAGGGCTCGCCGTCGCGCGGCTGTTCCTCGCTGTGCCCGATCGGCTGGTCGGGGACGTACTCCGCGGTCTCGTCGAGGTCGGGCACCCGGCCCGGCTCCGGCGCCGAGCCGTTCGAGCCCGCTGCGTGCTCGGCCTGCGGGTCGTACTCCTCCTCGCCGTACTGGTCCTCTTCGGCGAAGCGGTCGTCGAACTCCTGGTCGTCGTAGCCGTCTTCGTGGTACTCGGCCTCTTCGACGTACTCGTGCTCCTCCGCGGGCGCCTCCGGCTCGGCAGGTGCGTGCGCCGCGAGCGGCGCCTCGACGGGCGCGGGCGGCTCCTGGTGCTGCGGCGGCACGACGGGCGGGGCCACGGCGGCCGCGCCCGGCGGCGGGCCGACCGGAGGCTGCTGCTGCGGCGGCACCTGCTGCTGGGGCGGCGGGCCCTGCGGCGGCGGCCCGGCCGGCCGCTGCTGCTGCGGTGGTGGCGGCGGGTTGCCCCGGGTCAGGTACGCGGCGGCGGCCTGCAGGGTCGGCTCGTCGACCGGCGGCAGCTTGAAGCCGACCGCGCGGACGTGCTCAACGAGGTCCGGTTCGGGCGAAACGCCGTACTTGTGCAGGTAGAAGTTGACGGCGGCGGGCCACACCCACTGGCCGTCGCTGTGGAAGGCGACCGGGACGGTGGCCTCCGGTGTCGCGGCCAGCCGGTCGATGTCGTACCCGCGCTCGGGCACCACCAGCGGCGCCTGCTCGAGGTACTCCAGCAGGCGGTCCTGCTCGTCGACCTCGAGGTCGGGACGGTTGATCACCGGACGGCCGGCGGGCCCGACGGTGTCGAAGATCCGCGCGATCCGGAAGTGCGGCCCCGGCTGCTCCGGGCCGAGCCCGGACATCCGCCGGATCAGCCATTCGGGCACGTTCTCCTCGGTGCGCGGGAACATCCGCAGCTCGTCGGAGTAGGCCTGCGGCGGCGGCGCGAGGTTCCACACCGGCTCGTCGCGGTTGTATTCGAGGTTGTAGCTGGAGGGGTGGTCGAGCTGGTACCGCGCGTTGAACCAGGTGCCCCGGCCGTCGCGGTACATGCCACCGCGCAGCCGGCCGAAGAGGGTGGCGATGTCGTGCGTCGCCAGCCACTCGTGGACCGTGCCGTCTTCGGTGACGATCTCGCCGGTCAGCTCGTGGTACCTCCCGACGGCTCGGTACTCCGCGCTGACCTTGCGCCAGTCGCGGGGGGCGGCGCGCAGCAGTGCCAGCCCGATCTGCTTGACCAGGGTGTCCTGCTCGGTCGCGTTCAGCTGCGTCGTCGGTTGTGCCACGGGGACATTTTGACTGCTCGCGCGCGCGAGTGCACCCCGCATGTGGGTTTTGCCGCTCGGCGACCCGATGGCACACGGTCTGACCTCGCGTGATGCGACGTGCGGTAGATCACAGCTTGATCGCGGACGGCGTCGCGAATGGACCGTGCGGGGGTGACGATCACTCTACGGGCTGCGACCACCCGCGCCTGGAAGCGACGCGCGGGGGTCGCTTTGCCAGAATGGGCCCCGTGACGGCGAAGATTCTCGACGGCAAGGCCACCAAGAACGCCATTTTCGCGGAGCTCGAGCCGCGCGTCGCGGCGCTGGCCGCGAAGGGGGTGACGCCGGGCCTGGGCACTGTCCTGGTGGGAGACGACCCGGGGTCGCACTCCTACGTGCGGATGAAGCACGCCGACAGCGGCAAGATCGGGATCAACTCGATCCGCCGCGACCTGCCGGCCGACATCACGCAGGAGAAGCTCGAAGCCGTCGTCGACGAGCTGAACGCCGACCCGGCCTGCCACGGCTACATCGTGCAGCTGCCGCTGCCGAAGCACCTCGACGCGAACCGCGTCCTGGAGCGCATCCACCCGGAGAAGGACGCCGACGGCCTCGCGCCGGTCAGCCTCGGCCGGCTGGTGCTGGGTCAGCAGGGCGCGCTGCCGTGCACGCCGTACGGGATCATCGAGCTGCTCAAGCGCCACGGCGTCGAGCTGAACGGCGCGCGCGTCACCGTGGTCGGCCGCGGCATCACCGTCGGCCGCACGCTGGGGCTGCTGCTGACCCGTCGCAGCGAGAACGCCACCGTCACCTTGTGCCACACGGGCACCCGCGACCTCGCCGCCGAGGTCCGCCGCGCGGACATCGTGGTCGCCGCGGCGGGGGTGCCCGGGATCATCACGCCGGACATGGTCGCGCCGGGCGCCGCGGTGCTCGACGTCGGCGTGTCCCACGTGGACGGCAAGCTCACCGGCGATGTTCACCCGGACGTGGCCGAGGTGGCCGCCTGGATCTCACCGAACCCGGGCGGGGTCGGCCCGATGACCCGAGCCATGCTGGTGAGCAACGTCGTGGAAGCGGCGGAGCGCGCGGTCCAAGGTCTCCAGGGCCGATGACCATGACGGAGGACCGGCGGGACGTCCACGACCGCCGGAGCGGGCCGGCCCGGTTCACCCAGCTGCCGTTCGCGGTGGTGCTGCTGGTGGTGGCCGTTGCGGTGCTGCGGATCGTCCAGTACCACTGGCGCGAGGGCGCGGCGCTGATCGGCGCCGCGCTCGTGCTGGCGGCGGTGCTGCGGGCGGTGCTCCCGACGGAACGGGCGGGACTGCTGGTGATCCGCGGCAAGGCCGTCGACATCGTGACGTACGCCGGCCTCGCCGCGGCGGTGCTCTACGTGGCCCTGACGATCATCGGCGGCCCGTTCGCGTCCTCCTGAACGCCGAAAGCGTCGCTTTCACGTGAAAGCGACGCTTTCGGAACTGTAGTCAGGTGGTCAGGACGCCATCGCGAGCTCGCGCCGTTCGGCTTTCGCTTCGCGGCGGTCGAGGGTGCCCGACACGATTGCCAGCGACAGTCCGAACACCGCGAGCAGGGCGCCGACCCAGTTCGGGGCGACCAGGCCGAGCCCGCCCGCGATCACCAACCCGCCGAGGTACGCCCCGATCGAGTTGGCGATGTTGAACGCGGACTGGACGGCGGCCGACACCAGGGACGGTGTGCCGCCCGCCTTCTCCATGATCCGCGCCTGCATCATCGGGCCGATCATGAACCCGGCGACGCCGACGAAGAAGATCGTGATCGCCGCGCCGACCTTGCCCTGCGCGGTGATCGTGAAGATCCCCAGCACGCACGCCAGCGCCAGCAGCGCCGCGTACAGGCCCGGCATCAGCGCGCGGTCGGCCAAGCGGCCGCCGAGCAGGTTGCCGATCGTCATGCCGACGCCGGCCAGGGACAGCAGCAGCGTGACGTTCGACGGCGAGTAGCCGGCGACGTCGGTGAGCATCGGCGTGATGTAGCTCAGGCAGGCGAACACGCCGCCGAGCCCGAACGTGACGATCGCCAGCGCGAGGTGCACCTGCGGCCGTTTGAACGCGCCCAGCTCACCCCGCAGCGACGCGTCGGCGGGCCGGCCCTGGTGCGGCACCAGCTTCCAGATGGCCCCCGCGGCGACCACGCCGATCACGGCGACCACACCGAACGTGGCGCGCCAGCCGACCTGCTGGCCCAGCAGCGTGCCCAGCGGCACGCCGATGACGTTCGCCAGGGTCAGGCCGAGGAACATCAGCGACACGGCCTTGGCGCGCTGGCCGGGTCCGACGAGGCTGGACGCGACGACCGCGCCCGCGCCGAAGAACGCGCCGTGGGGCAGCCCGGCGAGGAACCGGAACGCGACGCCGAACTCCTGGTTCGGCGAGAGCGCGAAGAGGGCGTTGCCCAGCGTGAACAGGCCCATCATGGCCAGCAGCATGGTCTTGCGCGGCAGCCGGACGGCGACCGCGGTGAGCAGCGGCGCGCCGACGACGACGCCGAGGGCGTAGGCGGAGATGAGGTAGCCGGCGGTCGGGATGTCGACGCCGAAGTCGGCGGCCGCCTGGGGCAGCACGCCCATCATGACGAACTCGGTGGTCCCGATGCCGAAGGCTCCGATGGCGAGCGCGAGCAGCGCGACGGGCACGGCACTCCTTCCAGGGTGGGTAAACGATTACTCGGCTGTTCCGATCTCAGGTGCTGGATCGGTTCAGTACGGGGGCAAAAAGGAAGACAGCCATGCGGCCCCAGCGCCGTGAGCTGTCCTACGCACAGTCCAACCGACGAGGGGGGTCGTTGTCATCCCGATATCGGGTGACGATCCACACCGTAACGCGATGATCAGCGCGGAGCGGCCAGGACGCCGTCCAGCAGGCCGGGGAACAGCGCGTCGAGATCCTTGCGGCGCAACGAGTTGAACCGGGTCGTGCCCTCTTGGCGCCCGGCAACGACACCGGCCTGGCGCAGGATGCTCAGGTGGTGGGTGATTGTGGACTTCGTCACCGGCACGGTCAGCGCGCCGCACGCCAGCTCGCGACCCTCCGCCGCCAGCTGCCGCACGATGCCCAGGCGAACGGGGTCGGCCAGGGCGCGCAGCACCCCTTCGACGGTGATCTCGTCCCGCGACGGGTGGACGATCGGCGGCAGCGCCGCGGTCTTCGGCATGGCTCCATTGTACGACGCCGGTCGAAATTGTCGGAGCCACGTAGTACGGTGATGGTCGAACTACGACGTTCGTCGAACCAATCGCCCGCTCCCTTGGGGGACCCACCCATGTCCACACCCTCGCCTTCGAGGATCTCGGTGCTCGCCTTCGGCGCGTTCGGCGTCGGGACCAGCGGTTACATCGTCGCCGGGCTGCTGCCCGCGCTGACCGGTGAGCTGCACGTCTCGGCGACGGCTGCGGCGCAGCTCGTGACCGCCTTCGCCATCGCGTACGCGGTCGGCTCGCCGATCTTCGCCGCCGTCACCGGCACCTGGGAACGCCGGACGCTGCTGGTGGCCGCGCTCGCCGTCACCGCGGCCGGCAACCTGTTCGCCGCGCTCGCGCCCGGCTACGGCAGCCTCCTGCTGGCCCGGGTGGTGACCGCGATCGGCGCCGCGGTGTTCACCCCCGCGGCGAGTGCCGTGGCGGCCCAGCTGACCGCCCCCGAACGCCGGGGCCGCGCGATCGCGCTCGTGTTCGGCGGCCTGACCGTCGCGCTCATCTTCGGTGTGCCGCTCGGCAGTCTCATCTCGCAGCACCTCGGCTACCGGGCGGCGTTCGCGCTGGTCGCCGCGTTCTCCCTGGCGAGCGCGCTCGCCGTGAGGGGGGCGCTGCCGCCGGTCGCCGCGCCGCCGCGGGTCACCCTGGCCGAGCGGTTCGCCGCCGGCCGCGACCCGCGGGTGCTCGTCATGCTGGCCGTGACGGTCCTCGGCTGCCTCGCCGCGTTCATGGTCTACACGTTCGTGTCCCCGCTGCTGGCCGCGACCGCGGGCCTCCACGGCACGGCCGTCACGGTGCTGCTCTTCTGCTACGGCGTCGGCGGCGCGGTCGGCAACTTCGCGGGCGGCCGGGCGGCCGACCGCTGGGGTTCGCGGGCGCCGCTGCTGGTCGTGACGGCGGCGATCACCGTGGTGATGGCGCTGCTGCCGGTCGCGACGACGACCCCGGTCGCGGCCGGTGTCGCGCTGTTCGTGTGGGGCATGGCGACGTGGTCGTTCAGCCCGCCGGTGCAGCACCGGCTGATCGAGCTGGCCCCGGGCCACGCGGGCCTGGTGCTCTCGCTCAACGCGTCGGCGATCTACCTCGGCGTCGGCCTGTCCGGCGTGGTCGGGGGCGCGGTGCTGACGTCCGGCGGGCCGCTGGTGCTGCCCGAGGTCGCGGCGGCGCTGACCCTGGTGGCGCTGGTGCTCGTGGGCACCGCGTGGGGCCGGGTCCGCGAACCGGTCGCCGTCTAGCCGGCGCGGGCCTGGACTTCGCAGTCGGGCCCGCGGACTTCGAGGATCTCGCCGCCGCGCTGCTCGGCCGACCCGACCGGAGCGCGGGTCGTTCCGCGGTCCCGGCGAACGGGTTAGAATCCGGGTATGACGACCAAAATCGGAGGCGCCGCGCCTCGGCGCCGGTGAGCCCGTCGGTCCGGGTCCGCACCCCACAGGAGCTGCGGAAGTCCCGGCGGAGCAAGTCACATCCCTGTTGGGGCCACCTGGTGGCCGCCCCGCTCTGGCCGTTGCACGGCGTCAACCTCGGCACGCTTCTGCGCACCTGCGACGCGGTGGGCGCGTGCCTCGCGGTACCGCGTTTCCCGTGGGTGCCGGAGGCGCTGCGGCGAGGAAACACGTTGCGGCGCCCGGCATGTGTGCACTGGGTGCACGACCCGCCGGGCTGGCTCGAACGCGAACGAGCGGCGGGCACGAAGGTCGTCGGCGTCGAGCTGGCGGAGGAAGCGGTGCGGCTCGGTGACCTGCCGGCGGCGCGTGGCCGCACGATCGCCGTGCTCGGTCACGAGCAGACCGGGATCCCACCGGAAGCCCTCGACCTGCTCGACACGGTCGTCGAGATCCCGATGGTGGGCACCGGTGCCAGCCTCAACGTCGCGGTGGCGGGCAGTCTGGTGCTCTACAAACTCGCCGGTCTGCTGTGAAGGAGTCCACTGTGGACCTCGGACGGGCCGCGGTCGTGGAGAACGCCGCGTGGTGCGCCCTGGTTGCCGGCGGCGGCCGCTTCGGCCCGCGCGCCTGGACCAGCCCACGCCGCACGCCGCAGTACTACCCGGACGCCGTGACGCTCGACCCGCGAGCCACGGCGGCCGACGTCCTGCCGTTCGTCGACGGCTCGCCCGGCTGCTCCGTGAAAGACAGCTTCGCGAGCCTGGAGCTGCTGGGCTTCTCGGTGCTGTTCGACGCGACGTGGATCGCTTGCGGCCCAGGCGTTCCCGAACCGGGCTGGCACCGCACCGCGTCACCGCTGGGTGACTCGGTCGCGGTGCTGGCCCGCGGCGGGAACCGGGTCGTGGCCCACCGCGGCGACGGCGTGGTGGGTCTGTCCAACTTCGAGGGGCCGGACGAAGGCTGGCCAAGCGCCGTGGCCGCGGTGGCGGCGGCGTTCCCCGGCGCACCCGTGGTCGGTTACGAACACGGCGAAGCGCTGGAGAACGCCTTCGCCCACGGCGCGGAGCCGCTCGGCCCGCTGCGCGTCTGGGTGCGTTAGCTCGAAGCGGCCGCGGCCTTGGCAGCCTTCTTGAACGCGCGGACCTGGGCGAGCGTCTCCCCGCTGGTGACGTCGGCGATCGACCGGCGCGACCCGCGGTCGCCGTACGCGCCCGCCGCTTCGCGCCAGCCCTTCGGCTGGACTCCGCGCTGCTTGCCCAGCAGGGCCAGGAAGATCTTCGCCTTCTGCTCCCCGAACCCGGGCAGCGCCCGCAGCCGCTTGAGGACCTCCGGGCCGTCGGGCTTCGGGCGGCCGTCGAGCCAGAGGCCCTCGGTGCGGCCGTCGTAGTTCTCGATGATGTGCTGCGCGAGCGCGTGGACACGACGCGCCATCGAACCGCCGTAGCGGTGGATCGCCGGCGGCACCACGCACATCTCGACGAAGGTCTCGACGTCGGTGGCGGCGATCTTCGCCAGCGAGAAGCCGTCCATCCGGTCGGCGATCTTGCGCGGGCCGGCGAACGCGTGCTCCATCGGGTACTGCTGGTCCAGGAGCATCCCGACGAGCAGGGCGAACGGGTCGTCGTTGAGCAGCTTGTCGGCGGCGGGGTCGCCGGTCAGGTGCAGTTCGCGCAGCATGCGGGTCATCTTGACACATTTTCCGGCCGGCCTTGGGGCGATGTCGGGACGGACGACGGCGTGGCCGCGGCCACGGCGATCCGCTGGACGATCGCCGGCTGGCCGTCGCTGCTCTTGGTCGTCGCGTTGACCGAGTAGGCGATCTTGCGCTGCAGGTCGCAGGTGGCGAAGACCCCGCTCGAGTAGCCGTAGCGGCTGCCGGTCTTGCCCCAGACCGTGAGGTCGCCCAGCCGGATCTTCATCAGGCCCTGGCTGTAGTACGCGTCGCCGGTGCCGTCGAACATGGGGACCTTCGGCACGGTGAACAGCCGGGTCATCATGGCTGGACCGAGGAGCCGGCCGCGGAACAGGCCGGTGACGAACCGGTCGAGGTCGGCCGCAGTGGACACGAGGCTGCCCGCCGACCACGGGATCGACTGGTTCATCTCGGTGACGTCGACGAGGTCGCCGTCCCCGTTCCTGAGGTAGCCGTTCGAGTGGGGATCCGGCAGCCGCGGGTCGTCGCCGGGTTCGAAGGTCCGCGTCATGCCGAGCGGCCGGGTGATGCGGTCGTGCACGGCCTGCCCGTACGAGCGCCCGGTGACTTTCTCGATGAGCATCCCGGCGAGGACGTAGCTGGTGTTGGTGTACTTCTGCGCGGTGCCCGGCGGGTAGTCGATCGGGTGGGCGGTCGCCGTGCCGAGCACGCGGGACGGGCTCCAGTGCTCGTAACGGTGTTCGAGCACCAGGTCCGGGTCCGAGAGCCAGGGGATGTCGACGCTCGGCAGGCCCGAGGTGTGGTCGAGCAGGGTGCGGACCGGGATCGGCGGGTAGCCGCGCGGCAGGACACCCGGCAGGTACCGCTGCACCGGCTGCTCGAGGTCGAGCCGGTGTTCCTGCGCGAGCTGGAGCACGACCACGGCGGTGAACGTCTTGGTGGTGCTGCCGATCCGCACGTAACCGCCGGGATCGACCGGGGCGTGGGTGCGGCGGTCGGACTCGCCGGAGGTCCCGGTCCAGTCGCCCGCCGAGCCCGTGACGCGGACCAGCGCGCCGGTCGTGTCGTCGTCGGGTGCGCTGGAAATCGAGGCGGCCAGTGCCGACGCGTTGGGCCGGCTCAGCTCGGGTACGGGTTCCGTCCCGGCGGGATCGGCGTAGCCGCAGGCGCTCACGACGCCGCCGGTCGTCTCGGCGTGGGCGGGGAGGGCGGTGAGTCCGAGGGCCGCGGTGGCGAGGACCGCGATGGCTGTTCGTTTCATGCCGAAAGCCTGTCGTCCCGCGGCCGCCGTGCCATCCAGGAAATGCCCGGTCTCCGGATCCCAGTGATCGTCCCCCGCCGGGGGGACGGTTCCGTCCCCGCCCGGGGGACTCCGTCGGCTGCTCAGCGAGCCTTCGGGTACCGCGACGGCGTTGTCCCCAGGTACCGCTTGAAGTGCCGCGTCAGGTGCGCCTGGTCGCTGAACCCGGAGGCGACCGCCACTTCGGCGGCCGGCGCGCCGTCGAGCAGCAGCCGGCGTGCGCGGTCGACGCGGCGGCCGGTCAGGTACCGGTGCGGGGGCAGGCCGAACCGCGAACCGAAGCAGCGGACGAGGTACGCGGGGTGCGCGCCGAGCGTCTCGGCGGCTTCGGCCAGCGTCAGCGCCTCGGGCAGGCGCGCGTCGAGCAGGTCCCGCAGGTCGTCGGCGAGGCCGCGCTTGGGTTCGTGGGACACCGGCTGCCCGAGGTGGGTGCGAAGCCGGTCGGCGACCAGCACGAGCCGGCTCTCGGCCTCGAGCGCGTCGCCGGCGTCGGCGAGGGACTCGTGGAGCTGGTGGATGCGGGTGCGCAGCAGCCCGTCGGCGACGCTCGGCTGGTCGACCGCCGCGCCGACCAGGTCCTCGCCCAGCACCGACGTGTCCAGGTAGAGCACGCGTTTGCGGAAGCCGTGGCTGGTCGCGGCCCGCCCGTCGTGCGCGACGTTCGGCGGCAGCAGCGTCACGGCGGGCCCGAGCGCGCCGTGGTGGTGGCGGTCGAGGTCGTAGCGGATGACGCCGTCGTCGACGATCAGCAGCGTCCACGTGTCGTGCGTGTGCAGCGGGTAGGCGTGCGTGGTGAAGCGCGCGTGGAAGACCTCGGCGATCCCCGGGACCGCCGGCCGCCAAGCTTCGACGTCCGCCATGTCAAGAACGTACAAGACGCGCCGGTCACCGGCGGGCGAGTCTGTGCGGCATGACTTCCTTCGACACGAAGATCGCCGTCCTGCTGCGGGAAGACCTGGCGTCCTGGCAGCGGCTCAACGTGACCGCGTTCCTGGTGAGCGGGATCGCCCACGTGACGCCGGAGCTGATGGGCGAGCCGTACCGGGACGCCGACGACACCGAGTACCTGCCGATGTTCGGCCAGCCGGTGATGGTGTTTTCGGGGTCCGCGGACGTCCTGACGGCGGCGCACGGCCGCGCGCTGGGCCGCGGCCTGCGGTTTTCGATCTTCACCGACGAGCTGTTCCACACCGGCAACGACGTCGACAACCGCGCGGCGGTGCGCGCGGTGCCGGGGGAGAAGCTGGCGCTGGCGGGGCTGGCGGTGCACGGCCCGAAGAACGCCGTGGACAAGATCCTCAAGGGCGCGTCGCTGCACCGGTGAGCGGGACGCCGGAACGGTTGTCCGGCCCGGCGAAAAGTGGGGAACCGCGCAAACCGGGTGCGTGATCCGCCGCCGGTGCCATCCTTCGAGTCAGCGCCGCGGAGGGCGGCTCTGACTGGGGAGGTTCTCGTGAAATCACTGCACCGAGCCTGCGTGATCGCCGCGGCGACGGCGGCTCTGGGCGTCGCGGTCGTACCGGTCGCTTCGGCGGATCCGGTCCGGACCGTGGACTACACCTCGGACGACGGCGCTTGGCCGATGCGGGGCAGCGCCCACTACGCGTCGCCGGGTGCCGAGATCGCCGTCTGGAACCGGGACGGCAGGCTGACGATCGACGTCGACGCGGGCTTCGACTACCTGCGCGTCGAGCTGAGCGCCCCGGCGGGGGAAGCTCTGCACACCGGGACGTACTCGGGTGCTCGCTACCGCGGCCAGGACGACCCGGCGCTGAGCACACCGGGCTTCTCGGCGATCACGGCCGGCTTCGGCTGCGGCGACGACTACGCGGACTTCACGATCGACCGCCTCGACGCGACCGGCGTGGACGTCACCTTCGTCCAGCGCTGCGGCAGCCCGGACGGCCCGGCCACCCGCGGCGAGGCCCACTTCACGGCCTGAGCCGCGCCACCGGCGGCAGCGTCCCGGTGGTCACCCAGGCCACCCAGTCCGCGGGCTCGAACGCGCAGTTCCCGGACCGGACGCGGCTCGCGTGCGCGCCGAGCAGCTGCACGGCGCGCCACAGCTCGTCGTCGGCGTCGTGCCGTTCGAACGCGGCCGGGTTCGAAGCCCACAGGCAGAAGACCCCGGTCAGCGAGCTCGCCAGCCGGTCCCGGCGCTGGAGGAACCAGCCGTCGGGATCGGCGGGCGTGCCCTCGCCGCCGCCGTAGACGCGCCACACGACGTCCGGCCCGAGCCGCGTCGCGAGCTCGAGCGCGACGACCGAGTCGAAGCTGCACTGGCGGGCGTACGGCGAGGGCGGCACGGGCCGCGGCTCGGTTCCGAGCGACTTCAGCTCGAAGGCGGCCGCGGTCACCCGGACGAGGTTCGGGGCGAAGAGCTCGACCGTCTCCACTCCGTCGTGGTCCCAGTGCCACGGCTCCTCGAGCGCGTGACCCGGCTCCGGCGCTCCCGCGGCCTCCAGCTCGGCCGGGTCGGCGCTCAGCTCGAAGACCTCGACGACGGAGATCTCGCCGGGCACGAGCCGGTACTCCACGTACGCCTCCAGCCGCAGGGTGACCCGGCTGCCGTCCGTAGTGACCGACGTCAGATGGCCGTCGGCGAAGCGATCCAGGTTCACGGCGCCGTGGCGTGCACCAGGAACACACTCCGCACGCGGTCTTCGCCGGTCACCGTGAACGTCCGCGCGGTCACGTCCACGAACCCGGCCGACGACGCCAGCGCCGCCGCCTCCGGCTCGCCGGTCGGGAACGTGATGTCCTTCGGCACGAAGTCCGCGAAAGCCCCGGACGGCTTGAACCGCGCGCCCGACACCACCGAGAACGCCAGCCGTCCGCCCGGCCGCAGTACGCGCAGCCAGTCCTCGAACGCGACGGCTCCCAGGAAGTGCAGCGAGGACGCGCACAGCACGACGTCCGCCGACCCGTCCGGCGATGGCATCGGCACCGCCGGCCCGACGTGCCACGTGATCACGCCGGACGGATCCAGCGTGGCCGCCTTCGCCGTCGCGCGAGCGACCATGGCCGGCGACAGATCGACCGCAAGCACACGAGACGGCTTCAGCCACAAAGCCGCGTACGCCGCGAAGCCCGTTCCGGTGGCGACGTCCAGCACGAGCCCAGGGCCGGTCGGAAGCGGCGCCACCAGCTCCTCCGCCACCGAAGCGTGGAAGGTGTCTTCGTCGTAGTGCTCGGCCGTGCCGTCGAAGACGGCGGCCCGCGAGTCGTGGTCCACGGACCTCAACCTAGCCGGGGCCACCAGCGGTTTTCAGCGGACGGCGCCCCGCAAAGCCCAGGTCCGTGCGGTGGTACCAGGCCAGCTCCCGGTCGCCTTCCAGCCAGCACAGCAGCACGTCGGCGCCGTCGAGCTCGGCCGGGAAGTCGACGAGCAGCGGCGCGAACCCCTTGAGCTCGGCGTCGGTGCGCTGGACCGTCGTCATCAGGTCGTCGAGCCGGGCCTGGACGGCCTTCCACTCGGGCAGCCCGCCCAGCTCGGTGGCCCGGCCGCCCGGCCGGAGCGACGCCGCGAGCTCGGCCGCGTCGGCTCGGACGCGCACCAGCTCGGCCAGGACCGGCCGCAGCCGCGCCAGTTCGTCACGAGCTTCCGCGACGGTGAACAGTCCCATCCGCCGATGATCCCATCGGCGGGGTTCAGGCCTCGCGCCGCCGCCGGACCAGCGCGTTGGCCAGGCCGCTGCCGACCAGCAGGAAGCCCACGCCGAGCAGCCCGCCGATGAAGAGGAAGTCCATGACGCCGTAGGCGATGTCGCTCTTCGGCATCAGGTTCACCAGCCGGAAGCCCCATTCCGGCATGGCCATCGCGGCGACGCCCGGCAGCACGCCGTAGATCAGCCCGCCCAGGATCGGGCCGACCGCCGACAGCGCCCCGAGCGCGGCGACCACCAGCAGCAGGATCGCGCCGCCGGCCAGCAGCGCGATGCCCAGCGCGTCGCGGTTGGTGCTGAGGGTGGCCTGGATCAGCTGCTGCTGGCGCAGGCCGCCCCAGCTCAGCAGGCCCAGCGCGACGGGGGTGAGCACCAGCCCGCCCAGCGCGCTGACCACGTGCGCGGCGCCCCGTCTCCGCGGCCGCTCGTCGAGCACGTCAGCAGTGTCGTCGTAGTCCTCGTAGTCGTCTTCGTACTCGGTGTACCGATGGGTCGACATGGCCGTCACCTCCCGCATGATGAGTTCACGGGTGGCATCGTGCCTTGGTTCACCGCCGAGCGCGACGATCGCTCGGCGAGCGGTCGGATCGGCTGACCGGCGGGTCATGCCCCGTGATTCGCGCCACAGCGGGCGGGTGGAGACTTGATACCGGCCACTACTGGAACCATCCAGCTCGGTCAAGCAGTACGCTTGTACCGCTACCGGCGAGACTTAAAAGAAGAACGCGAAGATCCGCGGAAGGAGCACCGCTGCTCATGGCCAAGATCAAGGTCCAGGGCACCGTCGTCGAACTCGACGGCGATGAGATGACCCGCATCATCTGGCAGTTCATCAAGGACAAGCTGATCCACCCGTACCTGGACGTGAACCTGGACTACTACGACCTGGGTATCGAGGAGCGGGACCGCACCGACGACCAGGTCACGGTCGACTCCGCGAACGCGATCAAGCGGCACGGCGTGGGCGTCAAGTGCGCCACGATCACCCCGGACGAGGCGCGCGTCGAAGAGTTCGGCCTCAAGAAGATGTGGCTGTCCCCGAACGGGACGATCCGCAACATCCTCGGCGGCGTGATCTTCCGCGAGCCGATCGTCATCCAGAACATCCCGCGGCTGGTGCCGACGTGGACGAAGCCGATCATCATCGGCCGCCACGCCCACGGCGACCAGTACAAGGCGACCAACTTCAAGGTCCCCGGCCCGGGCACGCTGACCGTCAGCTACACCCCGGACGACGGCTCCGAGCCGATGGAGTTCGAGGTCGCGAAGTTCCCCGAGGGCGGCGGCGTCGCGATGGGGATGTACAACTTCAAGAAGTCGATCGAGGACTTCGCGCGCGCCTCGCTGCAGTACGGCCTCGACCGCGGCCTGCCGGTCTACCTCTCCACGAAGAACACGATCCTCAAGGCCTACGACGGCCAGTTCAAGGACGTCTTCGAGGAGATCTTCCAGAACGAGTTCAAGTCCGACTTCGACGCCAAGGGCATCTCCTACGAGCACCGCCTGATCGACGACATGGTCGCCGCGGCGATGAAGTGGGAGGGCGGCTACGTCTGGGCGTGCAAGAACTACGACGGTGACGTCCAGTCCGACACGGTCGCGCAGGGCTTCGGCTCGCTCGGCCTGATGACGTCGGTTCTGCGCACGCCGGACGGCAAGACCGTCGAGGCCGAGGCCGCGCACGGCACGGTCACCCGGCACTACCGCCAGCACCAGCAGGGCAAGCCGACGTCGACGAACCCGATCGCGTCGATCTACGCCTGGACCCGCGGCCTCGAGCACCGCGGCAAGCTGGACGGCAACCAGGAGCTGATCGGCTTCGCGAACAAGCTGGAGCAGGTCGTCGTCGAGACGGTCGAGGCCGGTCAGATGACCAAGGACCTCGCGCTGCTCATCAGCAAGGACCAGCCGTTCCAGACGACCGAGGAGTTCCTCGCGACGCTGGACGACAACCTGGCGAAGAAGATCGCCCAGGGCTGAGCCGGCTCGCGAAAGCCCCCTTCCCGGATGGCCGGGGAGGGGGCTTTTGCGTACTCACGGGGAGTAATGGCACTGGCGCCTCCGGGTGGTTGCGGCGTCCGGCGCTGTCCGACCGGGTAAAGGATTGCCTACCCTTGGGAGCGGGACGGGGCCACGCGGTTGGAGGAAGGCATGTCGAAGAAGACTCTGCTCATCTTGGGCGCCATCGTCCTGGTCGTCATCGTCTACGTGATGAACACGGACAAGCAGGCTTCGGGAGCTTCGGCGACCGGCTGCAAGGTGACCGTGACCGCGGACGTCCTCAACGCCCGCGAGACGGCCGACGGCAACGCGAAGGTCGTCGGCAAGTACCTGCGCGACGCTTCGTTCGACGCGCTCCCGGGTGTCCAGAACGGCTTCCGCAAGGTCGCCGACGACAAGTGGGTGGCGGCCGCGTTCACCCAGCCCGTCGCGGGCTCCACCTGCTGAGCCGTCACACGCCGAGGAGGTCGGCCGCGAGCGTGACCACGCCGAACGCCGCGGCCTTGCGCCAGTCGGGCAGCCGCCAGAGCCCGAAGCCGAACGTCGGCAGGTCGCCCGCGTTGCCGGGCAGGATCGGCAGGTCGGCGCGGTGCACGACGAGGCCGAGCAGCTTCTCGGCCGAGCCAGTGGCCCGCGACGGCGCGGCCACTCCGGCGCGTGCGGCGACCTTGGCGAGGGTGAGGCGTCGAGGCGGCTTTTTTGTCGGTGGTCGCTGATAGAACTTGGTGCGTCGGAAAACGCAGGTGAGCGGAGGTGTGTGGACGTCCTGGGGTGGGCGACAACTGAATGCGGCACGGGCTGAGGCGAAGTGTCCGCGGGGTCTCCAGGGGGAGTTCCGCGGGCGCGAGGGCCTGAGGGTGTGCGGCTTGGCGGCGGCCGGAGGAGTGGAGCCCGGGGACCGCGCTCGGACGGGGGTCGGAGCGCGGCGGCGAGATTCCTTCGGTCTGCCGGAGAGCGGGCGGGCGAGCCGAGGGATTCTCGGCGCTTGGCCAGGGTACGGGCGGCACCATCGCGGCCGAGGGGACTCGTCGGCGCGCGGGCTCGGCATCAGCGCTGCGAAGTTCCGCCGGTCGCCGAGGAGCTGACGGCCTGGTCGAGCACCGGGTACGCCGCGCACGGCAGCCGACAGGTCGAGGTCGGCTGCGGGAGCGAGCTTCCCAGCGGTGCCCGAGCGGGAGCATGCCGTGCCAGGGCAGCTGCAACCCGCACCACCCGGCCGTCAGAGCGCGACCGTGAGGTCCTCTTCCGCGACCAGCACCTCACCGCCGAACTCGGCACGCGCCTCGGCGGCAGCCGCGGCCCGGTCGGTTCCCGGCCAGAAGTGGGTCAGCACGAGCCGGCGCGCGCCGGCACGCTCCGCCCACTCGCCCGCCTCTGCGGCAGTCATCAGGAACCGCGGCTCGCCCTCCGCCGGTGGGGTGCGGAGGGTGGCGTCGCAGATGACCAGGTCGGCGTCGCGGCCCAGCTCGGCCAGTGCCGGGGATGGCCCGGTGTCGCCCGTGTACGCCACCGTGAGCCCAGGCGCGCTCAGGCGCACGCCGAAGTTCGGCACGAAGTGCGGCAGCGAGTACGCCGTGAGCCGGAACGGCCCGACGTCGGCCGGTGAGCCGAGGTCGTGCACCTCGAACACCTCCGTCGGGTGCGGCCGCGGCTCCATCGCGGCCAGCCGCCGGACGGTGCCGGGCGTGCAGTGCAACGGCAGTCGCGGCCGGTCGCGCGAGGGCTCCTGGACCGTGTAGTACCAGGCGCGCCCGAGCGCGCTCACGTCCGCGCAGTGGTCGGGGTGCTCGTGCGTCACCACCACGGCGTCGGGCAGCCCGTGCGCGAACAGGCGCGACGCCGCGCCGTACCCGAGGTCGAGGACGACGCGGAACCCGTTGTGCGACAACAGGAACCCGGCGCACGCGCGCCCGGGCTCCGGGAACGCGCCGCAACTGCCGAGGACCGTCAGCTCACCCATGCCCGGCAGTCTGGCAGAGCGGCCACCGGGTAGCGTGGCCCGCGTGCTGACCGTCTCCACCGTGAACGTCAACGGCCTCCGCGCCGCCGCCAAGAAGGGCTTCGTCGAGTGGCTCACCGCCACGAAGGCGGACGTCGTCTGCTGTCAGGAAGTGCGCGCCACGGCGGAGCAGCTTCCCGACGACGTCGTCGCTCCCGAAGGCTGGTTCGCGGTGCACGCCCCGAGCGCCGTCAAGGGCCGCAACGGGGTCGCCGTCTACAGCCGAGTCGAGCCCGAAGAGGTCCGGATCGGCTTCGGCGAGCCCGAGTTCGAAGACAGCGGGCGCTACCTCGAAGTCCACCTGCCGAACGTCGTCGTGGCAAGCCTCTACCTGCCCAGCGGTGACGTCGGCACCGAACGGCAGGACGAAAAGGAACGCTTCATGGCCGCGTTCCTGCCTTACCTCGTCGAGCTGCGGGCGAAGGCCGCCGCGGCCGGCCGTGAGGTCGTCGTGGTCGGGGACTGGAACATCGCCTACGACAACGCCGACCTCAAGAACTGGCGCGGCAACCGCAAGAACTCCGGCTTCCTGCCCGAAGAGCGCGAGTGGCTCGGCCGCGTCTACACCGAAGCGGGCTTCACGGACGTCCAGCGCCGCCTCGACCCCGAAGGCCCCGGCCCCTACACCTGGTGGTCCTACCGCGGTCAGGCCTTCGACAACGACTCCGGCTGGCGCATCGACTGCCAGCTCGCGACCCCCGGCCTCGCCGAGAAGGTCGTCGACGTCGTGGTCGAGCGCGCCGCCGCCTACGACCAGCGCTGGTCCGACCACGCGCCGGTCACCGCCACCTACGATATCTAGGCCGCGCGGGCGGCGCGCCAGGCCGCGCTGTCCACGAAGTGGTTGTCGAACCGGTCCTGCGTCGCCAGGATCTCCGCCGGCGACGCCTCGCCGCGCCGGATCCGGTCGATCATCCGGAAGTACTCGAAGCGCTCGACGCCGGGTGTGAACACGATCAGCACGTCCGCGCCCGACCGCGACGTCGCGCCGAAGGCGTGGGTCGTGTGCGGCGGCACGAACAGCATGTCGCCGGTTCTCACCGTCACGATCTCCTCGCCGTTCAGCACGTCCAGCTCGCCGTCGAGCATGAAGAACATCTCCGCCGACGACGTGTGGAAATGCGGTGTCGCACCGTCGTGCCCGCGGCCCAGGCAGGCGCGGTTCGTGCTCAGGTGGCCGCCGGTCTGGGAGACGTCGGCGAGCAGGGTCATCGTGTCGGGGGTCGAGCCGAGCTGCTCGGCTTCGTCGTTGCGCACCAGCAAAGTGGTCATGCCCGAGATGGTTCCACGGCTTATAGTTCGCTGTCAAACTATCCGGCATCGAATAGACTGCCGGGGTGACTGACGAAGACGCCGTCGACGCCGTGGTGTCGGCCTGGGCCCGTGAACGCCCCGACCTCGATCTGACCGCCATCGGCGTGGCCGGCCGGCTCGGGCGGCTGAGCCTGGTGCTCGGGCCCGCCCAGGAGCGCGTCTTCGGCAAGTTCGGCCTGCAACGCGGGGAGTTCGACGTCCTGGCCGCGCTGCGCCGCTCGGGGCCGCCGTACACGCTGATCCCGTCCGAGCTGTCGGCGACGCTGATGATGTCCCGCGCCGGCATGACCAGCCGTCTCGACCGGCTGGAGAACGCCGGGTTCGTCGAGCGCACGCTCGACCCGAACGACCGCCGCAGCTTCCACATCCGCTTGACGGACCAGGGTTTCGAGGTGGTCGACGCGGCGATGACCGAGCACACGGCGAACGTCACCGAGCTGCTGTCTTCCTTGCGCGCCAAGGAGCTCGGCCTGCTCGACGACGTCCTGCGCAAGCTGCTCCGCGAGTACGACACGCCATGAGGTGCAAGAAGGGCCTCCCCGGAAGCCGGGAAGGCCCTTCTCGCCGCGTCTGGCTCAGCAGGACAGGTTGGCGCCCGTCGGCACCCCGAGGATCCCGGTGATCTGCGTGTACTTGTCGATCCGGCTCTGCACCTGGGCGGGGTTGCCGCCGTTGCACTCGATGGAGCCGTTGATGCTGCGGATGGTCTCGCCGAAGCCGCGCTGGTTCACCATCGCGTCGTGCGGCGTCATCGTGCCCGGGCCGGTCTGGGTGTTCCAGTACCAGAGCCCGGTCTTCCACGCGACGGCCGAGTCCTGCTCGACCAGGTACGGGTTGTTGAGCAGGTCGATGCCGAGGTTGTCGCCGGCGGCCTTGTAGTTGAAGTTCCAGCTGAGCTGGATCGGCCCGCGCCCGTAGTACGCGGCCTGGCCGGCCGGGCAGCCGTAGGACTGGCTCGCGTCGCAGTAGTGCGGGTAGTTCGCGGTGTTCTGCTCGACGATGTAGACGAGACCGCCGGTCTCGTGGTTGACGTTGGCCAGGAACGCCGCCGCTTCCTGCTTCTTCACGGTGTCGTCGCCGGTGTTGGCGAAGCCGGGGTACGCGTCGAGGGCCGCCGTCAGCCCGCTGTAGCTGTAGAAGCTGTTGCGGCTCGGGAAGATCTGGTTGAACTGGTCTTCGCTGACGACGAAGGACGCCGCGGACGCGGTCGCGGCGGGGAGCACGAGGGCGCCGGCGACGGCCGCCAGCGCGGTCACCGCGACTCCGACGCGCTTCAAGAACCGGGGGATCGACATTCAGACTCCTCTTGGTCACGCCGGTCGTGCGCGGTCCGACCGAGCCGAATGGGCTACTCCAAGAGGTATAGACCAATCACTATCGAGTTAATAGTTTTCCGAATAAGACGACGCGATCGGACCAGCGGTAACTGCACCAAACGGCAGAGGGTGAAGCGATCTTACGATGAACGGGTGACAAACAGCCGGACACGAATCGGTCACTCTCTACTTTGGGTATGAGCGTTCCGCCTTCCGCAACACCCACTCGGGTGGCGGGCTGAACCATGGGGGTGCCCGGATCGTGTTCTCGGTTGGGGGCTAGTCTCGGCCCCCGAATCGATCGGTACCGACAGGTCTTGACACGCTCGGTAGTTTTTTGACCAGTAGCACGCAGCGTCTCACTCCAATGGGTGAGGCTTTGGGTGAATACACTGCGCTCGTCACTCGCGGGAGGCACTCCGGTGCGCAACCCAGGTCAAACCCTGATGCGGTCCACGCTGCGCGGGTTCCGCGCGGCCGTCGTGGTCGCGCTGGTCCCGGCCGGCCTGCTCCTGGCCGGCGGAGCGACCGCGTTCGCCGACGTCACGACGACCGCCCAGGCGGACACCAACACCGAGAGCTTCGGCGTGCTCGGCCCGGTCGGGCTGGTCGCCGTCGCGCTCGGCATCGTCGGCATGACGCTGGGTGTGCTGCGCCAGCGCCGCAAGGCCCGCGTCGCCGAGGCCGCCCCGGCCGTGCCGGAAGCCCCCGGCCCGGTCACCGCGATGGCCGAAGCCGTCCTCGGCGAGCCGGATGCGACGCCGACGCGCCCGTTCCTCACCCAGCGCCCGCACGCCTGAGGGCCCTCGGCGCCCGTCGCGCGTCCCGGCCTGAAAGAATCCTGACGTGTCCGAAGAGCAGACCGTCGCAGCAGAGCGCCGCCCGCGGGTCCTGTCCGGGATCCAGCCGACCGCCGACTCGTTCCACCTCGGCAACTACCTCGGCGCGCTGCGCCAGTGGGTGCGGATGCAGGACACGCACGAGACGTTCTACTGCGTGGTCGACCTGCACGCCATCACGGTCGAGCAGGACCCGAAGGTGCTGCGGCAGCGCACCCGCGTCTCGGCCGCGCAGCTGCTGGCCATCGGCATCGACCCGGGCCGCAGCGCGCTGTTCGTGCAGAGCCACGTGCCGGAGCACGCGCAGCTGAGCTGGGTCCTGGAGTGCCAGACCGGCTTCGGCGAGGCCGGCCGGATGACGCAGTTCAAGGACAAGTCCGCGAAGCAGGGTTCGGACCGCTCCAGCGTCGGGCTGTTCACGTACCCGATCCTGCAGGCCGCGGACATCCTGCTCTACCAGGCCGACGCGGTCCCGGTCGGCGAGGACCAGCGCCAGCACCTGGAGCTGACGCGCGACCTCGCGCAGCGCTTCAACAACCGGCTGGGCAAGACGTTCGTGGTGCCCGAGCCGTACATCATCAAGGACACGGCGAAGATCTACGACCTGCAGGACCCGACGAGCAAGATGAGCAAGTCGGCCTCCACGGCGAACGGCCTGGTGGAGCTGCTCGAAGACCCGAAGCGCTCGGCGAAGAAGATCCGCTCGGCGGTCACCGACACCGGCCGCGAGGTGGTGTTCGACGCCGAGAACAAGGCGGGCGTCTCGAACCTGCTGACGATCTACTCGGCCCTGACCGAGCGGACGATCCCGGACCTCGAAGCGGCGTACGAAGGCAAGGGCTACGGCGACCTGAAGAAGGACCTCGGCGAGGTGTTCGTCGAATGGGTGACGCCGATCCAGGACCGGGTCAAGTCCTATTTGGACGACGTGGCCGAGCTGGACAAGGTGCTGGCGGCGGGCGCCGAGCGCGCCCGCGAGGTGGCGTCGAGGACGCTGGCCAAGACGTACCAGCGAATCGGGTTCCTGCCGCCGGCACGGTGAAGCTGGTCCTGCTGCACGGCGGGTCGGGCGGGGTGTAGTCGACTCTGTCCGCCCGGGGCCCACCCCCGCCCTCTCCTTGGGGGCTGCCCTTGTCCAGTTTATCGGTGCCTGCCGACAATCGGCGGTTTCGGGGCCGGTGCAAGCCCGGTTGTCCACAAGTGCCGGAGGCTGTGGAGAACCCTGCGGGCCCTGGTCGGGACGCAGCTGCAGGCCCCGTCCGGGGTTCACCGAGCGCCTCGAAGCCCTGGCCGTCGAAACCAGCGTGAGCTTCCACGAGATCGTGCTCCTGCCCGGCGTCGCGGAGACTCGCCGCCGTTTCGCTCGGCGCGGTTCGTCGGAGGTCGAGACGGCCCAGCCGCTTACGGAGAAAGACCTGACAGCGGCGTACGACCGAGTAGCCGAGTACGCGGCGACGCGCCCCCAGGCGGTGATCCTGCGCGACGAAGACGCTTACGCGGAGTTGCTCGCCTCCCTCACGTGAGCCGCTCGCGTTGCGGGAGTCACCCGGCGTGGTTAGCGTTTCACAGTGGCGAACGAAGAAACGAAGGAAAAGCTCCTGCCGCGGCTGCGGCGGAAGTACCCGTGGCTCGATCACCTGATCCGGGCGAACGAGGCCTTCACCGAGCGGTACGGCAACCACTACGCCGCCGCCATCACCTACTTCAGCGTGCTCTCCGTCTTCCCGCTCTTCATGGTCGCCTTCGCCGTGGTCGGGCTGGTGGTCAACCACGACCAGGCGATCATCAAGAAGATCACCGACGGCATCAACGGTTCCGTGCCGGAAGGCCTGCAGGAGCTCGTCAACGGCATCGTCAAGGGCGCGCTCGACTCCGGGGGTGGCATCGGGATCTTCGGGCTGCTCATCGCCCTCTACTCCGGCATCGGCTGGATGTCGAACCTCCGCGACGCGCTCACCGCGCAGTGGGGCCAGGAAAAACAGCCGCAGCCGGTGGTCAAGCAGACGCTCAAGGATCTCGTCGCGCTCGTCGGGCTCGGGGTTGCGCTCATCGTCTCCTTCGCGCTGACCGCGGTCGGCGGTGGCGTCGGGCAGTTCCTGCTCGAACTCGTCGGGCTCGCCGACCAGACCTGGGCGATCTACCTGCTGCGGGTGGCCACGATCGTGCTCGGCCTGGTCGCCAACACCCTCGTCTTCCTCTGGGTGATCGCGCGGCTGCCTCGGGAGCACGTCGCGCTGCGCAGTGCCGTCAAGGGCGCCGTGGTCGCCGCCGTCGGGTTTGTCATCCTGCAGCAGGTCGGGTCGATCTACCTGGCCAGCGTGACGAAGTCGCCGTCGGCCGCGCTGTTCGGGCCGGTCATCGGTCTGCTCGTCTTCGCGAACCTCGTCTCGCGCTTCCTTCTGCTCATCACAGCCTGGACCGCGACGGCCAAGGAAAACGAGCGCAAGGTCGTCGTGCCTCCACCGCCGGTGCGGCTCGAGCAGAACGTCACCGTGCGGCGCGGGCCCGGTGTCGGGGCCGTCGCCGGGGCGTTCAGCGCCGGCGCGCTGCTCGCGTGGCTGGGTGGCCGCCGCAAGCCTTGACAACCACGTGGTCGGTAAAGAAACTGAACCGGTAAGAAATCTGAACCGGAGGTTTCATGCTGGACGCCGCCCGCGAGTGCGCCACGCTCGCCAAGACGCTCGCGCCCGTCACCGAGCAGCAGCGCGCCCTGCCCGCCGAGCTCGTCACGAAGCTGACCGACGCCCAGCTCCTGCGCAGCGGCGTCCCCGGCTATCTCGGCGGCCCGGAAGCATCACCCGCGCTCAGCCTCGAGACCGCGGAGACGGTCGCCCGCGGGGACGCGTCGGCCGGCTGGTGCGTCTCGATCGCCGTGACGAGCAGCCTGCTCTCCGCCTACGCCCCGCGGAAGTGCGCCGAGGAGGTGTTCGGCGATCCGAAGACCGTCGCCGCCGGGGTCTGGGCGCCGCGCGGAACCGGCCGAAAAACAGACGGCGGTTACGTCGTCTCCGGGCGCTGGCCGTTCTGCAGCGGCATCCCGCACTGCGACTGGCTTTTCGCCGGGTTCGTCCACGAGAGCGAGCTGTACGTCGCCGCGTTGCCGAAGGCCGAGATCGAAGTCCTCGACACCTGGCACACCACCGGCCTGCGCGGCACCGGCAGCCACGACTGCGTCGCCGACACCCTGTTCGTTCCCGGGCACCGCGTCTTCTCGGTCATGGGCGGGCCGCCCGAGGAAGCCGTTGCGCTGCACCGGTTCCCGCTCTTCGGGTACTTCGCGCTGTCCGTCGCCGCGGCCGCGATGGGCAACGCGCGCGGCGCGCTCGACGACCTCGTCGAGCTGGCCTCGACCCGCAAGCCGCTCGGCTCCAGCCGGTCGCTGGCCGAGCGGTCGCAGACCCAGGCCGCCGTCGCGGAAGCAGAAGCCGCCTTGCGCGCGGCGCGGCTGCTCTTCTACACCAGCATCGACGACGCCTGGCAGGCCGCGCAGGGCGCCGAACCGGTGTCCGACCAGCTCAAGCTCGGCCTGCGGCTGGCCGCCACGCACGCGACGCGCACCGCCGCGAAGGTCGCCGACAGTTTGTACGACCTCGCCGGCGGAGCGGCGATCTACGAGACGTCACCCCTGCAGCGCCGCTTCCGCGACGCGCACACGGCGACCGCGCACTTCCAGGTCAACCCGGCCAGCTTCGAGCTGTCCGGCAAGCTGCTGCTGGGCGTCCCGGCCCGCACCGAACAGTTCTGAGGAGCCCCGTGCCCGTCAACGCCCAGTACCGCCTCGCCGCCCGGCCGTCCGGCCTGCCGACGGACGAAAACTGGCAGTACACCGAGGAAACCGTCCCGTCGCCGGGGGAGGGGGAGCTCCTGGTCGAGGTCAAGTACCTCTCGCTGGACCCGGCGATGCGCACCTGGATGAACGCGGGCCGGTCGTACGTGCCGCCGGTCGGGATCGGCGAGGTCATGCGCGCCGGCGGGATCGGCCGGGTCGTCGAGTCGCGTCACCCCGGGTTCGAAGCCGGTCAGGACGTCTTCGGCACCTTCGGCGTCCAGAACTACGCGGTTTCGGACGGCAAGGACGTCCAGGTCGTCCACACCTCGCTCGCCCCGGCGCCGGTTTTCCTCGGCACGCTCGGGATCAGCGGGATCACCGCCTACTTCGGGCTGTTCGACGTCGGCCGGCCGGAGCCGGGCCAGACCGTCGCCGTGTCCGCGGCGGCCGGGTCGGTCGGCATCGTCGTGGGCCAGCTCGCGAAGATCCACGGCTGCCGCGTCGTCGGCATCGCCGGCGGGCCGGAGAAGTGCCGGACGCTGGTCGAGGAGTACGGCTTCGACGCCGCCGTCGACCACCGCGCCGGAAAGCTCCGCGCCGACCTCAAGGACCACGCGCCGGACGGCATCGACGTCTTCTTCGACAACGTCGGCGGTGACGTCCTGGAAGCGGCGCTGTCCCGGCTCGCCCGCGGCGCCCGGATCGTGCTCAGCGGCGCGGTTTCCCAGTACAACAGCACCGAAGGGCCACGCGGCCCGGCCAACTACATGCAGCTGCTGGTGCACCGCGCGTCCATGACCGGGTTCGTCTTCTCCGACTACGCCGACCGCTACCCGGAAGCGGTCGAAGCGCTGGCGGGCTGGGTGCGTGACGGCCGGCTGAAGACCCGCGAAGAGGTCGTCGAGGGCGGCATCACGAAGTTCCCGGAGACGCTGCTCAAGCTGTTCCGCGGCGAGAACACCGGCAAGCTGGTGCTGGCGCTGTGACCGACCTGCGGCACCGGTTCACGGCGGACTCGGTCGGCCGGGCCCTCGACCTGGTCGGCGAGCGGTGGAGCCTGCTCATCCTGCGCGAGACGTTCTTCGGCGTGCGGCGCTACGGCGAGTTCGCGCGCAACCTGTCGATCCCGCGCCCGACGCTCTCGGCGCGGTTGAAGACGCTCGTCGACGCGGGGGTGCTCGACCGCGTCGAGGTGGCGCCGGACCGGCCCGAATACCAGCTGACGCAGGCCGGGCGGGACCTCTTCGGCGCCGTCGTCACGCTCATGCAGTGGGGTGACAAGCACCTATCCGGGCCGGAGGGACCGCCGATCCTGTTGCGGCACCACGACTGCGGCGAGCTCGCCGACACGTATGTCGCGTGTGGACACTGCGGCGGCGCGATCACCACGGACAAGGTGACCCCGGAGCCGGGCCCCGGGTTCCGCTAGTTCGCGGCCTTCCGGCGCTGGTGCCCGACCACGAACCCGCCGACGATGATGAGGAACACGACCAGCGTGATGATCCAGCCGGTGACGCCGAACGGGTCTTCCTTGGCGGCCGCGGCGGTGGACGTCCCGCTGCTGACACTTCCGTCGGGCAGCACGGTCGGGGTGCTGCCGGTCGTGTCGGTCGCGGCCGGCGCCTGGTAGGTGATCTTGCCGACGGGCTGGGCGCGGTCGGCTTCCAGCGCGAAGCCGTAGTCGAGCAGCTTCGCCGCCTGGTCGACGACCTTCGTCGGCTTCTGCTCGGCGCGCAGCATGACGACCGCGAGCCGCTTGCCCCGCTGCTGCGCCGCGCCGACGTAGGTGTGGCGGGCGTCGTCGGTGAAGCCGGTCTTGCCGCCGAGGAAGCCGGGGTAGACGCCGAGCAGCTTGTTGTCGTTGAAGACCGGGATGGCCGGTTTGCCGCCGGTCGGCGGGATCTCGAAGTTCTTCGTCGAGACGGTCTTCGCGAACTCCGGCTGCTTCATCGCGTAGTGGAAGATCAGGCTGAGGTCGTAGGCCGAGGTCGACATGCCCGGCCCGTCCAGCCCCGACGGCGTCGCGGCCCGCGTGTCGAGCGCGCCGATGCGGGCGGCGAGCGCGTTCATCTTCGACACCGTGGTGTCGACCCCGCCGAGCACCGTGGCGAACGCGTGCGCGACGTCGTTGCCCGAGTGCATCAGCAGGCCGTGCAGCAGCTGGTCGACGGTGTAGCTGCCGCCGGCGACGAGGCCGACGCAGGTGCACTCCTGCTCGGCGTCCTCCTTCGTCGCGACGACCACCTGCTGCGGGTCGAGCTGGGTGACGACGACCAGCGCGAGCAGCGTCTTGATCAGCGACGCCGGCCGCTGCCGGGCGTGCGGGTCCTTCGCCGCGACAACCGCGCCGGTGTCGAGGTCCTGCACCACCCACGACGCCGCGGTGTTGCCGTCCGGCGGGTTGAGCGCGCCGTCCGGGGTGATCAGGCCGCACTCGGCCATCCGCGGGCCACCGACCGGGTCCGACGGCACGGCCAGCGCGGGCGGGGCCTGCCGGCCCGGCGCGGGCTTCTCCGAAGTGTCGACCGCGGGCGGGGGCGCCTGGCGGTTCGCGCACTGACCCTGCTGCGGCGCCGCGGCTGCCAGGGCCGGGGTGCTCAGGGCCAGGAGGGCGGCGGCGAGCGTCGTCGTGAAGACCTTGAGCGACCGGGAGACAGCGGAGTGCACCCACGCAATCTAGCGCCGCAGCCCGCGTCGCATACTCAGGGGCATGCGCATTTCCCGACGGACCTCGCTGTTCCTGCTGGCCTTCGGCGTGTGGTCGTGGATCATCTGGATCACGTTCGCCAAGAACCTGTGGGCGAGCGACCAGTCCTGGACCCCCGACGGCTCGCCGACGGCGTACTTCATCGTGCACGCCGTGCTGACGGTGGTGTCGTTCGTGCTGGGCACGATCATCGGGGTGCTGGGCTGGCGGGCGCTGCGCGCTTCCCGCGTCGCCTCCTGACTTTGGTCGGTGGCGCGGTCCCCGGGGCCGGTTTAGGTTGACACCGACTCTGGAGGTGGAATGTCCCGTTTACGCCGAATGGCGGCCCCGCTCGTGCTGGCCGTCGGGGGCGGCCTGTTCGCCGCGGCCCCGGCCGCCGAGGCCGCACCAGTCGCGTGTGACACGACGAGCACGCCGTACACGTACGTGGTCACGTACCAGCCGGGCACGCGCGCATCGGCCGTCGACAAGGAGCTGGCGGCCAAGTGCGGCACGAAGGTGGCGTACTACGGCGAGATCGGCGTGGCGATCGCCAGTTCGCGCAACGCGGACTTCCAGCAGAAGATCGGCGTCTACCGGGCGTATTCGGGCGGTCGCGACGTGGCTTCTCAGGGTGCTGCGGCCTCGGCTCGCTCGCTGGGCGCGGTCCGGACGCTGGAGGACACGCAGTCGGTTGCCGCCGCCGGTGACCTGTCCGCTCAGCAGTGGGACATGAAGGCGATCCACGCGCCCGAAGCGAACAAGAAGTACCAGGGCAGCCGTTCGGTGACGGTCGGCGTGCTCGACTCGGGCATCGACGCGACGCACCCGGCGCTCAAGGCCGCCGTTTCGCCTTCCGAATCGGCCGGCTGCATCACGGGTGCCGCGGACACGTCCCCGGCGTCGTGGGCCCCGACGACGTCGGACCACGGAACGCACGTGGCGGGCACGATCGCGGGCAAGGACCCGGCGGCGGGCTTCACGGGCATCGCGCCGGGAGTGCGTTTGGCGTCGGTCAAGGTGGTCAACGACGACGGGTACATTTTCCCGGAGTCGGCGGTCTGCGGGTTCGTGTGGGCGGCGAAGCACGGCTTCCCGGTGACGAACAACAGTTACTACATCGACCCGGGCATGTTCTTCTGCTCCCGCGAGCCCGGCGACGCGGCAGCGTTCGAGGCGGTCCGCCGCGCAATCGAGTTCTCGACGCGCCACGGGGTGTTGAACGTCTCGGCGGCGGGCAACTCGGGCTTCGACACGACGTCCCAGACAACGGACCCGAACCGCCCGCACCCGGTGGACAAGTCGTGCGGCATCCTCCCGAAGGCGATCGACGGCGTCGTGACGGTGTCGTCGGTGGGGTACGCGGGCACGAAGTCGTCGTTCAGCAACTACGGAGAGATCGACGTAACGGCGCCGGGCGGCGACTTCGTCCAGACACCGCCGTCCGGCGAGGGCCCGGCTTGCCCGCTGTCGACAACGGTGTTCGGCGGTCTGTACGGCTCGAAGTGCGGAACGTCGATGGCCTCCCCGCACGCGGCGGGAGTGGCAGCGCTGATCGCGTCGAAGTTCCGCTGGCTCCCGCCCCAGCTGCTGGCAAAGGTTCTGACGGGTGAAGCGGACCCGGTGAAGTGCACGGCCACGGAGACGGCGTGCACAGGCCCGGCGAAGAACAACTCGTACTACGGCCACGGCCTGGTCAACGCCCTGGACGCGGTGAAGTAAGACAAGGAGCAGGTGGTCATCCCGTCGCCTGAGGCCGTCAAAGTGATAGGCCTCGCGCAGGCGACGGGATGACCACCCAGCGGCCCACCTCGCAAAAGTGAGAGGACAGCGAGACGGCCGGTCATCCCAGAGCCTGCCCGTCCGGCGAGGACAGTTTTGCTTTTGCTTTTGCCACGGGCAGAAGCTGCGGGGGAGGTCTGGTGACGTCGTGGTCTTCTTGCGTTGCCGGCCGCCGGTTGCTTACCGAAAAGGGCCCTCCGGCGGAGGGCCCTTTTCGGTATTGCGAAAACTCAGACGCGCTTGAACAGCAGCGCCCGCTTCACTTCCTGGATCGCCTTCGTCACCTGGATCCCGCGCGGACACGCATCAGTGCAGTTGAACGTCGTCCGGCAGCGCCAAACGCCCTCACCGTCATTCAGGATGTCCAGCCGCTCCTCCGCCCCCTCATCACGGGAGTCGAAGATGAACCGGTGAGCGTTCACGATCGCCGCCGGGCCGAAGTACGACCCGTCGTTCCAGTACACCGGGCACGAAGACGTGCAGCACGCGCACAGAATGCACTTCGTCGTGTCGTCAAACCGGTCCCGGTCCGCCTGCGACTGGATCCGCTCCCTGGTCGGCTCGTTCCCGTACGTGATCAGGTACGGCTTGATCGCGCGGTACGCCTCGAAGAACGGATCCATGTCGACGTAGAGGTCCTTCAACGTCGTCAGGCCCTTGATCGGGGCGATCGTGATCACCGTCGGCTTGCCGGACGTCGACAGCAGGTCCTTCATCAGGACCTTGCACGCCAGGCGGTTGATGCCGTTGATCTGCATCGCGTCCGAACCGCACACGCCGTGGGCGCACGAGCGGCGGAACGAGAACGTGCCGTCGATGTAGTCCTTGACGTAGAACAGCAGGTTCAGCAGGCGGTCCGTGCGCTGCGCCGGGACGTCGTAGGACTCCCAGTGCGGCTCGTTGTCGATCTCCGGGTTGAACCGGAGGATCTTTAGCGTGACCGTGATCGGGGTGTGGTCCGATTCGGAGGAAGAAGCAGCAGGAGCTTCGGCAACGCTAGTCATCAGTACTTCCGCTCCATCGGCTCGTAGCGGGTGAAGGTGACCGGCTTGTAGTCCAGCCGGATGTCGGACGACAGCCCCGTGCCCTGCTTGTAGGCCATGGTGTGCCGCATGAAGTTCGTGTCGTCGCGGGTCGGGTAGTCCTCGCGGGCGTGGCCGCCGCGGGACTCCTTGCGGGCGATCGCGCCCACCACGAGGACCTCGGCCAGCTCCAGCAGGAAGCCGAGCTCGACGGCCTCGAGCAGGTCGGTGTTGTACCGCTTGCCCTTGTCCGCCACGGTGATGCGCTGGTACCGCGCCTTCAGTGCCTGGATGTCGGTCAGCGCCTGCTTCAGCGTGTCCTCGGTCCGGTACACCGACGCGTGCGAGTCCATCGTCTGCTGCATTTCCTTGCGGATGTCGGCGACGCGCTCGTCGCCGTGCTCCGACAGCAGGCCCGCCAGCTGGTCTTCCACCAGCTTGGTGGGATCCGAAGGCAGCTCGACGTGCTCGTGCGCCAGCGCGTACTCCGCGGCCGCGATGCCGGCGCGGCGGCCGAACACGTTGATGTCCAGCAGCGAGTTCGTGCCCAGGCGGTTCGAGCCGTGCACGGACACGCACGCGACCTCACCCGCGGCGTAGAGACCCGGGATGACGTTCTCGTTGTCCCGCAACGCCTCGCCGTGGATGTTGGTCGGGATGCCGCCCATCACGTAGTGGCACGTCGGGAACACCGGCACCGGCTCCTTCACCGGGTCGACGCCCAGGTAGGTGCGCGAGAACTCGGTGATGTCCGGCAGCTTGGTCTCGAGGACCTCGACCGGCAGGTGCGTGACGTCGAGGACGACGTAGTCCTTGTTCGGGCCGCACCCGCGGCCCTGCAGCACTTCCTGCACCATCGAGCGCGCCACGATGTCGCGCGGCGCGAGGTCCTTGATGGTGGGGGCGTAGCGCTCCATGAACCGCTCGCCGTCGGCGTTGCGCAGGATCCCGCCCTCGCCGCGGACGGCTTCGGAGATCAGGATGCCCAGGCCCGCGAGGCCGGTCGGGTGGAACTGGAAGAACTCCATGTCCTCCAGCGGCAGGCCCTTGCGGAAGATGATGCCGAGGCCGTCACCCGTCAACGTGTGCGCGTTCGACGTCGTCTTGAAGATCTTGCCCGCGCCGCCGGTGGCCATCACGATCGACTTCGCCTGGAAGACGTGCAGCTCGCCGGTGGCGAGCTCGTAGGCGACGACGCCGGAAGCGACCGGGTTGCCGTTCTCGTCTTCGCTGGTGACGAGGTCGAGCACGTAGAACTCGTTGAAGAACTCAGTGCCGTACTTGACGCAGTTTTGGTAGAGCGTCTGCAGGATCATGTGCCCGGTGCGGTCCGCGGCGTAGCAGGCGCGGCGCACCGCGGCCTTGCCGTGGTCACGCGTGTGCCCGCCGAAGCGGCGCTGGTCGATCTTGCCCTCGGGCGTGCGGTTGAACGGCAGGCCCATCTTCTCGAGGTCGAGGACCGCGTCGATGGCCTCCTTGGCCATGATCTCCGCGGCGTCCTGGTCGACGAGGTAGTCGCCGCCCTTGACCGTGTCGAAGGTGTGCCACTCCCAGTTGTCCTCTTCGACGTTCGCCAGCGCGGCGCACATGCCGCCCTGGGCCGCGCCGGTGTGGGACCGGGTCGGGTAGAGCTTGGTGAGGACCGCGGTGCGGGCGCGCTGGCCGGACTCGATGGCCGCGCGCATCCCGGCGCCGCCGGCGCCGACGATCACCACGTCGTACTTGTGGAACTGCATGGTGGGAGGTCTCCGGACTCAGTTCGCGGGCATGTTCGGGTCGAACGTGAAGATCACCATCGTGCCGACGGCCAGGATCAGGACCATGGACACGTACAGCAGGATCTTCAGCCAGAACCGCGTGCTGTCCTTGCGGGCGTAGTCGTCGATGATGGTGCGCAGCCCGTTGCCGCCGTGGATCTCGGCGAGCCAGAGCATCGCCAGGTCCCAGAACTGCCAGAACGGGGACGCCCAGCGGCCGGCGACGAAGCCCCAGTTGATCCGGTGCACACCGCCGTCGAGGATGTTCATGATCAGCAGGTGGCCGAGCACCAGGATGATCAGCGCGAGGCCGGAGATCCGCATGAACAGCCAGCTGTAGAGCTCGAAGTTGCTCCGGCGGGCGGCGGGACGCTTCGGCGCGCGGGGGTTCGCGAGGGCGAGGTCGGCCATGTCAGTTACCCCCGAAGAGCGTTTCGACGGTGCGCTTCAGCATGAAGAACGCACCGGGGACCATCACGACGACCCAGACCACGCCGATCACCCAGAGCATGGCCTTCTGCAGCTTCGGGCCCTTCGACCAGAAGTCGACCAGCATGACGCGGATGCCGTTGAGGGCGTGGAACAGCACCGCGCCGACCAGGCCGACCTCCAGGAGGTTGACGATCGGGGTCTTGTAGGTCTCGATGACCTGGTCGTAGGTGTTCGGCGACACGCGCACCAGCGCGGTGTCGAGCACGTGCACGAACAGGAAGAAGAACGTGAGCACGCCGGTGATGCGGTGCAGCACCCAGGACCACATGCCGGGGTCGCCCCGGTAGAAGGTCCCCTGCCGGCGTGAGGCACCCGCCCGATCGCTCGCTCCTGCCTCGCGGGCAGTGCTCGCCGTGGTGGACATCGGTGAACGGCCTCCAACGTCTGACTATGTGCCCGGGTGACCGGTGAGGTCCGCACTGATCGTCGTCGTCCACCGGGGACGACTACGGCGGCAATGCCGAGATCAAGGGTCATCGAGCGTGGATGAAAGGGATGCTAGACCCGCCCCGGACGGACGGCTCACCTCCGGGTTCCTCTCTGTGATGGACCAGACACCAGCGCACACAGCGGTTGTGTGCGCCGTCACAGCAAAGGGGGTCCACTGTGGACGCACGGCGGCGGTTCGCGGGGGAGTCGCCCGCCCGGCGGACGCCCGATCGAGTGTTGTCCTTCTGGAACGATTCGGCCGCCGGATCGTCGGGCCTGCTTCGCCTGCCGTCTCACAGAGTGATCGGACTGGTCCACCCCTCGGTCGGACTGGCACACTGAGTCACATCAAACGGCATTTCGGCCGTCCCGCAGCTCGGGGCTGGGCCGAAAGCGGCACTCCGTGACCTCTTTGATCACGTTGGGTGTACATGTGGTCGCGCGTCCGACTCGTGAGTAAACGTTTGTGTTACGTAGCGTGCCTTTCCTATGGCGCATTCCTGTCCGTTGGGTACGGTCTGGCGGTCGACCCGGCAGTAGGGCCGGGACGCGCCCCTTGACCATCCGCTGGATCAGCGGGGAGGGAGAATCACGTTGCGTCGCACGCGTGGAACCGCGCTGGCCGCCGTGGCCATGGCCGGGGTGCTCACCCTGGCCGGCTGCGCCAAGGACTCGAGCGGTGGCAGCAGCAACAACAGCGCCGCGCCTTCGTCGGGTGGCTCGGACTGCGTGACCGCGCAGAAGCCGCCCGCCGCTCCCGCCGCCGCGAGCAGCTCGGCCGCCGCCGGGGAGAAGGTCGACGGCAGCAAGCTGAAGATCGGCCTGGCCTTCGACGTCGGCGGCCGGGGTGACGCGTCGTTCAACGACGCCGCCGCCGCGGGCACCGACAAGGCGAAGTCCGACCTGGGCGTGACGACGGTCAACGAGAGCACCGCCAGCGCCAGTGAGGCCGAGTCGGCCAAGCAGCAGCGCCTCGAGCAGATGGCGACCCAGGGCCTGAACCCGATCGTCGCGGTCGGCTTCGCCTACGCGGACTCCGTCAAGGCCGTCGCCGCGAAGTACCCGAACACGAAGTTCGCGATCGTCGACGACGACTCGATCACGCTGCCGAACGTGACGCCGCTGGTCTTCGCCGAGGAGCAGGGCTCGTTCCTGGCCGGCGTCGCCGCCGCGTACAAGAGCAAGAGCTGCCACGTCGGCTTCGTCGGCGGTGTCAACACCCCGCTGATCCAGAAGTTCGAGGCCGGCTTCCTGCAGGGCGCGAAGACGGTTTCGTCGAAGATCAAGATCGAGGACGAGTACCTCACGCCGGCCGGTGACTTCTCCGGGTTCCAGGACCCGCCGAAGGGCAACGCGAAGGCCCAGGCCGAGATCGCCAAGGGCGCGGACGTGATCTACCACGCCGCGGGCGCTTCCGGTAAGGGTGTCTTCGACGCCGCCAAGTCGGGCAACGCGCTGGCCATCGGCGTCGACTCGGACCAGTACAACCAGAAGACGGTCGCCGCCGACAAGGACGTCATCATCACGTCCATGCTCAAGCGGGTCGACGTCGCGGTGTTCTCCTACATCCAGGCCGTCGCCAAGGGGGACCTGAGCGGGCTGCCGAAGCGCTTCGACCTCAAGGTCGACGGCGTCGGCTACGCCACCTCCGGCGGCAAGGTCGACGACATCAAGGACGTCCTCGACGGGTACAAGGCCCAGATCATCTCGGGCGCGATCACCGTTTCGGACAAGCCGCAGAAGTAGCTCACTACGCGCCGGGGCTCGGAGGGATTTCCCCTCCGAGCCCTGACGTGTTTAACGAGATATGGAACTCTCCCGCCCATGAGCACTGCCGAGGCCCCGGCCGAAGCCGTCCCCGACCGGGGCGCGCCCGCCGTCCAGCTGACCGGGATCACCAAACGGTTCCCGGGTGTGGTGGCCAACTCCGACGTCAACCTCACCGTCGCCACGGGCGAGGTGCACGCCATCTGTGGCGAGAACGGCGCCGGCAAGTCCACCCTGATGAAGATCCTCTACGGCATGCAGCCGCCGGACGAGGGCACGATCGCGATCAACGGCGACGAGGTGAAGCTGCGCAACCCGCAGGACGCCATCCGCGCCGGGATCGGCATGGTCCACCAGCACTTCATGCTGGCCGACAACCTGACCGTCGGCGAGAACGTGTTCCTCGGCGCGGAAGGCCTGCACGGCATCGGCCGCGCGGCCCGCGCCCGGCTCGCCGAGCTCGCGCAGCGGACCGGCCTGCACGCCAAGCCGGACACGCTGCTCGAAGAGCTCGGGGTCGCCGACCGCCAGCGCGTCGAGATCGTCAAGGTGCTCTACCGCGGAGCGAAGATCATCATCCTGGACGAGCCGACCGCGGTGCTCGTGCCGCAGGAGGTCGACGCGCTCTTCGCGACCGTCCGGGAGATGAAGGCGGACGGCTACACCTTCCTCTTCATCTCGCACAAGCTCGACGAGGTCCGCGCGATCGCCGACACCGTCACGGTGATCCGGCGCGGCACGACCGTCGGCACGGCCGACCCGAAGACCATCACCTCGCGCCAGCTCGCGGAGATGATGGTCGGCTCCGAGCTGCCCAGCCCGGAGACCCGCGAGTCCACCGTCACCGACCGCGCCGTGCTGCGGCTGACCGAGCTGACGCTCGGCGCCGAGGGCTCCGACCGCAACGCGCTCGACGACATCACGTTCACCGTCCGCGCGGGCGAGGTGCTCGGGGTCGCCGGCGTCGAAGGCAACGGCCAGACCGAGCTCGTCGAGACGATCATGGGCATGCGCAAGCCGTCCGGCGGCACGATCGAGCTGGTCGACGCCGAGGGCAAGGTCCGGGACATCACGAAGGCCGGCACGCTGGCCCGGCGCGAAGCGGGCATCGGCTACATCGCCGAAGACCGCACGCGGCACAGCCTGCTGCTCACCCAGCCGTTGTGGGTCAACCGGATGCTCGGGTACCAGACCCGCGAACCGGTCTCCAAAGGACAGCTGCTCGACATCGCGGGCACCCGCTCGGACACCGAGCGGATCGTGCGCGAGTACGACGTCCGCACGCCGGGCATCGACGTCCCGGCCGCGGCGCTCTCGGGCGGCAACCAGCAGAAGCTGATCGTCGGGCGCGAGCTGTCCGGCGAGCCGGTGCTGCTCATCGCGTCGCACCCGACGCGCGGGGTCGACGTCGGCGCGCAGGCGCTGATCTGGGAGAACATCCGCCAGGCGCGCGCCGCGGGCCTCGCCGTGCTGCTCATCTCGGCCGACCTCGACGAGCTCATCGGCCTGTCCGACACGATCCGCGTCATGCTGCGCGGGCGCCTCGTCAGCGAGGCCGACCCCGCCACCGTGACGCCGCAGGAACTGGGTTCGGCGATGACCGGCGCCGGAGAGGGTGACGAAGAATGACCTCCTGGCGCACCAAGCTGCTGCCACCGCTGCTGGCGATCGTGTTCGCCGTGCTGCTGTCGGCGATCGCGCTGATCATCTCCGGGGCCGACCCGCTGAACGCGTACGGCACCATGATCGGCCAGATGTTCAAGGGCTCGACCGCGGTCGACACCGTGAACCTCGCGACCGTGTACTACCTGTCCGGGCTCGCGGTGGCCATCGGCTTCCAGATGAACCTCTTCAACATCGGGGTCGAGGGCCAGTACCGGTTCGCGGCGGTCGTCGCCGCCATCGCCGGTGGCGCGCTCCAGCTGCCGCCGGTGATCCACACGCTCGTGATCCTCATCGTGGCCGTCGTCGCCGGTGCGGCGTACGCGGCCGTGCCGGCGATCCTCAAGGTCACCCGCGGGGTGAGCGAGGTGATCGCGACGATCATGCTGAACTCGATCGTCGGCGGGATCATCGCCTTCCTCATCAACGCCGACCAGTTCGGCGTGCAGCGGGGCAACAACATCGGCACCCGCGTGATCGAGCCGTCCGGCCGGATCCCGGGCATCCCGCTCGGCTCGGGCACGCTCTTCGGGTTCGTGCTCATCGCGGCCGTGATCGGCGCCGCCTACTGGTTCATGCTCAACCGCACGCGGTTCGGCTTCGAGCTCAAGGCGTCCGGCGAGTCCACCACCGCGGCCGCCGCGGGTGGCGTCAACGCCAAGAAGATGACGCTGATCGCGATGCTGCTCTCCGGCGGTGTCGCCGGCCTGGTCGCGATGCCGGAGCTGCTCGGCCGCGACTACAGCTACGGCATCACCTCGACCCAGATGTACGGCTTCACCGGCATCGCGGTCGCGCTGCTGGGCCGCAACCACCCCGGCGGCATCGCGCTCGGCGCGCTGCTGTGGGCGTTCCTCGACACCTCCGCGGTGTCGCTGGAGCAGATCAACGTGTCCAAGGAGATCGCGACGATCATGCAGGGCATCATCGTGCTGTCGGTCGTCGTGGCGTACGAGATCGTGCGGCGCGCGGACCTCGCGGCCGAACAACGCAGAGTCGGGCGCGCACTCGGCGCCAAGAGCGCTTCGGTCGCCGGGGGAGGTGCCGTCTGATGGCCGTCACCGACATCTCCCGGCCCGACGCGGGCAGCCCCGGCACCATGCCGGTGCACCGCAAGCGGTCCCGGATCCCGGGCTGGCTGCGTGGGGTCATCTGGGCCGTCATCGCCATCGCCGTCATCTCGACGGCGTCGTACTCCACCGGCGTCGCCGCGCTGACGTCGTCGAACACCGCGTCGACGGCGTTGCGCCTCGCGCTGCCGATCCTGCTGTGCGCGCTCGGCGGCCTCTGGGCCGAACGCGCGGGCGTGGTCAACATCGGCCTCGAGGGCATGATGATCCTCGGGACCTGGGGCGCCGCCTGGGGTTCGTACAACGGCGGCGTGTGGGCCGGCCTGCTGGCCGCGATCGCGTTCGGCGCGCTGGGCGGGCTGCTGCACGCGGTGGCGACGGTGACGTTCAACGTCAACCACATCGTCTCCGGTGTCGCGATCAACCTGCTCGGCCTCGGCGTCACGAAGTACCTGGCGAACCTCATCTTCGAGCCGCTGTCGGGCAACCCGCGGCAGTCGCCGGTGGTGCCGAAGTTCGACACCTACTCGGCTTCGGGCCTGTCCGACTGGCTCGGTGACCTCGAGAAGGAACAGCGCGTCGGGATCTCCGACGTCGCGGGCATCCTGCGCGGCCTGGTCACCGAGGTGGCGCCGCTGACGATGATCGCGATCCTGCTGGTGCCGATCAGCTTCTGGGTGCTCTGGAAGACCCGCTTCGGCCTGCGGCTGCGCTCGTGCGGCGAGAACCCGGTGGCCGCGGAGTCCCTGGGTGTCAACGTCTACCGGCACAAGTACGTCGCGATGCTCATCTCCGGCGCGTTCGCCGGCATGGGTGGCGCGTCGCTGGTGCTGCTGCGCGGCGGCGCGGACTACCTGGAGAACCAGACCAACGGCCGCGGGTACATCGGCCTCGCGGCGATGATCTTCGGCAACTGGCGCCCAGGCGGCCTGCTCGGCGGCGCGGCGCTGTTCGGTTACGCGGACGGCCTGCAGCTCGCCGGCGGCGGTGAAGCGGTGCTCGCGCTGCTTTACGGCGCGGTGATCCTGGTCGGCGTGATCGTTGTGGTCCAGCTGTTCCGCAAGCAGTGGATCGCGGCCGGGCTCGGCGTCGTCGGTGCGGGTGTGCTGTACGCGATCTACTGGGCCAACGACACGCTGCCGTCCGACCTGATCCCGTACACCGCGCACTTCGTGACGCTGATCGTGCTGGCCGTCGCCTCCCAGCGGCTGCGGCCGCCGAAGGCCGACGGACAGCCGTACCGGCGGGGTGAGGACTGATGTCCACAGTGGACTGGGATGCGCTGCGGGCTCAGGCGATCGAGGCCGCTTCCCATGCGTACGCGCCTTATTCGGGTCTGCACGTCGGGGTCGCCGGGATCGTCGACGACGGCCGCGTGGTGGTTGGCTGCAACGTCGAGAACGCGTCCTACGGGCTCGGGCTCTGCGCGGAGTGCACGATGGCCGGGCAGCTGCGGCTCTCCGGCGGCGGCCGCCTGGTCGCCGTGGCGTGCCGCAGCGGCGCCGGTGACCTGCTGATGCCGTGCGGGCGCTGCCGTCAGATCCTGTTCGAGCTGGGCGGATCTTCGTGCCTGGTGGACACGCCGAGCGGCATCCTGCCGATGTCCGACGTGCTGCCGGACGCCTTCGGCCCGGACGACCTGCCGTGAGCGGGTTCGCGGCGGTCGACGTCATCCGCACCAAGCGCGACGGCGGCCGGTTGTCCGACGAGCAGATCGACTGGGTCGTCGACGCGTACACGCGCGGGGACGTCGCCGAAGAGCAGATGTCGGCGCTGGCCATGGCGATCTTCTTGCGGGGCATGGACGCCGACGAGATCTCCCGTTGGACGGGCGCGATGATCGCGTCCGGCGAGCGGCTGTCGCTTTCCGTGTCCCGGCCGACCGTCGACAAGCACTCGACCGGCGGGGTCGGTGACAAGATCACGTTGCCGCTGGCGCCGCTGGTGGCGGCGTGCGGCGCGGCGGTGCCGCAGCTGTCCGGCCGCGGCCTCGGCCACACCGGCGGCACGCTCGACAAGCTGGAGTCGATCCCCGGCTGGCGGGCTTCACTGTCCACTTCGGAAATCCAGGCCCAGCTGGAGGACGTCGGCGCGGTGGTCTGCGCGGCGACGTCCGGGCTCGCGCCGGCGGACAAGAAGCTGTACGCGCTGCGGGACGTCACCTCGACCGTGGAGTCGATCCCGCTCATCGCCAGCTCGATCATGAGCAAGAAGATCGCCGAAGGCGCGTCCGGGCTGGTCCTGGACGTCAAGTTCGGCTCGGGCGCGTTCATGAAGACACTCGGCCAGGCGCGGTCGCTCGCCTCGACGTTGACCTCGATCGGCGTCGCACACGGCGTGCCGACCACGGCGCTGCTGACCGACATGAGCGTCCCGCTGGGGCGGGCGGTCGGCAACGCGGTGGAGGTCGCGGAGTCGGTTTCCGTGCTCCAGGGCGGTGGCCCGGCCGACGTCGTCGAGCTGACGCTGGCCCTGGCGCGGGAGATGCTGTCTTTGGCCGGGATCTCGACCGACCCGGCCGAGGTGCTGGCGTCGGGCGAGGCGTACGAGGTCTGGTGCCGGATGATCTCGGCCCAGGGCGGCGACCCGACGGCGCCGCTGCCGACGCCGTCGCACGTCCACACGGTGGTCGCGCCGGCTTCGGGCGTGCTGGCTTCGCTGGACGCGTACGCGGTGGGCGTCGCGGCGTGGCGGCTGGGCGCGGGCCGGGCCCGCAAGGAGGACCCGGTCCAGGCCGCGGCGGGCGTGTTGTGCCTGGCGAAGCCCGGCTCCCAGGTCACCGAGGGCGAACCGCTGCTGGAGCTGCACACCGACACCCCGGACGCGGTCCCCGCCGCCCTGGCGGCCCTCGAAGGCGCTTACTCGGTGGCCTCGGCGGCGTCCGCGCCGAACCCGATCGTCCGGGAGACGATCCGCGGAACAGTGTGACGATCATCGCCAAGACGATCACCCACCCGAGTGACCCCTCAGAGCTGCACTTTCACGTGAAAGTGCGGCCCCAGGTGGGCACTTTCACGTGAAAGTGATCTGGAGTGGGTACTCCGGAACATGAGAAGGCCCCCGCCGGTACGCCGGCGGGGGCCTCTTCGTGGGGCTGGGTTACTCCGTGGCCTCTTCGGCGCCTTCGCCCGGCTTGGCCTTGGCGTCGGCCGGCTTCGGGGCGCGGCCGTTGCGGGAGCTGCGACGCGGCTGGCGCGGGGCCGGGGGCGGCGGGGCGATCTGCTGGACGGCCGGGCCGCCGCCGAGCATCAGCTCCGCGAACGTCGCCATCGCCTCGTCGAGCTGGCCGCCGATGCGGCGGACGCTCTCGTCGTTGCTCTTGCGGACCAGCGAGTCCACCGACTCGGAGTCCGGCTGCTTGGCCAGCGTGCCCTCGACCTTGGACAGCCCGGCCTTGAGCGCGCCGTCGAGGTCGCCGATGCCGGAGAGGAAGCCGTCCTCGACCTTGTCGAGGCGGGAGGCCAGGTCGTCGAGGCGGGTGGTGACCGTCTCGAGGCGGCCGCCCAGCTTCTCCAGGCGGTCCGAGGCGTCGATCATCTCGCCGGTCTCGGTCAGCGCCGTCTTGAGCGCCTCGGTGTTCGCGCCGATCCGCTCCTGCGTGACGCGGTCCAGCTCGCCGAGCCGCTCGTGGGTGGAGCGGCTGAGCTCGTCGACCTTGCCGCGCAGCTCGTGGTCGGCGTGGTCGACGCGCTCGCGCAGCGACGCCTCGGCCTGCTCGATCCGCTCGCGGACCGGGCCGTGCACCGACGCCGGGATCGAGTCGAGCTTCCCGTCCTGCTTGTCGAGGTGGCCGCCCAGCTCGTCGAGCCGGCGGTGGATGTTCTGGAGCTTGTCCTCGAGCCCGTCCATCCGGCCGCCGACACCCTCGAGGCGCGCGGCCATGCCGTCGAGCCTGCCGTCGAGCTGCGCGAACGGCTTGGCCAGCTTGTCGACGATGCTTTCGACCGCGCGGGTCAGCGCCGAGAGGGCGTTGTCCTGGGCCTCGAGCCGGGACATCGTCTCGTCGAGGCGCTCGGCCAGCACGCCGACCTCGGTGCGGTCGGGGAGCTCGGAGAGCCGCTTGCGGACCGCGCCCAGCGAGTCCACCGGCGCGAGGCGGGCGTAGATGTCGTCGAGCGCGTCGAAGATCTGCTGCTGCTCGCTCTCACGCACTTCGGCCGCGCGCACCAGCATGTTGCGCATCCGGTCGAAGGACGGGGCGGCAATGTGGTTGTCAGTGGTCACTGCTGTGTGTCCTTCGTCGGCGGGGAAATGGAGGGACGTGCCACGAAGCTTAACGATTGCGAAATTGCTGTGCGTATGGCCCCCGTGAAGTGCGTATTGCGGAGGCTGCCCCCGGATGGCCGATTCGCTACCGATCCTCGGACGCTGAGGGTTAGCCCGAGGCTGAGAGTTACGGCCATGTAGGGGAATGACAACGAGGTTACCGTTGGGGGATGCCTGACGAAAGCCCTGTTCCGACCGCCGAGACCCTCCGCCGCGCGCCCAAGGTGCTGTTGCACGACCACCTCGACGGCGGCCTGCGCCCCGCCACCGTCGCCGAGCTCGCCGAAGCCACCGGTTATGCCGGTCTGCCCACCACCGACCCGGCCGAGCTGGGCAGCTGGTTCCGCCGAGCGGCCGACTCCGGCTCACTCGTGTCCTACCTCGAGACGTTCGCGCACACCTGCGGAGTGATGCAAACGGAGGAATCCCTGGTCAGGGTCGCCGCGGAAGCGGTCGAGGACCTGGCCGCCGACGGCGTCGTCTACGCCGAGGTGCGCTACGCACCGGAGTTGTTCGTCGAACGCGGTCTGTCACTCGATGCGGTGGTCGAGGCCGTCCAGGCGGGGTTCACGGAGGGCACACGGCGCGTGGCCGCGAACGGCGGTTCGATCCGCGTCGGGACGTTGCTCTGCGCGATGCGCCAGCACGCCAGGGCCCTCGAGATCGCGAACCTGGCCGTCCGCTACCGGGACGCCGGTGTCGTCGGCTTCGACATCGCGGGACCCGAGGACGGATTCCCGCCGACCCGCAATCTCGACGCTTTCGAGTATTTGCGCCAGAACAATGCGCATTTCACCATTCACGCCGGCGAAGCGTTCGGGCTGCCGTCCATTTGGGAGGCGATTCAGCACTGCGGCGCCGAGCGGCTCGGGCACGGCGTGCGGATCGCCGAGGACATCAAGACCGACGCGGACGGCACGGTCCACCTTGGACGGTTGGCCGCGTATGTCCGCGACCGCCGGATCCCCCTGGAGATCTGCCCGACGTCGAACGTCCAAACAGGCACGGTCCGCTCGATCGCCGAGCACCCGATCGGCCTGCTCAAGCGGCTGCGCTTCCGGGTGACGGTGAACACCGACAACCGGCTGATGAGCGGATGCACGATGACCAGCGAATTCGCCGCGCTGCACGAGACCTTCGGGTACGGCCTCGACGACTTCCGGTGGTTCACGATCAACGCGATGAAATCCGCGTTCATCGATTTCGACGCCCGGCTCTCGCTGATCGACGACGTCATCAAGCCCGGATACGCCGCGCTGAGCTGACGCTCCTCGGGGTGCTTGCGGTCCTTAGCCATGCCAACTATCGTTCACCATATAGGAAGTTGTTCTCAGATATTGAGACGGTGGCGAAGATGGCGCAGGTCGCGGACAGTTCGGTCGGGGTGCAGGCGAGTTCACGGCGATGGCTCATCCTTGCGCTCGGCCTCGCCGCGCAGACCGCGAGCTGCTCGTTCCTCTACGGCATCCCGTTCCTGGTCCCGGCCATGCGAGCCGCCGAAGGGCTGACGCTGGCCGAGGCCGGGACGGTCGTCGCGGCGCCGAGCATCGGCCTGCTGTTCACCCTGATCGTGTGGGGCGCGGCTGCGGACCGTTACGGAGAGCGTCTGATCATGGCCCTCGGACTGGGGGCCTCGGGGTTACTCCTGGTGTACGCCGGGATAGGAAGTCACCCGGTCGGGCTGCTCTTTGGTGTGTTCTTGGCGGCCGGAGCGTGTACGGCGTCGGTGAACGCGGCGAGCGGCCGGGTGGTCATGGGCTGGTTCGCGAAGTCCGAGCGCGGCGTCGCGATGGGGATCCGCCAGACGGCCCAGCCGCTCGGCGTCGGCGTCGCGGCGCTCGGGCTGCCGCCGCTGGCGGCGCACTTCGGCTTCCGGGCGGCGGTGCTGCTGCCGGCCGGGCTGGCGATCGTCGTCGCGCTGCTGGTGGCCTGGCTCGTCACGGACCCGCCGCGGCCACCTCGGGCGGCTGACGGTGTCAAGCCGCCTTCGCCGTATCGGCACGCGACGCTGTGGCGGGTGCACGGCGCGAGCGCGTTGCTGGTGGTGCCGCAGTTCGCGGTTTCGGCGTTCGCGCCGGTGTACCTGGTGGCGGTGCAGCACTGGAGCCCGCTGTCGGCGGGCTGGTACCTGGCGGTGGTGCAGGTGCTGGGCGCTGCGGGCCGGCTCGGATCGGGCTGGTGGTCGGACCGGGTGGGCAGCCGCCTGCGCCCGATGCGGCAGCTGGCGGTGCTGAGCTGCCTGGTGATGCTGCTGGTCGCGCTGGGGGACGCTTCCTGGCCGTGGCTGGTGCTGCTGGCCTTGGCCTTGGCGGGCGTGGTGACGGTCGCCGACAACGGCCTCGGCTTCACGGCGTCGGCCGAGCTGGCCGGGCTCGCGTGGTCCGGCCGCGCGATGGGGACGCAGAACACGGGCCAGAACATCGCGGCCTCGCTGACCCCGCCCCTGCTGGGCCTGGTGATCGGCGACAGCAGGTACGCACTGGCCTTCTGCGTGGCCGCAGTGTTCCCGGCTTTGGCGGTGCTGGTGGTCCCGGTCCGCGCCGAACCCCCGACTGACTCGTGATGCCCCGCCAATCACGGGTGATGCCCGCCGGATCACGCGAGATGCCCGCCCAGTCACGCGAGCCGACCCTCCGGGCAAGCGAGCCGATCGGTGCGGGGATGGCGATCACCCGTGCTCAGCGGGGCATCACGCGTGACTGCGGAGGCATCTCGCGTGATTGGAGGGGCATCACGCGTGACACGACGAAGGCCGCCTCCCCAACCAGCGGGGAGACGGCCTTCGGGTCAGAAACTCAAGCCACCGTCAGGCGGTTCTCGAACGTCTCCACGAGCTTCCGCCACGCGCTCTGCTCCGCGTCGAACGGCGCCGACGGCTCGAGGCGCGTCGGGTCCGGGCGGAGGACGAACGACACCAGCCAGCCCAGGCTCTCGTTGCCCGCCAGGGCCGTCTCGGCGGAGTCGTCGCCTGCCCACTCGGCCGCGTCCGTGATCAGCTCGACCGCCAGCTCCAGCTGCGTCGGGTCGATCGCCTCCGGGCCCTCCGCGATGTCGGCGTCGAGGCCGGTGAGCACGTACGTGTTCTCGGCGTCGACCTCGACCTCGAGCTCGCCGGCCGTGGCCTTCGCCAGGACCTCGTCCCACGTGGACACGTCGGCGAGGTCGGTGTCGGCCAGGTCCTTGCCGTCGGCCAGGGCACGCGCCAGGGCCTTCTCCGACGTGAAGACGTCGATCTCGCCTTCGCTGCCGAGGAACACCGGTGCGTCGTCGAGGTAGCAGCGCAGCGTGTAGTACTCCGCGCCGGACGTGATGATCTTGACCGGGTCGATGCCGACCTCGGCCCAGAACCCGACCGGGCCCTCTTCCTCTTCTTCGTCGTCCTCGTCATCCGAGGAAATCGCTTCGAGGTCCTCTTCACCCTCGGCGCCGGCCTCGGCCTCGGCGGACTCCTCGTGGAACGCCGCCAGCTCCTCGGCGGTCTGCTCCAGCACCTTCTCGTCGACGTCGGGCGCGGTCACCAGGCCGTCGATCGCGTCGAGCACGGTGTCCCACTTCGTCGACACCGTCTCCGACAGGTCGTTCCAGACCTGGACGCCGACGCTCCCGGTGAACGGGAGCGTGCCCTGGTCGAGCAGCGAGAAGCCCTCGGTCGAGTCGAGGATCTCGTGCACCTCTTCGAGGTCGCAGACGTCGGCGAGGGAGCGGACGATGCCGACGATCTCGGCCAGCTCCGCGATGTGCCACATGTCCGGCTCTTCGGCGACGAGCTCGGGCACGCCGACGAGGTCGTACGTGTGGTCCTCGTCCGGGATCAGCTCCGGCACGTTCAGCGACGGCACGGCGTCCCAGGCCGGGTGGTCCAGCAGGTCGTGGCGCTCGGACGTGCGGACGAAGGCGGCCAGGTGCGCGGCGTCCGGGAAGGCGTACAGGTCGTCCTCGTCGCCGAGGAACGCTTCCCACTCCTCGCCGTCTTCCCGCCAGCGCGGCGCCCACAGGGTGACGACGTCTCCCTGCGGCAGGCCGAGTTCGATCGGGATGATGTCCTGTGCCATTCCTAAGCCCTCCGGATTACCGCCCGTGTGCGCGCGAGACCGAAAGTATCCCCCGGTCGATGCGCGGTACCGCGAAGCCTACGGGTTTACCACGCGCGACGCGATTGCCCCTGCCGACTTTGCGACGAGCGGATGGCACGATGGACGTCTGATGACTCTCACAGACCTCCTGCCTGCGGATCCTGACCCCGACGCTCTCTTCGAAGCGTTCACGACCTGGACGGCCGATCGGGGCATCGAGCTGTACCCGGCGCAGGAGGAGGCGGTGATGGAGGTCGTCTCCGGATCGAACGTCATCCTCTCGACGCCGACCGGCTCCGGGAAGAGCCTCGTCGCCGTCGGCGCGCACTTCACCGCGCTCGCCCAGGGCCGCCGCAGCTACTACACCGCGCCCATCAAGGCGCTCGTGTCGGAGAAGTTCTTCCAGCTCATCGAGATCTTCGGGGCCGACAACGTCGGGATGATGACCGGCGACTCGAGCGTCAACCCGGACGCCCCGATCATCTGCTGCACCGCGGAAATCCTGGCGAACATCGCGTTACGGTTCGGTGCGGACGCCCCGGTCGGGCAGGTCGTGGCCGACGAGTTCCACTTCTACTCCGAGCCCGACCGCGGCTGGGCGTGGCAGGTGCCGATCCTCGAGCTGCCGAAGGCCCAGTTCGTCCTGATGTCGGCGACGCTGGGCGACGTGTCCTTCTTCGAGAAGGACCTCACGCGCCGCACCGGCAAGCCGACCGCCGTCGTGACGTCGGCGCAGCGCCCGGTGCCGCTGACCTTCCGGTACGCGCTCACGCCGTTGCACGAGACGATGTCCGAGCTGCTCAACGGCGGCCAGGCGCCGGTCTACGTCGTGCACTTCTCGCAGGCCGCGGCCATCGAACGCGCCCAGACGCTGATGAGCATCAACGTCACGACCAAGGCCGAGAAGGAGGCGATCGCCGAGCTGATCGGCGACTTCCGGTTCTCCGCCGGCTTCGGCAAGACGCTCTCGCGGCTGGTCCGCCACGGCATCGGCGTCCACCACGCCGGCATGCTCCCGAAGTACCGCCGACTGGTCGAGACCTTGGCCCAGTCGGGCCTGCTCAAGGTGATCTGCGGGACGGACACGCTCGGCGTCGGCATCAACGTACCAATCAGGACAGTGGTCTTCTCCGCCCTGACGAAGTACGACGGCGTCCGCCAGCGCCACCTCAAGGCGCGTGAGTTCCACCAGATCGCCGGCCGCGCCGGGCGCGCGGGCTACGACACCGACGGGTACGTCGTCGTCCAGGCCCCGGACCACGTCGTCGAGAACGCGAAGGCGCTTGAGAAGGCGGGCGACGACCCGAAGAAGAAAAAGAAGATCGTCCGGAAGAAGGCGCCGGAGGGCTTCGTCAACTGGACCGAGAGCACGTTCGACCGGCTGATCGCGGCCGACCCCGAGCCGCTGACCTCCAGTTTCAAGGTCACCCACTCGATGCTCCTGAACGTGATCTCGCGCCCGGGCAACGCGTTCGACTCGATGCGCCACCTCCTGGAGGACAACCACGAGGACCGCGCGTCCCAGCGCAAGCTGATCCTGCGCGCCATCGCGATCTACCGCGCGCTGCTGGCCGCCGGCGTCGTCGAGCGGCTGCCGGAGCCGGACGAGCAGGGCCGGATCGTCCGGCTCACCGTCGACCTGCAGTTCGACTTCGCGCTCAACCAGCCGCTTTCGCCGTTCGCGCTGGCCGCGATCGAGCTGTTCGAGCTGGAGTCGCCGAGCTACCCGCTCGACGTCGTGTCCACTGTGGAATCCACTGTGGACAACCCGCGGCCGGTGCTGTCGCAGCAGCAGTTCAAGGCGCGCGGCGAGGCCGTCAACGCCATGAAGGCAGAGGGCATCGAGTACGACGAGCGGATGGAGCTGCTCGAGAACATCACCTACCCGAAGCCGCTGGAGGAGCTGCTGCAGGGCGCGTTCCACAGCTACCGGCAGGGTCACCCGTGGGTCGACGACTACGAGCTGTCCCCGAAGTCGGTCGTGCGCGACATGTACGAGCGCGCGATGAACTTCGTCGAGTACATCGGCTTCTACCAGCTCGCCCGCTCGGAAGGGCTGGTGCTGCGCTACCTCACGGACGTCTACGACTCCCTGCGCCACACGGTCCCGGACGAGGCCAAGACCGAGCCGCTGCAGGACCTCATCGAGTGGCTCGGCGAGCTCGTCCGGCAGGTCGACTCCAGCCTCCTCGACGAGTGGGAAGCCCTGCGCCACCCCGACGAAGAGGGACCGGTGTCGATGCGGCCGCCGTCCGAGCCGCCGGCCGTCACGCGCAACGAGCGCGCCTTCCGGGTGCTGGTCCGCAACGAGCTGTTCCGCCGGGTCGAGCTGTTCGGGCGCCGGGCGTGGTTCCCGCTCGGCGAGCTGGACGCGGAGTCCGGCTGGGACGCCGAAGCGTGGCAGGAAGCGATCGAGGACTACTTCGAGGAGTACGACACGCTGGGCACCGGCCCGGACGCGCGCGGCCCGGCGCTGCTGATGATCGAGCAGCAGCCGGACGTCTGGAAGGTCCGCCAGATCTTCGACGACCCGGCCGGCGACCACGACTGGGGCATCAGCGCGGAGGTCGACCTGGCGGCGTCCGACGAAGCCGGGGTGGCCGTGGTGCGCGTGACCGAGGTCGGCGCGCACTAGGTCCCCGGCTCCGCCGGACGTTCACCGCTTGAGCGTGAAGGTGAAGTCGCCGGTGAGCCGGCCGGTCAGCCGGACCGCCGCGACGAGCCTTCCTGCGGCGACCAGGCGTTCGACCTCGGCCCGCGACAGCTCGCACCCTTCGGCGATCAGCCGCACCGGTCGGATCGGGATCCGCGCCCCGAAGCGGACCGAAACGTCGATCACGTCGCGGTCCGGGAGAGCCGGCCGGCCGGTGTCGAGGCGCCAGGCGCCGTCCCAGTCGAGCGTGACGCGGTTGCGGCGCCGCAGGACCGGGTCTGCGAGCAGCTCGGCCGCCAGGGCTGGGTCGTTGGTGTGCAGCCGGTCGAGCAGCCCGGGCCGGACGGACCGGACGTCGGCCCGGTCCAGGACCGTGAGCTTCGTGGTTTCCCCGCAGGTGGTGCAGAGCGCGAGGAGCCAGGCGTCGAGCCGTTTGTGGTGGGCGTTGACGCGGAACTTGCCGCTCGTCCGGAAGCGGTCGGCCGCGCACGCGTGGCAGGACCGGACGACGAGCGGCAGGCGGGTGGGGACGACCACCCAGTTTTCGAGCATGACAAGGACACCCGTTCTCGTGAGAAGTCCGCAGCAAGAAGCGGCGCGGCGCGGAAAGCGCGACGCGCGTCAGATCAGCGCTCGAGGAGGTCTCACGAGGTGTACAACGGCACGTCCTTGACCAGGCGACTCGGTTCGTCGGCACGGTAACCGCAGCCGGTGGCGCCGTTCCACTCGTTTTCCGGCGGGCCCGTTGCCTTTTCCTGCCTGCTCGGTCATCGTGAGCGCATGGCGGCCAAGGTCGAAGAGCACCGGATCGGCGACGTGCGCTGGACGATCGTCCGGGGTCCCCGGGAAGCCGCTTTCCGGGCGCTCGGCGAGCACGCGGCCGCGGACATCCGGACCGTCCTCGCCGGACTGGCCGGCTGGCCGGTCGCCGCGCGGGCCCGGCGGTCCCCGGTGCTGTTCCGGGCGGTCGAATCGGCGTCCCAGGTGGACCACCCGGACGCCTACGCCGAGCTGACGGCGCTCGCCGCGGGCGCCGGCGTGCCGTTCGACGACCTGCTGCTGGCCAACCTCCGCGGCGACCTGGGCACCGGCGACGGGACCGGCTGCACCGACCTCGCGTGGGTCGGCGCGCCTTCCCTGCTCGGCCACAACGAGGACGGCCTCCCGGTGTTCGACGGCCTCGGGCGGCTGCTCACGCTGCTGGTCGACGGTGAGCCCGGCGTGTGCGTCTGGTGGTATCCGGGGTTCCTGCCGGCCAACACGTTCACGCTCACTTCGCACGGGCTGGTGTGGGGGATCGACAGCGTCGGCGTCGTCGCGCCGGGGCCGCGCGCGGGGCGGCACTTCGTGGCGCGCTCGGCGCAGCGGGCGACGAACCTGCCCGAGGCCGTGTCGCTGCTGCGCCGCTGCTCTTCGGCGGGCGGGTTCGCTTACACGATGGGCCGGATCGGCGAGCCGGGTGTCACGGTCGTCGAGAAGGCCGGGACCGAGACGGCGGTGCTGACTGTCGCGAGTGGACTTTCCTGGCACACCAACCACTTCCGGCAGCTCCCGCCCCATCTGGACACCGCGCCGGAGGAGAGCCTGCGCCGCGCGGAGGTTTGTGCGCACCTCGCGCCGTCCACACCGGACGCGGCGTGGCTGACGGAGACGTTGACCGGCGGCGTCTTCCGCGACGCGACCGGCGGGGACGAGCTGATGACGTTGAGCACGCTGGTGACGGACCTGGCGACGGGCGAGGTGACGGTGGTTCCCCACGGCGGCAAGCCCCTGCGAGCCCAGGCGGCTTCCCTGACGGCGGGCGAGGTCGACGCCGTCAGCGCTTGACTTCCGGCCGCTGGCCGGAAGCGGTCAAATTCCCTCGCGACCGCGTGGGCGTCGCTAGGTTGGTGTCAGTCCACAGGGGAGGGAACCCATGATCAACCTGAAGCGTGTCTTGGCCGGGATCTTCGTCGCGGCGGTGCTGGGGGCCGCCGGGGCCACCCCGGCGCTCGCGTCCACGGGACCGGACGCCTCGGCGACCGAGTACGGCATGGCGCCGAGCATCGTCGCGGGCGCCTACAAGGCGTGCTGCTGAGCTCAGCCCACCGGCGCCAGGATCTTCTGCGCGTCTTCGCCCGCGAACCACAGGCCGATGGCGAACGCCGCCGTCGCCTCCAGCAGGGCGGCGCGGTCCAGGCCGCCGCCGTGGACCGGGGTGCAGCCGACGTCCCGGACCAGCGTGCGCACCGCGTCGAGCGCCGCCGGGTCGTCGCCGCAGAGCGGGACCGTGAGTGTCCGGGGTGGCGTCCGCCAGACGTCGACGGACGCCAGGTTGAACGCCTTGACGACGTGCGCGCCCGGCGAGGCGGCCGCGATGCGCGAGGCGACCGGGGTGCCCGGCGGCGGGCCGCCGTCCGCGCCCGGCTGGTTGGTGCAGTCGATCAGGACCCGGCCGGGCAGGGGACCCGCGGCGGCGAGCACCTCGAAGACGGCGTCGGTAGGGACGGCGAGCAGCAGCGCTTCGGCCTGCGAAGCCACTTCGCGCCAGGTTCCGCTTCGCGCGTCTAGCTGCTTCGCGAGCGCGTCGGGGCTACGGCCGCTCACCAGCAGCTCGTGGCCCGCGCGCGCCCAGTGCGTGCCGAGCGCCGCCGCCATTCCGCCGGTGCCGAAGATCCCGATCCGCATGCGTCCTCCTTGTGGTTGGCTACCAGCACGACGGTAGGAACCCGGGAAGGAACCGAACGGTAACCATGGACTTCCTCGCCGACTGCCGGACGCGGCTCGCGTTCGACCTGATGGCCAACACGTGGAACCCGGTGGTGGTGTGGGCGCTGCGGGGTGGCCCGGCGCGGCACGGCGAACTGCGTCGCACGATCGGCGGAATCAGCGCGAAGGTGCTCACGGAAACCCTGCGACGCCTGGAGTTCGACGGGCTCGTCGAGCGCCTCGAAGGCGCGTACGCGCTTACGCCGCTGGGGGAGACGCTGCTGGCGCCGATCGAGGGCTTCGGGCGCTGGGCCGCGGAGCACGGCGATGCCGTCGTCGCCGCTCAAGACCGAGCAGCACGATCAGCATGACCAGGGACAACGCGGGCAGCGGGTAGCCGAGCAGAAGGCCGTCGACGACGTCGACCACGGACACGACGACCCCGGCGACGAACACCCAGGTCGGCGCGGCCGGCTGCTTCCCGGCCGGCGCCCACGGCGTCTTCCTCCCCGGCTTCGCGACCGAAAGCCACGCCTGGAAGGAAAGCGCGCTCGCCATGAGCGAGGCGCCGGCGACCTGCAGCCAGCTCGCGGTGGCGGTGTCCGCGGACTCGCGCAGCGCGGGGGAGAGCAGGAAGATCCCGGCGTAGAGCTGGATGAGCGTCAGGGCGAACTTCGTGAGCACCCACCAGTGCCGGAAGTAGCCCCACGCGGTCGCGCCGGCCAGCAGCAGGCCGGTGAAGGCGGAGACGTTCGCCATCGGGGCGAGCAGGGTCGAGTCGAGCCGGTCGGCCATGGCGGTCGCGGCCGCGGCGCGGCCCGGGTCCGTCAAGGCGAGCGACATCAGCACGACGAGGGCGAGGGCCTGGCTCATCCAGGCGACCGACGACACGACGTGCAGCCAGACGACGGCCTGCCGCCACCGCGGGGAAGTTTTCATGCGCTCCAGGCTCGCCGTCGGCGCGGGTGGGCACATCGGGCCCGACCCGGGTTTTGCCCCGGAGCCGCGCCGGTCGCGCCTGCACCCGCGGGGGTACGCGGCGGCGGCGCCCGTACCGCCTCGGGAGTACGGGCACCGAACCCGGATCTCGCGTGATCAGCGGCGGATCTCGCGTGATTGGGCGCGTAACTCGCGTGATTGGAGGGGCATCTCGCGTGACTGGAGGGGCATCACGTGCGGTTGGGTGGGTTTTTGGCGGCCAGGGCCAGGAGGGGGACTGCGGCGGCGGCGTCGGTGATCAGGGTCGAGACCATGCCGGAGCGCAGGACCGCGTCGACCGCTGAAGCCTTCGGGCGGCTGTAGCCCAGGGCGATCACCTCCGGCACCGCCGTCAGCTCCTCGTGGCTGATCGCCAGCACGTGGTGGGCCAGGCCGGTCGACAACGCGTTGCCGGCCGCGTCGAACAGCCGGGCCGCGACCTCCGCCGTCGCGCCGCGGGCCGAGATCGCCGCCCGCTCGGCTTCGTCGAGCGCGTCGTAGACCGTCGATTCGCCCGGCTGCCACGCGCCGATGCTGACCACCGCCTTGGTCAGGTTCTTGAACTGGCCGAACGTCTCCGCGATGCCGGGCTGGCGCCGCAGCGTCTCGGTCGTGCGGCGGTCGGGGAGCACCAGCGGCCCGAAGATCGGGTACGCGTCGCCGCCGGACACCGACGTCACGCGGCTGACCGTCTCGACCGAGCGGCCGCGCATGTCCATCCCGGCCTGCACTCCGCAGAGCTGGACGACCGGGCAGCGCGGCAGCGCCCGGATCGCCTCGGTCATCGCGTTCACCGAGCGCGCCCACGAGAGGCCGACGACATCGTCGGGCCGCACGATCTCCTCCAGCAGCCGGGCGGCCAGCGTCCCGATCTTCGCCCGGACGACTTCCTTCGGTTCCCGCTCGGTTGAGCGCTCCAGCACCAGTGCCCGCTCCAGGCCGTAGGCCGAGCGCACCTCGTCCGACAGCGCCAGGTCCACCGGCGCCGGCAGCGAGAACTCCACCCGGACCAGCCCGGACTCCATGGCGGTGTCGAGCATACGCGCCACCTTGAACCGGCTGACGCCGAACTCGTCGGCGATCTCCAGCTTGGAGCGTCCCTGCACGTAGAAGCGCCGGGCGACGGTCGCGAGCAGCATAGCTTCGGTCAGGGACCCCGGCTTCTTGGTCGTGCTCATATGAGCACTATAGCTAGAAATCCGCCCAAAAGGTTGACGTACTACCGACGTCAGACCTCTAATGCCTTCACAAGTACTCGACGCCATAGGTCAACGCCGCTCATATGAGCGCGAGGAAGGGGTAAGGCATGCGTGCCGCCATCATCGACCGGCCGGGGCAGATCCGAGTCGGCGAGGTGCCCGATCCGAAAGCGGGGGAACGGCAGGTAGTCGTCAAGGTCGGCGCGTGCGGCATCTGCGGCACCGACCTGCACATCGCGGACGGGCACTTCCCGCCCACCCCGTACCCCATCGTCCCCGGGCACGAGTTCGCCGGGGAGATCGTCGAGCTCGGCGCCGACGTGCCGGGCGGCTGGCAGGTCGGCGACCGCGTCGCCGTGGACCCCTCCCTGTTCTGCGGCTACTGCGGCCCGTGCCGCTCGGGCCACGGAAACCTGTGCGCGAACTGGAACGCGACCGGTGACACCGTCGACGGCGCCTTCGCGGAGTTCGTCGCCGTGCCGTCGGCCAACTGCTACCGCATGCCCGACTCGATGACCTGGGAGCAGGGCGCGCTGGTCGAGCCCGTCTCCTGCGCGGTGCACGGCGTGCGCCGCGTCGGCGTCGAGGCCGGCGAGAGCTTCCTCGTGATCGGCGCCGGCACCATGGGCCTGATCATGCAGCAGCTGCTGCAGCGCGCCGGCGCGAACGTCACGGTGGTCGACCGCAACAAAGAGCGCCTGCCCCGCGCGGCCCGCCTCGGCGCCGTCGCCACCGCGTCGGACGTCAGTGAGCTGAACGGCGAGAAGTTCGACGTCGCCGTCGACGCCACCGGCGCCGCCCCGGCCATCGAAGCCGCGTTCGACTCGATCCGCCGCGGCGGCCGGCTGCTCGTCTTCGGTGTCGCCCCGGCCGAAGCCCGCGTCGCGCTGTCGCCGTTCCGGATCTACAACGACGAGATCACCATCGTCGGCTCGATGGCCGTGCTGAACAGCTACGGCGCCGCGCTCGACCTCGTGGCCGGCGGCGCGATCGACACCGAGGAGCTGCTGACCGACCGGCTCCCGCTGGAGCAGTACCCCGAGGCGCTCGCCAAGATGCGCAGCGGCTCGGGCCTCAAGGTGCAGGTCCTCCCGGGAGGTGGCCGTGCGTAAGCTCCTCACGCTCTTCGCCGCGACGTCGCTGCTGGCGACCGGCTGCGCGGGCGCCGGCTCGATCGGCACCGGTAACTCGACGCTCGTCATCGCGATCGTGTCGAACCCGCAGATGAAGGACGCGATCTCGCTCGCCCCGGAGTTCGAGAAGGCGACGGGGATCAACCTCAAGTTCGTGTCGCTGCCGGAAAACCAGGCCCGCGCCAAGATCACCGCGTCGACGGCCACCGAGGGCGGCGAGTTCGACGTCGTGATGATCAGCAACTACGAGGCCCCGCAGTGGGCGGCCAACGGCTGGCTCGAGAACCTCGAACCACACATGGCGGCCACCCAGGGCTACGACGAAGGCGACTTCATCCCCAGCATCAAGCAGTCGCTGTCGTACCAGAACCAGATGTACGCGGTGCCGTTCTACGGTGAGTCGTCGTTCCTGGCCTACCGCAAGGACCTCTTCGAGAAGGCCGGGATCACCATGCCGGCCAAGCCGACCTGGCAGCAGGTCGCGGAGTACGCCGCCAAGCTCGACGACAAGGCCGACGGCGTCGCGGGCATCTGCCTGCGCGGCAAGCCCGGCTGGGGTGAGAGCCTCGCGCCGTTCAGCACGGTGGCCAACACCTTCGGCGCCCGGTACTTCGACAAGGACTGGAACGCCAAGCTGACGTCGCCGGAGTTCAAGGCGGCCGCGGACTTCTACGTGAACCTGATCCGCGACCACGGCGAGGTCGGCGCCTCCAGCGCCGGGTTCTCCGAGTGCGGCACGCGCTACACCCAGGGCCAGGCCGCGATGTGGTACGACGCCACGGTCATGGCCGGCACCAACGAGGACCCGTCGAGCAGCAAGATCGTCGGCAAGTCCGGGTACGCGCCGGCGCCGGTCGTCAAGACCCAGGCCAGCGGCTGGCTCTACACCTGGGCGCTCGGCATCCCCAAGGTCGCCAAGGACAAGGACGCGGCCTGGAAGTTCATGGCCTGGATGACCGACAAGGCGTACGTGCAGAAGGTCGGCGCGGCCTACGGCTGGAACCGCGTCCCGCCGGGCGTGCGTCAGTCCACTTACGACATCCCCGACTACGCGAAGGCCGCGCAGGCCTACGCGAAGCCGACGCTGGACGGCATCGCGGACGCGAACCAGCAGAAGGCCATGGCGAACCCGGTGCCCTACCCCGGCATCCAGTTCGTCGGCATCCCGGAGTTCCAGGACCTGGGCACCCGGGTGAGCCAGCAGCTGTCGGCGGCGATCGCCGGCCGCGAGTCGGTAGACGACGCCCTGAAGCAGTCCCAGGACTACGCCCAGACGGTGGGCGATTCCTACAAGGCGGTGCAGTGATGTCCACCCTGTCGGTAGACACGCCCAAGTCCCACACGCACGCGAAGGCCGAGGAGAAGAAAGGCCTGAGCACCGCGGCCAAGCGGCGGCTCCCGCTGCTGCCGGCGCTGATCTTCGTCATCGCGGTGACGCAGCTGCCGTTCCTGCTGACGGTGTTCTACTCGTTCCAGTCGTGGAACCTGGTCCGGTCGGGTTCGCGGCACTTCGTCGGCCTCGCCAACTACGTCGACGTCTTCAGTGACACGACGTTCCTGGTCGCGCTGCTCAACACCGTGCTGCTGACGGTGGTGTGCGTGCTCGTCGCGCTGCTGCTCGGCCTCGGCCTCGCGATCCTGCTGGACCGGAAGTTCTTCGGCCGCGGTGTGGTCCGGACGCTGCTGATCACGCCGTTCCTCATCCTGCCGGCGGCCGGCGCGCTGCTGTGGAAGACGACGATGTTCGACCCGACCTACGGGTTGCTGCACTTCGTCTTCGGCACCGACGTCGACTGGCTTTCGGAGTTCCCGCTGGCCTCGGTGATGGCGCAGATCGTGTGGCAGTGGACGCCGTTCATGATGCTGCTGATCCTGGCCGGCCTGCAGAGCCAGTCCAAAGAGGTCCTCGAAGCGGCCTCTGTGGACGGTGCGAGCCGGTGGCGCACGTTCGTCTCCATCACGCTGCCGCACCTGTCGAGGTTCCTGCAGCTGGCGACCCTGCTGGGCGCGATCTACATCGTGAACAGCTTCGACGCGATCTTCCTGATGACGCAGGGCGGGCCGGGCACGGCCAGCACCAACCTGCCGTACTACATCTACCAGCGCGCGTTCGAGGGCTTCGACGTCGGCCAGTCGTCGGCGATGGGTGTCATCGTCGTGATCCTGACGATGATCGTCGCGACCTTCGCCCTGCGCTTGATGTTCCGCACCTTCTCGGTGGACGGAGGCGTCAAATGACCACCCTCGAAACCCGCCCGTCGCCGGCTGCGACCGCGGCTCCGGCCCGCAAGCCGAAGCGCAAGGTCGGCCCCGGCTCGCTCACGTTCGTCACGTGGGTGATCGCGATCCTGTTCGTCTTCCCGCTGCTGTGGATGATCCTCACGGCGTTCAAGCAGGAGGCCGACGCCTACACCGACCCGCCGAAGCTGTTCTTCAGCCCGACGTTCGACCAGATCGCGAACGTGCTGAAGGGCGGGTTCCTGCCCTACCTGTCGAACTCGGCGTTCGTCACCGTGCTTTCGACGCTGCTGGTGCTGCTCCTCGGCATCCCCGCGGCCTACGCCCTGTCGCTGGCGCCGGTGAAGAAGACGTCGAACGCGCTGGGTTTCTTCCTCTCGACGAAGATGCTGCCGATCGTCGCGGCGATCATCCCGCTGTACATCATCTCCCAGAACACCGAGCTGCTGGACACGGTGTGGGCGCTGGTCATCCTCTACACGTCGATGAACCTGCCGCTGGCCATCTGGATGATGCGGTCGTTCTTCCTGGAAGTGCCGCACGAGATGATCGAAGCGGGCCGCATCGACGGCGCCAACCTGCCGACGCTGCTGCGCAAGATCATCATGCCGGTGGTCGCGCCCGGGATCGCGGCGACCGCGCTGATCTGCGTGATCTTCTCCTGGACCGAGTTCTTCTACGCGGTCAACCTGACGGCGGCGCGCGCCGGCACCGTGCCGGTGTTCCTCGTCGGGTTCATCACCAGTGAGGGCCTGTACTGGGCCCAGCTTTCAGCCGCCGCGCTGCTGGCTTCGCTGCCGGTGATGATCGTCGGCTGGATCGCGCAGAACCACCTCGTCCGGGGCCTCTCGATGGGAGCGGTGAAGTAGTCATGGCAGCAGTCAGTTACGAAGAGGCGTCGCGGATCTACCCGGGTGCTTCGACCGTTCGCGCGGTGGACAAGCTCGACCTCTCGGTGCCGGACGGCGAGTTCCTCGTGCTGGTCGGGCCCTCGGGCTCGGGCAAGTCGACGGCGCTGCGGATGCTCGCCGGGCTCGAGGACGTCAACGAGGGCGCCATCCGCATCGGCGACCGCGACGTCACGAACCTGCCGCCGAAGGACCGCGACATCGCGATGGTGTTCCAGTCCTACGCGCTGTACCCGCACATGACGGTCGCCGACAACATGGGCTTCGCGCTCAAGCTGCGTGGAATGTCCTCTTCGGACATCTCTGCTCGTGTGGGCGAAGCGGCGAAGATGCTGGACCTGACCCGCTTTTTGGACCGCAAGCCCAAGGCGTTGTCCGGCGGCCAGCGGCAGCGCGTCGCGATGGGGCGGGCGATCGTCCGCGAGCCGAGCGTGTTCCTGATGGACGAGCCACTGTCCAACTTGGACGCGAAGCTGCGGGTGGAGACCCGCGCGAACATCGCCCAGCTGCAGCAGCGGCTCGGGACGACGACCATCTACGTCACGCACGACCAGGTCGAGGCCATGACGATGGGCGACCGGGTTGCGGTGCTCCGGGACGGTGTGCTGCAGCAGTGCGCGTCACCGCGGGAGCTGTACGAGAACCCGACGAACTCCTTCGTGGCGGGGTTCATCGGCTCGCCGGCGATGAACCTGGCGACGCTGCCGCTGACCGAAGGCGGCGTCAAGCTGGGCGACGTCACGCTGCCGCTGCCGCGTTCGGTGCTGTCGGCCGCGGGTGACCTGCGCGAGGTCGTCTTCGGCGTGCGTCCGGAGTCGCTGGAGCTGGTCTCCGAAGGCGGCTTCGAGCTGGTCGTCGAGCTCGTGGAGGAGCTGGGCGCGGACGCGTACCTGCACGGCAAGGTCGGCGACGACCGGTTCGTCGTCCGGGTCGACGGCCGCACACCGCCGCGCATGGGTGACAACGTGCGCGTCGGCCTGCGCGGCGAAGGCGAGACCCACGCCTTCAACCCGGAGACGACCCTGCGTCTCTCCTGAGAGCTGCGGCCACCTCGCGGGAAACCCCTTGCCCGCGAGGTGGCCGTTCCCCTCACTCCTGCAGCGAAAGCGCCTGGCTCGGGCAGACGTGCACCGCTTCGCGGGCCTTCTCGACCAGCTCGCCCTCGGGCGTCTCGTTCAGGACGATGACCGTGCCGTCGTCCTCGCTCTGGTCGAACAGCGCGGGCTCGGTGAGCACGCACTGACCCGCGCCGACGCACTTGCCGGTGTCCGCGATGATCTTCATGGTTCTTCTCTCCTGTGGTGGGATGGCAGGTTCGATCTCTACCAGGTCACCGGCAGCCGGTACAGGCCGTAGATGTTCGCGTCGTCCTTGAACGGCAGGTCGTCGACGTCCGCGCCCAGCGCCAGGGTCGGGATGCGGCGGAAGAGCGTGTCGAAGACGATCTGCAGCTCCATCCGGGCCAGGTTCTGGCCGAGGCACTGGTGCGGGCCGAAGCCGAACGCGACGTGGTGGCGCGCGCCGCGCTCGATGTCCAGCTCGTCGGCGTTTTCGAACGCCCGCGGGTCGCGGTTCGCCGAGTAACCCAGCGCCAGCACACCCTCCCCGGCGCGGATCAGCTGCCCGCCGACCTCGACGTCCTCGACGCACAGCCGCGCCGTGGCCGCGTCCACGATCGTCCAGTACCGCAGCATCTCCTCGACGGCGTCGAGCGTCTTGCCCGGGTCGGCCTTGATCGCCGCGAGCTGCTCCGGGTTGCGCAGGAACGCCACGGTGGACAGCGAGATCATGTTCGCCGTCGTCTCGTGCCCGGCCACCAGCAGCAGGAAGCCGGTTGCGGCGAGCGAGGCGCGCCGGTAGGTGCCGTCCTCGCGGAGCTTGACGATCTGCCGGCCGAGCAGGTCGTCCGGCGGGTTGTCCTCCTTCTCCGCGATGAGGTCTTCCATGTACCCGCGGATGGTGTCGAACGCCGCCCGCCGCTCCTCCGGCGTCGTGGAGCGCTTGATCAGCTTCGCGGTGTGTTCCTGGAAGAAGTCGTGGTCGGTGTACGGGACGCCGAGCATCTCGCAGATCACCAGCGACGGCACCGGCAGCGACAGCGCCTCGACCAGGTCACCCGGCTTCGGCCCGGCCAGCAGCGTGTCGATCTGCCCGTCGACGATCTCCTGGATCCGCGGCCGCAGCGCCTCCATCCGCCGCACGGTGAACTCGCCGAGCACGGCCTTGCGGGCCGGCCCGTGCTCGGGCGCGTCCATGGTGATCATGGTGCGCTCGTCACCCTGGCGCCGGAACCCGCCCTTGACCAGCTGCGGGAAGTCCGGGTGCTGCCGGTCGGCGCTGAAGCGCCGGTCGTTCAGCACGGTCCGGACGTCCTCGTGGCGGGTGACCACCCAGGCCCAGCCGCCGTCGGGCAGCCCGGCCTTCGAAACGGGGTCCCCTTCGCGGATCTCCTCGTACGCCGGAGGCGGCGCGAACGGGCAGGTGCGGGTCATCGGGAATTCGTGCTTCTCGACAGTCGTCATGACTTCCCCCTCTTCACCAGGTCACGGGCAGGCAGTACAGACCGAAGATCGACGAGTCGTGCTTGAACGGCAGCTGCTCGACCGGCGCGGCCAGCTTCAGCTCCGGGAGGCGGCGGAAGAGCGTGTCGAAGACGATCTGCAGCTCCATCCGGGCCAGGTTCTGGCCGAGGCACTGGTGCGGGCCGAAGCCGAACGCGACGTGGTGGCGCGCGCCGCGCTCGAGGTCGAGCTCGTCGGCGTTCTCGAACGCCTCTTCGTCGCGGTTGCCGGAGTAGCTCAGGCCCAGCACGCCCTCGCCCTCGCGGATCAGCTGCCCGCCGATCTCGACGTCCGAGGTGGCGACGCGCGAGGTCGCGAACTCCGCAATCGTGAAGTACCGGAGCAGCTCCTCGACGGCGTCGAGCGTCTTGCCGGGGTCGTTCTTGATGATCTCGAGCTGGTCCGGGTTCTCCAGCAGCGCGACGGTGCCGAGCGAGATCATGTTCGCCGTCGTCTCGTGCCCGGCGATGAGCAGCAGGAACGCCAGCGAGACGAGCGAGTCGTGGTCGGCGTCACCGTGCTCTTCGCGCTGCTTGACGATCTGGCGGCCGAGCAGGTCGTCGGTCGGGTCGGCCTCCTTGGTGGCGACCAGCTGGTCGAGGTACTCCTGCAGCTCGTCGACGGCCTGGATCCGGCTCTCCTGGTCGATCTCCCGGTTGAGCAGCTTCGAGCTGCGGACCTGGAAGAAGTCGTGGTCGCGGTAGGGCACGCCGAGCAGCTCGCAGATGACCAGCGACGGCACCGGCAGGGAGAGCGCGGTGACCAGGTCGGCGGGCTTCGGGCCGGCCAGGATCGCGTCGATGTGCTCGTCGACGATCTGCTGGATCCGCGGCTGCAGCGCCTTCATGCGCTTGACGGTGAACTCGCCGACGACCTCGCGGCGGGCCGCGCCGTGCTCCGGCGGGTCCATGTTGATCAGCGACGCCGTGAAGTTCCGCCGCCGCTGCGGCCGGCCGGACTTGAACAGGACCGGGAAGCCCGGGTTGAACCGGTCGGAGCTGAACCGCGGGTCGGTCAGCATCTGCCGGACCTCTTCCAGGCGGGTGATCGCCCAGGCTTCCGACCCGTCCGGGAGGGCGACACGCTGGACCGGGCCCGCTTCGCGGAGCCTGTCGTAGGCCGGCGGCGGCGCGAACGGACAGGTGCGGGCGAGCGGGAAGACTTCGTCCTTCGTGGTGGGATCGGCGACTTCGGTCATATCGGGCCCCCTAAAACGGACTTACAGTATGCGGAGGATTACATTCCGGTTCCTCATCCCAAGGTACCGAAGCGGAAGGAAGTCGTCCACTAGCTAACGGGTGACTCACTCGAGTCCGAGTGCGTGGCCCCTTGGCCATGCGAGAATCACCCCGCGCGATCCAGCGAGAGGCGAACGGCATGACGGCAGACCCCGAGACCACCCTGCGGGCGGACGCGCGGCGCAACCGCGACCAGATCCTCGCCGCCGCGAAGAGCATCTTCGCCGCTTCCGGTCCCGAGGTGCCGATGGAGGAGATCGCCCGCGCGGCCGGCGTCGGCGTCGGCACGCTCTACCGGCGGTTCCCGGACCGCGACGCGCTGGTCCGCGCCGTCGCGATGGACAACTTCGAGCGCGTGCTGATCGACGCCCACCGGATCGCCGGTGAAGAGACGTCGGCGTGGAACGCGCTGTCCCGGCTGCTGCGGCAGTCGGTGGAGCTGCAGCTGAGCATCCAGCTGGCGATGGTGTCCCACCGCGCGCTCGTCATCCTGAAGGGCGACCCGGAGGTCCGGCGCCTGCGGGAGGAGATCCTGGTGGTGGTGGACGAGCTCGTCCGCGGCGCCCAGGCCGAGGGCCGGCTCCGCGAGGACGTCGGCGCGGGCGACATCGCGATCCTCTTCGCGACGCTGCTGCGGCAGGTGCGGGCGAAGGTGCCGGAAGTGGCGGAGCTGGCGGCCCGCCGCTGTGTCGGGATCATGATCGACGGGCTCAGCGCGCGGCCGGGAACCGAACTGCCCGGCCGGCCGATCACTTCCGGCGACCTGGACCCCGGGGACTGAATTTCCGCGGTTTTCGGGGTAGTGTTCTTGTTCTGCAGGAATTGCTACCGCCGGGCGGGAAAATGCGAGCTGTGCTGTTGGTCATTTGCGGGCTCGTGCTCGCCGGGTGCAGTGCCGCTCCCGAGCCGGTCGCGTCGTCGAGTTCGGTCGCGGCGCCTTCGTCCGCCCCCGCACCACCTTCGGTGCAGGCGGTCCCGAGCTGCACGTCGCCGGAGTTCACCACCAGCGAGACCGACGGCGGCTGGGACAACGGCGGCTACTACGTCCACAACAACATGTGGAATGCGGACGAAGCGGGCCCGGAAACGCTGCGCGCGTGCGCGTACAACAACTGGTACGTCGATTCCACCCAGCCGTCGACAACGTCGGTGAAAACCTATCCGAACGTGCACAAGGACATCAACAACCTCGACGGGAAACCGTTCGACGGGTATTCGACGATCAAGTCGACGTTCGCCGGCCGCGGCCCGGGCGTGGGCATCTACGACGTGGCGTACGACGTGTGGCTGAACGGCGTCGGCGACGGCGACGGGGTCACCGAGCTGATGGTGTGGACGGAGAACCTGAAGCAGGTCCCCTCCGGTGACCAGGTGGAGACGTACTCGGCCGGCGGCCAGACCTACGACGTCTGGATGAAGGACGGGTACGTGGCGTTCGTGTCCCAGACGACGCAGTACTCGGGCGCCGTCGACCTCAAGGCGATGATCGCCTGGTCGATCGGCAAGGGCTACATCCCGGCGAACCCGACGGTGAACCAGATCGGCTACGGCATCGAGTTCTGCTCGACCGGCGGCGGCCAGGCCCGGTTCACGCTGACGGACTTCTCGGTGACGATGAGCTAGAGCCGGTAGGCCCGGCGCACGGAAACCGAGGTCACCCCGCCGGCGACCAGGGTGTCGCCCGCGCCGAGAAAGATCAGCCCGAAGTAGACGAGCGGGTGGTGCCCGACGGCGCGGCCACGCCGAGCCGGACCAGGGCGGTCCAGCCGGCGAGGGCCACGAGGACGGCGAGAACTCCCGTTGTCGCCTGCGTTCAGACGCCGATCGGGTGCCAGACGGTCTTCGCCTCCAGGTACCGCCGCAGCCGCGACAGGTCGGGCGCCGACGTCCAGTCCGGCTCCGCCTCCGGCACCGTCAGCACCCGCTTCACCGTGTTCGCCGCTTCGCGCGCCAGCTCCGGGCGGTCCGCCGGGGCGGCTCCCGTCGGGTCCAGCGCGTTGACGTCTCCGTGCGACGCCAGCCAGGAGCCCAGCTCCGCCGCCCGGCCCGTCAGGATGTTCGCCACGCCGCCCGGGACGTCCGACGTCGCCAGGACCTCCGACAGGGTGATCGCCGGCAGCGGGCGCTCCGCGCTCGAGACCACCACCGCCGTCGAGCCGGTGGCCAGGACCGGGGCCAGGACCTCGACCAGGCCCAGCAGCGACGACTGCTGCGGCGCCAGGATGCCGACCACACCCGTCGGCTCCGGGACCGTGAACGAGAAGTACGGGCCCGCCACCGGGTTGGCAGCGCCGAGGACCGTCGCGATCTTGTCCGTCCAGCCCGCGTACCAGACCCAGCGGTCGATCGCGGCGTCCACCAGGGACTCGGCCTTCTTCGGGGCCAGACCCTCCGAAGTGGACACTTCGGCGACGAACTGGTCGCGGCGGCCTTCCAGCACCTCGGCCACCCGGTACAGGACCTGGCCGCGGTTGTAGGCCGTGGCGGAAGACCAGCCGGGGAACGCCTTCCGGGCCGCCACCACGGCGTCGCGGACGTCCTTGCGGGACGCGTGCGCCGCGTTCGCCAGGAACTTGCCCTTCGGGTCCGTCACCGGGTAGACCCGGCCGGACTCCGAACGCGGGAACTTGCCGCCGACGTACAGCTTGTACGTCTTGGCGACGGAGATGCGATCAGACATCGAGGTAAGCCTCCAGCCCGGTGCGGCCGCCTTCGCGCCCGAAGCCGGATTCCTGGTAGCCGCCGAAGGGGGCGGTGGGGTCGAAGCGGTTGAACGTGTTGGCCCAGACCACGCCGGCGCGCAGCTGGTTCGCCATCCACAGGATGCGCGAGCCCTTCTCGGTCCAGATCCCGGCCGAAAGCCCGTACGGCGTGTTGTTCGCCTTCGCGACAGCCTCATCCGGCGTGCGGAACGTCAGCACCGACAGCACCGGCCCGAAGATCTCCTCGCGCGCGATCCGCATCGACTGGTGGACGTTCGCGAACACCGTCGGGGCGAAGAAGAACCCGCGGTCGGGCACCGGGCAGGGGCTGGTCCAGCGCTGCGCGCCCTCGGCGTCGCCCGCCTCGACGAGCCCGCGGATCTTCGCCAGCTGCTCGGCCGAGTTGATCGCGCCGACGTCGGTGTTCTTGTCGAGCGGGTCGCCGAGCCGCAGCGTCGAGACGCGGTAGCGGAGCTTCTCCAGCACCTCTTCGGCGACGGACTCCTGCACCAGCAGCCGCGAGCCCGCGCAGCAGACGTGGCCCTGGTTGAAGAAGATGCCGTTGACGATGCCCTCGACCGCCTGGTCGAGCGGCGCGTCCTCGAACACGACGTTCGCGGCCTTGCCGCCCAGCTCCAGCGTCAGCTTCTTCGGCGTGCCCGCGACCTGGCGCTGGATCGCCTTGCCGACCTCGGTCGAGCCGGTGAAGGCGATCTTGTTGATGTCGCCGTGCTCCACGATGGCCGCGCCGATGTCACCCGCGCCGGGCAGGATGTTCACCACGCCCGGCGGCAGCTCGGCCTGCTGGCAGATCTCCGCGAACACCAGCGCGGTCAACGGCGTCGTCTCGGCCGGCTTGAGGACCACGGTGTTGCCGGTGGCCAGCGCGGGGGCGATCTTCCAGGCCAGCATCAGCAGCGGGAAGTTCCACGGGATGATCTGGCCCGCGACACCCAGCGGCTTCGGGTTGGGGCCGTAGCCCGCGTAGTCCAGCTTGTCGGCCCAGCCCGCGTGGTAGAAGAAGTGCGCGGCGGCCGTCGGGATGTCGGAGTCGCGCGACTCCTTGATCGGCTTGCCGTTGTCGAGGCTTTCCAGCACCGCCAGCTCGCGCGAGCGTTCCTGGATCAGCCGCGCGATGCGGAAGAGGTACTTCGCGCGCTCGCTGCCCGGCATCTTCGACCAGACGGTGTTGTAGGCCTTGCGCGCGGCCTTGACCGCGGTGTCCACATCGGACTTCGACGCGGTGCCGACCTCGGCCAGGACCTCTTCGGTGGCCGGGTTGATCGTCTTGAGCGGCTCACCCGAGCCGTCGACGAACTCGCCGTTGACGAACGGCTTGTAGTGGTCCTTGAGGTTCGCGATGGCGCGCGACTCGGGCGCCGGTGCGTACTCGAAAACAGGCATCAGTCCACCGTCACGTAGTCGGGGCCGCTGTAGTGGCCGTCCACCTGGGTGCGGCGCTGCAGCAGCAGGTCGTTGAGCAGGCTGGACGCGCCGAAGCGGAACAGGTCCGGGGTCAGCCAGTGCTCGCCGGCGACCTCGTGCACGGCGACCAGGTACTTGATCGCGTCCTTCGTGGTCCGGATGCCGCCCGCGGGCTTGACGCCGCGCAGCTCGCCGGTCTGGACGTGCCAGTCGTGGACTGCCTGCAGCATGATGTGCGTGACCGGCAGTGTCGCGGCGGGGGAGACCTTGCCGGTGGACGTCTTGATGAAGTCACCGCCGGCCAGCAGCGCCAGCCACGACGCGCGGCGCACGTTGTCGTAGGTCGCCAGCTCGCCGGTCTCGAGGATGACCTTCAGGTGGGCATCGCCGCAGGCGGCCTTGATCGCCTGGATTTCTTCGAAGACGTCCATGTAGCGGCCCTCGAGGAAGGCGCCGCGGTCGATCACCATGTCGACTTCGTGCGCGCCCGCGTCGACGGCGATCTTGGTGTCGGCCAGCTTGATCTCGCGGCTCGTGCGCCCGGCGGGGAAGCCGGTGGCGACGCTCGCGACGTGCACACCGCTGCCCTTGAGCGCTTCGACGGCGGTGGCGACCATGTCCGGGTACACGCAAACGGCGGCGACGCGCGGGGTGTCCTGGCGCTCGGGATCGGGGCGGACGGCCTTCGCTGCGAGCGCCCGGACCTTGCCGTGGGTGTCGGCGCCCTCCAGCGTGGTCAGGTCGACCATGGAGATGGCGGTGTCGATGGCCCACCGCTTGGCGTCCTTCTTGATGCTGCGCGTGCCGAGGCCTGCCGCGCGCTGCTCGACGCCGACTTGGTCGACACCGGGCAGCCCGAGCAGGAACCGGCGCAGGCTCGCTTCGTCGCGAGTCGCGTCCACCAGCGGCGCCGGGGTGGCCGGCGCCGCTGACGTGCTGGTCGTGGCTGTCATGGGCCTGAGTCTAGGCGGCGGGTCCGACAGCGCGCGGGGTCCGGCGGGAGGTCACCCGGTGTGACGTTCTCGGCGGCGTGTGTCACGTGGAGATGGGGTAAAAGTCAACGATCGTGGCTCTTTGTGGCACACTTCGGTGGACGACATCCGACCTGCGCGAGGAGCTGAGATGTCCGCTTTGCCGGACTGGATGGACCTGTCGTCCGCGGGGCTGAGTGTGGACGATTACGATGCGTTGCCAGAAGAAATCTGCCGTCGCATCGAGATCGTTGATGGAGCCATCGTCGTGAACCCGGCACCGCGTCGTCCGCACCAGATCTTCGCCAGGCGGCTGGCGAACGTGCTGGAAGCTGCCTGCGGCCCCGGCTTCGAAGTGGCTACCGATGTCGATCTTCGGTTACGCGACGTGCCGCTGCTCAACCGACGGCCTGACGTCGTGGTGTACAGCTCGAGCTTGCCGGGCGAGGCCGTGCTCAGGCCGACGCACTGCGCCCTCGTGGTCGAGGTCATGTCGCCCGGCTCGGTCACCGCCGACCAGATCGACAAGCCCGGCGAGTACGCCGCCGGTGGGATCCAGCACTTCTGGCGCGTCGAGAACACCGACGACCCCGAGAAGCTGCGCGTGTTCCGCTATCAGCTCGACCCGACCACCACGACCTACACGCCCGCGGCTGTGCATGATGGGCCGTTCACCGTGACCGATCCGTTCACGGTGAACGTCGACTTGGCCGAGCTGCTCTAAGCGCCTTCGATCTGCGGCGGCTCCGACCGCTTCGCCGGCTTCCGGTACACGACGACCCCGCCCCAGAACCCGAGTCCGTTGATCTTCACCGTCGGCGCGGTCGGCGGAGCCGGGGGTGCTCCCGACTTGTCCTCCAGCACGAAGCCGCCCATGAAGCCGATGCCCGTCACGTCGACGTTGATGTCGTCGGGCACCGTGATCTGGATGCCGCCCATGATGGCGACCGCCGTGATCGTGCAGTGCTTGTCCGCGAAGCGGGCCTGGCGCAGGTCGATCTCCGCGCCGCCCCAGAAGGCGAAGCTGTTGTGCTGCGGGGGCAGGACCCAGCTGCCCTTGCGGATCGCGCCCGACAGGACGCCGATCGACACCGGGGAGCCCGGGTGGCCGCCGATCCGCTGGTCCGGGAAGCCCAGTGCGCGGGTAATCGCCGGCTCGACCGCCGCCGACGACGTCGGCAGGTCGGCCGTCACCGGCTTGAGCTCGCCGATCGTTTTCGCCTCGTAAACCGTGGTCAGCCGCTCCTCCAGCTCGTTCACGGTGATCCGCCCTTCGGAGAGGGCGTTGTGCAGCACCTGGGCGACGCGCTCACGGTCGGCGTCGGAGGCCCGCATCTGGTCGGGCGTCAGTTCGCTCACCCGGGGCAGCCTAGCGGCGAAAACCACGCACCGTGTCCATCTTCTGGAGGACACTGGGCCGATGGTCGAATTCCCTGACGGCGTCCAGGTCCGCGGGCGCGGGCTGGGGCGCCCGCGGCCCGCCGGACCCGAGCCCGACTTCGGGCTTTACCTGGGCACCAGCCGCTTGCGGCGCAAGCACGGCGGCGGCATCACCTGGCCACACGAATGGGTCACCTGGCCGGACTTCCTGCTGCCCGTCGACCCCGCCGACGCCCGCGAAAAGATCAAGGCGCTCCACGAGCGGGCGAAGGTCGAAACCGTCGAAGTCGCCTGCTACGGCGGCGCGGGCCGCACCGGCACGGTCATGGCCTGCCTGGCGATCCTTTCCGGCGTCCCCGCGGACCGGGCCGTCGCCTGGGTGCGTGAGCACTACAACGAACGCGCCGTCGAAACGCCCTGGCAGCGCGGCTGGGTGAAAAGGTTCGCGGACCGGCTAAGTTGACCCGCATGGATGTGCACGTCGTCGACCACCCCCTCGCGAAGGCCCGGCTCTCCACGATGCGCGACGCGCGCACCGACAGCGCCGCGTTCCGGGCCGCGCTGCACGAGCTGACCGTCATGCTGGTCTACGAAGCCACGCGCGACGTGCCGGTGAAGACCGAGCGGATCCACACGCCGGTCGCGCGCACCGAGGGGTACAAGCTGGCCAGCCCGCCGCTGCTGGTCCCGGTGCTGCGGGCCGGGCTGGGCATGGCCGACCAGGCGCACAAGCTGATCCCGGACGCGCAGATGGGCTTCGTCGGCCTCGCGCGCGACGAGGAGACGCTCAAGCCGACGCCGTACCTGGAGTCGCTGCCGGAGTCACTGGCCGACCGGCCGGTCATGGTGCTCGACCCGATGCTCGCCACCGGCGGCTCGATGGAGTACACGATCCGGCTGCTCACCGACCGCGGCGCCGCCGACGTCACGGCCATCTGCGCGCTGGCCGCGCCGGAAGGCCTGGCCCACCTGGAGAAGACCGGCCTGCCGGTCCGGGTCGTCACGGCCAGCATCGACGAGCGCCTCAACGACTCGGGCTTCATCGTCCCGGGCCTCGGCGACGCGGGTGACCGCCAGTACGGCGCTGTCTAGGCCGTTGCCGGTCCTGAGGTGGCGGTGGATCGCGGTGGCCGCCGCCGTGGTCGCGGCCGTCACCGGCGCGCTGCTTTGGCTGTTCCTGGCCTGGTCCGGACGGCCGGACGCGCCGGTGCGGATCGACGCGGTGAAGACGGCCTTCGGGGTCGGCGCGGGCGCCGGTGGAGTGTTCGCGCTGTGGCTGGCCACGCGCCGGCAGCGCACGCTGGAGCTGCAGCTGGCGGAGACGACCCGTGTCGCGGGTATCACCGAGCGGGACCTGGAGGAGCGGCGCGTCACCGAGTTGTACACCAAAGCCGTGGAGCAGCTCGGCAGCGACAAGGCGCCAGTCCGGTTCGGTGGGCTGTACGCGCTGGAGCGGCTCGGGCGGGACAACCCGAAGCAGCGCCAGACGATCGTCAACGTGCTGTGCGCCTACCTCCGGATGCCGTTCGAGGGACCGGCCGCGGGACTCCGGGGTACCGCGGCCCCGAACGATGTCGCCTACGACGAAAGTGAGCTCCAGGTCCGCCTGGCCGCTCAGGAGCTGCTCAAGACGCACCTGAGTCACGACGAACCAGGCTTCTGGCCAGGCATGTCGGTCGACCTGCAGCGGGCCACGCTCGTCGACTTCCGGCTGAGCGGCTGCACACTCGAGGTCGCGGACTTCAGCCGCGCCCGGTTCGTCGGCAAGGTGCACATCCGCGGCACGACTTTCGCGCGCCAGGCGGGGTTCTTCGGCGCTGTGTTCACCGCACCCGCGAACTTCGACCGGACGGTCTTCGCCGAAGGCGCGTTCTTCTCCCTCGCGCGCTTCGGCGGCGATGTCCGCTTTACCCGGACCAGTTCAGGTGGCCGGTTCCTCTTCTCCCACACGGTGTTCGATGGCGAAGCGTTTTTCGAAGGCGGTGAGCACGCGGACATCGACCTGTCGGAAGCGCGGTTCGAGTCCGGCTAGACCTTCAGCCAGCCGGAGGCGTTCGCGCGCAACGCCGTCTCGTACGAGCCGGTGATGTCGAACCCCTCCGGCAGGTTCCCCGTCAGCTCCAGCGAAACGAGCCCGTGCACGAACGCCCAGCAGGCGACCGCGATCGTCTCCGGGGGGATGTCCACGAACACACCCTCGGCCACCGCGCGGCGGATGATCTCCTCGAGGGGCTTCAAGGTGTTCCTGGCCAGCTTCTCGGCGTCTTCGTTCGGCTCGAAGCCCGGCACGGACCGGGTGAACATGATCCCGTAGAGGTTCGGGTCGGCCAGGGCGCTCGCGCGGTAGGCGCTGCCGAGCGTCACGAGGTCGTCCACCGCGTTGCCGGTCAACGGGGTGCCAGCCATCCGGGCGCCGAAGCGGCGGAAGCCCTCCGTGTAGAGCGCGTTCACCAGATCGGGTTTGCTGCCGAACAGGGAGTAGACGGCGGTGGTCGACGTGCCGGCGTCGGCGGCCAGCTTGCGCAGGGAAAGTGCCTTGGGCCCGTCCTCGGCGATGAGCTCACCGGCGCGGTCGAGCAGCTTCAGCCGGAGCGCTTCGTCGTGTGTCCGTGGTCGAGCCATCTACGCAGCGTAGCGCAACGCTGTTATGAATGACCACAGCCGATGGTTGACCTGGAGTGCACTCCAGGTCGTAGTGTCGAGGTCATGAGCTACTCGATAGCGGAAGCCGCTCGACGTAGCGGGCTGTCCATCGACACCCTCCGGTACTACGAGCGCATCAAACTGCTCGACCCGCCCGCCCGCGACACCGCCGGTCGCCGGGCCTATTCGGACGAGGACCTCGGCTGGCTGGCCTTCCTGACCAAGCTGCGGACCACCGGGATGCCCATCAAGAGCATGCGCGAGTACGCGTCGCTGCGCCGTCACGGCGTCGCCAGCGCGGGCCGCCGCAAGGCGCTCCTGGTGGAGCAGCGGCGGTCGGTCGCCGAGCGGATCGCCGAGCTGCAGGGCTGCCTCGACGTCCTCGACTACAAGATCGACAACTACGCCCAGATCGAGCGCAAGGCGTTCGGTGTGGAACCCGACATGGAGGGAATCTCCGCGTGAAGACCAGGAAGCTCGGCGGGCTGGAAGTCGGCGCCCAGGGGCTGGGCTGCATGGGGATGAGCCAGGCCTACGGCGTCTTCGACGACGAAGCCGAGTCGGTCGCGACGGTCCACCGGGCCCTCGACCTCGGCGTCACCCTGCTGGACACGGCGAACGTCTACGGACAGGGCGCCAACGAAGAGCTGGTCGGCCGCGCGATCGTCGGCCGCCGCGACGAGGTTGTGCTCGCGACGAAGTTCGGCATCGTCTGGACCGACGGTTCGATGGGCGCCCGCGGGGACGCCGAGTACGTCAAGCAGTCCTGCGACGAGTCGCTGCGGCGGCTCGGGGTCGACCACATCGACCTCTACTACCAGCACCGCGTCGACCCGGACACGCCGGTCGAGGAGACCTGGGGCGCGCTGAAGTCCCTGGTGGAGGCCGGGAAGATCCGGTACGCGGGTATCTCGGAGGCGAGCGCGGCGACGATCCGGGCCGCGCACGCCGTGCACCCGGTGACGGCGTTGCAGAGCGAGTGGTCGCTGTGGACGCGCGGCCTCGAAGGCGAAATCCTCGACACGTGCCGTGAGCTCGGCATCGGCGTGGTGCCGTTCTCGCCGCTGGGGCGCGGTTTCCTCACCGGCGCGGTGACGTCGATGAAGGACCTGCCCGAGGGCGACATGCGCCGCGGCCTGCCGCGCTTCGCCGACGGCAACTTCGAGCGCAACATGGCGATCGTCGACGCGCTGCGCAAGCTCGCCGAGGAGAAGGGCGTCACCGCCGGGCAGCTCGCGCTGGCCTGGGTGCAGTCCCACGGCGAGGACGTCGTCCCGATCCCGGGGACGAAGCGTCGCAAGTACCTCGAGGAGAACGTGGCGGCGGCTTCGCTGGAGCTGACGGCTTCGGACATCGCGGCCATCGAAGCGGCCGCGCCCGCCGAGGCGATCGCGGGGGAGCGTTACCCCGAACGCCTCGCCCGTGCGGCCGGCCGCTGACGCGTAGCTTTCACGTGAAAGCTCCGCTCTGAGCCTTTTCTGAGATCTCCGGGGCAGGCTCGGCGCCGATCATGCGGTCGGTGCCGAGCTCCAGGAGGTCGTCGTGGCAGAGGAAGTGCTCGATTACGTGGTCGTCGGCGCGGGGCCGGCGGGGCTGCAGCTGGGGCAGGCCCTCGGCCACGCCGGGCACCGGTACCTGGTGCTGGAGGCCGGTTCGGCGCCGGGCACGTTCTTCGCGACCTTCCCGCGGCACCGCACGCTCATCTCCATCAACAAGAAGCACACCGGCTGGACCGACCCGGAGCTGAACCTCCGGATGGACTGGAACTCGATCCTCGCCGAGGGCGACGACGACCCGGTCCTTTTCACGAACTACAGCGAACTGCTCTTCCCGGACGCCGAGGACTTCCTCCGTTACCTCGCCGACTACGCGGCGAAGCATCAGGTCCAGGTGCGCTACGACACCCGGGTGACGCGCATCCGCCGGGAACCGGAAAGCGCTCTCTTCGTGCTCACCGCGGGTAACGTCGAGTTCCGCGCGCACCGGCTGGTCATGGCGACCGGCGTCACGAAGCCGTTCGTCCCGCAGTTCCCCGGGGTCGAGCTGATCGACCAGTACACGGACGTCGACGTCGACCCGGACAGCTTCACCGACCAGCGGGTCCTGGTGCTGGGCAAGGGGAACTCCGCCTTCGAGACCGCGGACAACCTGATCGAGAAGGCGGCGGTCGTGCACGTCGGCGGCCCGCGGCCGGTGAAGCTCGCCTGGCGCACCCACTTCGTCGGCCACCTGCGTGCCTACAACGCCGGCATCCTCGACATGTACCAGCTCAAGCTGCAGCACGCGATCCTCGACGGGGACGTGCGCGAGGTCCGCAAGGACGCCGACGGGTACCACGTCAAGTTCTCCTTCGCCCGCACCGACGAGGTCGTCAAGGAGATCCGCTACGACCGCGTGATCGGCTGCACCGGCTTCCGGTTCGACGCGTCGCTGTTCGACGAGGACTGCCGTCCGGAGCTGGTCATCGACGACCGCTTCCCGGCGCAGACGCCGGACTCGGAGTCGACGAACGTGCCCGGCCTCTACTTCGCCGGCACGATCACGCAGGTCCGCGGCTTCAAGAAGGCCACCAACCCGTTCATCCACGGCTTCCGCTACGGCGTCCGCGCGCTGTCGAAGATCCTGAACGAGCGCCACCACGAAACGCCGTGGCCGAGCACCGAGCTGCCCGCCAAACCGGACGCGCTGACCGATGCCGTGATCACCCGGATCAACCGGACTTCCGCGCTGTACCAGCAGTTCGGCTTCCTCGGCGACGTCCTCACGATCGACGGGGACACCGCGCGTTACCTCGAAGAGGTGCCGGTCGACCGCGTGCTGGCGAACCCGCCGGACGACGTCTACGTCGTCACCCTCGACTACGGGCCCGACCACGACAAGATCGACCCGTTCGACTTCGTCGCGCGGGCCGCGCAGGACAAGGCCAACGACCACGGCGAGGGCCACTACCTGCACCCGATCGTCCGGCACTACCGCCGCGGTGAGCTCGTGGCCACGCACCACGTCACCGAGAACCTCGAGAACGAATGGGACAAGGAGGTCCACGTCGGACCGCTGACCGCGTTCTTCACGCGGGAGCTGTGATGCGCACGGTCGCGGAGTTCGAGGCGGCGGCCCGGCAGCGCCTCGACCCGGTGCACTACGACTACTTCGCCGGCGGCGCGCAGGACGAGATCACCGTGGCGGAGAACGAGTCGGCGTTCAAGAAGCTGCGGCTGCTCCCGCGGGTCCTGCGCGGCAGTGACAAGCGGGACCTGAGCGTCGAGCTGCTCGGGACGTCGTCCTCGATGCCGATCCTCGTCGCGCCCACGGCGTTCCACCGGCTCGCGCACGCCGACGGTGAGCTCGCCACCGCCCGCGCGGCGGCGCGCGCGGGCACGATCATGATCGTCAGCATGGCCGCCACCACGGCGATCGAGGACGTCGCCGCGGCGGCCCGCGAGGTGACGCCGGACCCGGGCCTGTGGTTCCAGCTCTACCTGCAGCCGGACCTGGAGTTCACCGAGGCGATCGTGGTGCGGGCGGAGAACGCCGGCGTCAAGGCGTTCGTCGTCACCGTGGACTCGCCGGTGCTCGGCCGCCGCGAGCGCGACGACCGCAACAGCTTCCACGACCTGCCGTCGGGGCTGGTCGTGGAAAACCTCCGCAACATCGGGGAGAACCGCAGCGGCGGCAACGCGAGCCACGTCCGCGACATCGTCATGTCGGCCGCGCTGAACTGGGAGCACATCGCCTGGCTGCGCTCGAAGACCAAGCTGCCGGTGCTGATCAAGGGTGTGCTGCACCCCGAGGACGCGCGGCTCGCGGTGCACCACGGTGTCGCCGGGATCGTCGTGTCCAACCACGGCGGCCGCCAGCTCGACACCGTGCCGGCCACGATCGACGTCCTCCCCGAGATCGCCGCCGCGGTCGGCGGGGCGGTGCCGGTGCTGCTCGACGGCGGGATCCGCCGCGGCACCGACGTCGTCAAGGCCCTCGCCCTCGGTGCGGACGCGGTCGGGGTCGGCCGTCCGGTCGTGTGGGGCCTGGCCGCGGGCGGCCGTGAAGGGGTCACGCAGGTCCTGGAGCTGCTGCGCGACGACTTCGACCAGGCGCTGGCCATGTGCGGCGGGCGGCACCCCGCGGATCTCACCCCGGACCAGGTGCGGCGATGACCGGGAAAGCGGTGCTCGGGAAAGCGCTCGCCGCCGCAGCGGTCGCCACCGCGCCGGCGTGGCTGCCCGGCCGGGTCGTCGCGCTGCGGGTGAAGATCTTCTCGCTGGTCAACGGCGAGGACACGGTGACGATCCCGGGCGAGCGGATCGGCGCCGAGGACTTCCGGCGCGTCTACGCCGACCCGGCGGCGAACGGCCGCAGCAAGGGCGCCGCGCTGTCGGACCTGTTCTGGTACTGGCTCGCGCCCGGCCCCGAGGTGCACCAGGAGCACCTCGAAGCCGGGCCGCGCTACGACGAGGTCGCCAAGTGCACCCGGCACATCCTGGTCAAGTCCAAAAAGGACTCCGAGGAGCTGACCCGCCGCGTCGCGGCGCACGTGCTGGACACGACGCGGCCCGGGCTGGTCCGGCTGCGCGACGAGATGATGCCGATCTGGGCCGAGCTCTACTACGAGCTGGTCTTCGACGAGCCGTGCCCGCCGGAGGCGCGCGACCTCATCGTGGCGAACGCCGACGACGTCGTCTCGGCGCTGAAGTGCGTGCGGCCGCGGAACATGCGCCGCCGCGCGAGGCTCACGAAGTACCTGAGAAAGCGTCTCGACGACGTCCCGCACCCGCTGCCGGAGTCGCTGACCCGCGAGGAGCAGGCGTACTACCTGCAGGGCACGTTCTTCAACACCGCCGTCGTCCAGATGTCCGAGGCGATGGCGCACCTGCTGATGATCGTCGCGCAGGACGACGAGGTGCAGCGACGCCTGGCCGGGCACCCGGACGACGACGCCTACCTGGACCGGGTGATCATGGACGGCCTGCGCACCTTCCCGCTGTTCGGGATCGCGCACCGGATCTCCACCGCCGACATCGACGTGGCGGACCTGACGATCCCGGCGGGCACCGTGTTGTGCTTCAGCTACCCGGAGTTCGCCGCGCAGTCCGGAAAGGACGCCTTCATCCCGTTCGGCGTCGCGCAGAACCGCGCGTGCCCGGCGCGCGGGCTCGCCCCGCTGACCATGCGCGTGGTGGCGCGTGAGGTGCTGCGCCGGTTCAGCCTCGCCTCGACGGCCGCCCACACCCGCTCGATCCCCAACCGCGGCCCGGCGCTGCTGACGCCGCGTGGCGCCCGCCGCCGTCGCGCGCCGCTGGTCTGGCTGGCGGTGCGCGACCGCTGGGAGGACGTCTGGCGCAGCCTCGCTCAGCTCGTGTTCGGGACGTACATGGTGCTCGACGCCCGGAAGAAAGCCCTCTGTTCGACCTACTTCGCCGGAGGAAAGTCATGAGCCCGTCGGAAGCGGCACCGGTGTTCTTCCTCGCGGTGGCGGTCATCCTCGTGGTGTGCCGGGTCGTCTGCCTGGTCGCCGTGCGGCTGGGCCAGCCGCCGGTGGTCGGCGAGATGATCGCCGGTGTGCTGCTCGGCCCGTCGCTGCTCGGGCTGGTGTTCCCGGCCGCGCAGACGGCGCTGTTCCCGGACGGCGTCCGCCCGCTGCTCTACGTCGGCGGCCAGATCGGCCTGGTCATCTACATGTTCGGGGCGGGGTACGAGTTCAGCCTGCGCAGCATCCGCGGCTCGATGAAGTCGGTCGGCGCGGTGTCGGCGGCCGGCACCGTGGTCCCGCTGGCGCTCGGCGTCGGGGTCGCGGTGTTCGGCGCGAGCTGGGCCGGCATCGGCAAGCCCGGGGTTTCGCTGACCACGTCGGCGGCGTTCGTCGGCGTGGCGCTCGCGATCACGGCGTTCCCGATGCTCGCCCGGATCATCACCGAGCGCGGTCTCGGCGGGACGCGGTTCGGCTCGCTGGCGCTGGCCTGCGGCGCGCTCGACGACGTCCTGGCGTGGGTCCTGCTGGCCGTCGTGCTCGGCATGCACGCCGACTCGGCCGGGCCGGTTGCCATCGCCGTCGGCGGCGGGCTGCTGTTCGCGCTGCTGCTGGTGCTGGTCGGCCGCCGGGTGCTCGCGAAGGCGCTGGGCAGCGAACGGATCTCCGCGGACCAGAAGATGCTGATCACGGCGTTGACGTTGTTCGCGGCGGCGTGGTTCACCGACATCATCGGGCTGTACGCGGTGTTCGGCGCCTTCTGCGTCGGCATCGTGTTCCCGCGGGTGCCCGCCGCGGACGCCGTGCTCGCGAAGATCATGCCGATCGGGCGGATCGTGTTCCTCCCGCTGTTCTTCACCTACTCCGGCCTGAACACCCGGTTCGCGCTGCTCGCCGACCCGAAGCTGCTGCTGTTCGCGCTGCTGTGCGTGGGCGCGGCGATCGTCGGCAAGTTCGGCGCGTGCTGGGGCGCGGCCCGGCTGGTGGGGGAGTCGCAGCCGGTCGCGCTGCGCGTCGGCGCGTTGATCAACGCCCGCGGGCTGATGCAGCTGATCGCGCTCAACGTCGGGCTCGCGGCGGGGATCGTTTCGCCCGCTTTGTTCACCGTGCTGGTGCTCGTCGCGCTGGTGACCACCGTCATGACCGCGCCGGTGCTCAGCTGGCTGGACCGGCGGGACGCCCGCCGGGGGAGCAGCGAACTGCTCCTGACGGCCGAGCCGGTTCCGGTCACCGGGAAAAGTTGAGGGTTCAATCCCAGAAATTCACTGCCAGTATGGACTCGTGCACGATGTGGCTGCAAAAACGAGGGTGCTGCTCGTCGAAGACGACCGGGACCTCGCGGGCATGCTCGCCGAGCTGCTCGCGGAGGAAGGCTACGAAACCGACGCCGCCCACGACGGCCAGCGGGGGCTGCACCTCGGCCTCACCGGTGAGTACGCCGTGATGATCATCGACCGCCGCCTCCCGGTGCTGGACGGGCTCGAGCTGCTCGCCCGGCTCCGGGCGCGCGCGGTGACCACCCGGGTCCTGATGCTGTCGGCGCTCGGGGAGCTCGCCGACCGCGTCAACGGGCTCGACGCGGGGGCCGACGACTACCTCGTCAAACCGTTCGAGGCCGAGGAGCTGCTGGCCCGGCTGCGCGCGCTGGGCCGCCGTGACCTCGAAGGCGCGGAGTGCCTGCCGCTCGGCGCGGCGGCCCTCGACCTGCAGCGGCACGAGGTCGTCCTGCCGCGGGGTGAGCGGATCACGTTGTCCGGGCGCGAGTTCGAGCTGCTGCGGGCGCTGGCGCAGCGGCCGAAGGCGATCCACCCGCGGGCGGCACTGCGCACGCGGGTCTTCGCCGACTCGACCGGTGAGTCCATTGTGGACACCTACGTCTACTACCTGCGGCGCAAGCTCGGCCGGGACGTCGTCCGGACGGTGCACGGGCTCGGTTACCAGATCGGCGCGGTGTGAGACCCCGCGGCGACCCGGAGGAGCGCGCGCTGCGGCGGGCGCGGTGGGCGATCACCGCGCAGATCGCCGTGGTCGTGTCGCTGCTGGTGGCGGTGGCGGGCGGGATCGCGTACGGGATGCTGCTGTCCGGTCAGCACGCCGACGCCGACCGGACGCTGGCCCGGACGATCGAGCTGGGCCCGGCCACCACCCCGCCCGGCTGCGTCTGGCTGTTCACGCCGGCGCTGCACGCGCCCGCGGGCCGGCCGCCGGCCGGGATGCCGATCCCCGCGTTGACCGCTTTGACGCCTTCGCCCGGCGACGTCCACACGGAACGGCGGCAGATCGGCGAGATGACGTACACGATCCGCGTGGAGAACCGCGGCGGCGTCGTCTCGGAGGCGTTCTTCGAGGAGCTGTACCAGATCCAGGACCGCTCGTCGCTGCTGTTCGGGCTCGGCGTCGCGGAGCTGCTCGCGCTGGTGGCGGCGGTGCTGTGCGGGCGGGTGCTGGCCTGCCGGGCGATCCGGCCGCTGGCCGACGCGCTGCGGCGGCAGCGGACGTTCGTCGCGGACGCGTCCCACGAGCTGCGCGCGCCCCTGACCCGGCTGCACACCCGCGCCCAGCTGCTGGCCCGGCGCGCGTCCGGACGCGACGCGGAAGACCTCGACCAGCTGGTGCGCGGCACGCGGGAGCTCGGCGAGGTCGTCGAGGACCTGCTGTTGTCGGCGCGGGCGTGCGACCGGCCGGAGTTCGTGCCGGTCGAGCTGGGGGTGCTGGCGGAGGAAGCGGTCGCGGCGGAGGCGGTCCGCGCGGGGGAGGGCCGGGTCCGGCTGGCGGTGACCCGGGAGCGGCGGCCGTACGTCGTCCAGGGCGTGCCGACGGCGTTGCGGCGGGTGCTCTCGGCGTTGCTGGACAACGCGCTCGGCCACACCCCGCCGGGCGGCTCGATCGAGGTCTGGCTGGGCGTCCCGGACGAGCAGCACGTGGAGCTGCGGATCCGCGACACCGGAGTGGGCTTCCCGGCAGCCGATGCGGAACGGATCTTCGAGCGTTTTGCCCGAGGTTCCGACGGCGACGGCCGCCGTTTCGGCCTCGGCCTGGCCTTGGTCCGCGAAGTGGTGACGGGCCACGGCGGCACGATCGCGGCCGCGGGCCGTCCCGGCGACGGAGCCACGTTCACGCTCCGGTTGCTGCGTGCCGATCTCGCGTGATCAGCCGGTGAAGCCGAGAGCGAAGCGGATCTCCCTGGCCAAGCCCGGTTCGAGCCGGTCGCAGAGAGCCGTCATCTCCTCGCGCCAGCCGTCCGGCGGCTTGGTGTAGACGCCCGTGACGTGGTCCTGCCAAGCGTAGATGTCCTGGTGGGCTTCGGCACCCAGGTCGGTGTCGGCCAGCAGGGTGAGGTCCGTGTGCAGGCGCAGCCAGGTGTCGCGGTCGCGCAGCAACGCCGCGGCGGCCCGGCGGGTGTGGACCGGCCGTCCCGGCGCCAGCAGGTTCCGCAGCGCGGGCTCGCCGACCAGCGCGGGCTTGCCGCGCAGGAACTCCACGACCTGCCGGGTCACCGCGGGGGACGGATCGGTCAGCAACGGCGCGACCGCCGCCGACTCCGGGGCGATCCGGCGCAGGCCGCGCACGGCCACCCGCCGGATCCGCGGGCGGTCGTCGGTGAGCAGGCCCGCCAGCAGTCCGGCGTCGGCGGCGGTGCCCGTCTCGCCGAGCCCGGCGAGCATGCCGAACGACACCGGCATGGCGCGGTAGCGCGGGGCCGGGTCACCGCCGGCCTTGAGCACCAGGGCCTGCGCCATCGAACGGACCGCCGACGTCCGGTCGGCCAGGTGCGCCTCCGGGTCACCGGCCATGGTGAGCGCCCGCATCCGGACCTTCGGCGGCCCGCCCGCCAGCAGCTCCTCGACGCATTCGCCGCGGTCGAGCAGCGCGTTGCCGCACATCGCGCGGACGACGAAGTCCCGGTCCCGCAGGGAAATGTCCAGTAGCCGCTCGCGCGGAAGGAGCCCGATCGCTTCGTTGTGCGCCCACCGGCGGACCTCCCGGCCTTCGAGCGCCAGGGCGGCCTCGACGAGCTCCGGGGTGAACGCGCGCCGGAACAGTGTGGTCATCCACTCGTCGACCTGGCGGCGCCGGAGCACCCCGATCAGGGGAAGCATCGCGCGGAACGCCGGCTGGTCCAGTTTGGACAGTGCCGCGGCCCGGGCGCGCTCGCGCACCGGAAGCACCCAGTCGACGCACCGGACCAGCAGCAGCGGCAGCGCCTCGGGATCGGCGCTGACCGCCAGCTGCTTCACCGCCGCTTCGCGCATCCGGCCGTTCGCGTGGCAGGCGGCTTCGGCGCGGTCTGCGCGCGACCGGATCGGGTGCTCGCGGGCGGGGATGCCGTACCAGCTTTGCCTGGTCCACCCCGCCCGCCGCACGGCCACGTCGAACTCCGCCCAGCGCCGCACGTCACCGGCGGCGAAGGCGTCGAGATCGGGCACTCCGGTTTCGAACACCCCCTCAGCCTGCCAGGGGCGTCGAACCGATTTCAGGCCAGCAGCGCCTGGACCGCCGCCGGGGCCTCCGCGACCGCGACCGGGTTCTGCTCCCGCGTCGCGAGGCTGCGCACCGTCACGTTCCCGGCCGCCCAGTCCTCCTGGCCGACGATCACCACCGCGGCCGCGCCCGCTTTGTCCGCGCGGGTGAGCTCCTTGCCCAGCTTGCGGTGCTCGATCGGGGTCGACGTCCGGAGCCCCGCGGCGCGCAGGGACGCCGCCACCGAGCGGGCCGCGTCCGAGAGGTCCTCGGTCACCGGGATCACCATGACGTCGACCTCGCTGCGCGGCGCCGGCGTGAGGCCGTGCGTCTCGAGGAAGTCGATCAGCGTGACGTCGCCCATGCCGAACCCGATGCCCGGGATCTGCTGCGGGGTGAACATCGACGCGAGGTCGCTGTAGCGGCCGCCGCCGAAGAGGGCCCGGCGGTTCTCCGGTGAGGTGTCGAAGACCTCGAACACGGTCGACGTGTAGTACGCCAGCCCGCGCACGATGATCGGCTCGTACTTCACCAGCGAACCCGCGCTGCTGTTCAGCACCTTCACCAGGTTCGACTGCTCCCGCACGTCGGCCGGCAGCTCGTCGAGCAGCGCCTCGCCCAGGTCGAGCGTCTCGGCCAGCTTCTCGAACTGCTTGTCCGACAGCCCGATCTCGGCCGCGCCCTCGGCCAGCTTCTCGCGGGGGTACTTCTCCCAGCGGTCGACCAGCGCGAACACCTGGGAGAGGTGGTCCTCCGACACCCCGGCGACGTCGGTGAGCGCCGACGTCAGCAGGTTCCGGTCGTTGACGCGCAGCACGAACATGTCCGGCGTCGCGCCGAGCGCGGCCATCATGTCGTGCACCAGCTCGAAGATCTCGATCTCGCAGTTGGCGCTGTCCGAGCCGAAGATGTCCGCGTTGATCTGCCAGTGCTCACGCACGCGGCCGCGCTGCGGCGCCTCGTACCGATGGCAGTTCGGGTGGCTGTACCAGCGCACCGGGAACGACAGCGACTTCGCGCTCCCGGCGATCATCCGCGCCACCGACGGGGTCATCTCCGGGCGCAGCGCCAGCCGCCGCCCGCCCTTGTCGGTGAGCGTGTACAGCTGCTTGTCCGCCAGCTCCTGGCCGGACTTGCGCTCGTAGATCTCGGCGGACTCGAGGATCGGGCCGTCGTAGCGCAGGAAGCCACGGCGCTCGAGGACGTCGTAGAGATGACCGAACACCTGCGTCCGGACGGACATTTCGGCGGGCAGGAAGTCCCGGGTCCCCTTGTAGGGCGCGGTCGGCAGGTATTCAGGCACGTGACCAGCTTAACGACCGGCGCTCAGGCGAAGGCGACCCCGTACGCCGTGAGCAGCGTGGCGGCGGCCAGGAGCACCGCGCCGGCGGACGTCACGCGGCCGCCGAGCCTGCCCTTGTTCGGGATCAGGTGGACGAAGAACCCGCCGGACTGCGCGAGGACCCCGAACAGCAGCAGGAAGCAGGTGATCCACAACGTGGTGTCGGACAGCGTGGTGCGGCTGAGGATCTGCAGCGCGACCAGGGCGAGGATCAGCAGGACGCCGGCGTGCGCGTGGCCGGCGCGGAACATCGCCCGCTGGTGTTCGGTGAGCTTGGCTTCGCGCATGACGCCCATCAGCGCGTAACCGCCGTACATCACGGTCGGCAGCGAGACCAGGGCGATCACCGTGAACAGCTGGGTGGGTCCGTGCATCGGGGACTCCTTCTCCGGGGTGGGCAGAGCTACAGTAACACTGTTTTAAAACAGTGTGACCAAACCAGGCATTCCCCGATCGTGGAATCAGGCGGAGCGGCCCTGGGCCAGCACCAGCAGTGGGTTGCGAAGCGCGGCGAGCGACGCCAGCGGGTCACCCTCGACGACCAGGACGTCCGCCGCGAGCCCGGCTTCCAGTCGTCCGGTGACGGCGCCGAGGCCGAGCCCGGCCGCGCTGTCCTCGGTCGCGATCTCTAGGATCCGCCGCCGCGGGAAGCCGAGCCATTCGTACAGCTCGAGGGCGCCGACCGGGTCGTCGAACACCGACCCCGGGAGCCCGGCGTCCGTGCCCGCGAGCAGCCGGACGCCGTGCTCCTCCAGCCACGGCAGCCGCCCGTACATCGCCTCCGCGGCGGAGTCGCCCAGCTTCTCGACGATCACCCGCCAGTTGCGGCTGCTCGTCGAACACGCCGAAATCCCGTCGGCCGCCATCCGCTTGGCCACGTCGGCACGGCGGTCGAACGTCCGCGGCCCGGTCAGGAAGCTGCAGTGCTCGACCGTCGAGACGCCCGCCTCGACCGCGGCCGAGATCGCGTCCGCGCCGTGGGCGTGCGCCGCCACCGGCAGTCCGTGCGACGCCGCGTGCCCGACGACCAGGGCCAGCTGCCGGGTGTCGAACTGCGACTCCCACATGTCCGCGCCGCCCTCGGTGATCTGGCCGCCGCTGGCCATCACCTTGATCACGTCCGCGCCGGCCGCCGCGTTCTCGTCGATCCGCGCGCGGATTTCGCTGTCGGACGCGGTTTCGCCGCCGAAGAAGTGGCAGTGCCCGCCCGGCACGGTGATCGGCGGGCCCGACACGAGCAGCCGCGGCGCGGCCGAGCCCGCGAAGGACCGGCGCACGGCCGCGCCGAGGTGGTCGCGGTCGCCGAGGTCGCGCACCGTCGTGACCCCGCTGGCCAGCATCGACGACAGCCGCGTGCGCGCGCCTTCGAGCGGGTCCGAGGCATCCTCGAAGTGCGCCAGTATCTCGCGGGAGGCGTCAAAAGCCAGGTGCGCGTGGACGTTGAACAGCCCGGCCAGCGCCGTCCCGGTGGGGAAGTCGTGCCGGACGGCGTCGGGCGTCGCCTGCGCGAGCACGTCCGCGCGCGGGCCCACCGCGGCGAGCACGCCGTCGCGCATCAGCACGGCGCCGTCCTCGATCGGGGTCGACGGCCGCGGCAGCACCCGGCCCGCGGTGATCACGACGTCCACGTCACGCCCCGTTCTCCATCGCGGCCGACAGCGCGAGCAGCGGCCGGACGTCGGATTCGATGTCGTCCGCCCGGGCGGGCAGGACCTGCTTGGCGCGGCCGTCCATCTCCTCACCCGCCGCGTGGCGCCGCAGCGCCGTCTTCAACGCGGCCGCCGCGGCGCCGGGATCGGCGGCGACCACCTCGCCGAAATCCGCGTCCAGGTAGGGCGAGAGCTGCACGAGGCCGTCCCGGATCTCGATCACCCGGCGGTAGTAGACGCGGTGGATGCTGCGCGGGGACAGCAGCTCCGTGCGCCGGCGCGGCGGGGTCCGCAGCACGATGCTGGGGAACGCCTGCACCAGGACCGTCCACAACGGACCCAGCGCCTGGTGCTCGCGCCGGTGCTGCCGCCGGCGCCGCAGCGCCGAGACCCGCGCCCGCACGCCGGGGTAGGTGACGCCGACCAGGAACAGCAGGCCGCCGACGATCACGAACGGCACGCCGAGCAGCAGCAGGATCTTCACGACCGGGCCGAACGCCCACGCCACCACGATGTACAGCGCGCGGAAGATGCTGCCCACCGCCGCGCTGGCCAGGCCGACCGCGCCCAGCTTCAGCCCGATCCGCAGGTCCCGGTCGGCCACCCGCAGGTACCGGACGATCCACGCGGTGCAGGCGATGAGCCCGTAGATCAGGTAGAGGCCGGCGCCGAGGTAGAACAGCGCGACGCCGCTGTCGTGGATGGTCGACGGCCCGAGCGGCAGCCCGCGCAGCTCCGGCGGGGTCAGGTCCATCGCGACGACCATCAGCGTGATCGCCGCGCCCAGCGGGACCAGCTCGGCGACCACCCGGCCGTACCGGCGGACGGGGCCCAGCGCCGAGCCGAGGAAGAAGATCACCAGCGCGCAGACCGCGCACGCCAGCAGCGCGTTGTTCGCCACCCGCGCCGCGCCGAGTCCGAGGAGCGCGTCGACCTCGTCGGAGAGCACCGGCTGCTGCAGCAGGAAGGCCAGCGCGAAGCCGGCGACGCACGCGGTGACGGCCCAGTTCGGCACCGTCGGCGCGCGCTGCACCTGGTAGATCCGCCACGCGAGCGCGACGGCGAACAGCACCAGCGCGATCAGGTTCACGGGGCTGAAAAGTGTGCTCACAACCACCCTTGGTGATCGCCGAGCGCCCCCTGGATCCGGCGGAGATCCCGGTCAGCGGCGCGCCGGGGGATCGTGTAGTTCAGGACGGACGCCCACTCGAGGATGATCGTCGCGACCGTTTCGGCTTCCCACTCGTGCGCGTCATCGTAGGACGAACGACGCAGTGCGCGGTGTACGGCATCCGGGTCAAGATCCGGCGCCGGGCCGCGCAGGAAGTCGGCGGGCTCGGCGTCGCCGTGCGGGTGGTGGTCGGCCAGCATGTGGCCGAGCTCGTGCAGGATGATGTGGTCCTGGTGCGACTTCGTCGTTTCGGCCTGGTAGAAGATGTAGTCGGCCGACGACGTCGCGATCCAGCAGCCGAACGGCCCCGGCACCTCCAGTGGGTACGCCATCAGCCGGATCGGTCTCCCGCGCTGCTCGCCCAGCCGCGCGCACAGCACCTCGACGTCCAGCGGCGGCCCGATGTCCAGCTGCTTCAGCAGCTTCCGGCAGCGGCGGCGCAGCTCGCGTTCCCTCATCGCGGCGCGTCCTCCGGGTTCCGGCCTTCACGTTCGGCCCGTTCGTAGCGTTCGACCAGCTCCAGCAGGTCCATCACCTGACGGCGGCCCTGCGGGGACAGCTCCTGCGCGCGCATCGCCATCAGCTGCACTTCGCCGGCCGGAGCCGTCGCGGCCTCTTCGTCGAAGAAGTACGTCACGGGCACCCCGAACAGTCTCGCCAGCGCCTCGACGTAGTGGATCTTCGGGTTCACCCGCTTGCCCGTCGCGAGCTGCTGCAGGTAGGCGGGCGACATCGCCGGACCTCCCGCGCGCTCGACGGCGGCCGAGATCTCCCGGTAGCTGTGCGGTGCGCGGCCGTCCACCCGAGCTGCCTCGATCAGGGTGCTCAGGCGCTCCGCGAAGGTGCGTTCCCGTGCCATACCCGCCCCCTAGGTTTCCACCGTGAAAATTCTAGCCGGGAAACCACTGTACGCACATGTTGACAGATATCGTATGCAGTGGTTTACAGTTGGCTCGCCTCTCGCCGGGCGATCCGTACCCTGGGGGTGTACGGAACCGACCCGGCGAGAGGTTGTCCTGCCCGCCGACTCGTCATGATCGGCCGTCTGTAGTACGCTTTGGGGACCAAGGTCGAACGCCCTCGCGGCGATCCCTTGGTCACGGCCTGTTGCCGGAGGTCGACCCCCAGGGCTTCCGGTGACAGGCCCCTTACTTTTTCCGGGTCCTCAAACCATCAGCGTCGCGGCCAGCGTGCCGCCCAGCTCGGTGCACGCCGCCAGCGCTTTTTTGTCCGGCTCACCCGTCACGACCACCGGGTTCGCGGCCTTTTCCCAGGCCAGCCCCGTGGTGATGGCCAGCAGCTGGCGTTCCGTGCCCGCCGTGTCGCTGTTGCCGTGGATCCAGTACCCGAACGGGCGACCCCGCGTCGAGTCCAGGCAGGGGTAGTAGACCGTGTCGAAGAAGTGCTTCAACGCGCCGCTCATGCTGCCGAGGTTGGCCGGCGTGCCCAGCAGGTAGCCGTCCGCTTCGAGCACGTCGGAAGAAGTGGCCGCCAGCGCCGCCCGGCGGACCACCTCCACCCCCTTGATGTCCGGGTGCGTCGCGCCGGCCAGCACCGCTTCGAACAGCGCCTGCGTCGAGGGTGACGGCGTGTGGTGCACGACCAGCAGCCTCGGCATCAGGCGAGCAGCTCCTCGACCTCGGCCCGCAGCCCCGTCAGCCGCTCCCGCGCCGCGGCCCGCGCGTCCGCCAGCGAGTCCGTCACCGGCGCGACGACCTGCAGGTACGCCTTCAGCTTCGGCTCGGTGCCGGACGGTCGCACGACCACCCGCACCCCCTCGCCGGTCAGGCGCAGCACGTCCGCGTCGGGCAGCAGGTCCTCCAACGTCACGTCGACGCCGCCGAGGCGTGACGGCGGGGTCTCGCGCACCTTCGTCATCAGCCGGCCGCGGACCGAGAGGTCGGTGACCCGCAGCGAAACCTGGTCGGTCAGGTACACGCCGTGGCGCTGGGCCAGCTCGTCCAGGACGTCCAGCGGGGTGCGGCCGCCGGCCTTCAGCCGCGCGGTGAGCCCGGCCGCGAGCGTCGCTGCGGCGATGCCGTCCTTGTCGCGGACGAAACCGGGGTTGACGCACAGGCCGAGCGCTTCTTCGTAGGCGAAGACGAGCCCCTCGCCGGCGCGGACCAGCCACTTGAACCCGGTCAGCGTCTCGGCGTACCGCGCGCCTTCGGCCTTCGCGATCTCGCCCAGCATCGACGACGACACGATCGTCGTGGCCACCAGCGGGTCGGGCAGCAGCGTCCGGTCCACTGTGGACAGCACGGTCGAGCCCAGCAGCACACCGGTCTCGTCGCCGCGCAGCATCCGCCAGGAGCCGTCCCGCTCCCGCACGCCCAGCGCGCAGCGGTCGGCGTCCGGGTCGAGCGCGATGGCCAGGTCGGCGTCCACATCGGACGCCAGCGCCAGCAGCAGGTCCGTCGCGCCCGGCTCTTCCGGGTTCGGGAAGGACACCGTCGGGAAGTCGGGGTCCGGGGACGCCTGGGCGTCCACCAGGTGCAGGTCGGTGAACCCGGCCCGCTCGAACGCCGCCCGCAGCGTGTCGGCGCCGACGCCGTGCAACGCCGTCGCGGCCACGCGCACCACGCGCTCCTGGCCCAGCGGCAGGGCCGCGACTTCGGCCAGGTAGCTGTCGAGCAGGTCGACGACCTGCGCGCCCGGCTCGCGCGGCACGCTCACCGCGGCGGGCGCGGCCTGGATGGCGCGCTCGATCTCGCCGTCGGACGGCGGCACGATCTGCCCGCCGGTCGCGTCGTAGAGCTTGTACCCGTTGTCCGCCGGGGGGTTGTGCGACGCGGTGATCTGGATCCCGGCCACCGCGCCGAGCCGGCCGACGGCGAACGCGAGCACCGGGGTCGGCAGCGGCTTTGGGAACACCTTGACGGCAAAACCGGCGGCGGTGAGCACCTCGGCGGCCGCGGTCGAGAAGGCTTCCGAGCCGTGGCGCGCGTCCCGGCCGACGACGACCAGCGCGCCGGCGTGCCCGTGGGCCGTCAGCCACTGCGCCACCCCGGCGGTCGTGCGGGTGACCACGGCGACGTTCATCCCGTTCGGCCCCGCGCGCACCGGCCCGCGCAGCCCCGCGGTGCCGAACTCCAGCGGACCCGCCATCCGGTCGGCCAGCTCCTCGGCCGCGCCGGGCTCCCCGCCCAGCGCCCGGGCGAGCACGTCCTGCAGCTCGGCGCGGGCGGCGTCGTCCGGGTCGTCGGCGATCCAGCGGTAGGCGGCGTCCCGCAGCGTGGAGGTCACAGTCACCGCGCCAGCCTACGGGCTAGGGTCGGGGGAGTGCGCTTGCTCTTCACCTCACTGGGGTCCTTCGGTCACACGTTCCCGCTCGTGCCGCTGGCGGTCGCCGCGCGCGACGCGGGCCACGAGGTCGTCTTCGCCACTTCGGAAGACTTCCTGCCACAGCTGACAAAAGCCGGGCTCGAGACGGCCGCCGCCGGCCTCGCCCTCAAGGACGCGTTCGGCCAGGCGTTCGCCGCCGCGCCGCCGGGACCGCGCCGGGCGCCGGGTGAGATCCCGCCGGAGGTGCTGCGGCCGATCGTCGCGAAGGTGTTCGGCGAGCTGATGCCCGGGCGGTTCGTCGCCGACCTGCTGCCGCTGTTCGAGCGGGCCCGGCCGGACCTGGTCGTCGCCGAGTCGGGCAACTCGGGAGGCGTCTTCGCGGCGATGAAGGCCGGGATCCCCGTGGTGGCGCACGGGTTCGGCAAGCAGTCGGGCGCCGACCCGATGGTGGCGGAGATCCGCGAGGCGATCCGCGCGAACGCTGCGTCACTGGGCCTGACGCTCGGGGACGACCTGACCTTCGGCGGCCCGTTCGTCGACATCTGCCCGGAGTCGGTGCAGGACCCGGAGTTCGTGGCGCGGGCGACGCGGGTGCCGCTGCGCCCGGTCGGCTGGAGCGAGCCGGGTGAGCTGCCCGCCGGAGTGCTCGATCGCACGCGGCCGCTGGTCTACCTGACCCTCGGCACGGCGATGGGCCACGCGGGAGTGCTCGGCGCGGCGATCGCCGGTCTGTCCGGTTTGGACGTCGACGTCCTGGTCGCCACCGGCCCGACGGTCGACCCGGCGACCCTCGGCGAGGTGCCGCCGAACGTCCGGCTCGAGGCGTGGGTGCCGCAGTCGGAGCTGCTCCCGCACGTCGACCTGGTGGTCCACCACGGCGGCAGCGGCACGACGCTCGGCGCGTTCGGCGCGGGTCTTCCGCAGCTGCTGCTCCCGCAGGGCGCGGACCAGTTCTCGAACGCGGACGCGGTTGTGGCGGCGGGCGTCGGCGCCCGGTTGCTCGCCGCCGAAGTCACGCCCGAAGCGGTGGCCACGCACGCGCGTCGTCTCCTGACGGACACCGCGGTCCGCGACGCGACCCGGGCCTTGGCGGCCGAGGTGGCAGCCATGCCGTCCCCGGCCGACGTGGCCGCCCAGCTCTTCACCTTCGCCTGAAGCGCCCCAATGTGGCCTTGGGTGCGCTCAACGCACCGAAGGGCCCCTTGGGTGCGTTCAACGCACCGAAGGCCACATTGGGGCGCCCGGGGTCAGGCGCGGGTGACGAGGTCGCGCAGCAGGGAGCCCATGCGGGTCGCCGCTTCGCGGCCCGCCTGCAGGACCTCTTCGTGGTTCAGCGGCTCGCCCGTCATGCCTGCCGCCAGGTTCGTCACCAGCGACAGCCCGAACACCTCGACACCCGCCGCGCGGGCCGCGATGGCCTCCAGGACCGTCGACATGCCGACCAGGTCCGCGCCCAGCGTGCGCAGCATGTGGATCTCGGCGGGCGTCTCGAAGTGCGGCCCGGTCAGGCCCGCGTAGACACCCTCCTCGAGCGACGGGTCGATCTCGCGGGCGATCTTCCGCAGCCGCGCCGAGTACAGGTCGGTCAGGTCGACGAAGTTCGCGCCGACGATCGGGGAGCGCGCCGTCAGGTTGAGGTGGTCGGCGATCAGCACCGGCTGCCCCACCCGGAAGCCCTCGCGCAGGCCGCCCGCCGCGTTCGTCAGCAGCACCGTCCGGACGCCGGCCGCGGCGGCGGTGCGCACGTTGTGCACCACCGGGTCGATGCCCTTGCCCTCGTAGAAGTGCGTGCGCCCCAGCATGACCAGGACGTTCTTGTCCCCGATCTTCAGCGAGCGGATGGTGCCGCCGTGGCCCACCGCGCCGGGCGTGGTGAAGCCGGGCAGCTCGGCGAACGGGATCTCCGTCTCGCACTCCCCGATGACGTCCGCCGCCGGACGCCAGCCCGACCCCAGGACCACCGCGATGTCGTGCGCGTCCACGCCGGTGCGTTCGGCGATGGCCGCCGCGGCCTCTTGTTCAGTCATGCGCGCGAGCGTATCCGGACGCTCCGGGCCACCAGGAACGCGACCAGCCCGAACGGCGAGAGGAAGATCGTCAGCACCAGGATCGGGCTGACGACCCACGGCGAGAGCTCCACCGAGCGCCCTTCGAAATACATCCACCGCGCGACGAACAGGTCGAACGCGATGAGGTGCGCCCAGACCAGCCCGGCGCCCCACGGCGTCGCGAGCAGCCCCTGCAGCACCCCGAGGTCGGGGGAGAGCATCGCGCGCCCCCACTCGCCGAAGTGCGGCAGTTCGAGCGCGAAGTAGCAGACGAGCGGCAGCAGCGGCACCCACGGCGACGCCATGATCCGCGCCGTCCAGCGCCACTTCGGCGCCAGGATCAGCAACGCCCAGAACGGCGTCGCCAGCGGGAAGGCCAGGCTGAACAGCGTCATCGCGACCGCACCGCCGCCCACGAACCCACTCCGACGGCCACGACCAGCGCGACAAACGCCTCCAGCGTCACGGCGTCCGGGTGCACGATCGACTGCGCCCGCAGCGCCTGCCAGGTGACGAGCGCGAGCAGCCCGGCGTAGGCGGCCGCGCCGATGAGCACCAGCCGTGCGCGGACGACGTCGTCCCGCAGCCGCGGGAACCGCGACGCGAGTGCGAGCAGGGCGACGGCCAGCAGCGGCAGCGCCTGCAGCGCGTGCATCCCGACGAAGTGCGGGATCCGCAGGTCGCCGCCGACCGTGCTCCAGCCGAGGATCGGCAGGCCGGGACCGCCGTCGGCGAGCCCGACCGTGTGCGCCCCGATGACGTCTTCGGGGCCGCCCGCCCGCCACTGCGCGAGCTGCTGCGCGGTCGGGCTCGTCATGAGGAAGCCCAGGCCGAGGCCGATCAGCGAGAGCACGGTGCCGGCGCGAACCGCCCAGAAGGTGCCGCGGTCCGCCGGCTTGGTGAACATCACCAGCACGGTCAGGGCGAGCGTCGCGACCCACAGCGCGGCGATCATCTTGCCCATCGTGTCGTAGATCGCCGAGTCCAGCGGGGTCGCGTGGTTGAAGTGGCTGGCCCGGCCGTGCACCGCCTGGAACACCAGCATCGCGTACTCACTGGCGAAGATCAGCACAAGGAAGTTCGTCAGCCAGTGGGCCGTGCGCCGGAAGCGCGGCAGCAGCGAGACGAGCCAGCTCCAGCTCGCGAAGTAGAGCGCGCCGGACACGGCGAACTTGAACGGCTTGGCCCAGATCGGGGCGCCGCCCAGGGTCCGCTGGTCGAGCAGCAGCGCGGCGATGCACAGCACGGCCACCACCCCGAAGGCGGCCGCGGCGAGGGCGGACGGCCGGTGCCACCCGCGGGTTCTGGTCCGGACGTCGGCAAAGATGGTCATGGTTCCTCCCAGAATGGATAGTCAAGCTCTCCGTTATGGGAAGCTAAGCTATCCATCCTGAGGAGTCTTCAGGGAAGCCCCGGAGGCGACCCTGGGATCGGAGCGGACACGCATGCGGATGGCCGAACTGAGCGCCGAGTCGGGCGTGCCGGTCGCGACCGTCAAGTTCTACCTGCGCGAGGGCCTGCTTCCGCCGGGCGAGCGCACCAGCCCCAACCAGGCCCGCTACTCCGCGGGGCACGTCCAGCGGCTGCGGCTGATCAAGGCGCTCACCGAGGTCGGCGGGCTCTCGCTGGCCTCGGTCGGCGCCGTGCTCGAGGCGATCGACTCCCGCGAAACCCCGCACGACACGATGGGCGTCGTCCAGAAGGAGCTGGCCGGCCCGGCCCCGGACGTCTCCGGCGCGGCCGCCGACTGGGCGTCCGAGCGGCTCGAGGAGATCGCCCTGCGCAGCGGCTGGGAGTCCTACGACCGCCAGGACGCGACGGTCGCGAACGTCGTCGCGGCGCTCGCCACAGCGAAGGAGCTGGGGCACGAAAAGCTGGCCGAACGGCTCGAGGAGTACGTCCAGCTGGCCCTGCGCGTCGCGGAGCTCGACGTCGAGGTGGTGACGGGCCTGGCCTCCTACGACCGGATCATCGAGGCCGGGCTGGTCGCGACGGTGCTCGGCGACCGGATCTTCAGCGGCCTGCGCCACCTCGCCCAGGCGCAGGTCTCCCGCGAGGTGCTCGGGCGCCCGCCCGGCTAGTCGGTGACCTTCAGGGTGGCCGCGACGCGGTCGAAGACGTCCCGGCGGGCCGCGTCCTCCTGCTCGGACGGCGCGGTGACCGAGAGGAGCCAGAGGCTGGTGCCGGCCTGGACCAGGTTCATGAACGTCACGCGGGTGCCGCCGCCACCGTCGCTCTCGGGCAGCGTGCCGCGCTCGGCCAGGCGGTAGGTCAGCGTCAGGCCCTTGCCGTCCGGCAGCGGCGCCGGCGGGAAGAGCTCGAAGGCGTCACCGGGGTAGGACTGCTTCAGCCAGGTGAGGTACTCGTCGTCGTCGAACTTCGGGAAGTAGTCCGCCAGCCGCTCCAGCCGCAGCGAGCGGCGTCCGTCGGGCGAGACGTACTGGACGGCCAGGCTGACCCCGAACCGCGCCGTGTTGTGCGGGGCGACGAACTTCTGCCAGCCGTCCGGCACGTCGAGCTCGAACTGGCCGCCGTTGCCGGTCACGTAGCTCGCGTCGCCGGTCTGGTGCACGAGGATCGGCGGCGGCACGTCGGTGGGGCCGTTCGACGTGCTGCGCGGCTCGCTGTCCGGCGGCAGCAGCGACTGCCCGCCGACCGTCCTGGCCAGCGCGAACCCGCCGCCGGCGGCGAGGACGAAGAGCAGGATGGCCACGGCGACGAGCACCGTGGTGGCCCGGGCGCCACGGCGTCCGGGCCGCGGCGGCGGAGGCGGGACGAACACCGTCGCGGCCGTCTGCACGGGCGCCGGGGCCGGTGCGGGCGCCGGGGTGGGCGGCCGCAGGAACGGCAGCGGGCCGGGGTCGGTGGCGAGCTCGCTGCTCGACTCCTCGGACTTCTTCTCCGCCTTCTCGGGCAGGACGGTCTTGATCACCTGGGTGTCGCTGGCGTCCGGCTGCGCGGACGTCTTCTTGCCGTCCGGGGTGTGGAACAGCGCCGGCCCGAAGAGGTCGAGCGGCGTCTTCGTCTGCAGCGGGTACAGCCGGTGCCGGACCTCGCGCAGCGTGATCCGCTTGCCGGGCTCCTTGCGCATCAGCGCGCTGATGACGTCGGCGAGCGGGCCGGCCTTCGGCTTGGGGACCTTCCCGTTGACCACCTTGCCGACGGTCTCCAGCGGGTCGCCGTCGGCGTCGTACGGCGGCGCGCCCTCGACCGCGGCGAAGAGCGTCGCGCCGAGGCCCCAGAGATCCGCGGCCGGCGTGACGGCGCCACCGGAGGCGACCTCCGGCGCGATGTAGGCCGGCGAGCCGAGCATGATCCCGGTGCGGGTCATGGTGGCTTCGGAGACGTTGCGGGCGATGCCGAAGTCGGTCAGCTTGATCCGGCCGTCGCTGGCCACGAGCACGTTGCCCGGCTTGACGTCGCGGTGGGTGATGCCGGCGGCGTGCGCGGCCTCGAGCGCGGAGGCGACGGCGATGCCCATCGCGGCGGCCTGCTCGACCGTCAGCGGCCCGTGGTCGCGCAGGATGTGCGCCAGGCTGCGCGAGGGCAGCAGCTCCATCACCACGAACGGCTGGTCGTTCTCGCGGGCGACGTCGTGCAGGATGATCACGTTCGGGTGAGACAGCACGGCGATCGCGCGCGCCTCGCGCAGGGTGCGTTCCCGCAGCTCGTCCGCCTGCGACGACGGGATGCCCGGCGGCACCTTCATCTCCTTGACGGCGACCTGCCGGTGGAGGAACTCGTCGTAGGCCGACCAGACGGTGCCCATCGACCCGGAGCCGAGCACCGAACGCAGCCGGTACCGACCGGCGACCAGTCGTTTCTCTTCGCTCGAGGAGGGCACCCGCCAATTGTGGCGTACGCGGCCGAGCGGCCCCTAACCTGCACTGGGTGAACCCCTAGGCGCGACCAGACTCACAGGTCGGACGCGGCGCGTGCCTCTACCATCACTGCTTATGACTGAAGTGGCCGGTCCGGAGTCAGCGCCGATCTCCGAGCTCGACCTGGCGGGTGAATTCCCCCAGGCGACGCGCGGGCAGTGGCAGGAGCTCGTGGCCGGGGTGCTGCGCAAGAGCGGCAGGTTGCCCGAGGACTTCGAGGGCGCCCCGGAGAGCAAGCTCGTCACGAAGACCTACGACGGCATCGAGATCCAGCCGCTGTACACGGCCGAAGACGCGCCGGCGGACAGCGGGTTCCCCGGGCTGTCGCCGTTCGTGCGCGGCGCCCGCGCGGAAGGTCAGATCAGCACGGGCTGGGACGTCCGCGCCCGCTTCGCCGGTGAAGACGCCCGCGCCGTCAACCGGGCGATCCTCGCCGACCTCGAAGGCGGCGTGACGTCGATCTGGCTGACCGTGGCGCCCGGGTCGCTGGCCGACGTGCTGAACGAGGTCTACCTCGACCTGGCGCCGGTCGTGCTGGACGCCGGCGCGTCGTACGAAGCCGCGTCGGAGGCGCTGTTCGATCTGTTCGCCGAACGGGAGATCCCGCCGAGTGAAGCCGTGGCCGTGCTCGGCGCCGACCCGGTCGGGCTCGCGGCGCGGTCCGGTTCGGCCGCCGACCTCGGACCGGCCGTCGCGCTCGCCGCGCGTGTCGCCGGGAAGTACCCGAAGGTGCGCACGATCGTCGCCGACAGCCTCCCGTTCCACGAAGCGGGCGGGTCGGACGCCCAGGAGCTGGGCGCGCTCGTCGCCGCCGGGGTCACCTACCTGCGGGCCCTGACCGAAGCGGGCCTCGACGCGGAAACCGCGGCCGGGCAGCTCGAGTTCCGGCTCGCCGCGACCGCCGACCAGTTCTCCACGATCGCCAAGCTGCGCGCCGCGCGCCGGCTCTGGGCCCGCGTCGCCGAGGTGTGCGGTTTCTCCTCGCCGATGCGCCAGCACGCCGTGACGTCGCCGTCGATGTTCACCCGGCGCGACCCGTGGGTGAACATGCTGCGCACCACCGTCGCCTGCTTCGGCGCCGGTGTCGGCGGGGCGGACGCGGTCACCGTGCTGCCGTTCGACGCGGCGATCGGCCGTCCCGACGCGTTCTCCGCGCGGATCGCGCGCAACACGCACGCGGTGTTGCTGGAGGAGTCCAAGCTGGCGGGGGTGGTCGACCCGGCGGGCGGCTCCTGGTACGTCGAAAAGCTCACCGACGACCTCGCGCACGCCGCCTGGGCCGAGTTCACGGCGATCGAGGCCGCGGGCGGCCTGGTCGCGGAGCTGGCGTCCGGCGCGCTGGCCTGGCGGCTGGCGTCGACGTGGGAGAAGCGCTCGTCGCGGATCGCCACCCGGCGTGACCCGCTCACCGGCGTCAGCGAGTTCCCGAACCTCACCGAAAAGCCGGTGGTCCGCGAGCCGCTGGAGTCCACTGTGGAAGGTGGGCTGGCGCGGCACCGGTACGCCGAAGGCTTCGAAGCGCTGCGGGACGCCTCCGACGCGCACCTCGCGTCGACCGGCGCCCGGCCGAAGGTCTTCCTCGCGACTTTGGGCCCGGTTGCCGCGCACACCGCGCGGGCCGGGTTCGCCGCGAACCTGTTCCAGGCGGGCGGCGTCGAGGCGGTCAACCCGGGCGTGACCGACGACCTGCCGGCCGCGTTCCGCGAGAGCGGCACACGAGTCGCCTGCATCTGCGGCACCGACGACGCCTACGCCGAGCAGGCGGCCGAAGTCGCCGCGTCGCTGGGCGCCGAGTACGTGCTACTGGCGGGCAAGGGCTCCTACGACGGTGTCGACGCCAACGTCTTCGCCGGTTGTGACGCCCTCGACGTCCTCAACGGCCTCCACGCCAAGCTGGGAGTTGTGCGATGACCATCCCGAACTTCGCCGACGTCGGCCTCGGCACCCCGTCGCCGGGCGACCGCGACGCGTGGGCCCGCGCGGTGCACGAAGCCACCGGCAAGGGCCCGGACGCGCTGGCCTGGGAGACGCCTGAGGGCATCGGCGTCAAGCCGGTCTACACGGCCGCCGATCTGTCCGATGTGGACTTCCTGGGCACGTACCCGGGTATCGCGCCGTTCCTGCGCGGTCCGTACCCGACGATGTACGTCAACCAGCCGTGGACCATCCGCCAGTACGCCGGGTTCTCGACGGCCGAGGAGTCCAACGCCTTCTACCGGCGCAACCTCGCCGCCGGACAGAAAGGGCTTTCGGTCGCCTTCGACCTGGCCACCCACCGCGGGTACGACTCCGACCACCCGCGCGTCTCCGGTGACGTCGGCATGGCGGGTGTCGCCATCGACTCCATCTACGACATGCGCCAGCTCTTCGACGGCATCCCGCTGGACAAGATGTCGGTGTCCATGACGATGAACGGCGCGGTGCTGCCGGTGCTGGCGCTGTACGTCGTCGCGGCCGAGGAGCAGGGGGTGAAGCCGGAGCAGCTCGCGGGGACCATCCAGAACGACATCCTCAAGGAGTTCATGGTCCGCAACACCTACATCTACCCGCCGCAGCCGTCGATGCGGGTCATCTCCGACATCTTCTCCTTCACTTCGCAGCACATGCCGAAGTACAACTCGATCTCCATCTCCGGCTACCACATGCAGGAAGCCGGGGCGACCGCCGACCTCGAGCTCGCCTACACGCTGGCCGACGGCGTCGAGTACATCCGCTCGGGTGTCGACGCCGGGCTGAGCGTCGACAAGTTCGCGCCGCGGCTGTCGTTCTTCTGGGCGATCGGCATGAACTTCTTCATGGAGGTCGCGAAGCTGCGCGCGGCGCGTCTCCTGTGGGCGAAGCTGGTGAAGGGCTTCGACCCCAAGTCTTCGAAGTCCCTTTCGCTGCGTACGCACTCCCAGACGTCGGGCTGGTCGCTGACCGCGCAGGACGTCTACAACAACGTCGTGCGCACCTGCGTCGAGGCGATGGCGGCGACCCAGGGGCACACGCAGTCGTTGCACACCAACGCGTTGGACGAGGCGCTGGCGCTCCCGACGGACTTCTCCGCGCGCATCGCGCGCAACACGCAGCTCCTGCTGCAGCAGGAGTCCGGCACCACGCGCGTGATCGACCCGTGGGGCGGGTCTGCTTTTGTCGAGAAGCTGACCTACGACCTCGCGCGCAAGGCGTGGGGGCACATCAGCGAGGTCGAGCAGGCCGGCGGGATGGCCAAGGCGATCGACGCCGGCATCCCCAAGCTGCGCATCGAGGAGGCCGCGGCCCGCACCCAGGCGCGGATCGACTCCGGCCGGCAGCCGGTGATCGGCGTCAACAAGTACCAGGTCACCGGGGACGAGGACATCGAAGTCCTGAAGGTGGACAACGCCGGCGTCCGGACGCAGCAGCTGGAGAAGCTGCGGCGGTTGCGCGACGAGCGTGACTCTTCGGCGACGGAAGACGCGTTGCGGCGGCTCACCGAGGGCGCCGGGAACGGCGGCAACCTGCTGGAGCTGGCGATCGGCGCGGCGCGTGCGAAGGCGACCGTCGGCGAGATCTCCGACGCTTTGGAGAAGCTCTGGGGCCGCCACTCCGGGCAGATCCGGACGATTTCGGGCGTCTACCGCGAAGAGGTGGGGAAGTCGCAGAACGTCGAGAAGGCGCGTCAGCTCGTCGAAGAGTTCGCCGCGGAAGAGGGACGCCGTCCGCGCATCCTCGTCGCGAAGATGGGCCAGGACGGCCACGACCGCGGCCAGAAGGTGATCGCCACCGGCTTCGCCGACATCGGCTTCGACGTCGACGTCGGCCCGCTGTTCTCCACCCCGGCCGAGGTCGCGCGGCAGGCGATCGAGGCGGACGTGCACGTCGTCGGCGTCTCGTCACTGGCCGCCGGGCACCTCTCGCTGGTGCCCGCGCTGCGCCACGAGCTCGCCGAGCTGGGCCGCGAGGACATCATGGTCGTGGTCGGCGGGGTCATCCCGCCGCAGGACTACCCGGCGCTGCGCGAAGCCGGCGCGGCGGCGATCTTCGGGCCCGGCACGGTGCTCGCGGACGCCGCCATCGACCTGCTCGGCCAGCTGACCGCGCAGGAGTCCTGACCGTTGCCGCGCAAGATCGACGTCACCGCCTACGCCAAGGGTGTGCTGGCGGGTGACCGCGGCACGCTGTCGAAGGCGATCACGCTGGTCGAGTCGCAGCGGGAGGACCACCGGGCGCAGGCGCAGGAGCTGTTGGTCGAGCTGCTGCCGTCGTCCGGTGGCGCGCGCCGCATCGGCATCACCGGGGTCCCCGGTGTCGGCAAGTCGACATTCATCGACCAGCTGGGCACCGATCTGACGGCGGCCGGGCACCGCGTCGCCGTGCTGGCGGTCGACCCGTCGTCGACGCGCACCGGCGGGTCGATCCTCGGCGACAAGACCCGGATGGCGCGCCTGGCGGTCGACGAACGGGCGTTCATCCGGCCGTCGCCGACGTCCGGGACGCTCGGCGGCGTCGCGCGGGCGACCCGCGAGACGATCGTGCTGATGGAGGCGGCCGGTTACGACACCGTGCTCGTCGAGACCGTCGGGGTGGGACAGTCCGAAGTGACCGTCGCGAACATGGTCGACTGCTTCCTGTTCCTGACGCTCGCCCGCACCGGCGACCAGCTCCAGGGCATCAAGAAGGGCGTGCTGGAGCTCGCCGACGTCATCGCCGTCAACAAGGCCGACGGCGACCACGAACGGGACGCGCGCCGCGCGGCGCGCGAGCTGTCCGGCGCGCTGCGGATGATCTACGGGCCCGAGGCGTCGTGGACCCCGCCGGTGCTGACCTGCAGCGGCCTGCACAACCTGCGCCTCGACGAGGTCTGGGGCGCGATCGAGCAGCACCGCGAAACGCTCAGCGCGTCCGGCGAGCTCGAGTCCCGTCGTCGGCAGCAGCAGGTCGACTGGACCTGGGCGATGGTCCGCGAACAGCTGCTGAGTCGCCTGGCGGCACATCCGGACGTGCGAACGGTCGTTCCCGACGTCGAGCGGGCGGTGCGAGACGGTGAGCTGACGGCTACCCTCGGTGCTCAGCGGATCCTCGACGCGTTCAATCCACCGCAAGGTGGCTGACGCGGTGGCGTTCCGCGGGCAGAATGCCTGGTCGAGGCGAAGGGACGTCATGGCGAAACTGCGGGTTCTGGTCCTGGTCGGCGTGCTGGGCGCGGTGCTGTTCGCCGCGTCGCCGGCCGTCGCGTCGCCGGTGCGCGTGGCGACCGTGTCGGTGTCGGCGGCGCAGGCCGCGGCGCTCGTACCCGCGCAGACGCAGCCGCCCGGGCCGGTGCTCGACCCGACCCAGACCGACAAGGCGAACAGCGAGAAGACCAAGAACAAGCTGATCGCGGGCCTGGTCGCGGTCGTTCTGCTCGGCATCGTCGTCTGGGGACGGCGGATCCGTTCGAAGAAGGCCAAGAAGTCCTGAGGTTTCGGCGTTGCCGAACTCCTGCACACCGTTCAACGCAGATCCGGTACCGGCCATCTAGGACGGCGGTTTTCGAGGCGCGCGTTGCCGCCTGCATGGTGCACGATCGTCTGCAAATGCGTACGACAGATCAATCGGCACGAAGCGTGACCCCAGCCGCTGCGCGGGTTACCCGTGTTGCAGGAGGAGGTGCGGCGTGACGGTGCTCGACTCACGACCGGACGTTCCAGGTGACCCTCATGCCTCTTTCGAGGGGCCGGAGGCGCTCATTTCCGAAGCCGGCGTCAGCATGGCTCCCGTGGAGGACCTTGGTGCGGGCCGCGGCCCGTTCTGGCTCGACGACTGGCTCCGCGCCAACGCGACCGACGTGCTCGCCTGGCGGCGGCACATCCACGCGCACCCGGAGCTGTCGCGGCACGAGTTCGCGACCACGGAGCTCATCGTCACGCTGCTGCGCACGGTCGGGCTCAAGCCGTGGGTGCTGCCCGGCGGCACCGGCGTCGTCTGCGACATCGGCAGCGGCGAGCGGTGCGTGGCGCTGCGCGCGGACATGGACGCGCTGCCCCTCACCGAGGACACCGGCCTGCCCTACGCGTCGACCGTCGAGGGCGCGGCGCACATGTGCGGCCACGACGCCCACACGGCGATCCTGCTCGGCGCGGCCCGCGCGCTGGCCGGCGCGCCGGAGCTGCCCGGCCGCGTCCGGCTGATCTTCCAGGCGGCCGAGGAGGTCATGCCCGGCGGCGCGCTGGACATGATCGCGGCGGGCGCGCTCGAAGGCGTCGAGCGGATCTACGGCCTGCACTGCGACCCGCGGCTCGAGGTCGGCAAGCTCGGCATGCGCGTCGGCGCGCTGACGTCGGCCGCGGACCTGATCGAGCTGCGCCTCACCTCGCCCGGCGGCCACACGTCCCGCCCGCACCTGACGGCGGACCTGGTCCACGCGCTGGGCACGGTCATCACGTCGCTGCCCGCGGTGCTCTCCCGCCGCGTCGACCCGCGGTCGGGCACGGTGCTGGTGTGGGGAGCGGTCCACGCGGGCCAGGCGGCCAACGCCGTCCCGCAGGACGGCGTCCTGCGCGGCACCCTCCGCACGGCGGACCACGAGGTCTGGACGGCGCTGGAGCCGCTGGTGGCCTCGTCGGTGGAGTCCCTGCTGGCCCCGACGGGCGTCGGCTTCCACCTGGATTACCGCCGCGGAGTCCCCCCGGTGGTGTCCGACGAGGAGTCGACGGCCCTGATGCGCGCCGGCGCCGAGGCCGCCCTGGGCGAGGACGCCCTGGCCGGCACCGAGCAGTCATCCGGCGGCGAGGACTTCGGCTGGTACCTGGAGCACGTCCAGGGTGCCTTCGCCCGCCTGGGCGTCTGGCCCGGCGAGCCGTCCCCCCAGTCCGACATCCACCGCCCCACCTTCATCCTCGACGAGCGTGCCCTCCTCTGCGGAGTCCGCACCCTCGTCCACACCGCCCTAACCACCCTCGCCTAACGAGTTCCGGCTCCAATCACGCGAGTTACGTCTCCAATCACGCGAGTTCGGAGTTTGTGCACACAAGTTGTCCACAGGCTGGGCGAGTTGTCCACAGGTCGTGAATGAGGCCCTTCCCTTGATCGACGGAGGGCCTCATTCTCGTAGGTGTGATCAATTGGGGAGGACGACACGGGGCAGTCTCGCGTCGCGAGGCTGACGGTGTTCTGGGACGACGGGCGGTGCTCGAGGGACTGGCGACGGGTGTGCTCGCGCAGCCGTGGCGTGGTGTGGTCATCCACGCGGCAGATGCGCTGAACCTCGCGACACGGGCGCAGGCCGCGCTGATCGTGGTGGGTCCGCCGGCGGTGCTCTCGGGAGCTACTTCCATTGCCCTGCATGGGAATTCGGCGATCGACGACACCACGGTCCACGTCACGGTGCCCTATGCCCGGCGGGTCGAGTCGAGGTCCGGGCTGGCCATTCACCGAGCCGAATACACACCCCTCGATGTGATCGAACTCGACGGTTTGGCGACGTTCTCGCTGGACCTCGCCCTTGCGGATTTCCTCTGCGAAGGCGACAAGCGAACAGCGTTCGCCGCGCTCGACGAGGCCATGCGCGGACTTGCGCCCGACCACCGTCGGAGGCTTCGAGAGAACGTCCGCGACCGGATTCTGGACCGTCGGAGCAAGCGAGGTATCCACAGGGCGCAGATGCTCTTGGCACTCGCCACCGGAAAGGCCGAATCGCCGCCGGAGAGCATCCTCAGGCTGATCGTGGTCGAGGCCGGCCTGCCGGTGCCGGAGGCTCAGTACGAGATCACCACCATCGACGGCCGCCGGCTGTACGTGCTCGACATGGCTTGGCCTGCGCTGCGAATCGCGCTCGAGTACGACGGGTTCGCGGCTCATGAGGAGCGGCGCGAGCTCGATGCCGAGCGCGACCAGCGGCTGGCCGGTCGAGGATGGGTCACGATTCGTGCGACGGCGGCCGATCTCCGCGACCCGAGCCGGCTGCTTGCCGAACTGCAAGCGCAGTTCGGGCGACGAGCGGCGTAACTCGCGTGATCGAGGCCGTCATCCATGTGATTGGAGACGTAACTCGCGTGATTGGGGACGTAACTCGTTAGCCGGTGATGCCTGAGCAGGGGCGGGTGCGGAGGTCGTCGACGTAGTCGGCGGGAGCACCGGCAGCCTCGGCGGCATCGGCCAGGACGCCCAGGTAACGCGCGGAAGGGAGGCCGCCTTCGTAGGCGTCCAGGACGTACAGCCAGGCCAGCACCGAGCCGTCCATGGTCTGGACGCGCAGGCGGATCTTCGAGTGGATGCCCAGCTCGCCGCCTTCCCAGCGGTCGAGGCCCGTCTCGTCCAGGGACGTGACGTCGTAGAGAACGACGAAGACCCGGGATCCCGGGTCTTCGACGATCGTGGCCAGGGCACCTTCCCAGCCGAGGTCCTCGCCGCCGAAGGTCAGGCGCCACCCCTCCAGCCAGCCGGAGCCGGCCATCGGAGAGTGCGGCGCGCGCTCCAGCATCTGGGCGGGCTCCATGTTCGATCCGTAAGCGGCATACAACGGCACGCCGACAGCGTAGCGACCCCCACCTCACCCGAGTGGACGTACTCGGCGTGTTCGCCCACTTCAGTGTCCGGTCACCTTCGCCGCGTACGGTGAGACCACCGCACGAACAGCCCAAAGGAGGACCCAGGTGACCAGGATCGTGATCATGGGCGGGGGCCCGGCCGGCTACGAAGCCGCGCTGGTCGCAGCCCAGCACGGGGCCGACGTCACGATCGTCGAGCGAGACGGCCTGGGCGGCGCCTGCGTCCTCTACGACTGCGTTCCGTCGAAGACGTTCATCGCGTCCTCCGGCGCCCTCGCGAAGATGCACGACCTGGGCGAGCTCGGCATCAACACCGACCTGGCCGACACGAGCATCGACCTCCCGACCGTCCACGGCCGGGTGAAGGGCCTCGCGCTCGCGCAGTCCGCCGACATCCGCGCCCGTGTCCAGCGCGAAGGCGTGCGCGTCCTCATCGGCGAAGCCCGCTTCTGCGACGAAGAGCCCGGCCTCGCGACGCACAAGGTCGCCGTCGTCAAGCCGGACGGCGAGACCGAGAAGCTCCCGGCCGACGTCGTCCTGATCGCCACCGGCGCCACCCCGCGCGTGCTGCCCGGCGCGGTGCCGGACGGCGAGCGCATCCTCGACTGGCGTCAGCTCTACGAGCTCCAGGAGCTGCCCGAGCACCTCGCCGTGATCGGCTCGGGTGTCACCGGCGCCGAGTTCGCGTCCGCTTACACCGAAATGGGCGTCAAGGTCACCGTCGTCTCCAGCCGCGACCGCGTCCTCCCGCACGAGGACGCCGACGCCGCCGCGGTGCTCGAAGAGGTCTTCTCGCAGCGCGGCACGACCGTCGCTAAGCAGGCGCGCGCCGACCGCGTCGAGCGCACCGAGAAGGGCGTCGAGATCTTCCTCGCCGACGGCCGCGTGATCGAAGCCAGCCACGCGCTGATGACCGTCGGGTCGGTCCCCAACACCCAGGACGTCGGCCTCGACAAGGTCGGCATCGCACCCGGCCCCGGCGGCTTCATCACCGTCGACCGCGTTTCACGCACCTCCGTTCCCGGGATCTACGCCGCCGGCGACTGCACCGGCGTGCTCATGCTGGCCTCGGTGGCGAGCATGCAGGGCCGCATCGCGATGTGGCACGCGCTGGGCGAAGGCGTCGCGCCGATCAAGCTCAAGACCGTCGCCGCCAACGTGTTCACCCACCCGGAGATCGCCACCGTCGGCATCAGCCAGCAGGCGATCGACTCCGGCGAGGTGCCCGCGCGCACCATCATGCTGCCCCTGGCCACCAACGCGCGCGCGAAGATGGAGGGCCTCCGCCGAGGCTTCGTGAAGCTGTTCTGCCGCCCCGCCACCGGCGTGGTCGTCGGTGGGGTCGTCGTGGCGCCGCAGGCGAGCGAGCTCATCCTTCCCATCGCGCTCGCCGTCCAGAACCAGCTCACAGTGGACCACCTGGCACTGACATTTTCGGTGTACCCGTCGCTCTCGGGCTCGATCACCGAGGCCGGGCGCCAGCTCATGCGCCACGACGATCTCGACTGAGAAAATCACGCAACCCCTTCGCACCCGTCGCGTCTTGTCGGTTGTAAGGCTGAAGGACGCGAAGGGTGCGAAGGTGCGCAAGACGGTGGTTTTTGTTGCGGCAGCGGTGATCGGGGCGACGGCGCTGGCGGCGCCGGCAACAGCGCAGCAGACCAGCAGTCCCGCACCGGCCGCCCCCGAGGGGAGCGTGCAGCTCAACGTCAACACCGCGATCAACCAGACGCTCGTGGACAAGTACGTCCGGGATGCGCCGAACGTCGCTTTGGCGAAGTGCCAAGGCGCTTCGCCGGTGTTCTCGTCGCCGGTGCTGACGTTCGCCAACTACTTCCCCGGCCCGTTCATGGGCACGGACGCGAACATCAGCGCCGACGCGACGCTCAAGCCGGGCACCGCGGCCGGGACGTACCCGCTGACCGTGACCTGTGGCAGCAACACCTACCGCACGCAGTTCTCGGTGCCCGCGGCTCAGGTCGCGAAGGTGCCTTCCGGCGCGGCGAAAGCGGGCGACGGCAGTATGGCCGGCTGATTCACCAGCTCGAATAGACCACCTCGTAGCCGCGCGCCGGGGTGGTTTTTTCTTGGGTTCCCCACCGTTGATTTCGCGATGTTTTCGTGACCTTCGGGCGCAACCGATCGCAGGTGGAGACGTCTTTGGCTGTGTAGGTGAGCGGAGCAGGCCGATGCAGGGGGAACTGCGAACGGCGTCCGTTTCCCGTCGTTTCCGAAGCGAATCCACAGGGGAGAAAAGAATGAAGAACACTGCTGTCGTCGCGGGGGTCGCCGCGGCGTTCCTGGTGCTCGCGCCCACCGCCGCGCTCGCGGCGACACCGGACACCGCGCCGTCCACCTCGGCCAAGCCCACCACCCCGCGCCGCCGGACGAAAACGGCCCGCAGACCCGGGTCACGAAGGCGCTGTCGTTCTCACCGTCCGCCGCGAAGCCGGGCACGAAGGTGGCCGTCGACTTCCACTGCCAGACCCGCGGCCCGGACGAGACCGTCAGCGTGCGGTCGGCGGCGTTGAGCTTCGCCAAGCCGGGCAACTGGGGTGACGCGACCGTCAAGGACGTCAAGCCCGGCAAGTACATCGTGGCGCTGCACTGCGGCCCGGAGACGCAGGAGCTGTGGTTCGTGGTGCAGCCGGCCGCGAAGCAGCCTGGCAAGCAGGTTGCGAAGGTGCCCGCGGGCGCCCCGCAGACCGGTGGTACGGACGGACCGGACGACGGTTCCGGCGCACCCCTCGCGGCCGCGGCCGCCATGGGGGTGCTCGCGATCGGAGGCAGCGGCCTCGTGCTGGCCCGACGGGCTCGGCGCCGCTGATCTTCCAGGGCCACTCCGGAGCGGGGGCTCCGGAGTGGCCCGCCCGCGGCGGTACCGTCGGGACCCAACCGAACGGGCCACCCGGACGTGTGAACCGCAGGCGCCAGTCACGGGGGAGACCATGACCACGAGGATCACGAACAGACGGGGCTACCTGATCGCGCTCGTCGTCGCACTGCTGGCCGTCCTGGCGGTCCTGGTGCTGACGCTGGGCGGCGGGTCCGAGCCGTCCACCGCGCAGCCGCCGCCGGCCCAGCCGGTCGCGGTCAGCCCGGAACCGCGGGCCGAGGGGGCCGAGGGGGCCGAGGGGGCCGACGCCGTCGCGTCGATGCCGAAGTCGGAGCCGGTTTCGATCGACATCCCGAAGATCGGCGCGCACTCGTCGCTGGTCCCGCTCGGGCTGAACGCGGACAACACCGTCCAGGTGCCGCCGGTGACCACGCCGCTGCAGGCCGGCTGGTACACCTACGCGCCGACGCCGGGCGAGGTCGGCCCGGCCGTCGTGCTCGGGCACGTCGACGGCAACCACCAGAAGGGCATCTTCTACCGGCTGAAGGAGCTGGCGCCCGGCGACCGGGTCGCGGTCGCCCGCAAGGACGGCACCACGGCGTCGTTCGAGGTGACGAAGGTGCACCAAGTGCCCAAGCAGGACTTCGAGGGCGAAGGCGTCTACGACGACACACCCGGGCCCGAGCTCCGGCTGATCACCTGCGGCGGCGTCTTCGACCGGAGCGCGCACAACTACGTCGACAACATCGTCGTTTACGCCCGCCTGGTCCAGGGCTGATTTCCGGTTCTTGTCGTACCCCGGTGCTTCACTGTGTCAGCCGTCACCCGAGGCGGCGCGGACGAGGGATGGGAGCCGACATGATGTTCCGGGACGAGCGGTGGCCGGACGGCACGCCCAGCTGGGTGGACCTGATGGTGCCGGACCAGGCGAAAGCGGTGGCTTTCTACGGTGGCCTGTTCGGCTGGGACGTGCAGAAGGGCGGCGAGGAGACCGGCTTCTACGGCATGGCGGAGCTGAGCGGACGCCCGGTCGCGGGGATCGGCCAGACACCGCCGGGGCAGGAGATGCCCGCGATGTGGACGACGTACCTGGCCGTGTCCGATGTGGACCGGACGGCCGAAGCGGTCGTGGCGGCCGGCGGGCAGCTCCTCATGCCGGTCATGGACGTGATGAAGGAAGGCCGGATGGCGGTCGCGGCCGACCCGGCGGGCGCGGTCTTCGGCCTCTGGGAGCCCGGCAACCACATCGGCACGCAGGTCACGGCGGCGCCGGGTACCCTGGCGTGGAACGAGTGCATGAGCCGGGACTTCCCGGCCGCGAAGGCGTTCTACGAGACGGTCTTCGGCTACGGCTTCCAGGACCTGTCGAACGACGACTTCACCTACGCGGTGCTGCTGGTCGACGGCCGTCCGGTCGCCGGGCTGGGCGCGCTGCCCGCGTCCGCGCCGGCGGAGGTGCCGTCGAACTGGTCGGCGTACTTCTCGGTGGCGGACGCCGACGCGAGCGCGGCGAAGGTCGTCGAGCTCGGCGGCCAGGCGCTGGACCAGCCGTTCGACTCCCCGTACGGGCGGCAGGTGCGGGTCGTGGACGACCAGGGGGTGCCGTTCCTGGTCATCGCCCCCAACGAGCAGTCCGGCAAGCCGGAGGGCTGGGACGACTGAGCTGGGACGACTGAGTGGCGGGGGGGGGGGGGGGGGGGGGGCCCCCCCCCGCCCCCCCCCCCCAGGCCGGTCAGTCCTCTTCGGAGACCCAGTCGAAGGTCTTGGTGACGGCCTTCTTCCAGTTGCGGTACTCGGATTCGCGGCGGGCGTCGTCCATCGACGGGTCCCACTGCTTGTCCTGGGCCCAGTTGGTGCGGATGTCGTCTTCGGACTTCCAGAACCCGACGGCCAGGCCGGCGGCGTACGCGGCGCCCAGCGCGGTGGTCTCGTTGACCACCGGGCGGATCACCGGCACACCGAGGATGTCGGCCTGGAACTGCATGAGCAGCTCGTTGACGACCATGCCGCCGTCCACCTTGAGCGACTTCAGCGGGACACCGGAGTCGGCGTTCATCGCGTCGATGACCTCGCGCGACTGGAAGGCGGTCGCCTCCAGCACCGCGCGGGCCAGGTGTCCCTTGTTGACGAACCGGGTGAGCCCGACGATCGCGCCACGAGCGTCGGATCGCCAGTAAGGAGCGAACAGACCCGAGAACGCCGGGACGAAGTACGCACCGCCGTTGTCCTCGACGCTGCGCGCGTGCTCCTCGATCTCGGCCGCGGTCGCGATCATGCCGAGGTTGTCGCGCAGCCACTGCACCAGCGAACCGGTGACGGCGATGGAGCCTTCCAGCGCGTAGACCGTGTCGTTCGAGCCGATCTTGTAGCAGACCGTGGTGAGCAGCCCGTTCTGCGACATCACCTTTTCGGTGCCGGTGTTGAGCAGCATGAAGTTGCCGGTGCCGTAGGTGTTCTTGGCCTCGCCGGGTGAGAGGCAGGCCTGGCCGAACGTCGCGGCCTGCTGGTCGCCCAGGATGCCCGCGATCGGCACGCCGGCGAGCGCGCCCTTCTCGCGGACCTTGCCGTACTCCTCGGAGGAGGAGCGGATCTCCGGCAGCATGGACAGCGGGATCGTCATCTCGGCGGCGATCTCGGGGTCCCACTGCAGCGTGTCGAGGTCCATGAGCATGGTGCGCGAGGCGTTGGTCGGGTCGGTGACGTGCACGCCGCCGTCGGCCCCGCCGGTCATGTTCCAGAGCACCCAGGTGTCCATGTTGCCGAAGATCAGGTCACCGGCTTCGGCCTTCTCACGCGCGCCGTCGACGTTGTCGAGGATCCACTTGATCTTCGGCCCGGAGAAGTACGTCGCGAGCGGGAGGCCGACCTTGTCGCGGTAGCGCTCCTGGCCGCCGCCGAGGTTGCCGAGCTCGGTGACGATCCGGTCGGTGCGCGTGTCCTGCCAGACGATCGCGTTGTACACCGGCTTGCCGGTCGTCTTGTCCCAGACCAGCGCGGTCTCGCGCTGGTTGGTGATGCCGACGGCGACGATGTCCTTGGTGTGCAGGTCGGCCTTGGCGATGGCGCCCGCGGCGACCGCGCGGGTGTTCTCCCAGATCTCCTCGGCGTTGTGCTCGACCCAGCCCGCCTTCGGGAAGATCTGCTCGTGCTCCTTCTGGTCGACGGCGACGACCCGGCCCTCGTGGTTGAAGATCATGCACCGGGTCGAGGTGGTGCCCTGGTCGATCGCGGCTACGTACGAAGTCATGCTTGCTCCAGGAGTTCTTCTCGGACGGGCGATCAGGTCAGGTTGTGCACGAGGAGGTAGACGAGCGCGGCGAGAGCGCCACCGACCAGCGGGCCGACGACCGGGATCCAGGAGTAGCCCCAGTTCGCGTTCGCCTTGTTGCGGATCGGCATCAGGAACGCGTACGCGATCCGGGGACCGAGGTCACGCGCCGGGTTGATGGCGTACCCGGTCGGGCCACCGAGGGAGGTGCCGATCACGAGGACCACGAACGAGACGCCCGCGTAGCCCAGCGCGGAGTTGCCGAAGTTCGGGGTGCCGCCGTCGGTCGCGGCGAACGTCGGGCTGAGCAGGATCCACGCCACCAGGACGAAGGTGCCGATGACCTCGGTGACGAGGTTCCACGCGACGTTCGGGATCTGCGGTGCGGTGGAGAAGATGCCGAGGGTGTTCTCGGGCTCGGGGTGGTCGTCGAACTGGAGCTTGTAGGTCGCCCAGCAGAGCAGGGCGCCGATGATGGCGCCGGCCATCTGCCCGATGATGTAGAAGGGCACGTCGGCCCACTTGGTCTTGTCCGCGATGGCGAGCCCGAGGGTCACCGCCGGGTTCAGGTGCGCGCCGCTGGGCGCGGCGATGCTGGCGCCGGTGAAGACGGCGAACGCCCAGCCGAAGTTGATGAAGAGGATTCCGCCGTTGTTGCCGTTGGTCTTGCGCAGCACGTGGTTCGCGACGACACCGTTGCCGAGCAGGATCAGGGCGGCCGTTCCCAGTAGTTCCCAGACGATTATTGCCCCAGCACTCACCGCTGCACCTCCACACTGGACACTCTGCGCAGGGTCGATCACGGCGTGCCACGGCACCGTTGCCGACCCACGTCCGCGCGACGTTACCGGGGCGTAGAAGCGGATTCCAAGCACCGGCCAGCCGAATCTTTTCAAGATCCGGCCGGATGCCACAGCAAGATCGCGGAGGGTTACGCCACACGTGTCATCCGCGAACGGGCGGAGGATCACCGGGTCGTGCGATGCTGGAAGCCTCGCCGGCACCGAGGAGGAATGTCACGTGGCGCAGCACGCAGCGGAGACGAACCCGGCTCGACTGGGCCCGGTCAAGCGCGAAGAGACTTGGCAGCGGCTCGGCGGCGAAACGTTCGACCTCGTGGTGATCGGCGGCGGTGTGGTCGGCGCGGGCACCGCGCTGGACGCCGCGACCCGCGGCCTGCGGGTGGCGCTGGTCGAGGCCCGCGACCTCGCGTCGGGGACGTCGAGCCGGTCGAGCAAGCTCTTCCACGGCGGCCTGCGGTACCTGGAGCAGCTCGAGTTCGGCCTGGTCCGGGAAGCCCTGCGCGAGCGTGAGCTGATGCTGACGACCATCGCGCCGCACCTGGTCAAGCCGGTGAGCTTCCTGTACCCGCTGACGCACCGCGTGTGGGAGCGCCCGTACACCGCGGCCGGCCTGCTGATGTACGACACGATGGGCGGCGCCCGCAGTGTCCCGGGCCAGAAACACCTCACCCGCGCGGGCGCGCTCCGGATGGTGCCGGCGCTCAAGCGGTCGGCGCTGATCGGCGGGATCCGCTACTACGACGCGCAGTCCGACGACGCACGCCACACGATGACGGTGGCACGCACGGCGGCCCACTACGGCGCGGTCGTGCGGACGTCGACGCAGGTGGTCGGGTTCCTGCGCGAGGCCGACCGCGTGTCCGGCGTGCGGGTGCGCGACGTCGAGGACGGCCGGGAAACGGAGATCTCGGCGGCCGCGGTGATCAACTGCACCGGCGTCTGGACCGACGAGCTGCAGCGGCTGTCCGGCGGCCGCGGGCGGTTCCGCGTGCGGGCGAGCAAGGGTGTGCACATCGTCGTGCCGCGCGACCGGATCGTGTCGGAGTCGGGGATGATCCTGCGCACCGAAAAGTCGGTGCTGTTCGTCATTCCGTGGCGGAATCACTGGATCGTGGGCACCACGGACACGGACTGGAACCTCGACCTGGCCCACCCGGCGGCGACGAAGCACGACATCGACTACCTGCTCGAGCACGTCAACAGCGTCCTGGCGACACCGCTGACGCACGACGACATCGAAGGTGTGTACGCGGGCCTTCGCCCGTTGCTGGCGGGGGAGAGCGAAGAGACGTCGAAGCTCTCGCGCGAGCACGCGGTGGCCCGGGTGGCCCCGGGCCTGGTCGCGATCGCGGGCGGCAAGTACACGACCTACCGGGTGATGGCGGCGGACGCCGTCGACGCGGCGGCGGTCGATCTGCCCGGCCGGTCCCAGCCGTCCATCACGGACAAGGTCCCGCTGATCGGCGCGGACGGGTACCACGCGCTGGTCAACCAGGCCGACCACCTGGCCGCCGAGCACGGCCTGCACCCGTACCGGGTCCGGCACCTGCTGGACCGGTACGGGTCGCTGGTCCACGAGGTCCTGGCCTCGGCGGAAGGCCGCCCGGAGCTGCTCAAGCCGATCGAGCACGCGCCGGACTACCTGGGCGTCGAGGTGGTGTACGCGGCTTCGCACGAGGGGGCGCTGCACCTGGAGGACATCCTGGCCCGCCGGACGCGCATCTCGATCGAGTACGCCCACCGCGGCGTGGACTGCGCGGAGCAGGTAGCGGCCCTGGTGGGCGAAGTCCTCGGCTGGTCACCCGAAACGGTGAAGCGGGAGATCGAGGTCTACCGCGCGAGGGTGGAGTCGGAGCGCGAGTCCCAGTCCCAGCCGAGCGACGAAGCGGCGGACGCGCTGCGGTCGGCGGCCCCGGAGGCCCGCTCGGGCCTGGTGGAGCCGGTGAGCTGAGGGAGCGTCAGGAGGTCCGGTGCCAGCGGATCAGGCGTTCGCCCGTCGGCGCCCGGTCCGGCTCCGGGCCCACCAGCGTGAACCCGCAGCGCTCCGCCACGATCGCCGACGCCGCGTTGCTCTCCTCGTACCGGTAGCTCACCTCGGTCAGCCCCAACCCGCCGAAGCCGAACCGCAAGGCCGCGTTCAACGCCGTGGTCGCGATGCCCTTGCCGCGCTCGGCCGGGTGGACCCAGATCGTCGCCTCGGCGTAGTTCGAGGACAGGTCCAGCTCCCGCAAGCCCACCTCGCCCAGCAGGCGCCCGGACGTCGGCTCCGCGATCGCCCAGGAACACCGCTCGTCGCCCGCCCACTGGGCCGCTCGCAGGGTCACGTACTCCGTGGCCTCGTCGAGGGTGCGCAAGCGGTAGTTCAGCACGTACTTGCGGTGCGTCGGGTCCGCGAACGCCTCCATGAGCAGCGGCCGGTCGTCGATGTGCCGGTCGGCGCGCAGCTGGCGCAGGTAGTAGGTGCCCGCGTTGATCTCCACCGGTTCCACTCCGCCCAGCCTAGCCAGGCCGGGAGCACGTCGCTCCCGGCCCGGCGATCACGGCCGGATCAGGCCCGGACCGCGGCGTCAGCGCAGCGAGTAGCGCCACACGACCGGACGGCCGCCGTACGTCGACGGACTCTGGTCGGAGACCACGCCCGCGATCGTCCCGTCGTCACCCACCGTCTTCGCATAACCGGCGCCGAACCCGGCGAGCGGCAGCGGCCCCATCGCACGTCCGGCCAGCCACACCGAGAGGGGACCCAGCGGCCCGGTCGGATCGGGCCTGGTGCCGAAACCGACGATCAGGCCGAGCCGGTTGAGCCCGAACGTCGTGCTGGACGCCGGCAGGACTTCCGGCTGCCCGGGGGAGCGCCACCGGACGCCTTCGAGGCTGAGGTAGTCGGGTGCCCCGTAGTTCCCGGTGACCTGCCCGTTGCGGATGCCGGCGGCGTGGAGGTACGCCGCCCCCGGCGGGGCCGTGAGCTGCTCGAACACACCGTCCCGCCAGACGAACGAGTTCGGGAACGAGTTCACCAGGACCGCGCGGTCGTCGTCGATGTCGGTGGCGGACAGGTACGGCTGCCCGGTGATCACGACGGGGTGGTCGCGGTCGTCGGCGTGCCAGAGGACGACCGCCCCCGCGCCGCCGCCGTTCGGCTGCGCGTTGGCGACGACGTCGCCGCGTTCGTTCAGCGCCACCGCGGTCAGGCTCGCCCAGTCGCCCGGCGCCAGCAGCATCCGGTACTCGCCGTGGTCGAGCAGGAAGGGCTGCAGCCGGGTGCCGAACCTGTCGATGGTCTGGCCGAGGACGGTCCCGGACGAGTTCTCGTCCATGACTTCGGCGGACGGGGAGTCCCCGGGCGCCGGGTGGACGGTGGGCTGCCCCTTCGACCACGTCACGACGTGGGAAGTGCCGTCCAGCCAGAGGTTCCCGGCGTACCCGCCGTGGCTGTCGGTGCCGCGGACCCACCCGGACGCGTCCGAGTAGCCGGCCGGCAAGGCCAGCAGGTCGGCTTCCCAATGGCCGATGGCAGCCTGCGCGGGCTGCGCGAGCGTTGTGGCGAGCAGCGCCGCCGCGGCGATGGCGAGTGCCTTGGTGCTGAAGGTCATCCGTTCCTCCCCTGTTCGCCGTCAGCACGCGCGAACCCCGGGAACGGTTTAGGAACGGGGGCCGGGAGCACCTCGCTCCCGGCCCGCTCGGTCAAGGCCGCTTCACGGCGTCAAGCGCCAGATCACCGGCACCCCGCTGCTGGGGGCCGCGTCCTTCGACGCGTAGCCGGCCAGCGTGCCGTCGTCGGCCGCGACCTCGGCCCGGAACGTCGCGTAGCCGCTGGGGCCCTGGACCACGCCCGGGACCGTGCCGCGCCACACCATCGCGTTGCCGTAGATCTGCGGCCCCGACGGCGTCGGCGCCAGGCCCACGGTCAGGCCGGACTTGTTGATGTCCTGCGCGATCCCGCCGCCCTCCAGGCCGGTCGTCCCGTTCGGTGTGGACCACCGGGCCGCCTGGTTGCCGCCCCACAGGCGCCATCCGACGACGACCCCGTTGCGGATCGCGGTCCCCTCGGCCTGTCCGGCCGGGCTCGGCGTGAGCTTCCGCAGGACGCCGTCCTTCCACAGCGCCGAGCCGGTGCCGGTGCTCAGCAGGATCGTGCCGTCGTCGTCCAGGTCGCGCGGGGACGAGATGTCGCCCGTCTCCGGGATGACCACCGGCGCGCTGCCGTCGGCCCGCCACAGGACGACGGCGCGGGGCACCCCGGGTGCGTAGGCCTCGCCCAGCACGTCGCCGCGCGTGTTGATCGCGACGCCGGTCACCTCCTGGTACCCCGCCGGGTTGTCCTTGATGTGGTAGCCCGACGCGTCCAGGGTGTAGGTGCGGCTGGTCATGCTTTCGTAGTCGTGGATCGTGCCGGCGACCACGCCGGACGAGTTTTCGTCGTTGGCGTCGACCCGCTCGTACCCGCGCGGCACGCCGCGCAGGACCGGCTGTCCGTTGCGCCAGCTCACGACCTGGGTGACGTCGTTGACCCGGAACGTGCCGGTGTACTCGCCCTTGCCGTCCGACCCGGTGAGGTTGCCCGCACTCGCGCCGGGCGGCAGCGGCAGCACCGTCGGCCGCCACGAGATGCGGATCGCCGCGTCCGCGGAAACCGGCACTCCCAACGCGGTGACGGCGATCGCCGCGGTGGCGAGCACCCCCGCCCGCAGCCACTTCTTGCTCATCATTTCCCCTTTCCCCCGACCTGCGTGATCACCACGTCCGGACCGGCGGACGGGTTGCCCGGCGAAAGGAGCAATCTCAGAGGGCGGGGACCTGCGCGCTCACGGCCGTGCCGCCGCCCGGCTCGCTCTCGACCGACAGCGTGCCCGCCACCCGCCGGACGCGCTGCCGCATCGCCTCCAGGCCGAACCCGGTGCCGTCGCCGCGGTCGCCCGGCCGGAAGCCGGCCCCGTCGTCGACGACGTCGAGCAGCACCAGATCGTCCGCATAGGACAGTGTCACGCCGATCCGGGACGCCTTCGCGTGCTTCTCCGCGTTCGCCAGCGCCTCCTGCGCGACGCGGTAGAGCGTCTCCTCCAGCTCCGGCAGGAGCGGCCGGGTGTCCCCGGTCGTCTCGACGCGCACCGCGACCCCGGACGTCTCCGACACCCGCCGGGCCAGCCGGGAAAGCGCTTCCGGCAGCTGGGCCGCGTCCAGGGGCTCCGGCCGCAGCGCCTGCACGGCGCGACGCGCTTCGCCGAGACTCTCCCGGGCCAGCGTGCGAGCCTGTTCCACGCGCCGATCGCGGTCCGGGCCGTCGGCGGCCTGCAGCTGGGTGACGATCCCGGTCAGGCCCTGGGCGAGCGTGTCGTGGATTTCTCGGGCCATCCGCTGCCGTTCGTCGAGCACGCCCGCTTCGCGCGCCTGGGTCACCAGCCGGGCGTGCAGGTCCGCGTTCTCCTCGAGCGCGGCTTCCAGCCGGACGTTCGCCTTCCGCCGCTGCTCGCTCTCCGCGCCGACGAACCACGCGGCGTACAGCAGCGGCCCGGCCATCGACGCGACCAGTACCCAGGTCGGGCTCCGCGAGTCCGAGTTGGCGGCCAGCAGCGGCAGCGTCGCCGTCGCGGCCACCGCGAAGAACCCCCACCGCGCGGGGAAGAGCACGAAGGCGAGCGGGTAGCCGAAGGACGCGAAGCCCATGAAGGTGTCGTCGCGGGCCACCAGCACGGTCGCGACCGCGAGCACCCCGGCGTAGTAGCCGGCGACGAGCCACGGGTGTGCCCGCCGGTGCGGGAAGAGCGGGACCAGCAGCGGCACCCACACCGCCGCGACCACGACGGCGACCAGCGTGACACCCCGGACGCCGGGACCCCAGATCACGCACGCCGCGAGCCCGGCCAGGCCGACGACCGTGAAGATCGGTCCGGCCAGCCGTTCGCTTCGGGCGTCCAGCGCGCCCGGGACCACGCCCATCACGCGGCGATTCTCGCAGGTTCAGCGCCGCCGGCGGGCCCCCGCGATCATCGCGACCACCAGGGGCAGCGCGACGGAGATGATCAGCAGCCGGCCGCGGGACAGGATGAGCACCACGACGGCGAGGACGATCGCGATCGGCACCGCGCTCGCCGTCAGCCAGCGCGACAGCGTGGTCTCGCCGGTCATCACCGGCACCTGCGGCGCGGCGGCGCCGTTGAGCAGGGCGCTCGGCCGCGGCGAAGGCAGGTCGTCGAACAGCGGGACGAGCTCGCTGACGCGCTTGGCCGCGGTGACCTTCGCCGAGCGTGAGCCGTACTCGTCGATGTCGAGCCGCCCGGTGCGGACGTGCTCCTCGAGCACGTCCAGCGCGTCCTGGCGTTCGGCGTCGCTCAGCAGCATGTCGCCCACGGGAGGATCAGCGGCCCATCTCGCGGCGGTAGGAGTCGCGCAGCGCGCGGCGGCGCTCCCGGTCGCGCAGGTGCCGGTCGTGGCGGTCGTGCCGCCCGGCATGGCCCCACATCGAGCGGCCGAAGATGCTCAGCCCGATCGGGACGAAGATCAGCGTCCCGGACACGAGGCCGGTGGCGATCAGCGCGATCGTCGCGATCCAGACCAGCGGGAGGAACGCGGCGACGAACCGCTGCCCGCCGCTCCAGCCCTCCGGCGTGCCCGGGTGCCGCGGCGCCGGTGCGGCTTCCGGCTCGGGAGCCGCGACGGCCTGCGGGACGTCGTCGTACTTCGGGTGCGGTGCCGGCAGGTCACCGAAGATCTCGCCCAGCTCGCCACGCGTCTTCGCCGCGGTGATCCGGGCCGAGCGCTCGCCGTACTCGTCGATGTCGATCCGCCCCGCGCTCATGTGCTCACCGAGCGCGGTCAATGCGGACTCGCGGTTCTGGTCGCTGATCCGCAGCTGCGGAGACGGGACTTCGGTCACGTAGTCGATGGTAGGCCGCCTCGGGGGCGGCCCACCACGACATCCGTAACGAACTGCGCTACTTGATCTCCAGGAGCTGGGTGCCCTGCGTCACGGCGGCGCCCACCTCGACCGAAAGTCCGGTCACGGTGCCCGCTTTGTGTGCGGTGACCGGGTTCTCCATCTTCATCGCCTCGAGGACGACGATCAGCTCACCGGCTTCGACCGACTGGCCCTCTTCGACGGCGACCTTCACGATGGTGCCCTGCATCGGCGCGGTGACGGCGTCGCCGCTGACGGCGGCCTTGCCCCCGCCGGCGCGCTTGCGCGGCTTCGCCTTGACGGCGGTGCCGCCGCCCCCGCCGCCGCCTTCGAGCGCGAACCCGCCCGGCAGCGACACCTCGAGCCGTCGCCCGCCGACCTCGACGACGACGTTGTGCCGCGGCTCCTCTTCGGTGGCCTCGACGTCCGGCGCCACGAACGGCTCGATCTGGTTGTCGAACTCCGTCTCGATCCAGCGCGTGTGCACGCTGAAGCCGTTCTCGTCGCCGATGAAGGCCGGGTCGTTCACGATCACGCGGTCGAACGGCAGCACCGTCGCCATGCCCTCGACGACCATCTCGGCGAGCGCGCGGCGGCTGCGTTCAAGAGCGTTGTTCCGGTCGGTCCCGGTGACGATCAGCTTCGCCAGCATCGAGTCGAACTGCCCGCCGATGACGCTGCCGGACTCGACGCCGGAGTCGACCCGCACCCCCGGCCCGCTCGGCGCGGCGAACTTCGTCACCGTGCCCGGCGCGGGCAGGAAGCCGCGGCCGGCGTCCTCGCCGTTGATGCGGAACTCGATCGAGTGGCCGCGCGGTTCGGGGTCCTCGGTGATCCGCAGCTTCTCGCCGCGCGCGATGCGGAACATCTCGCGGACGAGGTCGAGGCCGGTCGTCTCCTCCGACACCGGGTGCTCGACCTGCAGGCGCGTGTTGACCTCGAGGAACGAGATCGTGCCGTCGGTCGCGACGAGGTACTCGACGGTGCCGGCGCCGTAGTACCCGGCTTCCTTGCAGATCGCCTTGGCGGACTCGTGGATGCGCTTGCGCTGCTCGTCGGACAGGAACGGCGCGGGCGCCTCCTCGACGAGCTTCTGGTGCCGGCGCTGCAGCGAGCAGTCGCGGGTGCCGACGACGATCGCGTTGCCGTGCTGGTCGGCCAGCACCTGGGCCTCGACGTGGCGCGGCTTGTCCAGGTAGCGCTCGACGAAGCACTCGCCGCGGCCGAACGCGGCCACCGCCTCGCGCGTCGCGGACTCGAACAGCTCCGGGATCTCTTCGCGGGTGCGCGCGACCTTGAGGCCACGGCCACCGCCGCCGAACGCGGCCTTGATGGCCACCGGCAGGCCGTGCTCGTCGGCGAACGCGACGATCTCGCTCGCGTCCTTCGCCGGCTCCTTGGTGCCCGGCACCAGCGGCGCGCCCGCGCGGGTCGCGATGTGCCGCGCGGTGACCTTGTCGCCGAGGTCGCGGATGGCCTGCGGGCTCGGCCCGATCCAGGTCAGCCCGGCGTCGAGGACGGCCTGGGCGAAGTCCGCGTTCTCGGAGAGGAAGCCGTAACCCGGGTGCACAGAGTCGGCGCCCGAGTGCTTCGCCGCGTCGAGGAGCTTGTCGATGTTGAGGTAGCTCTCCGCGGCCGTGGTGCCGCCGAGCGCGAAGGCCTCGTCGGCCAAGCGCACGTGCGGTGCGTCGCGATCCGGGTCGGCGTACACCGCGACGCTGGTGAGACCAGCGTCTTTAGCGGCTCTGATCACGCGTACCGCGATCTCGCCCCGGTTGGCGACCAGGATCTTGGTCACCGGGCCACCCGTGGATTCGCCGACCTGCTCGGCCACCCCGCACCTCCTGTGTCCGACAGCTGCATTGCTGACCGCCTGCGCGGCACCTGGGAAGTCTACGGATACGACGTCGCGCGTCTCTGGAGTGAGAGCTGAACCACGCTCAGACGTGGTGACGCAGCTCCACCGGCAGCGGCGAGTCGAGCACGATCACGTCGTACGGGTTCGCGGCGTGCACCTTCGGCAGGTGCTCGGTGTTGACCAGCACCCACGGCTGGTGCTCGCCGCAGCAGTCGATCAGCCGGTCGAGGGCGGTGAAGGCGACCAGCGCGGTGCGGCCGTCCGGTGTGCGGCGCAGCTCGATCGACGCGCCTTCGGCTTCGACGTTCACCGGGCCGGTCGGCAGGTACAGGGCGGGGGGAAGGTTGGGGTTCGTCACCCGGCCAACATAGACGGACACGCAGAGCGAGATCTGGCCCCGTCAGGTCACCCGTTCAGGGGGTCCGCCGGGGTGGGCTCGCACCCCCGGGGGATTTCGGCCACACGGCGCCGGGGCGCTGCCCACACACGGTCGCGAAGCGGCTTACGCTCTGTCTTATGCGGACTTCGGCAGCGCGGACGCCCCGGTCGGCGCTGCTCACCGCGGTGCTGGCCGCGGTGGTGACCCTCGGCGCGATCGGCTCGGTGTTCCTGCTGCGGCCGCGCCCGGAGGTGCCCGCCGGCGCGGCCGAGCCCGCGGCCGGCCCGGTGGCGCCCGTGGTGACCTGCGGCGGCGGGCCGTGCCGCCAGCTCGCGGCGATGACGGTCGGCGGCACGCCGGTCGTGCTGCTCACCGACGCCTCGGGCGGGTCCGGACGGCTGCGCATCGGGCCGGAGCCGGGCACGGTGTTCGAGCTGTCGATCGCCCAGCTGGGGGTGCGGCTGGACCAGAACTCGCTGCGCTGCATCGACGGCGCCGCGCCGACGTGCCTGGTCCGCGGCGACGTCGGCGACGAGGGCACGGCGGCGTACGGCGAGCTGCTGGTCGCCGGCGGGGGGGTGTGGCGCGACTCGGGGAAGCCGTTCTACGCCGACGCCGGGACGCTCGCGCTCTACGACGTCACGGCCGACGGCCGCCCGGACGTGATCGTGGTCCGCCACGACTGCGCCGACGCGGCGGACGGCACCCCGCAGTGCGCGGCGGCGCCGGTCCTGGGCGAGGTCTACGACCTGACGGGCAAGTCGGTCGGCTGCACGCGGCGGGTGACCTCGCCGTCGGACCTGCGCGGCTGGCCGGACATCCGCCTGACCCGCGCCGACCTGCGCGCCTGCCCGTCCTCCTGACGAGCGCCCCAATGTGGCCTTGGTTGCGTCTGACGCACCCAAGGCGGCCTTGGGTGCGTCTGACGCACCGAAGGCCACATTGGGGCGCTTGCGGTCAGGCGGGGGCGGGCTCGGTGTGGCGGGCCGCGGAACCGTCGTCGGAGGCCTGCGGGCGGTCCGTCGGGGTGTTGAGGACCTCTTCGTCGAGCAGGCCCTCGGCGCGGGCCACGACCACCGGGACCACGATCTGGCCGGCCACGTTCGTCGCCGTGCGCATCATGTCCATGATCGGGTTGACCGAGTAGATCAGCGCCAGGCCGAGCGCGACCTGCTTGGCGTCGAGGCCGATGAACGACGTCGTCAGCGTGAACGCCGTCAGCCAGCCGGTGGTCCCGGCCGTCGCGAGCGCGCCGACCACGGCGACCACCACGATGCCCGCGTACTGCCAGAAGTTCAGCGACACCCCGGCCAGGTTCGCGACGAAGATCGCCGCGATCGCCGGGAAGACCGCCGCGCAGCCGTCCATCTTCGTGGCGCTGCCGAGCGGGGTCGCGAAGGCCGCGTACGCCGGCTGGACGCCGAGGTTCACCGCGGACTGGCGGGTCAGCGGCAGCGTCGCGGCCGAAGACTGCGAGGCGAACGCGAACTGGATCGCCGTGCCGGCCTTCGAGAAGAACTTCAGCGGGCTGACCTTCGCCACGAACTGCAGCAGGATCGGGTAGACGACGAACAGCACGAGCAGGCAGCCGACGTACACCGCGAGCGTCGTCGAGAACAGCGGCCGGAACAGCGCGTCGCCGTAGTTGGACACGGCCGCGCCGATCAGGCCGATGATGCCGATCGGGGCCAGCCGGACGATCCAGCCGAGGTAGCGCTGGATGATCTCGAAGACGCTCGTCGTGAAGTCGACGAACGGCTTGGCCTTGTCACCCAGGCTGTAGGCGGCGGCGCCGATCACGAGCGCGAGGAACAGCACCTGCAGCGTCTCGCCGTCGGCGAAGGCCTTGATGAAGTTCTCCGGCAGCAACCCGTTGATGAAAGCGCTCCACGAGCCCCAGCTGTCGACGCTTTTCGCGGCCTTCTCGGCGTTCTTCGCGGTGGCTTCGACCCCGCCGAGGCCGCCGGAGCCGGGGTTGAAGATCCGGCCGACGGCGATTCCGATCAGCGAGGCGATGAACGACGTGATCGCGAACCACAGCACTGTCTTGCCGCCCAGGCGCGCGGCCGTGCGGCCGCCCCCGAGCTTGCGCAGGCTGTTGATGCCGACCACGATCGCCGTGAAGACCAGCGGGATCACCGCGATCTGCAGCAGCGTCGTGAAGATGGTGCCGATCTGGTCGAGGAGATCGGTCAGCCAGCCGGCCTCGGTCTGCCGTGCGACGACACCCAGCAGGGCGCCGACGACGAGCGCGCCGAGAACCGCGGCCGCGAACACCCGCGGCTTGGTGTATGTCCGTACAAAAGACACGGGGCGACTCCGGTGCTCGAAAGTTTCTCGTCTTGCCTCGTGAAGAGAACGTTAGGCAGGACGGGACTCTTCCGGATCGCCCGTTGGTGTGGTGCCCTTCTCAGGATGCGGGAGGCCGCCAGAGATCCACGACACTCACGCCGACCTCGGCCAGCAGCCGGCGCGTCAGCGGCAGGCTGAGACCGATGACACTCGTGTGGTCGCCGTCGAGGCCTTCGACGAACCAGCCGCCCAGGCCGTCGATCGTGAAGCCGCCGGCGACGTGCAGCGGCTCGCCGGTGCCGACGTAGGCGTCGATCTCCGCGGCGCTCGGCGTGCCGAACCGGACGCCGGTCGACATCGAGCCGGAGGCCTCCTTGGCGCGGGTCCCGCCCTCGAGCCGGACGACCGTGTGACCGGTGAAGAGTTCACCGGATGAGCCCGCCATCGCGGCCCAGCGCTGCCGCGCAATGTCCGGGGTGGCCGGTTTGCCGACCATCCGCCCGCCGATGTTCAACATCGAGTCGCAGGCGACGACGACGGCGTCCGGGTGCGCGGCGGCGACCTGGTCGAGGACGGCTTCGGCCTTGGCCGCGGCGAGCGCCATGACCAGCTCGGCGGGCTCCGGCTCGGTCAGCGACGCGGCGACGGCGTCTTCGTCGACCCCGGAGACGAACACGGCCGGGTCGAGGCCCGCCGAGCGCAGCAGGGCGAGCCGGGCGGGGGACTGGGAGGCGAGGACGAACTGCACCCCGGGAACCTACCCGGGCCGGGGGTCGTGACCGAATTGTGACCGCCGTCACCCGGGTGCGGAGTTAGTTTGTTGTGGCTCGCAACATATGGGCGGCGCGGGTGCCGCGAGGAGCTCGGAGGTGACCCCGATGACGGTACGGGTGACGGGTTCCGCCTTGGGGCCGCGATCGCCGTGGTGGGTGAAGCGCCGCCCCTCGAAGGGCCGTGAGCCGCTCCGGACCGAGCCCCCCTCGCTGCCCAAGGCCGCGCCGAACTAGACCACCGCTCCCGCGGTCCGTGCGGGCCTGTCGCTCCGGTCACCCGACACCGGAACGACAGGCCTGCCCGGTTTTCAGGCCGTGGCGGTTTCGGGCGCGGCCGGCGCCGGGGTCTCCCAGCGCGGCTTGACCTGCCGCATCACCGCGGCCGAGACGATGCCCAGCAGCAGCACCACCATCGGCAGCAGCATCGTCACGCGGGCCGCGTCGGTGAGTCCACTGTGGACCGCGTCCGAAGCCAGCTTCCCCGCCTGGGCCGCGATCTCCGCCGGCAGCCCCGACATCGGCGACGGACCACCCGAGGAGCCGAACTCGCCCGTGCTCGCGGCCGCCTTCGCGATGCCCTCCGCGAACGGCGCCCGGTACTGCTCCGGCAGCTGCGTGGCCGCCTTCGCCGCTTCGTCCGTGATCGACGCCGTCACGCGCGCCTGGAGCAGCACGCCGATCGCCGCCGAACCCAGCACGCCGCCCACCTGGCGCGAGGTGTTGAAGATGCCCGACGCCGTCCCGGCCAGCCGCGGCTCGACCGAGCCCATCGTCATGTTGCTCATCGGCGAGAAGATGCAGCCGATGCCGAGCCCGCACAGCAGCAGCGCCGGGATGAAGCTCCACGGGCTGCTCGTCGGCGACGCCTGCAGCGCGATGACACCCAGCCCCGCGGCGAGCGAGGCGAGGCCGAACATCACCAGGTACTTGCCGTTGACCTTGTCCGACGCGCGCCCGACGAACGGCGCGATGATCCCGGACAGCAGCGACATCGGCGCGGTCAGCAGGCCGGCCATGGTCGGGGTCAGCCCGAGCACCGACTGGATGTAGATCACCAGCGGCAGGAACATGCCGGTCATCGCGAAGCCGACCGTGGTCGCGGTGAGCGTCCCGGCCGAGAAGTTCCGGTTCGAGAACACCTGCAGCGGCAGCAGCGGCTCACGCTTGTTGAACCGTTGCCACGCCAGGAAAGCCACCAGCAGCACCACACCGGCGCCGATGATCTCGAAGACGGTGATGCCGCCCCAGACCGTGCCCCAGTCGTACTGCTGGCCGTTCTGGACGCCGAACACGATGCAGAACAGGGCCGCGCTGGAGAGCAGGATCCCCAGCAGGTCGAAGGAATGCGAGTGCTTCGGCTGCCAGTCCGGCACCAGCATCAGCGTCAGGACGATGGCGATCACGCCGATCGGCACGTTGACGTAGAAGATCCATTCCCAGCCGAGGTGGTCCACGAGCACCCCGCCGAGCAGCGGGCCGGCGATGGTCGCCAGGCCGGCGACCCCGCCCCACATGCCCATCGCCGGGCCGCGCTTGGCCGGCGGGAACAGGTGCGTGATGAACGCCAGCGTCTGCGGTGTCATCAGCGCGGCGCCGAGCCCCTGCACCGCACGCGCGGCGATCAGCATCTCGACGTTGCCGGACAGGCCGCACCACAGCGACGCGCCGGTGAACACGACCAGCCCGGCGAGGAACACGCGCTTCGGGCCGAAGCGGTCACCGAGGCGGCTGGTGAACAGCATCGGCACGGCGTAGGTGAGCAGGTAGACGCTGATCACCCAGACGACCGAGTTCAGTCCGGCGTTCAGCTCGCGCAGCATGGTCGGGATCGCGATCGACACGATGGTCGTGTCGAGCAGGATCATGAAGAAGCCGAGGCACAGCGCGCCCAGCGCGGCCCACGGGTTAGCTTGTCTTGCGTTCATCGTCGTCTTCCTTGGTGATGAGCGTGAGCCTGGGTTGTTCGCAGTCCTGGAACGGGATCCGCCCGGACGCGAGGTCGTCGACGAGCCGCTCGGTCCACTCGAGCTCGAACTTCCGCTGGTCGCACTTGAAGCGCCAGTCGAGCCAGTAGATCGGCGGCGTCGCGTCTTCGGCCAGCCGCTGCAGCACGGCCTGGTCGGCGGCCACCGCGGCGCGCAGCCGCGTGACCCGGTGGTCGAGCTCGATCAACGAGGTTTCGCGCCCCAGTTCGTCGATCACGGCGAGCCCGGACAGGTAGGCGGGGAACTCCTCGACGAGGTCGCCGAGCAGTTCGCGGCCGCGCTGGTTGAACGCGTCCAGGCCCGCCTGGGTCATGCCGTAGACGGTCCGTTCGGGCCGCCGTCCGTCACGCTGCGTGTCGACGACCTCGACAAAGCCGTCCCGGTGCAGGCGTTCGACGGTGTGGTAGAGCGAGCCCGCCTTCACGTTGACCCGCGTGCTGACGTACCGCTCCCGCATGAGCTGGGCCATCTCGTAAGGGTGCATGGGCTTCTCGTGGAGCAGCTCCAGCACCGCGATGCCGAGTGGGGTCAGCTTGGCCGAGGCCATGGTCGTTGGTCCCTCCGGGTGACTCCAGGTCGTTTATTCCACGTGGACTATACGGCGCAGACTATGCCGGCGTCCACGGTCGGTTCTGTGACCGTGCGTACACGGTCTGGAAGCTTCCATGATCCGGTCTCGGGGCTCCGGTGGCTTCTCTCGGAACGCTCTCGGCGGGTAAGCGTCGCAGCCGGACTAACCGTACTATAGTGCAGGTAAACGTATTATAGTACGCCAAGTGAAAGGCGGCTGATGGAACTGAATCGACCTCTGGCCACGGTGACGCCGACCTTGGACGGTGACGTGCTCGCAGCCCTTGTCGGATACGAGAGCACGTTCACGACCGGGCAGCTGCACCGAGTGCTGGGCCGGCACTCGGAGGAGGGGATCCGGAAGGTGCTGCGACGGCTGGTCGGTCAGGGCATCGTGCGTGCGGAGCGTGTCGGCAACGCGTTCGCCTACGAGTTCAACCGTGATCACTTGGCGGCCGAGCACGTCGTTGGTCTGGTGGGCTTGCGCGAAAAGCTGCTGCGACGGATCGAATCCGCTCTCGAGTCCTGGATGCCCCGGCCGAAGTACGGCGCGGTCTTCGGTTCGGCGGCGCGAGGCTCGATGACGGTCGAGAGTGACATCGACTTGCTCCTGGTCCGGCCGGACGGCGTCGACGAAGATCGTTGGGGGGTTCAGGTCGACGGCTTGGCTGCCGATGTCTCCCGATGGACGGGCAATGACGCCCGGATCCTCGAGTTCACCGTGGCTGAAGTCATGAACCGCGGCCGGGACGAGCCTGTGCTGAGCGATGTCCTGCGCGAGGGGCTCACTGTGGCTGGTCGGCATTCCTGGCTGGACGGGCAGATCCGGAAGAGAAAGAGCTGAAGTGTGGACGAAAACGTGCAGTGCGGAGGTCATGCGGGGCCGGCTGGCGAAGGCGGAGCAGTTCTGGGAGGTGGCCCGCGAACTTGTCCACGATGATCTCGGCAAGCGCGCGGACGCGTATGTGACGCTTTGTGTGCATGCTGGTATCGCTGCGGCTGATGCTCTTTGCTGTGCCGGGCTCGGCGAGCATGCGCAAGGGGAGAGTCATGCCGACGCCGTCGAGAAACCCTGATGGTGCGTGCTCGCCGGAGGGTTCCTGTCTGAGTCTTAGTAGTTCGTCCTAAGAACTATGTATAGTCAGTTCGTAGAACGAACTAAATCTGGAGGAACCATGGTGCACTTCGGGATCGGGGTGTCGACGGCCGTCGCCGCCGTGGAAAAGACCCTGCGGCTCGCCGTCCAGGTCGACCGGGCCGGGCTCGACCTCGTCACCGTCTCCGATCACCCCTACTACGCCGACCGGCTCGACGCCTACGCCGAGATCGGCGTTCTGCTCGGGCGCACCGAACGGGTCTCCGGCCTGGTCAGCGTCACCAACCTGCCCACGCGCCACGCGCCGATGCTCGCCAGGACCGTCACGTCCTTGTCCGCGCTGAGCGGCGGGCGGATCGTGCTCGGCATGGGCGTCGGCGGGCTCTGGGACGACATCGCCCGGCTCGGCGTCGCCAAGCTGACGCCCGGGGCGGCCGTGCGGGCGTTCGAGGAGGGGATCCGGCTGGTGAAGCTGCTCGGCGGGGGCGGTGGGCCGGTCACCTTCGACGGCGAGTTCTACCAGGTCACGAACCTGGAGCCGGCCGAGGAAAACGTGCCGCCCGTGTGGACGGGGTCCGTCGGGCCGAAGTCCCTCGCCGTCACCGGGCGGGTGGCCGACGGGTGGCTGCCCGGCCGTGCCGCCGACTGGCTCAGCGAGCGCTACCGCACCTCCCGGCCGGTGATCGACGAAGCCGCGGCCGCCGCCGGACGCGAGCCCGCCGACGTCGTCACCGTTTACAACTTCCCCGGGCGGATCAGCGAAAAGCCGCTCGCGAAGACCCGCGCCGACGACGGGCGCTGGATCGGCGGCTCGCCGGCGCAGTGGATCGAGGAGCTGACCGGCGCGGTGCTGGAGCACGGCGCCGCCGGGTTCGTGCTCTTCGGCCCCGGTGGCAGCACTCCCGACGAGACCGCCGCCGCCCGGTGGGCCGAGGAGATCGCGCCCGCCGTGCGGGAGGCCGTCGCGAAGTAGGCTGGTGTGATGGGGAAACGCGGGGAGGACCTCGGCGTGGTGGCCGGGCTCGTGCGGGCGTCGTTCCTGGTGAACGCCGTCTACGCCGAGTCGGCCCGTGAATACGGGCTCACCGTGCAGCAGGGCCAGCTGCTGTGCGTGCTGATGGGCCGGCCCTACGGCATGGGCGACCTCGGCGCGACGCTCGGCCTGGAGAAGTCCAGCCTCACCGGGCTCGTCGACCGCGCGGTCCGGCGGGAGCTCGTCCGCCGTGAACCCGACCCGGCCGACCGCCGTGCCGTGCGTGTCGTGCTGACGGCCGAAGGTCGCGTCCTGGCGGAGGACTTCTACGCGGCGACGTGCCGCCGCGTGGCCGACCTGGCTGCGAGCCTGGGCACCGAGGACCGCGACCGGCTCGCCGCGCTGCTCGGGACGGTCGTCCGCGAGAACGAGGTCCCCATCGTGTTCCTCGACGCCCTTTCGCGCTAGGAGCCGGGCAAACCCGAAGCGCGCCAAGCACCGTCGCCGTGGTGAAGCGGCTTCCGCAGCGCGGTCGCGTGGTCGCCCCACCACGACGTGCGCGGCTTCGGCTTCTCCGAAGACGCTGGAGCCGAAGCCGCCGCGGCGACGACCGCCGTCAGCGCCGCCAGCTCGGCGTCGCTCGGGTTTCCTCTGACCACCCGCAACAAGGGCTTGCGCTCCTCGCTCACAGCGGGATGTTCCCGTGCTTCTTGGGCGGCAGCGCCTCACGTTTGTTGCGCAGCAACGACAACGCCCGCGCGACGTGCCCGCGGGTGTGCGCCGGCACGATCACCGAGTCGACGTAGCCGCGCTCGGCCGCCGCGTACGGGTTCAGGAGCGTGTCCTCGTACTCCTGGATCAGCTCGGCGCGCAGGGCGTCGACGTCGCGGCCTTCGGAAGCGGCGTTCGCCAAGGTCTTGCGGTGCACGATGTTCGCCGCGCCCTGCGCGCCCATCACCGCGACCTGCGCCGTCGGCCAGGCGAGGTTGATGTCGGCGCCGAGGTGCTTCGACCCCATGACGTCGTACGCGCCGCCGTAGGCCTTGCGCGTGATGATCGTGACCAGCGGAACCGTCGCCTCCGCGTAGGCGTAGATCAGCTTCGCGCCGCGGCGGATGATGCCGTTCCACTCCTGGTCGGTGCCCGGCAGGAACCCCGGGACGTCGACGAAGGTCACCACCGGGATGTTGAACGCGTCGCAGGTGCGCACGAACCGCGCGGCCTTCTCGGACGCGTCGATGTCGAGGCAGCCGGCGAACTGCGTCGGCTGGTTCGCGACCACACCGACACTCTGGCCGTCGACGCGGCCGAACCCGACGATGATGTTCGGCGCGAACAGCTCGTGGACCTCGAGGAACTCCCCGTCGTCGACGACGCGGGTGATCACCTCGTGCATGTCGTACGGCGTGTTCGGCGAGTCCGGGATGATCGTGTCCAGCTCGCGGTCGGCGTCGGTCACGTCGTCGAAGAACCCGGCCGGCGCCTCCGACGCCTCGAACACCGGCGCGTCCGACAGGTTGTTCTGCGGCAGGTAGGAGAGCAGCTCCTTGACGTAGGCGATCGCGTCTTCGTCGTCGGAGCCGAGGTAGTGCGCGACGCCGGACTTCGTGTTGTGGGTGCGGCCGCCGCCGAGCTCCTCGAAGGTGACGTCCTCGCCGGTGACCGTCTTGACCACGTCCGGGCCGGTGATGAACATCTGCGACGTCTCGTCGACCATCACCACGAAGTCGGTCAGCGCGGGGGAGTAGACGTGCCCGCCCGCGTTCGCGCCCATGATCAGCGAGATCTGCGGGATCACGCCGGACGCCTTGACGTTGCGGTTGAAGATCTCGCCGTACAGGCCGAGCGAGACGACACCCTCCTGGATGCGCGCGCCGCCGCCTTCGTTGATGCCGATGATCGGCCGGCCGGTCTTGATCGCCAGGTCCATCACCTTGACGATCTTCTCGCCGTACACCTCGCCGAGCGCGCCGCCGAACACCGTCACGTCCTGGCTGAACACGCAGACCGGGCGGCCGTCGATGCTGCCGTAGCCGGTGACGACGCCGTCGCCGTACGGGCGGTTCTTCTCCAGCCCGAAGTTGGTCGAGCGGTGCCGGGCCAGTTCGTCCAGCTCCACGAACGAGCCTTCGTCGAGCAGCAGCTCGATCCGTTCGCGCGCGGTTTTCTTGCCCTTGGCGTGCTGCTTCTCCACCGCGCGGGCCGAGCCCGCGTGCACCGCCTCGTCGTACCGGCGGTACAGGTCGGCCAGCTTGCCGGCCGTGGTGTGGATGTCCGGTTCATCCTCGGGCGGCGTCCCGAGCGGCTCCGTCGCACTGCTCATGGCACCGGAGCTTAACTACTTGTCGGTCACTTCGCGTGTGGCGTAGGCAACGTCCATGAAGATCCGGTTGCTGACCCCCACGGACCTGCCTGCCTGCTCCGACCTGGCCGAATCCCGGTCGTGGCCGCGTGAGCCGCCGAAGTGGGCGATGCTGCAGGACATCGGGCAGGTGTTCGGGATCGACGCGCCGGACGGCGACGGCCTGGCCGCCTCGGCCGCCCTGGTGTCCTTCGGCGCGGTGGCGTCGATCTCGATGGTGCTGGTCGCGCGCCGCTACGAGCGCCAGGGCCTGGGCCGCGCGATCACCGCGCAAGCGCTTGCGGCGGCAGGCGACCGGGTGGTCTGGCTCCACGCGTCGAAGTCCGGACAGCCGCTGTACGAGTCGATGGGCTTTGTCCTCGACGGCGGCTGCCAGGGCCACGTCGGCACCTTCGCCGACGACGGCGGGCCGGGAGCTTCGCCGGGTTCGTTGCCGGACGTCTTCCCGCTGGACCTGCGCGCTCAAGGCGTGAACCGGCGGCCGCTGCTGGAGCGGCTGGGGACGCCGTTCGTCGTGGCGGGCGGGTTTGCGTTCGGCGTGGACATCGGGCACGTGACGGTGATCGGCCCGGTGGTCGCGGAGACGGAGGAGCAGGCGAAGGCGCTGATCCGCGGGGTGGCGCGGTCGACGTCCGGCGAAGTGCGCGTGGACCCCGACTTCCGGTTCCCGGCGCTGACCGCGTGGATCCGCGAACGCGGGCTGGTCCCGGGCGCCCTCGCGCCGCGGCTGGTCCTCGGCGGCCGCACGCTCCCGGGTGACCCGGCACGGAGGTTCGCGCCGTTCACCCGGGCGGTGGGCTGACCTACCCGGCGGCCGCCGGGATCGGGTACTCCGGCAGCGTGATCGCCTCGGCCGGCGGTGACATGAACTTGCCGGCCAGCCCCGACACCCGGCCGAGCACCGGCGACGCGGCCACGCGCACCACGGTTCGGAACGCGGTGAGCTGCAGGCGGGAACGGGGGTGGGCGATCTGCGGCGCCCCCGGCGGGAGCTGCTGCGCCTTCGTGACCAGCGGACGCAGCACTTGTTCGTAGCGGGCGAAGGCGTCGCGCGGGTCGTCGTGACCGGCGAGCTCCCCGGCCAGGACGTAGGCGCCGGCCAGGGCCAGCGTGGTGCCCATGCCGCTGATCGGGGACGCGCAGTACGCCGCGTCGCCGAGCAGCGCGACCCGGCCGCGGCTCCAGGTCCCGAGCTTCGCCTGCCCGACGTCCTCGAAGTACAGGGAGCCGTTGTCCAGCTCGGCGAGCACGCGCGGCGCGGCCCAGCCGACGTCGGCGAAGGTCGCCCGCAGGACCGCGACGACGTCGTCGCGGCCGAGCCGGTCCAGGCCGCGCACGTCGGAGGTGAAACCCAGGGACGCCTGGGTGGTGCCGAGGTTGTCCGGGCGCAGGGAGAGGGTCCGCCCTCGCCCGCACGCCAGCACGCGCCAGCGGTCGGTGTCGTCGCCGGTGCGCGGGATCGCCAGGAAGGCGCTGTAGAGGCCCAGTTCGTCGATCCGGGCGTCGGGCATGACCAGCGCGCGGCTGCGTGAGCGGAGGCCTTCGGCGAGGACGACGGCGTCGAACCGGCGGCTCGCGCCCTGCTGGAACTCGACGTCCACGCCGGAGCCGTCGTCGTGCAGGGCGGTGATCTGGTCCCCGAAGACGTACTCGGCGTCGTTCCTGGAGTGCTCGTAGAGGATCTTGGCGAACTGACCGCGGAGGATCTCCAGCTCGGCGGTGCCACCGGACGTGTCGTCGGTGCCGCCCGCAAAGGTGGCGATCGCGCGGCCGTGCTCGTCGACGAACTCCGTGCCGGTCTCCCCGGTGTGCGCGGCGCGCACGGCGTCCTCCAGGCCCATCCGGCGGATGACCTGGCGCCCGACCCCGCGGACGTCGATGTTCTGGCCCTGCTCGCGCACGTGGTCGAAGCGCTCGACGACGGTCACGTCCCAGCCTGCCCGCGAAAGCCACGAGGCCAGGGTGGGGCCGGCGATACTGGCGCCGGAAACGAGGATGCTGCGACTCAAGGTGTACCTCCCTTGAACCCACCGTAGCCGTCCTGAGCCTCAGCCCGGGCGGACCAGCCCCGACTCGTACGCCGTGATCACGAGCTGGGCGCGGTCGCGTGCCGCGAGCTTGTGCAGCAGCCGGCCGATGTGGGTCTTCACCGTCGCGATGCCCAGGTGCAGGCGCGCGGCGATCTCGTCGTTCGAGAACCCGCGCGCGATCAGCGTCAGCACTTCCTGTTCGCGCGCGGTGACGCCGTCCAACCGGGTCACCGGGCCGGCCGGCAGCCGCGCGAACTCCGCCACCAGCCGCCGGGTCACCGACGGCGCCAGCAGCGCGTCGCCGGAGGCCACCACTTCGATGGCCGCCAGCAGGTCTGCCGGGCGCGTGTCCTTCAGCAGGAAGCCGCTCGCGCCCGCGCGCAAGGCCGCGTAGACGTACTCGTCGAGGTCGAACGTCGTCAGCATCAGCACCCGGACGTCGGTCTCGGCGCAGATCCGGCGGGTCGCCTCGATGCCGTCCATCTCCGGCATCCGGACGTCCATGAGCACGACGTCCGGCTTCTCACGCCGGGTCAGCGCGACCGCCTCGATCCCGTCGGACGCCTCGCCGACCACGCTCAGCCCGGGCGCGCTGTCCACCAGCACGCGGAAACTGCCGCGCAGCAACGCCTGGTCGTCGGCGATCAGGACGCGGGTCATCGGGCCACCGCCGTTTCGTAGGGGAGCCGCGCGAAAACGCGGAAGCCGTGGCCGGACGGGCCCGCGCTGAACTCGCCGCCGTAGACCGCGACGCGTTCGCGCATCCCGATCAGGCCGTGGCCCGGGGTCGCGACGCCGCCGCGGCCGTTGTCGAGCACTTCGATGCTCACCTCGCCGTCGCCGCCCGTGACGTGGATGCGGCACGTCGTCGCGCCCGCGTGTTTGACCACATTGGTCAGTGCCTCCTGCACGATCCGGTACACGGACTGGCCGACGCCGTTCGGCAGCTCGTCGAGACCGTCGACGACGAGGTCGACGGCCGGGCCCGCGACCTGCGCGCGTTCGGCGAGCGCACGCAGGTCGTCGAGTGTCGGCGCGGGCGCCAAAGCCGGGACGCCGGTGCCGTCGCGCAACACTCCCAGCATCCGCCGCAGCTCGGCGAGCGTCTCGCGGCTGGTGTCTTCGATGACGCGCAACGCGTCCCGCGCCTGGTCCGGCTGCTCGAGGGCGACGTGGTTGCCGACCGCCGCCTTCACCGCGATCAGGCTCATGCTGTGCGCGACGACGTCGTGCATCTCCCGCGCGATCCGCAGCCGTTCGGCCGAAACTGCTTGGCGCGCATGGTTTTCCCGCTCGATCACGGCGTACTCGCGGCGGGTGCGGACGGTGATGCCGAGCACGAACCCGACCACCAGCGCCGAAACGCTGAAGTTCACCGTCGTGGCCGCGCTCGGGTTTGACACGACCAGGGCCAGCACGCCCAGCTCGATCATGCCGACCGCGAGGCCGATCTGGCCGAACCGGCGGTTCAGCCGGACCACCACGACGTAAAGCGCGCATCCCGCGCCGACCACGGCGACGCCGAAGACCGGGCCGCCGATGGGGACGGCGGCCGCGGCCAGCACGAGGCTGAGCACGTAGCTGCCGAGTGGCCACCACCGCCGGAGCACGATCGGGAGGACGCTCGTCAGCAGGATCGTCCAGCCGAGCCAGGCGGGCAGCCACGCCGGGAGCGTCCACGCGCCCGCGGCGAGGTTGCCGCCCGCGCCGATCCCCAGCACGAGCGCGGCCAGCACGTCGAGTGCCACGCGGATTCGCATGGACCGAACGTAATGCGGCCGCGCGGTGGAAGCGTCAACCCTGGGTCGGACGCTCCGCGTACTGCTTCTTCACGTACTCGACGCGGTCGGGCGTCCAATCCGGCAGGTCGACGCCGTGGGTCGCGGCGAACAGCTTGTCGAGCTGTTCGTGCCGCCTGGCCAGCTGCGCGGGGACGTCGGCCTCGGCGGCTTCGGTGAGCTCGACGCTTGTGCCGTCGAGCGGGTCGTGGAGCACGTGCCAGCCGGGTTCGCCGGGCAGCAGCGCCCGGACCTCGTCAACGGGCTTCCAGACCAGGTCGCGGCGGAAGCGGATGGTGCCGTCCGGCAGGACTTCGCCCGCGTCGAGGCCGAACTCCGTCACGTAGGACGCCATCCGGTCGTGCCACTGGCCGGGCTGGGTGAAGGAGCGGCCGGACAGCCGCGCGTCGAGGGCGTCGAGGCAGACGTCCCAGCCGGCGGCGTTGCGGCCCGCCGCGAGCTTCGCGATCGCGGGGTCGCCGCGGCCGAAGGTGTGCGTGAACTCCAAGAGGCTGCCGTCGCCGTCCGGGGACACCAGCCAGCGCAGGGTGTCGTCGTTCCAGACGAAGGTGAACTCGCGCGGCGGGTCGACGGTGACGACCCGGCCGGTCGTTGTGTCGTCTTCACCGGGGAAGGTGAACCGGATGGCGCCGCCCGCGCGCAGGTCGACGTCGACCTGCGCAGGGAACCAGTGCGCCAGCTCGGCCGGGTCGGTGAGGGCGTGCCAGACCTTCTCGGGCGGGTGCTCGAGACGGCGTTCCAGCCTGAGCACGGGGCGATCGTCGGCGGTCAGCAGCTTCGCGGGCACGGCGTCCTCCTGTCAGGGTGCCTGTGCCCGTATATAACCACCGTGGCATATTCGGGTCAAGCGCCGCGGACGGCGGCGACCGCGGCGGTGAGCTCGGGGTCGCCCGCGGCCTTGTCGAGCGCGGTCCGCAGCACCGAGCAGTACGTCGGCTCGGTCTCGGCGTAGCGCTTGCGGCCGGCGTCGGTGATCACCGAGTAGACGCCGCGACGGTCGTCTTCGCACAGGTCGCGGATGGTCAGGCCGGCGTCTTCGAGGCGCGCGCACATCCGGCTGACCGAGCTCTGGTTGAGCCCGATCGCCTCGGCGAGCTCCTGCATCCGCAGGCCGCCGCGCGGGCCTTCGACCAGCTTGCCGAGTGCGCGGTACTCGGACAGGCCGAGCCCGTGGCGGCGGTGCAGCGCCTTGCCGAGCTCCTGCTCGATGCGGGCGTGCAGGACGAGAACGCGTCCCCACGCCTGTTCGTCGACGGTCATGTGCGGCCTCCTCTTGACATCAGGATAGCTGTAGGGACAGTCTTTATATGTACATGCAAGTAATTGAGGGGACTCTCATGACGCGGAACTTCCTCTTCCTGGTCGGCGCGGCGCGGGCCGGCGGGAACACGGAGATGCTGGCCCGGCGAGCGGCGAAGGAGCTGCCGGCCGACGCGGAGCAGCGGTGGCTGCGGCTGCCCGAGCTGCCGCTGCCGCCGTTCGAAGACCGCCGCCACGGCGCCGGCGAGCACCCGGAGCCGGGGCCGAACGAGCAGCTGCTGATGGACGCCACCTTCGCGGCGACGGACATCGTGATCGTGTCGCCGGTGTACTGGTACTCGGTCGCGGCGAGCGTGAAGCTTTACCTCGACTACTGGTCCGGCTGGATGCGCCTGCCGGTCGAGTTCAAGCCGAGGATGCGCGGCAAGTCGCTGTGGGGCGTGAGCGTCCTGAGCGAGACGGCGCGGGAAGCCCAGCCGCTGATCGGGACGCTGGAGCTGTGCGCCGAGTACCTGAGCATGAACTGGGGAGGAGTGTTGCTGGGCAACGGAAGCCGCCCCGGCGACGTCCTGCTGGACGCTGACGCGATGGCGGCGGCGGAGACGTTCTTCAGCAAGGCTCTTGTGACCGCCTAGGCGTCTGCCGCGATCAGGCGCAGGCCGAGGACCAGGTCGGCGCCCGAGGGGGCGTGGTCCGGGTCGACCAGCCACTGGAGCATCGCGCCCGAGAGCAGGGCTTGGTGCACCGTGCCGGCGGCCCGGGCCTCGGGGCCGCCGTCGTCGAGGCCCTGGAAGAGGTTCGCCAGGCCAAACCGGGCCAGCTCGAAGGCGTTCGCCAGCTGGGCCCGGACCTTCTCGTCGAGGTCCGGCTGCGAGCAGGCCTCGAAGGTCATCGCCCACATCCGGCGGTGCGCCTCGAACGACTCGATGACGCGCTGCCAGATCAGCTCGAAGCGCTCGGCCGGTGACGCGTCCGTGGGCGTCTCGGCCCGCAGGACTCCGGCCAGCGTCTCGCCCCACTCCTCGTTCGCCTCGATCAGCGCGGCGTTGAGCAGCGCCTCCCGCGAGCCGAAGTGGTACCCGATCGCGGCCATGCTGACGTCCGCCGCCGAGGCGAGGTCGCGCACCGTCGTGCGGGCGTACCCCTTCTCGTTCAGGCAGCGCTTCGCGCCCGCCAGCAGTGCTTCCTTGTTGCCCATGCCGAGAGCCTAGCACGATCGTCTTAGGCGAACGCATTGCGCGATCGCCCAAATCGCGGTTATGGTTCTCGGCATGCAGAACAGACGAGTCCTCATCTCCGGCGCCAGCGTCGCCGGCCCCGCCCTGGCCTTCTGGCTCCGCCGCCACGGCTTCACGCCGACGGTCGTCGAACGCGCGCCCCGGCTGCGTGATGGCGGCTACGCGGTCGACTTCCGCGGCGCGTCCCTCGACGTCCTCGACCGGATGGGCCTGCTCGGCCGGGTCGAAGCGGCGGCGACCCGGATGGGCGACGTGTCCTATGTGGACGGCGACGACCGGACGCTGGTGGTCACGCCGTCGACGTTCCAGAGCGGTGAGCTGGAGATCCTGCGCGGCGACCTCTCACGCATCCTGCACGAGGCGACCGCGGACGACGTCGAGTACGTCTTCGGCGACTCGATCGCCGGAATCACCGAGCACCGCGACGGCGTCATGGTCACCTTCGAACACGGCGAGCCGCGCGAGTTCGACCTGGTCGTCGGGGCCGACGGGCTGCACTCGAACGTCCGCTCGCTCGTCTTCGGCGACGAGTCCTGGTACCGGCGCGACCTCGGGTACTACGTCTCGATCTTCACGGTGCCGAACCACCTCGGCCTCGACCACGTCGGCCGCTTCTACAACGAGCCGAACCGTACGGTCGGCGTGTACAGCGCGCGGGACAACAGCGAGGCCAAGGCGCTGTTCTGGTTCGGCTCGGACCCGCTCGGCTACGACCACCGCGACGTCGAGCAGCAGCGCCGGATCGTCGAAGAGCGCTTCGCCGATGTCGGCTGGGAGACGTCGACGCTGCTCAAGGCGATGCGCGAGGCACCGGACTTCTACTTCGACTCGGCCAGCCAGATCAAGCTCGACAGGTACTCGGACGGCCGGGTCGTGCTGGTCGGCGACGCGGCGTACTGCGCCGCACCGCTTTCGGGCATGGGGACGAGCCTCGCGATCGTCGGCGCGTACGTGCTGGCCGGCGAGCTCGCGGCGGCCGGCGGTGACCACCGGAGCGCGTTCGGCGCGTACCAGGAGGAGATGCGCGAGCTCGTCGCCGCGTGCCAGAAGCTGGCCGAGGGCAACGGGAAGTGGTTCGTCCCGCCGACGCGCACGTGGATCCGCATGCGCAACCTCAACTACAAGCTGCTGCCGTACCTGCCGTGGCGCAAGCTGATCGAGGAGCTGCCGCTCAAGGCGGGCAACACGATCAAGCTCAAGCGCTATGCGGCGGCGCCGGCGTGACACCCCGGCGGCTCGCGATGCCCGCCATGTTCTCCTCGCCCCAGTCGCCCAGGGGCAGCAACGCGGTGTTCAGCCGCTGACCGAGGCCGGTCAGCGAGTACTCGACCTTCGGCGGGACCTCCCGGAACACCTCGCGGTGCACGATCTCGTCCGCCTCCAGCTCTCGCAGCGCCTGGATCAGCATCTTCTCGCTGATGCCCGCGACCTTCCGCTTCAGCTCGCCGAACCGCAGCGGCTCGGCGTGCAGCGCCCACAGGATCAGGGCCTTCCAGCGGCCGCCGACCACGTCGATGGCCGCGTCCAGTCCGCAGCGGTAGGTTCTCGCCAGCATGCGCCGATCCTTACCTTTTGGTGAGTACCCGACTTATTAGTCGGTACTTGTCCATTGTAAAGCGCATCAGCAGCATGGAACCCATGGGAGAAAGCACAAAACAGGTGGGCGTGCTCGGCCTGGGCCGGATGGGCGCCGCGCTCGCCGGGGCACTGCTGGGGGCGGGCCACGACGTCGTGGTGTGGAACCGGTCGCCGCTCAAGGCGGGTCCGCTGCTCGACCAGGGAGCACGGCTCGCGGCCACCCCCGCGGAAGCGGCCGCGGCGGACGTCGTCATCAGCTGTCTGTCCACATACGACACTCAACAACCGGTACTGGCGGCGGCCGCGCCGAAGCTGCTGGTCAACCTCACTTCCGGGACGCCGGAGCAGGCCCGTGACGTCGCGAAGTGGGCGTCTTCGCAAGGCATCGACTACCTGGACGGCGTGATCATGGCCGTGCCCCAGGGCATCGGGACGCCGGGCGCGCGGATTCTTTACAGCGGTTCCGAAGCGGCGTTCACAGCACAGCGTGACGTGCTGGAAGTTCTGGGGGAGCCGGTGTTCCTCGGCGAGGACGCCGGACTGGCGGCACTGTACGACCTGGCGTTGCTGGGAATCATGTGGTCGACGATGGGCGGCTACCTGCACGCGCTGGCCCTGGTCGGCACCGAGGGGGTCACACCGGAGAAGTTCACGCCGATGGCACTGGGCTGGCTCTCGGCGGTGGGCGGGTTCCTGCCCGGCATCGGCGCGCAGGTGGCCAGCGGCGAGTACGAGACCGACGTCTCGGCGCTGGACATCAATGCGGCCGGGCTCGGCCTACTGGTGGAGACGAGCCGAGCGCAGGGGATCGGTGTCACGGTCCCGGCCGCCCTGCGGGAGCTGTTCGACCGCGCGGTGGCATCGGGCCACGGCGCGCACGCGATCGCGAGTGTCATCGAGGAGATCCGGTGAAGTACCTGGGCAAGAAGGCGGTGGTCACGGGCGGCACCCACGGCATGGGGCTGGCTGTGGTGAAGGCCCTCATCGATGGCGGGGCCGAGGTGCTCCTGACCGGCCGCGACGTCTCGCGGTTGGCGGGCAAGCTGCCGGCGCACGTGCTGTCGTCGGACGCGGCGTCCCTTGCGGACGTCGACGAGCTGGGTTCGGTGGCGGCGGAGACGCTTGGTGAGCTGGACCTGGTGTTCGTCAACGTGGGGTTCGCGACGCTGACCCCGTTCGCCGAGACGACACCGGAGATCTACGACCGGACGTTCGCGGTAAACACCCGGGGCGCGTACTTCACGGCGCAGCGGTTGGCGGGGTTGGTGCGGACTGGGGGATCGTTCGTGTTCACGACCTCGGTGGCGGCGGAGGCCGGGATCGCCGGGATGGGGCCGTATTCCGCGGCGAAGGCGGCTGTTCGGTCGTTCGCCCGGACGTATGCGGCCGAGCTGGCGCCGCGAGGGATCCGGGTGAACGTGGTCAGCCCGGGTTACACGGACACCCCGACGATGGGGGTGACGGGGGTGCCGTCGGAGGTGCTGGCGGCGTTCAAGGAGACGGGTGACGAGGTGACCCCGTTGAGGCGGCATGCGACTGCGGAGGAGGTGGCGGCGGCGGTGTTGTTTTTGGCTTTTGAGGCGACTTTTACGACGGGAGCGGATCTTCCGGTGGACGGAGGGTTGGGGCAGCGGCTGACGTTGCCCGCCTGAGGGGGGTGGGCGGGGGCCCGCGAGACGCGGCGTGGCTGGGCGGCCGAGTAGCGCGGGTAGGCGGCGGCCTTGTGGCGTGGGTGGGTGGTGGCGGGCCTTGTGGTGTGGCGGGTGGACGGGCATCTCGCGTGATTGAGCGGGTATCACGCGTGATCGGAGGGGCATTTCGCGTGATTTAGCGGGCATTACGCGTGATCGGCGGTGGGCGGAGGTCCGCGTGGCGGGGCCGGTGCGTCACCCTGCCTGGGTGAGGTGCGCGGCCAAGCCCGTCACGCCTGGCGCGCGGTCCGGGCGGAGGACCAGTTCCTCGTCGTAGTCGCCGCCGTTCTGGGTGCGGAAGGAGATTGGCTCCGTGGTTTCCAGCGACTCCAGGCGTTTCCGCAGGAGTTCGCGCGCCTCGGTGAAGTGGTTGTCGGACACTCGGTCGGCGCCGTAGACCGCGAGTGGGGGCAGGACCGTCATTCCCGCGTAGAACAGCGTTCCGTGGTGCAGTGGGAACAGGACCTCGTCCAGGGCGCCGTTCACCCCGCGCGGGCCCATGGCCGGTTCGCGGGCGCCCGCGGTGAGGACCGCCATTGCGCGCTTGCCCTTGAGGCGGCCTTCGCCGTAGCGCAACGTTCGGCCGTCTTCTGCTCGAATGCCGTAGGCGAAACCCTTTACGAAGACGCGGTCGAACCAGCCCTTCAGGATCGCCGGCAGGCCGTACCACCACAGCGGGAACTGCACGACGAGCGCGTCCGCCCAGTCGAGCTTTTCCTGCTCCGCCACGATGTCCGGGCTCAGCTCGCCCCGCGCGTGCGCCCGCGCCGACGTTGCTCCGACCACCAGGCGCTCGTCGCCGGCTTCGGCGCCGAAGTCGGCTGCGTCGACCACTGGGTTCCATTTCATCGCGTACAGGTCCGACTCCCGGACCTCGTGACCGAGCTCGCCGAGCGTCCGGAGCCCGCCGTCGCGGAGGGCGCCGCTCAGTGAGCGGGGCTCGGGATGCGCAAAAACCCACAACACGTTCATGACCTCGATGGTCACTCGACCTCCTCGGTCGATCGAGTGGCCTGATAGCCAACATGTGCAAGAATCGAGCCATGGCCGAATTTGTGCACCCCGGGCGTCACCACGTTGCCGTGCTGGTCCGGCACGGTCTGCTCGTGATGGAGCTGGGCATCGTCCACCGGCTGTTCGGGCAGGCTCGCTCGGCGTCGGGCGAGCCCTTGTACGAGGTGGTGACCTGCACCCTCGAGCCGGGCCCGGTGCGCACCGACACCGACTTCACCATCCCCATCGACCGCGGTCCCGAGGTGCTGGCCGAGGCCGACACGGTGATCGTCCCGGCGTCCTCGGCCGAGTACGAGCCGATGGCGCGGGTGCTCACGCCGCCGCTGGCCGCGGCCCTGGAGCGCATCCCGGCGGACGCCCGGATCGCGTCGATCTGCACCGGCGCGTTTGTGCTCGCCGCCGCCGGCCTGCTCGACGGCCGCCGCGCGACCACCCACTGGCGCTCCGCCGAGGAGCTGCAGGACCGGTTCCCCGAGGTCGATGTCGACCCGTGCGTGCTCTACACCGACGAGGGCAACGTCCTGACCTCCGCGGGGGTCGCTTCGGGCATCGACCTCGTGCTGCACATGATCCGTCGCGATCACGGCACGGCGGTCGCCAACGAAGTCGCCCGCGGCACGGTGGTGTCCCCGCACCGCGAAGGCGGCCAGGCCCAGTTCGTCCGCCGGCCGGTGCCCGAACCCCGCACGTCCTCCACCAAGGAGGCGCGTGCCTGGGCCCTGGAGAACCTGCACCGGCCGCTCACCCTGCGCGAGCTCGCCGCCCGCGAGGCGATGAGCACCCGCACGTTCACTCGCCGATTCCGCGAGGAGGTCGGCATCTCGGCGCTGCAATGGTTGACGCAGCAACGGATCGAGCGCGCCCGCCAGCTCCTCGAGGAGTCGGACCTGCCGGTCGACCGGGTCGCCACCGAAGCCGGGTTCGGCACGGCGGCGTCGCTGCGCCAGCACTTCCAGGTGGCCCTCGGGGTGTCACCGAGCGCCTACCGCTCGACGTTCCGCGGAGAACTGGCGACGCAGGCGGGCTGAATCCGGCTAGCGTGGTCGGCCATGGACGACTTCTACGTCAGCCACAGCCGGTTCACCGACCCGGGAGCGCAGTCGTCCTGGCTCGACGGCACGCCGGACGACCTCGCGGCCCTGCGCCTCGCGGCGTCCGAGCTGATGTTCCACTACTGGGCGCAGGGGGACATCGCCGAGCACGGCTTCCCGTCGGCGCGGCGCGAACCTGCGCTACGCCTCGGACATATTCGCCCGCCTGCGCCAGCTCGACCCGGCGCCGCCGGGCGGCCCGCGTCAGCCGCTCAAGCGGATCGTCGGCTGCTGTCGTGACTTCTTCCTCCTGTTCGTTTTGATGGCGCGGCACCACGGTTTCCCGACCCGCGCCCGAGGTCCACGACGGCGCCGAGTGGCACCTCGTCGAACCTCAGTTCCCGGCTGGGTTCGGTGAGTTCGACCTCCTCGACGTGCCCCGCGACCGCTTCCTGACCGGCGCCGACGCGTGGACCGCGGCCCGCTCCGGCGACGTCGACCCGGACCGGCTGGTCGTCTCCCCCGGATCTGGACGTGCCCTTCCTGCGCGGGCTGCCGTACGCGTGGCACAACCTCGTGCTCGACCTCGCCGCGCTCAACAAGCACGAGATGATCCTGTGGGACCTCTGAGGCGGTCTCACCGAGGACGCGACGCTCTCCCCGGCGACCCTCGCCCGCGCCGACGAGCTGGCCGAGCTGATGGCCGACGCCGACGTCGAGCAGCTGCGGGTGGCGTTCGAGGCCGACGACGTCCGGGTGCCGCCGGTGATCCGCTCGGTCACCCCGCCGGGACAGCTCCCGGTCGAGGTGGTGCTCCGCTGACCTCGACGGCCGTCCGCACGAACCGCGCGATCCGTGGGTCCCGCGCGTCGGTCGGCCACACCAGGACGAGCGAGTACGGCGTCGCGTCCACCACCGGCCGGTAGACGACGTCGGCCCGCACCCGCTGCTCGGCCACCGACACCGGAAGCAAGGCGATCGCCTGCCCGAGCGCGACGGTCTCCAGCATCTGCTCGCTGTTGTGCACCACCGGCCCCGGCGTGACCGCGCCACCGGTCACGTCCTGCCCGGACCAGTACGCCCGGTCCGCGGCGGACGCGTCCGGCCACCACGGCGTCGGCCGCCCGGCGAAGTCCGCGCAGGCCAGCGCGGCCCGCCCGGCCAGCTCGTGCCCCGAGGGAAGCGCGGCGACCCGCGGCTCGCTGAAGAGCACCTCGACGTCCAGGCCGTCGTTGTCGGCGGGGCCGCCGACCACCGCCACGTCCGCGCGGCCGTCCCGCACCATCTCCGCCTGCTCGCCGAACCCGCTGATGCGGATCTCGACCCGGTCCGGGTATCCGTCGGCGATCCGCCGCAGTAGTTCGGTGGCGACCCCGGGTTTGGCGGTGACCACGAGCGGCGGCGCGTCCTGCGCCGCCCGGCGGGTGCGCCGGACCGCCGCGGTGACGGCGTCGAGCGCCTTCGCCGACTCCGCGAACAGGACGTTCCCGGCCGGCGTGAGGGACACGTGCCGGCTGGTGCGTTCGAACAGCAGGACCCCGAGCCGCCGCTCCAGCAGCCGGATCGCGCGCGACAGCGGTGGCTGCGCCATCCCGAGCCGCTCGGCGGCGCGGGAGAAGTTCAGCTCCTCGGCGACCGCGCGGAAGTACCGCAGCTCACGGACCTCGACATCGTCCATACCGCAACGGTATCGCGGCAGCGTCCATCGGTCTTTCCCTTTCCGGGTCGCGAATGACGGGATTCGTGTCGACTGCTCTACAGAGGACGGACCGCGTCGACGGGTGGTACGGGTGCGGGTGCGGGACCGACGGGGCTAGGGAGCGATGCCGTGGAGCACGGCCTCGACCACCGACTCCGGGCTCGGCGGGTCGAGGGGGCTCGTGTGCGGGAAGACCGCCGCCATCACCGAGTTGTGGCAGTAGCCGACCAGCAGCGCCGCCGAGGCGTCCACTTCGGACTCCGGGCGGAGGCGGCCCAGGGCCCGTTCCGCTTCGAGGTAGGCCAGCAGGCGGTCGCGCCAGTCGCCCGAGTTCTCGCTGATCGCCGCGAACTGCTCCAGCACGGTCGGCTGCCCGACCAGGCCGCTGAACGCCGGGACGATCGCCCGGTGCAGTGTCAGGCCGAACTCCAGGTGACGGCGGAGGTTGCCGGCCACCGTGCCTTCGCCGGGTGTCGGGAGCTCGCCCAGCGTGTTTTCCGTGTGGCGCACGTACTTCAGCAGCGCGTAGGCGATCAGCTCCTCCTTGCCGGAGAAGTGGTTGTAGAGCACCCCGTCGGCGACGCCCGCCGTACGCGCGATCCCGCGCACGGTGAGGTTCGCCGTGCCGTTCTCGGCGATCAGCTTCTCGCAGGCTTCGACCAGGAGGTCGTACAGGGACTGGCCGTCCCGCTGGGCCGCGGCTTTCCTCGGTGACATCGCCGTCATCGTAGGCCCGTCAGGTCCTCCTTCCCGTGACCAGCCACGCCGCACCGCGCAACCGCACCGCGTCCGGGGCGGCGAACGGCTCCAGTGCCGCCGTGAGGGCTTCGGTCGCCTGGGCGGCGGTGGTCTTGTCGACCAGGCTCAGGTGGTGGCGCACCGGGCCCCAGTCAGCGATGAACCGCGCCGCGTCGGGGACGTCCCGGCCCCAGATCTGGTCGGCCTCGACGTGGGTGCACGTCACGTCCTCGAAGCCGGCTTCGGTCAGCACCGCCTTCGTCCGGTCCGGGTCCGCGAACGACGTCGGGCCGCTGCCGTCCGGCCCGGTCGGCTGGGGCAGGTACGCCGCCATCGCGCCGAACACCCGGCCGAGGTCCGTGCCCGCCAGCGCGGTCAGGCACAGGAACGCGAGCCGGCCGCCGGGGCTCAGCGCCCGCCGGACGTTGGCGAACGCCGCCACCGGATCCGCGAAGAACATCACGCCGAACCGGCTGACCGCCAGGTCGAACTCGCCATCGGGGAACGGGTGCACCTGGGCGTCACCCTGCTCGAACGTCACGTCCGACCCGCTCGAGCCCGCGCGGTCTCGAGCATCGGCCCGGACAGGTCGACTCCGAGCGCGGACCGGCCCCGCGCCGCGGCGAGCCGCGTCAGCTGGCCGTTGCCGCAGCCGATGTCGAGCACCCGGTCTTCCCCGCCGACGCGGTCGAGCAGGAATTCGTTGAACCCGCTGTTCACGCCGTCGTAGCGGTCGGCGTTGGTCGCCCAATGCTTCCCTTCGTAGCCGTTCCACGCCTTCGCCTGCGCGGTGTTGACGATCCCGCTCATCTGCATCCCCTTCGTTGTGAACACGCGTTCATGAACACACGTTCATGGTTCCGGGACTGCCCGGTGCTGTCAAGGCATCGGCCACCCCGCCACCGGATGTCAGCCAGGTGGCAGATCTTCCGGGAGCGCCGCCGCGGAAGACTTCTCCTCAGCAGGGAAACCACCCCTGACCAGCACAAAGGAGCAAGACAATGGCCCAGGTCATCGCCAACATGTCCATGTCCCTCGACGGCTTCGTCGCCGACCCGGAGGATCGCACCGATCACCTGTTCGAGTGGTTCGGCAACGGTGACGTCGAGGTCCCGACCGCCGCCGAGTGGGCGACCTTCAAGACCTCCGAAGCCAGCGCGAAGATGCTCAGGGAAGCGCTCCAGAACGTCGGCGCGCTGATCACCGGCCGCCGCCTCTTCAACCTGACCCAGGGCTGGGGCGGCACGCACCCGATGGGCGTGCCGGTCTTCGTCGTCACCCACGACACGCCCGTCGACTGGCCGCACCCCGACGCGCCGTTCACCTTCGTCACCGACGGCCTCAAGAGCGCCGTCGACCAGGCCAAGCAGGTCGCCGGCGACAAGATCGTCGCGGTCGCCAGCACCACGATCGCCCAGCAGTGCCTGAACCTCGGCCTGCTCGACGGCATCCAGGTCGACCTCGCCCCGGTGCTGCTCGGCTCCGGCGTCCGCTTCTTCGACAACCTCGACGCGATGACCAAGCTGGTCGGGCCGGAGATCATCGAAGGCACCGGCGTGACGCACCTGTCCTACCGGATCGACCGGTGAGGGCCGGGCCGGTCGCGCCAGTACTGCCGCGGGCTCACAGGAGCGTGATCCGCAGGGCGGCGAGGCGGGCGGGGTCGGCGATCACTTCGTACGAGGTCACTTGCGCACCCTCGACGGTCACCGCGAGGGCGAGCAGCAGCTGTCCTCGCGGGGCGACGACCACGCCGACCGCGCCGTCTACCAAGGCCGTCTCGGCGAAGCGGGCCCGCTTTCCGAACACCTGCGTCTCCTCCGCCACGGCACGGGCGCCGCGTGCTTCGAGGCATGCTCCCGAAGGGAGCGCCGCCGGGTCGGCGCGGCGCACGACGTCCGGGGCGAGGACGTCGAGGAGCTCGTCGAGGTCGCCGCCGCGGGCCGCGGCCAGGAACGCGTCCACGACGCGGCGGTGCCGCGCCAGGTCGGCCGGGGGCAGCGGGGACGTGCCCCGCACCCGCTGCCGGGCGCGGCTCGCCAGCTTCTTCGCCGCCACAGGCGTCCGGTCCAGCACCGGCGCGATCCGGTCGAACGGCATCGCGAACAGGTCGTGCAGCACGAACGCGATCCGCTCGGCCGGGCCGAGCGCGGCCAGCACGACGAGCAGCGCGCGGCCCACCGAGTCCGCCAGCTCCACCTCGCCGGCCGGGTCGGCGCCGTCGACCGGCTCCGGCAGGACCTCGAAGGGATCCTCCCGGCGCGCCTTCCGCGAGCGCAGCACGTCGAGGCAGACGCGGGAGACGACCGTCGTCAGCCACGCCGCCAGGTTGTCGACCGGCTCCGCGCGGTTCAGCCGCAGCCACGCCACCTGGACGGCGTCGTCCGCCTCGGCCGCGGAACCGAGCATCCGGTAGGCCAGCCCGCGCAGCCGGCCGCGTTCGGCCTCGAACTCCGCCGCCAGGTCGTCCATCGGTCACCTTTCGCCCGCCGTCACCGTCGCTCCTTTGACGAATCCCCGCGACCGGAGGTGACCGGATGAGCTTGCTGACCCCTGCCGACCTGGGTGGCTGGCGGGTGCCGAACCGGGTGGTGGTGGCGCCGGTGACGCGGGCGCGCGTCCCCGGCGGGGTGCCGGGCGAACTGCAAGCCGCCTATTACGCGCAGCGCGCGAGCGCCGGGCTCGTCGTCACCGAAGGCACCTGGGTGAGCGAACGGGCCGTCGGGCTCGCCGACGTCCCCGGCATCCACACCGGCGCGCAGGTCGCCGGGTGGCGGCGGGTCACCGACGTCGTGCACGCACTCGGCGGCCGGATCGTCCTGCAGCTGTGGCACACCGGCGCGGTGTCGCACCCGGAGCTCCTCGGCGGACGGCCGGGCGGGCCGTCCGCGGTGAACCCGGGCGAGACGGTGCATCTCGCCGGCGGGCGACGGCCGACGCTGACTCCGCGCGAGATGAGCGTGGCCGAGATCCGGGCGACCGTCGCGGACTACGGCACGGCAGCGGAGAACGCGCGCCGCGCCGGGTTCGACGGGGTCGAGGTCGCGGCCAACGGCGTGTACCTGCTCGCGCAGTTCCTGCACCCACGGCTGAACCACCGCACCGACGCTTACGGCCGCTCCCGGGGCAAGCTGCTGCTCGACGTCGTCGCCGCCGTGCGCGAGTCCGGGCTCGCGGTGGGCGTGCGGCTTTCGCCGTGGTGGACCGGCGGACTGTTCACTGTGGACGAAACACTCCGCGCCGAGTACGACGAGCTCGTCGCTTCACTGGATGTGGCGTATCTGCACCTCCGCGGGGCCGATGACGGACCGGACTTCGCCGCTTTCGCCCGCTACCGGCGGTTGTTCGCCGGGCCGCTGGTCGTCAACAACGGCTTCGACCGCGACTCGGGCAACGCCGTGGTCGCGGCCGGGATCGCCGACGCCGTTTCCTACGCGCGGCACTTCATCGCCAACCCCGACCTGGTGACGCGGTTCGCGCTCGGCCTGCCGCTCGCGCCCGGCGACCCCGCCACTTACTACGGCGGCGGGGCGGCGGGGTACGTCGAGCAGGCGTCCTAGTCTCATTCCGGGCACCACACCGCCAGCTCGCTCCCGCCGGGTTCGCGGAAGTGGAACCGCCGCCCGCCGGGGAAGGCGAACGGTTCCGTCGTCACCACACCACCGGCCGACTCGACCGCCGCCCGGGCCGCGGCGAGGTCGTCGGTGCGGATGGTGACCAGCGGAGCGCCGGTCTGCTGGGCCCGGTCCGCCTGGAAGCCGAGGGTGGGTCCCCCGGTCCGGACGTCCGTGTAGTCCGGGCCGTAGGCGGTCGCCGCCCAGCCGAACGCGCGCTCGAAGAACTCGCCGGACGCCGCTGCCGACGCCGACGGGAACTCCACGAAGTCCACTTCGTACATGCCGGCGACACTAGCGGCGACCCCCGACAAAAACGGGTCAGTCGGTGACGAACCAGTTGCCGCCGCGGTACTCGAGCACCGCGTCGCCCAGGTCGCCTTCGGTGAACTTGACGGCCGCGCGGATCGCGCTCGCCGGGACCTGGACCTTCGTCGCGCTGTCCTCGCTGACGCGGGCCCGGTCGACCGTCGCGCTCTGCAGGGCTCGCTTCTGCGCCGCCGAGATCAACCCGAACATCACCGGGATCGTCTGCTCGCACGGCCCGAAGCCCTCGTCCTCGGCCTTCTTCGCGGCCGGCGCGGCGATTTCGCAGACCGTCGCGACGTCCTGCTTGCCCACCGCGTGCAGGTACGTCTCGTACCGCGCGATCGCCCCGGCGGCCGTCTTGACAGGAGCTGACGAGGGCGAGGACGGCGTGCTCGACGGGGAAGGAGCGGGTGTCGAGGACGTGGCCGCGGTCGGCGACGACGGTGCGGGCGTGCCTGACGAAGCCGAGGCCGAAGTCGAAGCCGGGGCCGCCGTGCCGCCGACGCCGCTCGAACAGCCGGTGATCACCAGGAAGACGCCCGTGGCCAGGACCGATAGCGCGCGAACGGACATAAAAGTGCCTTTCCCCTCGAAGAATCCGGAGGGTAATCGACACCGGCCCGGCTGCGGGGCGGAACCGGAAAACGCGAGACGAAAGAGTCAGGCGGGGCGGCCCGCGCCCGCGTAGTCGTCACCTTTCGAGTGATACGTGTGGATCTGGATCGCCTGGCCCTCGGTCGGCGCGTTGATCATCAGGCCGTTGCCGAGGTAGAGCCCGACGTGGTGGATGCGCGTCGCCGGGCTGCCGTAGAACACCAGGTCGCCCAGGCGCGGCTCCTGCGAAGCCGGCACCGGCGGGAGCGCCCGGAACTGGCTGTCCGCCGTGCGCGGCAGGGAGACGCCCGCGCTGTCGTACGACGCCTTCGTCAGGCCCGAGCAGTCGAAGCCGGCCGCGCCCGCGTCGGGGCCGTTGCCGCCCCAGACGTACGGGAGGCCGAGCTGGCCGAGCGCGAACCGGGTCGCGCGGACCGACGGCGACGAGGCCGACGCCGGGTCGAGCGAGAGCGTCGCGTACAGCTGGGCCGTGCCGAGCACCCGCTGCCGGAACAGCTCGGTCTCGCTGCCCGGGTGGTACGCCGCGATCGCCTTCCACCAGCCGGGGCCGGCGCCGAGGTCGGTGCCGCCCGCGCAGAGCGCCCGCCCGGCCGCGACCGGGGCGTCGGCGCCGTACTTCTTGGTCTGCGCAGCCGTCAGCCCCAGCAGGTTCCCGCCGCCGCGGCCGTGGTCGGATGCCGCCGAGCCGACCCCGGCGAGCGTGACCCACGAGAGGTGGCACGACGGCTGTTCGCTGCGTAGAGCCAGCTCGCCGTTCGCGTAGCCGACCAGCGCGTCCGCGGGGATGTCCAGGGGCCCGGAAAGCTGCTCGGCCCACTGCTGCAGCGGGCTCTTGCCGCCCGCGCCGGACGCGCCCTGGCCCGGTTCCTGCGCCTTCACCGGTGCGCTGACCTCAAGGACCGACGGGCCCGACGCCGCCGCGTCGCGCGCCACCGGGAGCGGGGCGGGCGCGGGTTCGGGGGAGCGGTCGGCCAGCAGGAAGCCCGCGGCCACGAGACCCGCGACGAGCGGCAGCGCGACGAGGCCGCGCAGGGCCGCACCACGAGCCCAGGAGGTCGGCTTGGTCGTCACGGGTTCCAACTTAGAAGAGCGCACCTCTTAGTGAACGACTGAGTAGCTTGCACGTTAGGGGGACTCCCATATGGTGGGCACATGCCTGAGATCGACGCCGCCCGCCTGAGCGCGGAGCTGCAGGATCGGTACCCGAAGATCGACGTGGTCGAGCGGACCGGCTCCACCAACGCCGACCTGCGGAAAGCCGTCGACGACGGGGCTGCCGACCGCACCGTCCTGCTCGCCGAGGAGCAGACCGCGGGGGTCGGGCGGCGCGCGCGGTCCTGGAGCTCGCCGAAGGGCGCGGGGCTGTACCTGAGCGTCGCGCTGCGGCCGTCGGGCGTGTCGTTCTCGGCGCTGGGGTCACTGTCCGTCGTCGCCGGGCTCGCCGTCCGGGCGGCCGCCGCCGGGGTCGGGGTCGACGCGTCGCTCAAGTGGCCGAACGACGTCCTCGTCGACGGCGCCAAGTGCGCCGGCATCCTGGCCGAGGCCGTCGCGGGGGCCGAAGCGTCGATCGTGCTCGGCATCGGGCTCAACGTCCTGCCGCTCGGCGACGTCCAGCCGGGGCCCGGCGGGCTCCCCGCGACGTCGCTGGCCGAGCGCGGCGCCACGAACACCGACCGCACCGACGTCGCGATCGCGCTGCTCACCGAGCTCGACGAGCTCGAGCGGCGCTGGCGGCTCGCGGGCGGCGACCTCACCGAAGCGGGCCTGCTCGGCGACTACCGCGCCCACTGCGCGACCCTCGGCCAGGACGTCGAGGTGCAGCTCCCGGACGGCACGTCCCTCGTCGGCCGGGCGGCCGACATCGACGCCGCGGGGCAGCTGCAGGTCGACATGGCGGGCGGCCAGCGCCACACCGTCTTCGCGGGTGACGTGGTGCACGTCCGCCCGGCCTGATTCTTCGGGGCGTTGCACTCACCGGCCGGGCGTCTCGCCGGTACGGTGAGACGACACCGCCGCACCGACCTTGGGAGCGTCCGCCGTGGCCTATCCGGACGATTTGCTCAGCGAGCAAGAGCACGTCGTGGTGCACAGTCACCCGCACTTCAAGATGCTGATCTTCCCGACGCTCGCGTTGCTGGTCACTGTGGGCGCGGGCATCTGGCTCGCGCTCCTGGCGAAGGACGCCGGCTCGCCGTGGGACTCCGTCGGGCTGATCGCCATCGGCGTGGTCGCGCTCGTGCTCGTCGTGTGGCTGTTCCTGGTGCCGTTCGTGCGCTGGCGCACCACCCACTTCATCGTCACGACCGACCGGCTGATCGTGCGCGAGGGTGTGCTGAAGCGCACCGGCATCGACATCCCGATGGGCCGCATCAACAGCGTCCAGTTCGAGCACGGCCTGCTCGACCGGGTCTTCGGCTGCGGCTCGCTGATCATCGAGTCGGCGTCGGACGAGCCGCTGCGGTTCGAGGACATCCCGCACGTCGAGAAGGTGCACTCGGTGATCTACCGCGAGGTCAACGACAACCCGTACGACGACTACCGGCCCGGCGGCGCGCCGGCTCCCCAGCAGACCGAGCCGCTGCCGCCCCAGGGCGGGCACCCGCCGCGCGGCGATCGACGCCGCTGATGGGCACGCGCGAACTCGGTCTGCCGGAGCGGGTCCCCTCGGCGGGTGACCTGCCGGAGCGGGTCACGATCTGGGAGGTCGGCCCGCGGGACGGCCTGCAGAACGAGAAGACGATCGTCCCGGTCGAGGTCAAGCTGGAGTTCCTCGACCGGCTCGCGGGCGCCGGCCTGACCACGCTGGAGGCGACCAGTTTTGTGCACCCCAAGTGGGTGCCGCAGCTGGCCGACGCCGAGCAGCTGCTGGCCGGGCTGGACCGCCGTGAAGGCGTCCGCTACCCCGTGCTGGTGCCGAACGAGAAGGGCCTGAACCGGGCCCTCGACGCGGGGGTCGAGCACATCGCGATCTTCGCCAGCGCCACGGAGACGTTCGCGCAGAAGAACCTCAACTCGTCGCTGGACGAGCAGTTCGCGATGTTCGAGCCGGTCGTCACCCGGGCCCGGGAAGCCGGCCTGGACGTGCGCGGTTACCTCTCGATGTGCTTCGGCGACCCCTGGGAAGGCGTAGTGCCCGCGAAGCAGGTCGCCGACGCCGGGCGCCGCCTGCTGGACATGGGCTGCTCGCAGCTTTCGCTGGGCGACACCATCGGCGTCGCGACCGCGGGCCAGGTCGAGAACCTGGTCGGGCTGTTCGGCGATGTCGGCACTTTGGCCGTGCACTTCCACGACACCTACGGTCAGGCTCTCGCCAACACCCTCGCGGCGCTCCGATGTGGAGTGTCGACAGTGGACTCTTCGGCGGGCGGACTGGGTGGCTGCCCGTACGCCGAGTCGGCGACCGGGAACCTGGCCACCGAGGACCTGGTGTGGATGCTGGCCGGCCTCGGCGTCGAGACCGGCGTCGACCTGGACGCGCTGGTGGCGGCCAGCGCGTGGATGGCGGGACAGCTCGGCCGCCCGAGCCCGTCCCGCGTGGTGGCCGCGCTGAGCTGACCTCGCCTGCGCACGCACCCGAGGGGTGCGGTATCAAGGGGGACCGGCCGCGGCCGCGTCGAACAGTGTGCCCGCGGGCACCGACCGAGCCGGAGGATGGGTGTGACCGAGCCTTCCGAGGCGGGCTCCGAACCGGTCGAGGCCGACCTCGACACCGGGCCGATCCGGCTGCCCGGGTACGGCTTGCCGGACTCGGGCGCCTTCGAAGAGGCGCCGACGCCGCCTTCGGGCAATCCCGCCGCGTGGCCGCACGCGGTGTCGCCGCTCCTGCCGCCGTTCCCGCTGCCCCCGGCCCCGCAGCCCCCGCCGGCGCCGGCCGGGCCGCCGCCGCCCGTGGCGGGTCCGCCGCCGAACCCCGGCTCGCCCGCGCCGCTGCCCCCGCTCGGCTCGCCGCGCGTCGAACGGGAAAGCGTTGTCGCGCTGTTCCTGGTGCACATGTTCCCGATCGGGCACCTGCCGGTCGCGATGGACAAACCGGCGCTGCAGCTCGACCTGCCCGAGGACGACCCGGACGGCTTCGGCCCGAACGACCACCCGGACGCCCGGCTGATCTTCGACGACCAGGCTCTCACCAACGTCACCGCCGGGTTCCGCCGGTCGCCGACCGCGCCGCCGCGGCCGGTGCCGGCGCACCTGACCGAGCACTACGTCCCGTACGCGCGGGCGACGCAGGCGGTGTGGATCCGCCGGTTCGTCGTCGGGCACAGCGAGCTCGGGCCGGAGTACGCGTGGCCGCCGGGGGAGATGTTCCCCGAGGGCGGCCTCGACCACGCCGAGCCGGTGATGGTCCCGGCCAACACCGTGCTCGACCGCTTCGGCCCGGCGTACGGCCGGGTGTTCTTCGCCGACGGCACGCCGTTCGCGGAACGCTCGCTGCCGCCCGGGATGCTGGACGCCGAGTACCGCCGGTACGTCGTCGTGCGCGCGGTGCCGATGTGGCGGTCGGAGACCGCGAACTGGTTCGGCCAGGTCGGCGGCGGCGCCCGCTACCGGGCGCTGCTGGCGGCGGACGAGCTCGTCACCCTCGGTTATCTCGCCGAGGCCAAGGGGGAAGAGGACTGATGAACACCCAGTCGATCCAGCGCTGGCTCGGCGTGCTGGGCGTCCCGCCGGAGGTGGTCTCGCTCGGCGCCGAGGTCGACAACGCCTGGTGCCTGATGCAGGGCGAAGACGAGGCGTGGGAGGTGTTCTGGCGGGAGCAGGGCAACCGCTACGACTGGGCGCGGTTCACCAGCGAGCAGGTCGCGTGCCACTACCTCTTCGGCCGGCTGGCCTGGGCGCAGGTCGCCCGTGGCGCCGTCGGCCTGCTGCCGGGGTCGTGACGAAGCGGGAGCGGCCGGTGGGTGACCGACGCGGTCGGCGGCGCCGGGGTGGCCTCGGTCACCGGCCTGCGGGAAGGCGCCGATCCGTGGTTGCTGAGGTTCGACGGGGCCGACGCGGCCGTGCTGCGGCTCGGGGACCCCGCTGATCCCGATCATCGCCGGCGGTTCGCGACCGAGGCGGCGGCGCTGCGGGTCGCCGGTGACGACGGGCTGCCCGCGGCCCGGCTGATCGCCACGGATCTGGATGGCACCGCGACCGGAGCGTTGGCGGTGCTGACGGCTGCCTTGCCCGGGCACAGCCGGATTCCCCCGGTCGCCTCGAACGCACGGCTCCAGGCGCTGGGGGCCACGGCGGCCGCGCTTCAGGCGGTCTCGCTCGAGCCTCGGGCTGCGCGGCCCCTGCGGACCCGCTCGATCGCGGACGTCGACTTCGCGGCCCAACGCCGGGACGCGTTCCTCAGCACCGCACTGGACCGGCTCGCCTAGCGCTTGAGGATCCCCAGCGCTTCGTCGTGCAGCAGGCCGTTCGTCGACAACGCGCTCCCGTTGTCGTACCGGCCCAAGCCGTCCAGGTCGGAGAACCGGCCCCCGGCCTCGGTGACGATCACCTGTGCCGCCGCGACGTCCCACGGGTTCACGATGCACTCCGCCGCGACGTCCAACGCGCCCTCCGCCACCAGGACGTGGTGCCAGAAGTCGCCGAACGCGCGGGATTCCCAGCACGCGTCCACCAGCTCGAGGTACTTCTCCCGCGAGTGGTGCTCGCCCCACGAGTTCAGGTCCGTTGTGGACAGATAAGCGTCCGAAAGAGACGAAACTCCCGAAACCGCCAGCCGGCGCGTCCCGGCCGAGTCGGACGAGAACGCCCCGGACCCGGTCGCAGCCCACCAGCGGCGGCCCAGCAGCGGCGCGGTGATCATGCCGACCACCGGGTCGCCGTCGACGACCAGCGCGATGAGCGTCGCCCAGACGGGTACTCCGCGGAGGAAGTTCTTCGTGCCGTCGATCGGGTCGAGCACCCACGCGCGGCCGGTCGCCGCCGAGCCACCGCGTTCCTCGCCCAAGACGGCGTCGGACGGGCGTTCCGCGGCCAGCACCGCGCGGACCGCGTCTTCGACCGCGGTGTCCGCGTCGGTCACCGGGGTGCGGTCGGGCTTGCGCTCGACCCTGAGGTCCAGGGCGCGAAACCGCGCCGCCGTGATCGCGTCGGCGGTGTCAGCCAGCCGGGTGGCGAGGTCCAGATCATCTCCGTAGCCAGGCACGGTCACGATGGTTTCACGCCGCACCGCCGTAGAGTTGACCAGGTGAGCATGGTCCTACTTGCCGAAGACGATCCGGCCATCGCCGAACCGCTCTCCCGCGCCCTCGAACGTGAGGGATACGAGATCCACGTCGTCACCGACGGCCCTTCGGTGCTCGACGCCACCGCCGCCCAGCGCGTCGACCTGCTCGTGCTGGATCTCGGTCTGCCCGGGATGGACGGCTTGGAGGTGTGCCGGCGCCTGCGCGCCAACGGGACCGAGCTGCCCGTCCTGATGCTCACCGCCCGCACCGACGAGGTCGACTTCGTCGTCGGCCTGGACGCGGGCGCCGACGACTACGTCGCCAAGCCGTTCCGGCTGGCCGAGCTGCTCGCCCGGATCCGCGCGCTGCTGCGCCGCCGGGTGCCCGAGGTGCTCGAGGCCGGTGGGGTGCGGATGGACCTCGGCGCGCGGCTGGTCACCGTCGACCTGCACGAGGTCCAGCTGGCGAACAAGGAGTTCGAGCTGCTGCGCGTCCTGATGAGCCGCGCCGGGCAGGTCGTCAGCCGCGACGAGATCCTCGCCGAGGTCTGGAACGACCTCGAGTCGAAGACGTCGAAGACGCTCGACATGCACATGTCGTGGCTGCGGCGGAAGCTCGCCATCGCCGCCGACGAGGCCGCCGGCCGCAGCAGCAAGACCCACGACGGCGAACGGCGGATCGCGACCGTCCGCGGTGTCGGCTTCCGCTTCAACGCCGAATAAGCCGTGCGCCGCCGCATCCTGCTGGCCATCCTCCTGGCCGTCGCGGTCACCGCGGCGGTCCTCGGCATCCCGCTGGGCATCGTGGCGAGCTGGCAGATCGAGTCGAGCTACCGGGAGACCCTCGCCGAAAACGCCCGCGCGGCGGCGGCGATCCTCGACACCGAGATCGCCAACGGCCAGGCGATCGACCTCGACCAGGTGCGCGCGGCGGTCCCGGCGAACGGCCTGCTCACCGTGTGGTCCAGCGGCCAGGGGGAGAAGCGCTACGGCAACGACCCGGGCCCCGACATCGTCGGCGAGACGGCCGACCTGGCCCGCGACGGCAAGGTGGAGATCGCCGTGCCGGCCGGGCCGATGCACGAACGCCAGACGACGGTGACGCTCGTCGTCGTCCTGCTGGTGCTGCTGTCGATCGGCACCGGCGCGGTGGTCGCGATCGCGACCGCGCGGCGGCTGGCGAAGCCGTTGCGGCACGTCGCCGAACGCGCGTCGCGGCTCGGCGGCGGTGACTTCCGGCCCGACCCGAGCCGCTACGGCGTCGGCGAGCTCGACATGGTCGCCGAGGCGCTGGACGCGTCCGGCACCGCGCTCGCCCAGCTCGTGCAGCGCGAACGCCAGCTCGTCGGGGACGTCTCGCACCAGCTGCGCAGCCGGCTGACGGCGTTGCAGCTGCGGCTCGAACCGCTCACCGTGCACCCGGACGACGAGGTCGCCGTCGAGTCGAAGGCCGCCCAGGAGCAGGCCGACCGGCTCGCCGAAGCGCTCGACGAGCTGCTCGCGGCGGCGCGTGCGGCCCGCGAGGTCGGCGCGGAGCCGGTGGACCTGCCCACGCAGCTGCCCGAGATGGCGCAGGAGTGGCGTGAGCTGCTCCGCTCGGAAGGCCGCAACCTGCGCATGCGCGTGGCCGACGGCCTGATGGCGCGGGCGACGCCCGGGCGGCTCCGCGAGGTCATCGGCGTGCTGCTGGACAACGCGCTGCGCCACGGCTCGGGCACGGTCACCCTGGTCGCCCGCCGTGGGGACGCCGAGGGCACGGTGGTCATCGAGGTCAGCGACACCGGCTCGGGCGTGCCCGACGAGCTCGCCCCGCACATCTTCGAACGCGGCTTCTCCGGCGGCGGCTCGACCGGCGTCGGGCTGGCGCTGGCCCGCGCGCTGGTCGAGGCGGACGGCGGCCGCCTGGAGCTGTCGAACCGCCGTCCGGCTGTGTTCAGCCTGTTCCTCAAGGTCCCGCGGCCCAGCGACGTGCCCGAAGTGCGCTGGCCCGCCGAACGCGTCCCGCGCTGAGTCAGGCCTGCCCGGTGAGCAGGGCGACCAGGCTGTGCGGTGTGTTCTCCCCGAAGCAGAGCTCGAAGTCGCGCGCGGCTTCGGTGGCGGCTTCGAGGCTCCGCGGGAACAGGGCCCGCTCGTACTCGGCGAGCGCGGCCTCGGCGTCGTCCGGGTGCGCGGCGAGGGCCTTGCCCAGCTCGGCGCCGTCGGCCATGGCCAGGTTCGCGCCTTCGCCGTTCGGGACCGACAGGTGGGCGGCGTCGCCGAGCAGCGTCACGCCCGGCACGCGCTCCCAGCGGTGGTTCGCCGGCAGCGTGTTGAGCGGGCGCAGGACCGGCGCGGTCTCGCCGTCGGTGATCAACGCCGTCAGCTCCGGGGCCCAGCCGTCGAACTCCTTCACGATCCGCGCGGAGGCCGCGGCCGCATCGGTGAAGTCGATCTCGGCGAACCACTCCTGGGACTCCGACAGCACGACGTAGGTGTGCAGGTTCCCGCCGCTTTCGCGGTGCGCCTGGATGCCCTTGCCCGGCTCGAGCGAGAACAGCGCGCCGCCGCCGACGGCCTTCGCGCTGGCCGGGTGGCGGGTGTCGCTGTCGAACAGGTACGTCTCGACGAACGACGTCCCGGCGTACGCGGGAACGGCGTCGGAAAGCAGCGGCCGGACCTTCGACCACGCGCCGTCCGCGCCGACCAGGACGTCCGTGGTGACGGACGTGCCGTCGGTGAAGGTCACTTCGTGGCGGCCCTCGCCGAGCGCGCGGACGCCGCTGACCTTGTGTCCCCACCGGACGGTGCCCGCCGGGAGTGAATCGAGCAGGAGCTGCCGCAGCTCCCCGCGTTGCACTTCGGGACGGCCACCGGTGCCGTCGTCGGGTTCGTCGAGCAGCACGGTGCCGTGCCGGTCGAGGATCCGCGTCGCTTCGCGGCCCTCCAGGACCAGGCCGCGGAACTCCTCGAGCAGGCCGGCCGCTTCGAGGGCGGGCTGGCCGTTGTGGGCGTGGATGTCGAGCATCCCGCCCTGCGTGCGGGCCGCTGGGGAGGCCTCGGCCTCGTAAACCGTGGCCGGGATGCCGTGGACGTGCAGGACCCGGGCGAGCGTGAGGCCGCCGAGTCCGGCGCCGATGATCGTGATGGGGGTGCGCATGGTGGTGCTCCTCTCTGGAATGTCATTCCATATTGGAACGGCGTTCCAGTCATGTCAAGATGGAGCCATGGTTGCGCGGCGCACAGAGGCTCTTTCCCGGGATCGCATCGTCGAAGCGGCCGTCGAGGTGCTCGACGAAGCCGGCGAGAGCGGGCTGACGTTCCGGGTGCTGACCGAGCGGCTCGCGACCGGGGCCGGGGCGATCTACTGGCACGTCGCGAACAAGGGTGAGCTGCTCGGCGCCGCGACCGAAGCCGTCGTCGAGGCGGTGCTGGCCACGCCGGACTCCGCGAGCTCGCCGCGAGACGGGATCCGCGGCGTCGCGCTCGGCCTGTTCGTCGCGCTGGACGAGCACCCGTGGCTGGCGACCCAGCTCTCGGCGCAGTTCTCCCGGAACCCCTCGGGCCTGGTCGCGCCGCGGGTCTTCGAAAGCTTCGGCCGGCACGTCCAGGCGCTCGGCGTGCCCGAAGCCAGCTGGTTCACCGCGACGTCGGCGCTGGTGCACTACGTCCTCGGCGCCGCCGGCCAGAACGCGGCGAACGCGCACACCCCCGGGCTCACGGTGGGCCGCGCCGAGTTCCTCGACACCGTGGCGACGGCGTGGGAAGCGCTCGACCCGGCCGGCTACCCGTTCGTCCGGGCCATCGCGGGGCAGGTGCGGGAGCACGACGACCGCGAGCAGTTCCTTACCGGGGTCGACCTTGTGCTCGCGGGCATCACCACCGCGCACTCACTCGGTGTCGGCGGTGACGAGCAGGACGAACCCGGCTCGCGCGGGCATGCCCAGGCTGGTCCACAGGGCCGTCGGGTCGGTGGCCGCCAGGCGCGGCCGGACCGGTGAGCCCTCGTCGGCGTCGAGCACCGCGTGCAGCGCGGCGTCGAGCAGATCGTGTTCTTCGCGGACCTTCGCGGCCCGCGCGGTGACGAGGTAGGAAAGCGCGCAGCGGCGAGCCGCGCGCTTCCCTCCCCCCTCGTCTTCTTCGCCGACGGCGTCGTGCAGCGCGAAGAGGAACAGCTCCACGCTCCGCACCTGCGACTCCGTCTGCCAGGTCGGCTTCGGCGGATCGAGCCGGATCTGCGTCCCCGCCGGCAGACGCGGGCGCAACAGCCGGCACAAGGCCTCGTCGACCTGGGCGATCATGGGTCAGATCAACCCTTCACGCAGGGCGTACGCGACCGCGTGCGAACGGTTGCGCAGCTGGAACCGGTTGGTCACGTCGTGCAGGATGCTCTTCACCGTGCGCTGCGAATAACACAGCTGGTCGGCGATCTCCTGCGTCGAACAGCCCGCTGCGACCAGCCGCAGCACCTCGGTCTCCCGGTTGCTCATCCCGCCCAGGTGCAGCCCCCGCGGCTGGAGCACCTGGCGCTGCAGCCGGGAAACCCGGTTCAGCAGCCGCCCGAGCAGGTCGGGCGGCAGCGCGCCCTCCCCGGCCGCGGCGGCCTTGACCAGCCGGACGAGCACCTCCGGCCCGGCGTCGGCGCGGCGGGCGACCGCGCAGACCCCGTGCTCGACGGCGTTGAGGATCTCGTTGTCGTCGACCTCGCCCGCGACCAGCACGATGCGGGTGAAGCCCTGGTGGTGCAACGCGGACAGCAGCTGGGTCATCGACTCGTCGAGCCGGTCGGCGACCAGCAGCGCGACCACGCCGGAGTCGGCCGCCTCCGCGTCCACCACCCGGACGTCGTCGCGCGAACGCAGCGCCATGCAGACGCCGTTGTGCAGGATCGGATCGGTGGCGCGGACCACCACCGGCGTCCTGTCGGATTCGAACATCGTCACCCATTCCCCTCGAACGGTGCAGGCCTTCAGCCTGCCCTCCGAGGTGTCCCGGGCACATGGGACCGGCGTCCCGATGTTGCCCGGAGGACCGCCCCTCAAGACCGCCCGAGGCCGGCGTCCCTGGCCCGGACGATCGCCTCGGCCCGGTCGGCGACGTGCAGCTTCGCGAAGACGTTCGAGATGTGGTTGCGCACGGTTTTCGGGCTCAGGCACAGCGTGTTCGCGATGACGCCGTTGCTGTGCCCGGCCGCGATCAGCGACAGGACCTCACGCTCGCGCCCGGTCAGCTCCGGGAAGACCGGCTCGGTGGCCGGCGGCTGGTTGAAGAAGCCGAGGACGCGGTTCGCGATGTCGGGGCCGAAGATGGCTTCACGCCGGGCGACCGCCTGGACGGCGCGGATGATCTCGTCCGGCTCGGCGTCCTTGAGCAGGTAGCCGCGGGCACCGGCGCGCATCGCCGCGAAGACCGACTCGCTTTCGTCGGCCATCGTCAGCATCAGCACGCCGGTGTCCGGGCTCGCGGTCACGATGTGCCGGGTCGCCTGGATCCCGGAGAGGTCGGGCAGGTGGAGGTCCATGACCACGACGTCGGGCCGCAGCGCGGCCGCGGCGTCGACGGCGTTGACCCCGGTCGCGGCCTCGCCGACGACCTCGATCCCGGCTTCGGCGTCGAGCAGCGTGCAGACGCCGAAGCGGAAGAGCGGGTGGTCGTCCACGACGAGGACACGCAGGCCGTCGGCCATCCGGTCACCTCCCCGCCGTCACCCCCGGTAATGGTAGGTGAACGCGGCCGCATTCTCACGCGCCCAGTCCGCGAAGGTCCGCGGCGGCCGGCCGAGCAGCCGCTCCACGGTGTCGAAGACGACGTGTTCGTGGCCGGCGGACTCGCGCTTGAGGGCGAAGAGCCCGTCGACGGCCTGGGCGGGCCAGCCGTACATCCGGATCATGCGGTCGCGCGCGGCGCTTTCGGGCTCTTCGACGTGCTCGATCGGCCGGCCGAGCACTTCGGACAGGATCTTCACCTGCTGCGCGGTGGTGAGGGCTTCGCCGCCGGTGAGCGCGTAGGTCGCGCCTTCGTGGCCGGACGTCGTGAGGACGAGCGTCGCGAGGTCGGCGATGTCGCGGACGTGGACCAGCGCGGACGCCGGGTCGGTGTCCGGCGCGTACACGGTGTTCTCGCCGCGGATCGTTTCGCGCCAGGCGAACCGGTTGTCCATGAAGGCGCCGGGCCGCAGGATCGTCCACATCGGACCGGCCGTGCGGACCGCCTGCTCGGCTTCGGCGTGGGAGCGGGTGATCACGTCGTTCTGTCCGAAGTGGACACCGGTGGTGGACAGCTTGACGAGGTGGGTGACCCCGGCCCGGGCGGCGGCTTCGGCGACCGCCTGTTCGCGGTCGGCGGCGTGGCCCTGGGTCAGCACGAACACGCGGTCCGAACCGTCGAGCAGCGCGGGGAGATCGGCGGTGTCGAGGTCACCCTGGACGACTTCGGCGCGCGGATCGATGTGGGCCTTCCCGGGATCGCGGGTCAGGGCGCGGACGGCGGCGCCGGCGTCGAGCAGGGCGGGGACGAGGGCGCGGCCGACCTTGCCGGTGGCGCCGAGGACGAAGATCATCGGGATTCTCCTTCGAGGGGGACGTGCGGGAGCGCGAACGCCGTGACGAGGGCGAGCGCGAGGACCGGCAGCAGGGCGAGGAAAACGCCGTGGGCGCCGGCTCGGTAGGCGAAGCCGAGCGCGACCGGGCCGAGGGCCGAGCCGAGCGCGCGGGCGAGGTTGACGGTGGCGGCGACCGCGCCACGGTCTCCCGGCGGCGCGGTGTTCTGCGTCGCCATCGCGAGGACCTGCAGGTTGAGCCCGGCCGCGAGCCCGAAGACGACCAGGCAGAGCAGGACCAGCGGCAGCCCCTGGACGACCGTGAGGCCGAGCACGGCGAGCAGGCCGAGCGCCATGCTGAGCCGAGGCGCCCAGCGATAGGCGCCGGTGCGCGCGATGACCCGGCTCCCGACGGCGGACGCCACCGCGACGGCGATCGTCATCGGCACGAGCCGCAGCCCGCCTTCCGCCGGGCCGGCGTCGGCCTGCAGGAAGACCGCGACGTAGTTGATCGAGCCGAGGAAGGCGAACCCGGCGAGCACGCTGAGCACGACGGACACGGTGAACGTCCGGTCGCGCCACAGGTGTGGCGGCAGCACCGGCGCTTCGGCTCGTCTTTCGACGAGGACGAAGGCGACGGCCGCGAGCGCGCCGAGGCCGATCGACCACGGCGTGAGCAGGGTGAACCCGGTGATCGTGACCCCGAGCAGGACCACACCGGCGAAGTCGAACGGGGCTTGCCGACGGCGTCGAGGCAGGTCGAGGTGCCTGAGCAGCACCAGGGCGACCAGGCCGAGCGGCAGGTTGACCAGGAAGATCGACCGCCAGCCGGCCAGATCGGTCAGCAGGCCGCCGAAGACGGGTCCGGCGAGCGAGGCGACGGCGAAGCAGATCGAGAACCACCCGAAGTACTTCGCGCCTTCGCGAGGCGTGAACATTTCGCCGAGCGAAGCGCCGACGGAGACGAAGAGGCCTCCGGAGCCGGCGCCCTGCAGGACGCGCCCGGCGATCAGCAGCGGAGCCGACGGCGCCAGGCCGCAGGCGAGCGAACCGAGCAGGAAGAGGCCGAGGGCGCCCAGGAGCACACGTTTGCGCCCGGCGACGTCACCGAGCTTGCCGTAGAGGGGAGCGGTGACACTGCCGGCGAGCAGGTAGGCGGTGGTGACCCAGGCATAGGCCCCGGCGCTCGTGAATTCGGCGGCGATCCGCGGGAGCGCGGTGGCGACGACCTGGGTGTCGAGCATGGCGAGGAAAACGGACAGGAAAAGGCCCGCGAGCGCGGGTTTCAGCTGGGCGCGTTTCAGCGCGGTGGTGCTCAAGAAAGGGTCCTTGTTTCGTCAGAAGGGACGAGAGATGCGGACGCGGCTTGGGGCACGCGTCCCGTCGAGTCGGGAAAAGGCTCCATCGTCACCCGCGAACGGGTGCGACCTCTTCGCGCTCGGAAACCACCTCGAATCGTCCCGCTCGCCCGGCCGAACCCGGACGGCGTCCTCACGAAGGAACACTGACGAGGATGACTGTAGACAACTACATGTCAGAAGACAAGTAGTTTCCGCGAGATCCGCCGGGAATCACGCGTGATCCGGGAGGCATCACGCGTGATCGAGAGGGCATCGGGCTGATGCCCGACCAGACACGCGTGATGCCCGCTCAATCACGCGTGATGCCCGTGATCCGGGACGGAACTCGCGTGATCGGAGCCGGAACTGGTTCAGCGGAGGCGGGTCACGTCGCCGGTGTCGCGCCGGCGTTCGCCCAGCTCATCCGGGAAAACCCACTTCTTGAACCCCCAGAAGCGGAAGAACATCGCCAGCAGCATGCCGATGATCGACCCGCTCGCGAAGTCCGCTACCTCCTGCACCAGCCGCGTCACGTGCGGGACCTCGAGGTCGAGCACGTACCGCGAGACGTACAGCGGGATCAAGTTCACCACGACCGCGATACCGCTGATCACGAAGAACAGCGCGGCCTCGTGGTGACGTTCGCGGCCGCCGCGGGTGCGGAACGACCATTCGCGGTTGAGGATGTACGACACGATCGTGGCGACGATGATCGCGATGGCCTTCGCGGTGGTCGGTTTCGACTCGAGCACCGACAGCTTCAGGAAGTACCAGACGCCGTTGTCGACGAGGAACGTCGTGCCGCCCACGATCGCGAACTTCAGCAGCTCCCGGTGCTTGATCAGCACCGAACGCAGTGGTTCCGGCGTGCGCTTGAGCACGGTTTCCACAACGGTCACGCACCCCAGTCTAGGAGCACACCGCGTTGACCTGTGGTTCAGGCGACCTTGCGGCCGGGAATGTCCGGATCGTCCGCGACGGAAAGGGACACCCGGGCGTCTTCCTCCGGGAACACCCACTTCTTGAACGCCCACCAGCGGAACGCCGTCCCCAGCAGCGTGCCGATGACGATCCCGCTGACGAAGTCGGCCACCTCGACGCCGAACGCCGACAGGTGCGGCGCCTGCAGGTCGAGCACGTACCGCGAGAACCACTGCGGCAGCGCGTTCAGGCCCAGCGCGACACCGCTGATCAGGAAGAACAGCGCGGCCTCGTGCGCCCGCTCGCGGCCGCCGCGGGTGCGGAACGACCACTCGCGGTTGGCGACGTAGGAGAAGATCGTCGCGACGAGGACGCCGAGGATCAGCGCCGTCACCGGGTGGGTCCGCAGCACGGTGAACTTCAGGCCGTAGTTGACGGACATCGTGATCACGAAGCTGATCCCGCCGACAACGGCGAAGCGGAGGAGCTCGCGATGCTTTTTCAGCAGCTCGCGCACCGCGCGGACGCTACCCGGTCAGCCACCCGAAAGCCCGTTCGGGGGTGACGGTCGGCGGCTGGTCGCCCGGCTTGCCGGTCGGCCGAGGCGGCGCGCTCGTCGTCGTCGAAGACACCGGGGGCTCGGTGGTCGGCTCGGTCTTCGACGTGGTCGCCGGCGGAGTCGTCGACGTCGGCTTCGAAGGCTTTGTCGGCTTCGTGGGCGTGGTCGTCGACGTCGGCGGGGTGGTCGTCGGCAGCGGGTCCTCGCCGCACCAGTGGTGGTAACAGCCGAAGTCCACGGTCACCGGCGCCGCCGTGGCCTTGCCGAGCTTCGCGTTGATCGTGACGCGCCCGTCGTCGGGACGGCCCTTCAGCCGCACCCACAGGTTGACGTGCTGGCCGGGGGCCAGCGCGCTCTTCGTCGTGCAGCTCGCGCCGTCGCCGGTCGTCGTGCAGGGGAAGCCGCGCAGGCTCCACCACTGCCACAGCGGGTGGTCGAAGGTGACCGTGACCGGCTTGGTCGTCTCGCCGGTGTTGCGGACGCGCACGTAGACCAGCGGGTTGCGGGTCCAGGGGAACGCTGAGAGCCCGTCGCCCTGCGCCTCGAGGACCACGGCTTCCGGCGGCAGCTTCACGGTGACCTTCACGCTCACCGCGACGTTGATCTGCACGCCGGCGGTGACCGACCCGGTGACCGTGCCGCCTTGGGCGTCCTCGTCGGCCTGGAGCCGGAAGTTCAGCGTGGCGCTCTGGCCGGGCTGCAGGCCGGCGCCGGTCTTGCAGACGACCGTGCCCTCGCCACCCGGGCAGTTCACCGAAATCGGGGCGCCGTCCTGGGCGAACGCCATCGGCGCGCCACCGCCGCCCGCGTCGACCGCGTGCACGCCCGGCGGCAGGTTCAGCGCGGCGGCCACCGGCTCGGACGCGCTGCCGCCGTCGTTGCGGACGGTGAGCGGCAGGTTCAGCGCGGTGCCGGGGCTCAGCTCCAGCCCGCCCGGCGGCGTGGTCGCGGACACCGACGGCGGTGCCGGGGCGGGCGGCGCCGGCGGTGCGGGAGCCGGCGGCTCGACCGTCGGCGGCGCGGGCTCGACGGGCGGCGCCGGTGGTGCGGGAGGCGCGGGCGGTGCCGGTGGCTGCGCGGGCGCCGGAGGGGCGGGCGGCTGCGGCTTCGGCGCCGGCGGCTGGACCGGCTGGGTCGCCGGCGGCGGCACCTGGGCCGCGACGGGGATGTCCTGCGCCCCGCCGCCCGCGGTCAGCGCGATGATGACGGCCGCGACGACCGCCGTCCCGGACGCGGCGACCCCGGCGAACTGGCGGGGCCCCGCGGCGGCGGCCCCCGCGGCCGCGCCGGCCTTGCCCCCGGCCGCAGCTGCGCCGGCGGCGGCCGCCCCCGCGGTCGCGGCGGTGGCAGCACTGGCTTTCGCGGCGCCGATCGTGGCGAGGTAACCGAGTGCCGCGCCGCCCAGGACGATCGGGGCGATGATCGCGCGCAGCCCGCCGTTGACGTCGGCGAGCTCGGCGGCCAGCGCACGGCAGTTCTCGCACTCGTCGAGGTGGCATTCGACCTGGGCGCGTTCCCGCTTGGACAGCCCGTCGCGGGTCCACGCGCCGAGGCGTTCGGCGCAGGCTCGGCAGCGTTCCTCTTCGTTCTCCTGCAGGTGGACCTGCAGGTACGCCTGCCGCAGCCCTTCGCGTGCGCGGTAGGCGAGCGCGGAGACGCCGTTCGCGGTCAGGCCCAGCAGCGGCGCGACCTCGGCCGGGCTCTGCTGCTCGATCTCGGTGTGCCAGAGCACCGCGCGCCAGCGTTCGGGCAGCCGTGCGAAGGCCTTCGCGGCCATCGTCCGCTCGAGCCCGGCGACGGCGGTGTCGGAGAACTGCACGGTCAGCGCCTCGGCCGCCGCGCCGCCGACGTCGGTCATGTCCTCGTTGAGGTCGACGCGGCGTTCCTTGCGGGTGCGGTCGTACGCAGTGTGACGCAGCGCGGTCAGCAGGTACGCCCGGAAGGCGGTGTCCGGTCCCTTGCCACCACGGAGAGTGTCGAGCACCTTGGCGAACGCCTCGGACACGAGGTCATCGGCTTCGGAGCTCGAGCGGGCCAGCTGACGGGCGAGATTGTGCGCCGCGCCGGTGTGCCGTTCATAGAGTGGCCCGTACGACTCGATCTTCCCGGCGCGGACCTCGGCGATCAGCTCGGCGTCACTCTTTCCGCTGAGATCGGCGGGAACGGTGGACACGGCACTCCTCGGTCGGCTAGGGCCAGGACCTGCCATTACAGGCGAGCCCGCGGCGCGAGACAAGTGTGACTGACCCGCCCTGGGCCGTCACGTCGTGGTGGGGGTGTTGACTCCGTCGGCGGAGCAAAATCACCCACCTCCGGCCGGCTCCGGGGAAAACCTTCTTAACAAAAACTCGCCAGTACGCGTCACGGCGTCCATCGGGGTACGTCCTCACCGTGAAGCACCGACCAAGATCGACACGGACCGGACGAAAGGAGCGGGTGGCCAGTGGATCTTCCGGCTACGCGATCCGGCTCCGGTGACGTCCCGCCCGCCTCCGCGCACGCCGAGCGCGACCACGCTCTGCGCACGTTGCGGGCGCGCTGGCGCACGGCCAGCCTGGCCTCCGGCTGGCGCTTCCCGAGCGACTGGGCCCTGCCCGAGGTCGACGCCGTCTGCGCGGCGGTGACGGCCAAGGGCCGGGTGGAAGCCGCCGAAACGGCGTTGGCCGGGTTGGCCAGGGCCCGGGCGGCCGCCGGCGCGGGGCTCGCCGAGACCCTCGCCGACCTCGCGGCGCTGCACGCCGTCGTCGACCACGGCGGCGACGGGTTCGTCTCGCCCGACGTCGACGCGACCCCGGCACGGCTGCTCCGGACCACGGCGCTGGCCTGGGCCGACGTCGCCACCGACCAGCTCGTGCACACCGAGGTCACCGACCCGCTGACCGGCCTGCCCTCGGCCGCGTACCTGCGCACCCGGCTCGTCGAGGTCTACCAGGCGGCCGCCGCGCGGGAGCGGCCGGCGGCCGAGGACCACGTGCTGCTGGTCGTCTCGCTCGACCTCCGCACCGTCGCCGGTTTCCCGCGGCTGACCGGGATGATCCTGGTCGCGGACGCGCTGCGGGCGGTGTTCGACAGCGGGCAGAGCGTCGCTTCGCTCGGGCCGTCCGTCGTTGCCGCTCTGGTCCCGAAGGACGAGGGCGTCGCTTCGCACGGCGTCGCGCTGCGAAGAGCGCTGCACGAGCGGCTTTCGGTCGACAGCCAGCTGGCGGACGCGGGCCGGCCCCGGGTGTCGGCCGTGCGGCTGCCCGCCACCCACGAACTGGCGTGCGACCTGCTGGCCCGTCTCGCGCGGGCGTAGAACGTCCGGAAAGCCCGGTTCGCGCGGACCCTTCTGACCCCGGACGGGACCGGCCATGATTTCCTGGTGAGGTGACCCGGACCGTACCCACCGACGTCGACGGCGAAGTCGCGGCCAGATCCCAGCACCGCCTGGCCCTGCGCAAATCACTCGCCCGCCTGTCCGTACGCCCGCGGTCGATCCTGATCCTGCTGGTGATCCCCGTGATCGCGATCGGGTACGGCATCTACGGCTGGCAGCACGACTGGGTGCTCGGCGTCGACAGCGCGGTCTACCGCGCCGGCGCGCTGACGCTGCTGCACGGCGACTCGCTCTACGACTCCAACACCCTCGCCAACGAGCCGTGGTGGGCGCTGCTGCCGTTCACCTACCCGCCGACGGCGGCGCTGATCTTCGTCCCGCTCGCGGCGTTCCCGACGCAGATCTCGTGGGGCCTAATCACCGCCGTCTCGCTCGGCGCGATGGCCCTGTCGATCCGGATCGCGATCGGCGCGCTGCCCCGCCCGGCCGACGACGGGCCGCGCTGGTGGGCCTCGCCGGCCCGCTCGACCATCGTGTTCTTCCTGGTCTTCCTCGGCCTCGAACCGGTCTGGCGGACGATCTTCCTCGGTCAGATCAACCTGATCCTGATGGCCATGATCCTGTTGGACATGCTGGTCATCGGCGCGCGGGGGAGCCGCTGGGGCGGCGTGCTGGTCGGCGTCGCGGCGGCGATCAAGCTGACGCCGCTGGTGTTCCTCGGCCACCTGTTCATCACCGGCCGCCGCAAGGACGCGCTGCGCGGGCTGGCGACGTTCGTGCTGCTCCAGGGCCTGATGTTCCTGATCAACGCCCACGACGCGGCCAAGTACTGGACCATCACACTCCCCGACACCGGCCGGATCGGGCCGGTGCACTGGGCGGGCAACCAGTCGCTCAACGCGCTGATGAACCGGGCCACCGACCTCGCGCCGTGGGCGTCGAAGGCGGCGATGGGCATCGGCTTCCTGCTCGCGATCCCGGCGCTGTGGCTGCTCATGCGGTTCCACCGCAAGGGCCAGGCGCTGGCCGCGGTGCTGGTCACCGCGTTCTGGACGCTGCTGATCTCGCCGATCTCGTGGACCCACCACTGGGTCTGGGTGGTCCCGCTGATCGTGCTGCTCGTGTCGCGGCTGCCGAAGACCACCCCGGCGACGGCGTGGAAGCGCTGGGTCGGGACGTTCCTGGTGGCGTTCGTGTTCCTCAGCTGCGTGCTGCTGATCTTGCCCAATGGCCGCAACGTCGAGCTGCACTGGAAGGTGTGGCAGAACATCCTGGGGGACGCCTACATCCTGATGCCGGTCGTGCTGGCCGCGGCACTGATCCTGCGCTGGGGCCTGCAGCGGCGGGCGCGGAAGAAGGCCGCCGCGGACGAGCATGTCGACGTCGCGACCGGCGTCTGAGGCCCGCACCGGCTGGGTGCTCTCGGGCCTTCTCGCGCTGCTCGTTCTCGCTCTGGGCGTGGTCGTCTGGCTGGCCGGCTGGCACCTCGGCGCGGACAGCGCCGTGTACCGCGCGGGGGCGATGACGCTGGTGCACGGCGACCCGCTGTACACGCGGGACGTGCTGACGGCGCTGCCGGACTGGGTGCGGCTGCCGTTCACCTACACACCGGCCGCCGCGCCGCTGTTCCTGCCGCTCGCGCTCGTGCCGTCGGGCCTGGTCTGGGGCGTGATCGCGGTTTTGTCGGTGGTCGGCCTTATGGTCGTGATCACGGTGGTGCTGTCGTCGCCGGGGGGCTCGTCGCTTCTGGGAAGAAGCTGGTGGGCGCTGCCGGCGGGAACGGCCATCGCACTGGCGCTGGAACCGGTGTGGAAGACGCTGTTCCTGGGCCAGATCAACTTGATACTGATGGCGTTCGTGGTGCTGGACGTCCTGGTGCTGTCCGCTCGTGGGTCGCGGTGGGCGGGCGTGCTGATCGGCGTGGCGGCGGCGATCAAGCTGACCCCGCTGATCTTCGTGCCGCACCTGTTCTTCACGGGCCGGTGGAAGGACGGGCTGCGCGCGCTGGGCACGTTCGTGGCGCTCGAAGCGGTGATGTTCGCGGTCATCCCGGTCGACGCGGCGCGGTTCTGGCGGGATTCGGCGACCGACCCGAGCCGGGTCGGGTCGGTGCACTGGATCTTCAACCAATCGCTGAACGGGCTGGTCAGCCGGGCGTCGCAGCTGGCGCCCTGGTCGCTGGCGGTGGCGGTCGGGGTGGCGGCGGTGCTGGCCGTGCCCGCGGTGTGGCTGGTGGTGCGGCTGCACCGGCGCGGTGAAGATGCGGCGGCGTTGCTCGTCACGGCGTTCTACGGGCTGCTGCTGTCGCCGGTGTCGTGGTCGCACCACTGGGTGTGGTGCGTGCCGTTGCTCACGCTGCTGGTGTTCAAGGGGTGGTACCGGATCGCGGCGGCGGTCGCGGTGCTGTTCGTCTCGCAGGTCGTGATGCTGGTGCCCAACGGCGGCGACACGGAGTTCGGCTGGGGCCTGGGCTGGTCGGTCCTCGGCAACCTCTACGTGCTCGCGGCGGCGGCCGGGATCCTGGGCCTCGCGGCGCGCGAGGTTCGCCTGGTCCGGCGGTCACCGCAGGTCGTCACCGTTTACCAATCCGGCTGAAAGCAGGCGGACACACACCGGCGGCGGCCTGCTCACCGGCGGCTGTTCCGCCGTGACTGCCAGCCGGATTGGTAAAAGTCGACACAGTAGGCTGGTGCCCGCTATGGACAAACACACTGGTCTGCCCGTCGTGGGCATGGTGGGCGGCGGCCAGCTCGCCCGGATGACCCACCAGGCGGCGATCTCCCTCGGTCAGTCCCTGCGGGTGCTCGCCGCGGGGGAGAACGAAGCCGCCGGGCTCGTCGCGGGCGACGTCACGCTCGGGCACCACACCGACCTCGAGGCGCTGCGGAAGTTCGCGGCCTCGGTCGACGTGCTCACGTTCGACCACGAGCACGTGCCGGGTGAGCACCTGCTGTCGCTCGCGATGGAGGGTTTTGTCATCCGGCCGGCGCCGTCCGCGCTGGGCTTCGCGCAGAACAAGCTCGTGATGCGCGAGATGATGGCCGGCCTCGGCGTGCCGGGCCCCGCCTTCGCCGAGGTGTCCACTGTGGACGATGTGGTGAAGTTCGGCGGCGCGCACGGCTGGCCGGTCGTGCTCAAGGCGTCCAGCGGCGGTTACGACGGCCGCGGCGTCTGGATGCTGGACGCGGCGCAGCAGGCCCGCGAGACGGTGCCGGAGCTGCTGGCGGCGGGCACGCCGCTGCTGGTCGAGGAGAAGGTGGCGATGCGGCGGGAGCTGGCCGCGCTCGTCGCCCGCTCGCCCTTCGGCCAGGGCGCGGCGTACCCGGTGGTGGAGACGGTGCAGTCCGGCGGCATCAACACCGAGGTCCTCGCCCCGGCGCCGGGCCTTTCGGACGCGCGGGTCCACGAGGCGCAGGACCTCGCGCTGCGCGTGGCGTCGACGCTGGACGTCACCGGCCTGCTGGCGGTGGAGCTGTTCGAGACCGACACCGGGCTGCTGGTGAACGAGCTCGCGATGCGCCCGCACAACTCCGGGCACTGGACGATGGACGGCGCGCGCACGTCGCAGTTCGAGCAGCACCTGCGCGCGGTGCTCGACTACCCGCTGGGCCGGACGGACCTGGTCGCGCCCGCGTGCGTGATGGCGAACGTGCTGGGTGCGTCGGAGCTGCCGGAGATGGGGCCGGACGAGCGGCTGCACCACCTCTTCGCGCGCTACCCGGAGGTGCGGGTGCACCTCTACGGCAAGCAGGAGCGGCCGGGGCGCAAGCTCGGGCACGTCAACTTCACCGGTGAGCGCATGGAGGACCTGCGCAACCGCGCGCTGCTGTCGGCGCACTGGCTGTCCCACGCCGTCTGGCTCGACGGCTACGAGATCCACTGACGGGAGTATCGGGTATGGCGCCGCAGGTGGGCGTGATCATGGGTAGCGACTCGGACTGGCCGACGCTGGAGGCGGCCGGCGCGGCGCTGGACGAGTTCGGCGTCGAGTACGAGGTCGGCGTCTACTCGGCGCACCGCACGCCCCAGCGCATGCTGGACTACGCGACATCGGCGGTGGCCCGGGGGATCCGCGTGATCATCGCGGGCGCGGGCGGCGCGGCCCACCTCCCGGGCATGGTCGCTTCGGCGACAGTCCTGCCGGTGATCGGCGTCCCGGTCCCCCTCAAGTACCTGGACGGCCTGGACTCACTGCTCTCGATCGTCCAGATGCCGGCAGGCGTCCCGGTGGCCACGGTCTCGGTGGGCGGCGCGCGCAACGCGGGGCTCCTGGCCGTCCGCATCCTGGCGGCGTCGGACGAGGAGCTGCGCACGAAGATGGCGCGCTTCCAGCAGGACCTGGAGAAGCTGGTCCTGGACAAGGACGCGGCCCTGCGCGAGAAGACCGGCCACTAGAGCAGCGCGGCGGTGAGCTGGTCTCCGCCGGAGATGCCGATCTCCTTCAGCGGCCTTTCGTCGTCGAGAGCCTTCAGGCTGCTGTTCGCCCAGATGGTTCCGATGTCCCGAAAGAGCCGACCGGTCTGTCCGTCTCGCAGGACCCAGTCCTTGCCGTAGGTGTAGGGCCGCACGCGCGGGCTGATCGCGAAATATGCCGCGTTCAAGAGCTCCTTCACGGTTGTGTCGTCGTCGACGAGCATCTCCAGCGGAGTGGTGTTGAACGTGGCCAGATCGATGGTGACGATGCTGCGTTTCGCCACCGAGCGGAGGGAGGCGACGATTTCGTCGCGCTGGGTGGGCGTCGCGCCCAACGAGTCGAGTTTGCTGTTCAACTCTCCCAGCGACTCGGTGACCGCCGACTCCAGAGCCTTGATGCCCCTGCGCGAGTTCCGGCTCATCGCCTCGGCGTACTCGCCCACACTCGTGCTCTCGCCGAACTCCCGTGGCGCGTAAAGGACCTTGTTGTCGTGCCACAGAATCAGGAAGAACACGGCCGCGACGGCGGCCGGGAACACGACCGAGAAGACGGCCAGCATCCCCTGGATCCACCCGGTGGCCTGGGTGGCCGCGATCGCGACCACGACCTCGGAAAGCCCGAGGAACAGCGAGATGACCCAGAGCGGCCCGGCGACCTTCGGTGTCTTGTCGGGCCGAGGGGACTGTTCGGTCACCCGAGCCGCTCCCGCAGTTCCCGCTTCAGCACCTTCCCCGCGGCGGATACCGGGATCTGCTCGACGACGTGCACCTCCCGCAACCGCTTGTACGGCAGCACCTTCTCGTTCACGGCAGCCATCAGCTCGTCGGCGTCCAGCGCGCCTCGCGGCACCACGAACGCCACCGGCAGCTCGCCGACCTCGGTGTCCGGGCGGCCGACCACCGCGGCCGCCGCGACGCCCGGCATCGTGATGAGGAGCTCCTCGAGCTCGCGCGGGAACACGTTGTATCCCTTGTACAGCAGCATGTCCTTCTTGCGGTCCACGATGGACAGGTAGCCGTCCGCGTCGAGGATGCCGATGTCGCCCGTGTGGAGCCAGCCGTCGACCAGGGCGGCCGCCGTCTCTTCGGGGCGGTTGCGGTAGCCGAGCATGATCTGCGGTCCGCGGAGGCAGACCTCGCCCTTCTCGCCCGCCGGGAGCGGGTCCTCGCCGCCTTCGGCCCGGACGATCTTCACCTCCGTGTCGAAGATCGGCAGGCCCACCGAGCCGACCTTGCGCGTGCCCGAGACGTACGTCGGCGAAACCACCGCGCCCATCGTCGCCTCGGTGAGCCCGTAGCCCTCGCTGACCACCACGCCGGGGAAGCGCTCGCGCAGCGCGTTGATCATCGTGTGGTTCATCGGCGCCGCGCCCGAGCCGATCGTGCGGACCGACGACAGGTCGGCCGTGTGGAACGCCGGCGTCGCGAGCAGGGCGGCGAACAGCGCCGGCGCGCCGCCGATGCCGGTGATGCGCAGGCGCTCGGCGTCGGCGACGTAGGCCGCCGGGTCGAAGCGCGCGTGTAGGACGATCGTCGTGCCCGCGATCACCGCCGCGTTCAGGCCGCCGATGATGCCCATCGCGTGGAACCACGGCGTGAGGTTGATCGCGACGCCGGTGCCGAGCCGCGTCTGCCACTCGTCCTCGCTGCCGACCTGGTCGAGGGTGATGTCGCCCTGGGCGTCGAGCGCCGGCACCGAGCCGCTGCCCCAGCACGCGTGCTGCAACGTGTTGACCACGACGTTGCGGTGCGAGAGCCGCACGCCCTTCGACCGGCCGGTGGTGCCGCCGGTGTAGGCGAGGTGCGCGAGGTCGTCGTGCAAGGCGAGCTCGACGTCGGGGCGCGTCTCGGGCTGGCCGGCGTGGAACGCCTCGAACTCGGCGACGCCCTCGGGCAGGTCGGCGGTGGGGTTCACCACGACGGTCAGCCGCGCCGGGATCCGGTCGGCGACGCTCGCCAGCACCCCCGCGACCGGGCCGGACGTCACCACGGCCGCGGCCTCGCAGTCGGCGAGCTGGAAGGCGAGGTCGTCCGGCGGGAGCAGCGGGTTCGCCGGGCTGAAGGTGGCCCCGGCCAGCAGCGTGCCGTAGTAGGCGATCGGGAAGGCCAGGCAGTTCGGCAGGTGCAGCGCCACGACGTCACCGCGGCCGATGCCGCGCTCGCGGAGCGCGTTGGCGAACCGGCACGCGGCGCGCCAGGTCTCGGTGAAGGTGAGGCTGTGACCGTCCATGGCGAAGGCGGTCCGGTCGCCCCAGCGGGCGGCGCCCGCGGCGAGGATCGATCCGACCGGGACTTCGGGGTAGTCGAGGGAGGCGGGCAAACCGGGCGGCGTCGTCGGCGCGGTGAGCGGCATCACCCGACCGTACGATTTCTGCGGCCAACGACACAAGGACGCAGGCTGTGAACGAGCGCTAACATCGGCAGAACCCTCCCGACGTCGTAGAGAAGGTGACCGGAAGTGACCGAAGGCCTTTACCAGCTTGCCGAGGAGCACGAGGAGCTGCGGGCCGCGGTCCGGGCCCTGGCCGAGAAGGAGATCGCGCCGTACGCGGCCGAGGTCGACGAGAACGAGCGCTACCCGATCGAGGCGTACAACGCGCTGGTCAAGTCCGGGTTCAACGCCGTCCACATCGGCGAGGAGTACGACGGCCAGGGTGCCGACGCCGTCGGCGCCTGCATCGTGATCGAAGAGGTCGCGCGGGTCGACGCGTCGGCGTCGCTGATCCCGGCGGTCAACAAGCTGGGCACGCAGCCGATCATCCTGTCGGGTTCGGAGAGCGTGAAGAAGCTGGTCCTGCCCTCGATTGCGTCGGGCGAGGCTTCGGCGTCGTACGCGCTCTCGGAGCGCGAGGCCGGCTCGGACACCGCGTCGATGCGGGCGCGCGCCCGGCTCGACGGTGACCACTGGGTGCTCAACGGCACCAAGTGCTGGATCACCAACGCGGGCGAGTCGTCCTGGTACACGGTGATGGTCGTGACCGACCCGGACGCGGAGAAGAAGGCGAACGGCATCTCGGCGTTCGTCGTGCACAAGGACGACCCGGGCTTCTCGGTGGGCCCGAAGGAGAAGAAGCTCGGCATCAAGGGCTCCCCGACGCGCGAGATCTACTTCGAGAACTGCACGATCCCCGAGGACCGGATCATCGGCGAGCCGGGTACCGGGCTGAAGACGGCGCTGCGGACGCTGGACCACACGCGTCCGACGATCGGGGCGCAGGCGCTGGGTATCGCTCAGGGTGCGCTCGATGCGGCCGTGGCGTACGTGAAGGATCGTAAGCAGTTCGGTAAGTCGATCTCCGAGTTCCAGGGTGTTCAGTTCATGCTGGCCGACATGGGGACGAAGATCGAGGCGGCCCGTCACCTGGTGTACGCGTCTGCAGCGGCTTCGGAGCGTGGGGACAAGCGGGCCGGGTTCATGGCTTCGGCGGCTAAGACGTACGCGTCGGACATCGCCATGGAGGTGACTACGGACGCCGTTCAGCTGTTCGGCGGGGCTGGGTACACCCGTGACTTCCCTGTCGAGCGGATGATGCGCGATGCCAAGATCACGCAGATTTACGAGGGGACCAACCAGATTCAGAAGGTCGTCATGGCGCGGGCCCTGCTCAAGGGCTGATCGGCAGAACCTGCGGACACCCCCGGTACCCACGTGGTGCCGGGGGTGTCGGCGTTTGTGCCCGGGACCGCCGCGGCGCGGTCGGCCTTCGGGGTCCGGGTTCTCGGTGGCTTTGTCATGTGCGTGAGTGGCACTTCAGCCGCCGCGTGTCACTCATAGCAGGTCGAAGCCCGATAGAAAATCACTCACCAGGGGGAGTGTCCGGACATGTTACCCGCGCGTTAATAAAGTCGGTGACGCGGATCACCATCGGTTCACAGAGAGGTGAAACGGATGGGCGCAACGACGCGCAGGTGGCTCACGGCGGCCGTCGCTACGGTGGCGGCGCTGGCACTGGGGGCCAGTACCGGGCAAGCGGCCGAGAAGGAACCCACCGGGCCCGTGCAACCCAACATCCTCACAGCCGCGCTCTACTCGCTCGGTGCGCCCACCATCGCGCCGCCCGGGGCGAACGACTGGAACTGCAAACCCTCCGACAAGCACCCGAACCCCGTGCTGCTCTCGAACGGGACCACCGCCAACGCCTACGAGAACTGGGCCAACCTCTCCAAGAAGCTCGCCGACGCCGGGTACTGCGTCTTCGCCGGCAACTTCGGGGGCGCGCCCGGCAGCTTCCTGCAGACCGTCGGGCCGATCGCCGACACCACGAAAGCGCTTGCCGCCTTCGGGGACAAGATCCTCGCCGCCACCGGTGCCGAGAAACTCGATGTTGTCGGGCACTCGCAGGGCGGGATGAACATCCGGTACTGGATCAAGTACCTCGGCGGTGCGGACAAGATCAGCCGGCTCGTCGGGCTGTCGCCGTCCAACCACGGGACCGACCTCTTCGGCCTGCTCAGCACCCTCGAAATGATCCCCGGGGTGCCCGCCGCGCTCGGGACCGTCTGCCAGTCGTGCAACGAACAGGCCGTCGGGTCCGCCTTCCTCACCGATCTCAACGCCGGTGGTGAGACCGTCGACGGCATCCAGTACACCGTCATCCAGACCCGCTACGACGACGTCGTGACGCCGTACACCAGCGCCTTCCTGGCGCCGGCGCCGAACGTCAAGAACATCCTGCTGCAGAACGTCTGCGGGCTCGACTTCACCGACCACCTCGGCATCACCTACGACCCCGTCGCGCAGGGGCTGGTGCTCAACGCGCTCGACCCCGCGCACGCGAAGACGCCGCCGTGCGTGCCGGTGCCGCCGGTGATCAGCTGAGCTACGCCACATGAGACATAACCCACCGCCGGGGCGGATTTCCGCTCCGGCGGTGTCACGCTCGAAGCATGTACTGGCCGGTTCCGGCGTCCTGGACGCCCCACGACGAAGCCGAGCTGCTCGCCGGCTGGCGGCTGTGGCTCGAGCTGTCCGACCGCGCCTGGCCGACCGCCGCCTGGGACGGCACGCCGGCCGATGCCGTCCGGCAGCTGCGGGAGCTGCTGGCCGCGTGTGACGACATCGAGACGGCGTACCGGAACACCGCCGATGAGCCGTCGCCCGGGTTCCGGCGGCTCGTGCAGGGCCTCGTCGTCACGGCGGGCGCGGCGATCGGGCTCTGGTGGGACGACTTCGAGCAGCTCGACAGCGAACGCGCGGCGCTGCTCCACGACGACCTCGCGCGCTTCGCCGAGCAGGCGGAGCAGGTGCTGACGCTGCTCGCCGTCAACGGCGGCTGGACCGGGCTCGACGAGGTCCGCCGCCGGCCCGGTTCGTTCTAAAAAAGAGCTTTGAGCCGGCCGCGAAGCGCGGTGGCTCGGTTGATGCGATTGCTCCGGCTGTTGATGCCCGAGCGAACCCGTCGGTAGTACTCGGCCGCATCCGGTGGCGTGAATGACACTTTGGTGGCGTTGTTCACCTGTTCGTAGAAGCCGGTCATGATATTGCGCGTGTCACGTGGGTCCAGAGGGATTTTTTCGGTGTTGATGATCCGATCGAGTTCGACGACCGCGGTGAGCAGGTCACCCTTCTGCCAGATGCGATCCCTTGACTCGAACCCGCATTTCTCGATGAACTTGAACACGCCCTCCAGGCGCTCCTCTATCTCGTTCTTCGCGGGAAATGTGTCATTGAATCGCTCAAGGTAGGGCTCGTGTTCGTCGTCAAGATTGAAGTAGCCGCTCATCATGGTGACGATCAACGTAAGCACGAAACGGACATCGTTCATGCGACGTCCGTCGAGTGAGGTGAAGAACTTGTGCTTGGAAAAAAAAGAATGTGTGGCAATCTTCTCGGCGAACTGCTTCAGCTCGCCGTCAAACCTCGAGTGGTTCACTTCCATGGCGGTCAGGGAGTAGTTGGTCGAGTTGATGCGGTGAAATATGTCTCGCGTCTCGTGTTCGGTAAGGGGGCCCAGGTCTCGGACCACCACTTCGTATTCGAGGAATGAAATCTTTTCTTCTTCGGTCAATTCGGCGTATGGCTTGAGCTTGTCGGGTATGGCGAGATCACCTGTTCCGGTGAAGTACTGGTACAGTGTGGTGATCCGTTGTTGTCCGTCTACGATGAGCTCGGAACCATCGCCGGTGTCTGGGTTGACTTTTCCGGCGCTCATGAAGATCTCCGGAAAGGGTAGTCCGTGCAGTACGGTCTCAAGAAACGCGATCTTGTGGTCGTTCGACCAGACCAAGCGCCGCTGGAACGCCGGGTTCGGGATGACCACTCCGTCGCGTATTCCGGTCAGTAGCGAGCGAAGCCTCTTGTTGGTGGCTGAGGTCTGCATCTAGGATCCATACTCCAGTGGTCGGCACTTGTTGATCGCGTTGTTCTGGTATTTGATCAAGAAATTGACGTCGTGATATAAGGCGCCGGATACTTTATAGGGGCCGCCGACTTGTAGTCGCTGCAAGTTTCGGAAGAACTCCCACCACTCGTTGGTGAAGCCGAACTCCGGGCCAAGGGGGAGCTTGTCGGGTCTGATCCAGCCCCATGACAGGTAGGCTTCGAACTGGCGCTGTAGATGCCAGGCCGCGCCTGACATCTTGAAGTCGTGCAGCTCGTGCCATACCTTCTGGTACAGGTCGTGGTTGACTATTGCGATATCTATGTCTGATGAATCGCTGAAGGGTCGATAGCGTTTGTGGGGCGCGATACTGAATCCTAGCTTAGCGGATCCGACGACGAAGATGTCGGTCGACGTCCTCAGTGAGAAGTGGTCGGCAATATGTCGTTTGACGTTGAAGTGCTGGTCTTCATTGAGTGCATAACAACTGCCGTGCAGGATGTGTCGCTCGGTGAGCTCATTGTCGCTCTTCTCTGACAGTAGTTCTCGCTGGAACGACTCCACTGTCAAGCCGGTGGCGTGCCAGAGTTGCGGTGGTTGAGCAGTGTCCGTGGTGTCGGACTCCGGAGACCGGATCGAAGTGGAGATGCTCACTGTCGCCCCGTGGATGAGGATGAGGGTCGACATGAGGTGAAGTGACGCAGATGCACGGAACGACGCTAGCAGCCAGCTGATTTTTGCTGCTTCTCGTCTCTGAGATTGCGTATCGTGAAGGAAAAACCGCGGTCTCATTCGAACGAGTTGCAAGGGTTGCTCGATTGGGTGAATTATGCGGACAGTGAATACTGTTCGCGTTGATGGCTCAGGTATCGGTCTGGTTCCTGGCCGGTGCGTCGGGCCGGTGAGCAAGTCTGTCACAGCAAGTAATTAGGCCGCTTGGCCCAGCCGGGAGCCGTCCGGGGTGGGTACCTAGCGGGTATGAACCGGACATCAGAGGGCGCGAACCGGGCGGCGCAGGGCGCGCGCCGGACCAAGGCCAACGCCGACAAAGGCGCGAAGAGCGACACCGCGCAATGGCTCGGCCGGGCCGGGATGGCGTGTTACGGCGTGGTCCACCTCGTCCTCGCTTACCTCGCGCTGCAGGTCGCCTTCGGCGACAGCGAGCAGGCCGACCAGAAGGGCGCCCTCCAGCAGGTCGGCTCGACGGCGTTCGGACAGGTCCTGCTCTGGGTGCTCGCCGTCGGCCTGGTCCTCTACGGCCTCTGGCAGTTCCTGATGGCCGCCACCGGCTACGAATGGGTCAGCGGCGGGGAGCGGACGCGCAAGCGGATCGGCGCCGCGGCGCGCGGGGTCACCGTGCTCGCGCTCGGGTTCTCCGCCATCAAGCTCGCCACCGGCAGCGGGGGCGGCGGGTCGAGCAACCAGACCCAGCAGGAGTTCACGGCCAAGCTGCTGCAGCTGCCCGCCGGGCCGGCGCTGGTCGTCATCGCCGCCGCGGCCGTCCTCGGGGTCGCGATCGCCGCCGGGGTCAAGGGCTTCAAGAAGAAGTTCCTCGAAGACCTCGACACGAGCGAGCTGCCCGGGAAGACCAAGCACTGGATCGGCTGGGTCGGCATGACGGGCTACCTGGCCAAGGGTGTCGTCCTGGCCGTGGTCGCGATCCTCCTCGCCATCGCCGGGTTCACCGCCGACCCGAACAAGGCCGGCGGGCTGGACGCCGCGCTCAAGACGCTCGCCGCCCAGCCCTTCGGCACCGTGCTGCTCTCCGTCGTGGCGCTCGGCCTCGCCGCGTTCGGCGCCTACTGCTTCGGCGCGGCCTGGGCGCACAAGCGCTAACGCCGGGCCACCCGCGCGAGGTATTCCTTGCGGTCCAACGGGTTCTCGCCGGTCCGCGGCCGCGTCGGCGGCGGGCCGGGGTAGGGCCGGTAGTCCGCGAACTCGCTCAGGAATACGCCTTCACCCTGGCTGAGCGCCGGGAGGGCCTGCTCGAACGCGTGGACGTGCTCCGCGGGGATCGTGCCGTGCAGCGTGCACGACACCGGCCCGACGACGGGTTCGCCGGGCACCGCGCGCAGCTCGCCGAGCTTGAGCAGCACCGCGCTGACGGCGTTCGCCGGGATCTCCAGCTCGAAGCGGTGCACCGGCTCGTGCACCCGGGTGCCGGCCCGGTTCAGCGCCGCCATCAGCACCAGCGGGGTCATCTTCCGGAAGTCGCCCGCGGCGCTGATCGGGCTGAAGTACGCCGTGTGGGTCAGCGTGACGGCGCAGTCGAGCACCTCCCAGCCGTACAGGCCCTGGTCGAGGGTGGTGTGGACGGTCTCCTCGATCGCCTTGTGGAACGCCAGGGGCAGCGAGCCCAGCTGGACCGAGAGGCCGAACGTGACGCCGGGACCGGGTGCCACCCGCAGCCCGACCGTCGCGAAGAAGTACAGCCGCTGCTCCGGATCCATCTCCTCGAGCGCTTCCCCGCACCCGATCGGCTTCTCGACGTACAGGGTGCGCGTCTGTTCGAACGTGACGTCGAGGCCGGCGCCGTCGGCCAGCATCGAGCGCAGCACCTCTTTCTGCACCTCGCCGTAGAGCCGGACCGAAAGGTCGTGGCCGTGGCGGCGGACGTCGATCAACGGGTCCTCTTCGGACAGCCGGGTCAGCGCCGTGAACAGCGCCGACGCCTGCTCGGGCCGGACCGGCCGCACCACGGTCTCCAGGCTCGGCGGCGCGAACACCCCCTCGCGGGCGGTGCCGGGGGTGCCGAGCCGGTCGCCGATCCGGACGTCCCGCAGGCCGCGCACCCGGGCGACGTCACCGGCGAGCGCGACGTCGTCACCGGCGACTTCGACCGCCGAGACACGGCCGGTGAGCTCGGTTTCCCCGCGGTAAAAGGAAATCCGCTGCCGGGGCGCCAGGGAACCGGAGAACAGGCGCGCGTAGGCGATCTTCTCGCCGGCGCGGCCGCGGTCGATCTTGAACACCGTCGCGCGCAGCGGGCCGTCGCCGGCGCGCTCGGTCGCTGGGAGGAGCCCGGCCATCGCCGTGACGAGCTCCGCGACGCCGGCGCCGGTGATCGCCGAGCCGGCCAGCACCGGGTGCAGCGCGCCGCGGGCGACCTGCCGGACCAGTTCGGCGTGGTGGGCCGCGGGATCGACGCGGTTGTCCACATAGGACTCAAGGAAGGCGTCGTCGCCGTCGGCGAGCAGCTCGGCCAGCTCGTCGGGCGGGGCGTTCAGCGCGATCGCCCGCGGCGCCAGCCGAGCCCGGATCTCGCCCAGCAGGTCACGCGCGCCCGGCCGGTCGACCTTGTTGACGAAGATCAGCACCGGGATGGCGAGCCGGCGCAGCGTGCGCATCAGGACCCGGGTCTGGGCCTGCACTCCTTCGACGGCGGACACCACCAGGACGGCGCCGTCGAGCACGCGCAGCGCGCGCTCGACCTCGGCGATGAAGTCCGAGTGGCCCGGGGTGTCGATCAGCGTGATCCGGGTGTCGCCGGTCACGAAGGACGCCACCGCGGACCGGATGGTGATGCCGCGACGGCGTTCGAGCTCGAGCGAGTCGGTCTGGGTGTCACCGCGGTCGACGCTGCCGAGGCGGCTGATGGCGCCGGCTTCGAAGAGCAGGCGCTCGGTGAGGCTGGTCTTACCGGCGTCGACGTGCGCGAGAATGCCGATGTTCAGGGTTTTCACGGGTGATCCTCTGGGATGCGGGGGACAGGCCGGGTCGGACGGTCTGTCGGCGCATCGGGATCTCCTCACGGTCGTGGACGCAGGTCAGGGCCAAGGTAGCGCCGCCGCGGGGCGCGCGAAACCGGTTTTCGCCGCCGCTGTCGTCCCTGTCGGTTCCCTGTCGATCACGCTCCGGAGCTTCGGGTGAGGGTGCCGGGTGCCCTACTTTGGGTCGGGTCAGTTGAAATTTCACCTACCGGGGAGCTGAAACCGGATGTTCGGACGATTCAAGGACGTGGCCCTGCTGCTGGGGAGGATCGGCGTCGCGGTCGTCTTCCTCGCGCACGGGATCCAGAAGTGGAACAACGGCGTCGACGGCACCGCGAAGTTCTTCGCCATGACCGGAATCCCCATGCCGACAGTCGCTGCGATCTTCGCGATGACCGTCGAAATCCTCGGGTCGATCGCGTTCATCGCCGGGTTCCTGATGCCGCTGGTCGGCGTCGGCTACGTCGTGATCTCGGTCGGCGCGCTGCTCTCGGTGCACATCGACAACGGGCTCACCGGCCAGGGCGGTTACGAGCTGGTCCTGGTGCTCGCGCTCGCCGGGCTGGCGCTGGGCTTCAACGGCGGGCGGCTGTCCCTGGACCACCTGCTGTGGGGCCGCCGGCGCGCCCGCCGCGAAGCCGAGGTCGGCGAGCTGCAGAACGCCTAGGCCGGGAGGTCCGCCGTGGTGCGTTCGGCGGCGCGGCGGGCGTCCAGCTTGGCCTCGTCCGCGTTGCTCACGTGGACCAGGTGGGCGCCGGCGGCCAGAGGGACGAGCAGGCCGTCGAGAATGCCTTCCGGGCCGCTCCAGTCCCGAGTGGACAGCACGCGGTCGTCCGCGCTCAGGCCGAGTTTTCCGGCCCGGGCGCGGGCTTCCGCGAGCAATTCGTCCACAGTGGAGTCGAAGAGCGCCGCCGTGTCGCCGGGGACCGGGAAGAGCGGGCTGTACTGGTCGCCCGCCGCGCGGGACTCCGTCAGGTAGTCGAACGCGCCGCCACCCGGGGGCTCGTCGAGGCCGCGGCCCATCGGGTCGAGCGTCACGACGGCGGTCGCGGTGGCGCCGGTCGGCTCCGGGTCGTCCGGCCCGACGAACGCCACCCGCGCGCCCGCGCCTTCGGTCACCACGCGGGCGCCGCACCACCAGGCCCCGAGCAGCACGCCGACGGTCTGCCAGTGCGCCGGGAGCTGCACGGCCACGGCGTCGCCGGGCTCGATGTCGAACTCCTCGGTCAGCCAGTTGGCCGTTTTGGCCGCCCAGTTGGCGGTCGTCGCCACGGACAGCTCGACGCGGCTGCCCAGCTGGTCGTCGTAGTGGGTGATCAACGGTTTGGCGGGCGAGGCCAGCAGCGGGCGCAGCAGCTCGTCGGTCAGGCTCATGCGGACAAGGCTAAAGCGCGGACCACGCGCCTCGCCGGTTGACACCGCGAGTCCGGGCTGAGTAGCTTTGCTTTGAAAGCAAAGCTATCTTGGAAGCTGGGGGACAGCCATGACCATCCTCGTCACCGGCGCCCGCGGGCACGTCGGCCGCGCCGTACTGGAGGCGCTCGTCGCCGCAGGTCAGGACGTGCGCGCGTCGTCCCGCGACGCCACCACGCTCGACGTGCCCACCGCGAAGGTGAGCGCCGACCTGGAAGATCCCTCCACAGTGGACGCCGCGCTCGACGGCGTCGACTCGGTGTTCCTGTACACGCGGCCGTCGGGGATCGAAGGGTTCGTGAAGGCGGCCGAGGCGGCCGGCGTGCGGCACGTCGTGCTGCTGTCGTCGGCGGCCACGCTCGAGCCGCGGTCCGCGCAGAGCCGGATCGCGACGCTGCACCGCACGGTCGAGGAGGCGCTGGCCGCGGCGCCGTTCGCCTCGACGGTGCTCAACCCCGGCGCGTTCGCGACGAACGTCCTGGGCTGGCGCGCGGACATCGTGTCGGGCGTCGTCCGCATCGCGTACCCGGACTCGCGGATCGGGGCGATCCACGAGCGCGACATCGGCGACGTCGCCGCGCGGATCCTGGTCGACGGGTCGCACGCGGGGGAGGCGCTCGCCCTCACGGGCCCGGCGCCGATCTCCTTCCGGGAACAGGTGGACGTGCTCGCGGACGTCCTCGGCCGGCGGCTGCGGGTCGAGGAGGAGACGCCGGAGCGGTCGGCCGCGAAGATGGTCGCGCTGGGGTGGCCGCCCGAGGTGCCGCCGGAGGTCCTGCGCGCGTGGGAGCGCACGACGCGGGAGCCGTCGCTGGTCACGGACATCGTGCGCGAGGTGACGGGGAACCCGCCGCGGACCTTCCGGCAGTGGGCAGAGGACCACCGCGCCGACTTCGCCTGACCGAGCTTTCACCATGAAAGTGATCTGGAGGAGTCAACTCCGGATCACTTTCATAGTGAAAGTGACGCCTTCCGGGGTCAGTTGACGCAGGTGACTCCGGGGGAGGCTTGGTGCAGGGGTGCCGCGGCGGGGGCGGCGCCGCTGCCCGAGCCGCCGCCGGGGAGCCCGGCCGACGCCGAGCCGCCGCCCGTGGGGGCTCCTCCCGGGGCCTTCGCCGCCGCCGGGGCCGGGCGGCCTGCCAGGCCCGCCACGAATTCGCGGACCGCGTTCGGGTCGACTTCCACGATGCTCTGGCCGTCCGGGCTGCGGCCGTTCGCCGTGATCACCGGGATCGTCGCGAACGTCAGGTCGCCCGAGGCGATCCCCTTGGCCTGCTGTGCGAACTGCAGCAGGTCGAGTCCCGGGTCGAGGGTCAGGGACCGGTGGACCGCGTCCATCAGGTTGCCCATCGTGCCCGGGCTCGCCAGCGTGCCCGCCGACAGGACCTGGTGCAGCGCCGAGGACAGGAACGCCTGCTGCCGGACGATCCGGTCGAGGTCGCCGCGCGGGAGGTTCTTGCGCTGGCGGACGAACGACAGCGCCTCGCCGCCGGACACCGTCTGCTCGCCGCGGCGGAAGTCCGCGCCCGAGTCCTTGTCCTCCGTCGCGTGGTTCAGGCACACCTTGACGCCGCCGAGGGCCTCGGTGAGCAGGTAGAACCCCAGCAGGTTGACCTCGGCGTAGTGGTCGACGCGCACCTGCGTGAGGTCCTGCACCGCCTGCACCAGGATGCGGCGGCCCTCGGTGTCCGAGTCGCGTTCGATCTTCGCCTGGTCGCGCTCGCCCTGCGCGCGCAGACCCTGCGCGAAGTGCGCCTTCGCGATGCCGTACGCCGAGTTGATCTTCGCCTTGCCGCGGCCGGGGACGTCGGTCCACGTGTCGCGCGGGACCGAGACCGCCGACGGCTTCGCGCCGTTCTTCGGCACCCGCAACAGGATCATCGTGTCGGTGTTGACCGCGCCGTCGTTGGACTCGGTCCGCAGCTGCTTCAGCACACGCGCCGGGAGCGCGTTGCCCTGCGCGTCCGTGCGGGCGTCGCTGCCGACCAGGAGGATGTCGTCCGCGCCGTCGTCGGCCGGCGGTGGCGCGGGCTCGCCGGCCCGCGGGGTGAGCGCGTCGGTCGTCGGGACGTTCTGCTGCAGCTGGTCCTTGGTGACGTACGCGTAGCCGCTGGCGCCGAGCGCGAGCAGCGAGACCAGGCCGATCGCGACCCGGCGCGTCACCCGCCCGGCGCGCCTCGTGCGCGAAGGGGCTTCGACCACCGGGGGCTGTCTCGGGAAGGGCGACGGCTTCCAGTTGGGATCGTCGCGCTGCGTCACCGGCTCGGCGACCGGCTCCGGCCGTTCCTGGTCGTCTTCCACCCTGCGCTACCTCCCCCGAACACCCTGCGTACTCAGTCTAGTTGACGCAGGGAACGTCGCCCGCCGTGATCGTCGGCGCGGCGGGGGTGGAGCTCACGGGCGTCGAAGGCGGTGTCGAGGGCTTGGTCGCCGTCGGCGCGCCGCCCGGGCCGGCGGAGGCGCTGCGGAAGTCCTTGCCGAGGAGCACGCGCACGTGCCCGGCGGTGACGTCGCGGTCCGGCTCGGCCTGGACGCCGGTGCCGAGGGCCTGCTTGACCAGGTCCAACGCGGCGGTGTCGGCCGGGTTGTAGCGGACGACGGTGGTGTTGCGGGTGCTCAGCCGCTGGTCGGCGGCGAGGGTGAAGCCTTTGCCCTGCAGCATCGTGTGGGTCTGGCCGGCAACCGTGGTCGAGCCGGTGCCGTCGAACAGCTCCACCGTGACGGCCTTCGCGCCGGGCACCTGCGCCGGCGTCGGGGTGGCCGGGGTGTCACCGTCCGAAGTCAGCCGCGTCACCTCGGCCTGGACGGCGGCCTGGTCGACGCGCAGCACGTCGGCGCCGCCGATCACCGCGTTGCCCTGCGTGGGGATGGTGTGGAACTCGATGTTGCCGCCGGTCAGGCCGCGCATCTGCTCGGCGAACTCGGTCAGGTCCCAGCCCTGCGACAGCACGACCGACTTCTTCACCGCGCTCACCAGGTCGGCGATCTTCCCCGGGCTGGTCAGCACGTCGGACGAGATCACCTTGCGGGCGAGCCCGGAGAGGAACGCCTGCTGGCGTGCGATCCGGTCGAGGTCGTAGTTGGGCAGGTCGTACCGCTGCCGGACGAAGGCGAGTGCTTGCACGCCCTCGATCGTCTGACGGCCGCCCGGCAGGTCCACGCCGGACTTCGCTTCCTTGACCGGCCCCTTGAGGCAGACCTCGACGCCGCCGATCGACTTCGTGATCTCGTAGAAGCTCGCCAGGTTGACCTCGGCGTAGCGGTCGATCATGCCGGGCTTGCCGATGAACTTCTCGATCGTGGCGATCAGGTTCTTCCGCCCGGCGACCTTCGCCTGCGCGTCGGCCTGCTTGAGGTCGGTCATGCCCTGGCGCTGCAACGTTTTGTAAGTGTCCGTGTACGCGTAGACGAACGCGCTGTTGAGCTTGTGCTTGCCGTAGCCGCCGGCCAGCTCCACCCAGGAGTCGCGGGGGAAGGAGATCGCGATCGCGTGCTTCCCGTTCTGCGGGATGTGCACGAGGATCATCGTGTCGGTGTTCAGCTCTCCGTCGGAGACGCCGGCGTGCAGCATGTCCAGCACCTCGCGGGGCAGCGGGTTGCCCTGCGCGTCGGTGCGGCTGTCCTGGCCGACCAGGAGGATGTCGATCGCGCCGTCGAGCGGCTTCGCGTGCGCTTCGGTGTCGGCGAACACGTTCGTGGTGGTCAGGCCGGTGTTCGGGTCGCCGATGAAGTGCCAGGCGTACCAGGTCAGGGCCAGGACGGCGACCGACAGCAGGGACACGACGACCTTGCCGCCGCGGCGTGCGAAGACCGCGACACCGTGGTTGCGGCGCGCCGGGACGGGCGGCGCAGGCCATTCGGTCACGCGCTTCCTCCCCTGTGAAACCCCGTGCTTCCCCCAGGGCACCCCTGTGCCTCCAGCAAGACTCTACTGAGGGTCCTGTAGGACCTCCGTAGGCTGGGGGCCGGTTGCCCCGCGCGGGGGCCGAGGAAAGGCGGGAAGATGCGGGTCCTGGTCACCGGTGGTGCCGGCTTCATCGGGTCGCACTACGTCCGGCAGGTGCTGACCGGCGCCTACCCGGAACTGCGCGACGCCGAAGTGGTCGTGCTCGACAAACTCACCTATGCGGGCAACGAGGCCAACCTCGCCCCGGTCGCCGCCGATCCGCGGCTGCGGTTCGTCCGCGGTGACATCTGCGACACCTCCCTGGTCGCGGAGGTGGTTCAGGGCGTCGACCTGGTGGTGCACTTCGCCGCCGAGTCGCATGTGGACCGCTCGATCCTGGGCGCCGCCGACTTCGTGCTCTCGAACGTGCTCGGCACGCAGAACGTGCTGCAGGCCTCGCTGGAGGCCGGCGTCTCGAAGTTCGTGCACGTGTCCACCGACGAGGTCTACGGCTCGATCGAGTCCGGCTCGTGGGCCGAGGACCACATCCTGGAGCCGAACTCGCCGTACGCGGCGTCGAAGGCGTCGTCCGACCTGGTGGCGCGGTCGTTCTACCGCACCCACGGGCTGCCCGTGTGCGTCACACGGTGCTCCAACAACTACGGTCCGTACCAGTTCCCGGAGAAGGTCATCCCGCTGTTCATCACCAGCCTGCTCGACGGCGGCAAGGTGCCGCTCTACGGCGACGGGCTCAACGTCCGTGACTGGCTGCACGTGGACGACCACTGCCAGGGCATCCAGCTGGTCGCGCACCGCGGCCGGCCCGGCGAGATCTACAACATCGGCGGCGGCACCGAGCTCACCAACCGCGAGCTCACCGGGAAGCTGCTCGACGCGCTCGGCGCGAACTGGGACAGCGTCGAACCTGTGCAGGACCGCAAGGGTCACGACCGCCGGTACTCGGTGGACATCACGAAGATCGGCGCGGAGCTGGGGTACGCTCCGCGGGTGTCCTTCGAGGACGGTCTGGCCGCGACAGTGGCCTGGTACACGGACAATCGCGCGTGGTGGGAGCCCTTGGCGGAACGGGCCGCGCTCAAGGAGTAGAGGATGTGGCGGTGCGGCTGACGGTGCTCGTGCCCGGTGGTTCCGGACAGCTCGGGCGGGATCTCGCCGCCGCGGCCGGGGGTGACCTCGACGTCGTCGCGCCCGGTTCGGCGGAGCTGGACGTGACGCAGACGGGCCAGGTGCTGGCGGCGGTCGGCGCGCTGGCCGACCGGGCGCGGGAAGCGGGTTCGGCGCCGGTGGTCGTCAACGCGGCGGCCTACACGGCGGTCGACGCGGCGGAGCAGGACGAGGAACGGGCGTTCGCGGTCAACGCCGACGGCCCGCGGGTGCTCGCGGCGGCCTGCGCGGCCCGCCGGGTCCCGCTGATCCACGTGTCGACGGACTACGTCTTTTCGGGTGACGCGTCTTCTCCTTACGAGCCTTCCGACGAGCTCGGCCCGCGGAGCGCGTACGGCCGCACAAAAGCGGCGGGCGAGGACGCGGTGCTCGGCTCGGGCGCGTCGTCGTGGGTGGTGCGCACCGGCTGGCTGTACGGGCGGTCGGGGTCGAACTTCGTGAAGACGATGGCGAAGCTGGAGTCCGCACGCGACGAGCTGTCCGTTGTGGACGACCAGCTCGGCGGTCCCACGTGGACGGCCGACCTGGCGGCGGGGCTGCTGGAGCTGGCCGGTCGTGTGGCCGCGGGCGACGGTCCCGAGCGGCGCATCCTGCACTGCACGAACGCGGGTTCGGTGAGCTGGTACGGCTTCGCGCGGGCGATCTTCGCACGGCTGGGTGCGGACCCGTCGCGGGTGAAGCCGTGCACGACGGAGGAGTTCCCGCGGCCCGCGGAACGTCCGGCTTACTCGGTGCTGTCGCCGGCCTCGTGGAAAGAAGCCTGGCTGACGCCGATGCGGCCGTGGGAAGAGGCGTTGGACGCCTACTTCGCGGCCGAGTCAGTGCCGGCCTGAGGCCAGCCGGTAGGCGCCGACCGTCAGTTCGGCGCACGTGCGCCACGTGAAGTTCGCCGCCTGGGCTCGGCGGGCGGCCGACGTCGCCACCGCGTGCGGGTCGGTCACCGCCATGCGCAACGCCTCGGCCAGGCCGTCGACGTCGCCGTAGGGGACCAGGCTCGCGCAGTCACCCGAAACCTCGCGCAGGGCCGGGATGTCCGTGCAGACCACCGGGACGTCCGAAGCCATCGCCTCCAGCACCGGCAGCCCGAACCCCTCGTCACGCGAGGGCAGCACCAGCGCCGACGCGCCCGCGACCACCGTGCGCAGGTCCACATCGGACAGATAGCCGGTCCGGCTCAGCCGGGCGCCGCGGGGGAACGGGCCCGGGCCGGCGAACACCAGGTCCGGGAGGTCGGGCGCCGCGTCGTGGGCGCGGGTCAGCCAGTCCAGGCCCTTGCGCGGGCCGGCCGCGCCCGCGAACAGCAGGTACCGGGCGGGCAGGCCCAGCCGGGCGCGCCGCTCGTCGTCCGGGGGCCGCGCGGTGAACCACGCCGGGTTCACGCCCAGCGGCGTCACCACGATCTTGTCGCGTGAGACGTCGAGGCGCTCCGCCACCGAGTCGGCCACCGCGGCCGTCGGCGTGCAGATCACGTCCGCGCGGTGGGCGCCGCGGCGGACCAGCTCCGGCAGGCCGCGGTCGCTCGGCGCGAGCTCCTCGGGATTGTCCAAAAAGGCCAGATCGTGGATCGTCACGACGCCGGCGGCGCGGAACCGGCCGGGCAGCACGAAGTTCGTGCCGTGCACGACGTCGGCCGGGCCGGCGAACAGCTCCACCGGCGGGAAGTCCGAGCGCAGCCACGCCCGCCGCAGCAGCCGGGCGGCCACCGGGATCCCGCGGGCCCGCGCGCCGTACGGGAGCACGTGCCGCAGGCGCCGCCAGCCGCGCAGCGTGAACGCCACCGCGCGCGTGTCCACCTCGGGGATCGACACCAGCTCTTCGCTCAGCGCCGCCGTGTACCGGCCGATGCCGGTGCGCGCGCCGAGCAGCGGAGTGCCGTCCAGGAGGACCCGCAGCGACCTAGCCACGGCGGAGCCGTTGCTTCGCGACCTTGATCGCCCGGCCACCGACGCGCCGCGCCAGCTCACGCGGCCCGCCCGCGTTGAGGTACTCGCGGATCAGGTCGGCGTCGCGGCGCAGCATCGCCCGGCCGCGCACCGCCGGTGTGGTCGTCAGGTCGGCCGACCCGGGCAGCCGGTCGGCCGCCGGCCGCGGGTCGCGGCAGAACTCCACCAGCGGCTTCAGCGCTTCGGGCCACGCGAACCGCTGCGCGACGACGGCGATCCGCTCGACGCAGCCCGCGGCGAACTCCTCGTCGTACAAGGACTTCTCGAGCGCGTCCGCCAACGCGGAAGCGTCCTCCGCCGGGACGACCACCCCGAGCTTCTCCGCCCGCACCAGGTCGGCGAAGGCGTCCCCGTCGGTGGTGACGATCGGCAGCCCGGCCCACAGGTAGTCCAGCACCCGGGTGCGGAACGCGAACGTCGTCTCGACGTGCTCGTAGTGCGTGGTCACGCCGCAGTTCGCGTCCAGCAGCCAGTTCTGGCGCTCGTGGTAGGGCACCCACTGTTCGTTGAAGTAGACGTGCTTGCCCGTCAGGCCCAGCGAGTCGGCCAGCCGGATCGTCCGCGCGCCGATGTCCATCTCGGCGACCTCGGGGTTCGGGTGCTTCATCCCGAGGAACACCAGCCGGACGTCACCGCGGCGGCGGCGCAGCTCGTCGATCGCGCGCACGAGCGTCAGCGGGTCGAACCAGCTGTACACCCCGCCCGCCCAGAGCACGACGTGGTCGGTGCCGCCGATGCCGAGCGACGACCGCAGGCCCGGCCCGGTCCGCGTGGGCGCCTCCGGCGACAGTCCGAAGGGGACGACCGCGAGCAGCGACTGCGTGGTCGGGTCGGCGTCGTAGAGCCGCGGCGAGAGCCGGCCCATCGCGGCCAGGTGCCCGAGCCAGAAGTGCCGCTGCCGTTCGGACGCGCAGAGGAAGAAGTCCCCGCGTTCGAGCTGCGCGTCGAGCACCTTCGTGACGCCGGCGAGGTCGGCCGCGCGCTTGTCGTCGGCGACGCCCTTGCCCTGCTCCAGCAGCTCGAGGTGCATCGGGTCGTAGAGGTCGGCGACGACGATCTTGCCGCTGTGCTCCTTCTTCAGCGACGGCGCCAGCTCGAGGACGTGACCCTGCAGCACGACGATGTCGGCCCAGGCGACCGGCGCCTCCAGCTCGCGGTGCTTGCCCGCGCTGACGCGGAACGGCGCGGGCGGCGGTGTCGCGAGGGGGTTGGTCGTGACGAGGTGGACGTCGTGCTCGGCGGACAGCGCCAGCGCGATGTTCCAGGCGCGGATCGCCGGGCCGGCCATCCGCTCGGTGAGCGCGTCGCCGGTGATCACCAGGATCCGGCGACGCTGCCCGAACGCCTTTTCGATGCCGAACGCCTCGACGAGGATGTCGTGCGCGGCGAGGTAGCGCGGCAGCGGGTAGGCGGGCTCCAACGCCTTGCGCAGCAAGGGAAGCAGGTCGGCGTCGGTGCGGACGCGGGCGGCCTGCTCGACCGCGCGGGAGGCCGCGAGAGACGGCAGCTGCTCGACGAACTGGTCGATGGCGAGCAGCCCGGCCAGCGTGGTCCGCGGGATCGCGACGTCGCCGGACTCGATCGGGCCGACGCCCTGTTCGAGGTCCAGCTGGGTCGCGTCCAGCTCACCGCGGGCGGTGGCCCGGCGGACGGCCAGGGCGAGCGCGGCCGGCAGCGCGCGGGCGAGCGTCTCGTCGGAGAGGTTCTTGTAGAGCGCGGCCAGGGCGTTGCGCTCCAGCAGGAACGTCTCGCGGCCGGTCTCCGGCGCGTCGACCGAGGACATCGTGCCGTGGTGGCGGTGGTAGGTGAGCGACTCCGGCACGTACCGGACGCGCCAGCCGCGCAGGGTGAGCCGCCAGCCGAGGTCGACGTCCTCGTAGAACATGAAGAACCGCTCGTCGAAGCCGCCGAGCTCGGCGAACACCGAAGCCCGCACGAACATCGCCGAGCCGGTGCCGAACAGGACGTCCTTAGCGACCTCGTGCTCGGCGGCCGGGACGTCGGCCAGCGGGCTGCCCGCGTGGCGCTTGTAACCCATGCCGAACCAGGTCAGGCCGCCGTCGACGAAGTCGGTGCCGGTGCCGTCCCAGTCGAGGACCTTGCTGGCCACGGCGGCGACGCGGGGCTGCGCGCGCAGCTCGGCGACCGCGGCGGAGACCCAGCCGGGCGCCGGGCGGGCGTCGTTGTTGAGGAAGCCGAGGACGGTGCCCTTCGCGTGGCTCGCGCCGAGGTTGCAGCCACCGGCGAACCCGGTGTTGCGGCCGGCCTCGATCACGCGGGCCTGCGGGACGGCCTCGCGGATGCGCGCGGCTTCGTCTCCGGAAGAGTTGTCGACGCAGATCAGCTCGAGCTCGGCGTAGTCGTGCTCGGCGAGCGCGCGCAGGCAGGTGATCGTGTCTTCGGCCCCGTGGTAGTTCACCACGATCACCGAGACGAGCGGTTGCGGTTCCCCCTGCGCCAAAGCCAGCTCCTCGTCGTCGGGTCGTCCGCAAAGCTTAAAGGCCTGCCCATGCCTCCCAGACCGCGCCTCGGCCCAGCGCCGCCCGGCGGCCGATCTCGCGCCGCGCCCGCAACGCCGCAGGTGTCCGCGCGACGACCTCGGCGAGCACCCGGCAACGCAGGCCGAACCGGAAGTTCGCCGCGGCCGGACGACCCGGGCGCAGCGGCAGCACCACCGTCAACACGGCGAACCTGACCAGCTGGTTCACCGCGACTTCGCGGGGCGCGCAGCGCAGCAGCATGAGCAGCCGGTTGCGCTCGTTCCAGCGGTGGAACTCCGGCGAGCCGGGCTTGCTGCTGGCGCCGTGGGCGTGCCGGACGCGGGCGTCCGGGGCCGCGACGACGTCCCACCCGGCCAGCCGCAGCCGCCACGCGGTGTCGGTGTCCTCGTAGTAGCAGAAGAACCCGGCGGGGACGCCGCCGACGTCGCGCAGGGCGTCGGCGCGCAGCAGGGCGGCGCCGCCGCAGAAGGCGAACACCTCGTCCGTGGGCTCGGTGAGGTCGGCGCCGTGGCCGTCGGCGGTCAGCCGGACCCCGGCGGACTGCGTGCTGCCGTCGGGCCGCACGAGCAACGCCGTCGCCGCGGCGGCCAAGGGGGCCTTGTCCAGGGTGTCTTCCAGCGTGGCGAGCCACTCCGGCTCGGGCTCGGCGTCGTCGTTCAGCCACGCCAGCAACGGCGTCCCGACGCTCTTCGCGGCGACGGCGAGCGCGCCCGCGTAGCCGGCGTTGCGGGGGAGCCGCAGCACCTCCGGGTGCGAAGGATGGGCCGCGAGCAGGGCGGCGGTGCCGTCGTCGGAGGCGTTGTCCACCACGATCGTCCGATGTGGACGCGTCTGCGCGGCGAGCGCGTCGAGGCAGGCGGTGACGTGCCCGGCGCCCCGCCAGGTCACGACTACCACCGTGGTGGCGGGATTCGCGGTCACGTCCCGCACAATAGCCGCGTGCCCGAACTGGTCGTGCTCGCCGAGCAGCTCCTCGCGCCCGTGCCCGGTGGCACCGGGCGCTACACGGCCGAGCTGCTGCCCGCGCTCGCGAAGACCGCGCCGCCGGGCTGGACCGTGTCCAGCGCCGTCGCGCGGCACGCCGACGTGGCCGCGGCCCGGCTCGACGGCGTCGACGGCCCGCGGGTGCTGCGGTACCCGCCGCGGGTGCTGGTCAGCGCTTGGCAGCTGGGGATCCCCTGGTGGCCGGGCGGCGACGCGGTGCACGCGCCGACGCCGTTCGCGCCGCCGCGGGCGCCGGCCGGGCGCACGCTGAGCGTGACCGTGCACGACACCGTGCCGTGGACCCACCCCGAGACGCTCACCGCGCGCGGGGTCAGCTGGCACCGGTCGATGATCGCGCGCGCCGCGCGCCGCGCGTCCGGGCTGGTGGTGCCGACGCGGGCGGTCGCGGACGAGCTGGCGGTGCTGGTCGACGTCGACGTCCCGGTGCGCGTGGTGCCGCACGGCGTGCGGGTGCCGTCGGGCTCGGCTGAGCTGGACCTGCCTTCGGAGTACGTGCTCGCGGTCGGCACGATCGAGCCGCGCAAGGGGATCGACGTGCTGGTGGACGCGGTCGCGGCGCTCGACGGCGTGGCACTGGTGGTCGCCGGGCAGCCGGGCTGGGGCGGCGTCGACCCGGCCGCGCTGGCTCTTGACCGCGGCCTTCCCCCGGAGCGGCTGCGGGTGCTGGGGAAGGTGACGGACGCCGAGCTGGCGACCGCGCTGCGGGGGGCGAGCGTGCTGGCCGTGCCGAGCCTCGCCGAGGGCTTCGGGATGGGCCTGCTCGAGGCGATGGCGGCCGGCGTCCCGGTGGTGCACACCGACGTCCCGGCGCTGGTCGAGGTGGCCGGCGGCGCCGGGATCACGGTGCCCCGCGGCGACGCGGTGGCCCTGGCCGCGGGGTTGCGGGAGGTGCTGGAGTCACCGACGGTGGCGGCCAAGCTCACCCGTTCGGGGCGCGACCGCGCGAAGGCGTTCACCTGGCGTCGCGCGGCGGAAGCCGTCTGGGCGATCCACCGGCGGGCGCCTCACTGACCGGTTTGCCAGTTCCCCACCATGACACCGGGTCACCGCCGTACCCTGCAGGGGTGAGCGATGATCCCCGGGTCCTGATCGACGCGACCGCGGTGCCCGCGGACCGCGGCGGGGTCGGCCGGTACGTGGACTCGCTCGTCGCCGCGCTCGACGCGGACGGGGCGCGCATCACCGTCGTCTGCCAGCCCCGGGACCTGCCGCTTTACGATCGGCTGGCGCCGCGCTCGCGCGTCGTGCCGGCGTCGCCGACGACGACCACCCGCACCGCGCGGCTGACCTGGGAACAGGCGACCCTGCCGCGGCTGGTGCGCCGCCTGGGCGCCGACGTCGTCCACTCGCCGCACTACACGATGCCGCTGACGACGTCGGCCGCGTCGGTGGTCACGCTGCACGACGCGACGTTCTTCACCGACGCCGTGCTGCACTCGTCGGTCAAAGCCCGCTTCTTCCGCGCGTGGACGGCGACGGCCCTGCGCCGCGCGACGCTGTGCGTGGTGCCGTCGGCGGCGACCGCGGCGGAGCTGGCCCGCGTCGGCCCGGTCCGGCACGCTTCCCTGGAAGTGATTCACCACGGCGTCGACAGCGAGCGGTTCCACCCGCCGTCACCCTCGGAAGTCGCGGCGGCCCGGGCGGCCGTCGGACTGGGCCGGACGCCGTACGTGGCGTTCCTCGGCGCGCTCGAGCCGCGCAAGAACGTCCCGGCGCTGATCCGCGGTTTCGCCCGCGCGGTCACCGGCCGCCGTGACGCGCCGGCGTTGGTGCTGGCCGGCCAGCCGGGCTGGGACACGCAGGTGGAGCGGGCCCTGGACGCGGTCCCGCACCGGCTGCGCGTGATCCGCGCGGGTTACCTGCCGTTCGGGACGCTCGCGGGGTTCCTCGGCGGCGCAGAACTGGTGGCGTACCCGTCCCTGGGCGAGGGTTTCGGCCTTCCGGTCCTGGAGGCGATGGCGTGCGGAGCGTGCGTCCTGACCACGCGACGGCTGTCACTGCCGGAGGTGGGCGGCGACGCGGTGGCGTACTGCGGAGTGGGCGCGGGCGACGTCGCGGCGGCGATCAGTGAGCTCCTGGCCGACCCGGGCCGCCGGGCAGAGCTGGCCACGGCGGCCCAGCAGCGCGCGAAGGAGTTCTCGTGGGCGACGACCGCGGAACGGCACCGGGAGGCGTACGCCAAAGCTTGGTCGCGCCACCTCCGAACCCGCTGATCTTCCTACTTCTTCCAGCGTGCTCTCGGGCCGGGGCGGCGGGACCGCGCAGCGTCACGAGGGGACAATGGCCCGATGACCGATCACTCCCGTTACGGCGACGAACTCGGCGTCGTGACCGTCACCTACTTCTCCGGCGAGACCCTCGAGCGGTTCCTCGACACGCTCGAGAAGGCCACCGAGCGTGATGTCCAGGTCGTCGTCGCGGACACCGTGTCCACCGATGGCGCTCCCGAGAAGGCCGCGAAGCGCGAGAACGTGCACCTGCTGAACATCGGCGAGAACGTCGGTTACGGGACCGGCTGCAACCGGGGCGTCGCCGAGCTGGACGACCGGTACGGCTGGATCGTCATCTCGAACCCGGACCTGGAGTGGGAGCCGGGGACGATCGACACGCTGCTCGACGCCGCGAAGCGGTGGCCGCGCGGGGGCGCCTTCGGGCCGCTGATCCACGACCTCGACGGCACCGTCTACCCGTCGGCGCGGCTGGTGCCGTCCTTCGGGCGGGGCATCGGGCACGCCGCCCTCGGCAAGATCTGGCCCGCCAACCCCTGGACCAAGCAGTACCGGCAGGAGACCGGCACGCCCACCGAGCGCGTCGCCGGCTGGCTGTCCGGCTCGTGCCTGCTCATGCGCCGCGAGGCGTTCGACTCCGTCGGCGGCTTCGACTCGCGCTACTTCATGTACTTCGAGGACGTCGACCTCGGTGACCGGCTGGCGAAGGCGGGCTGGCTGAACGTCTACACGCCCTCGGCCGGGGTCATGCACGTCGGCGGGCACTCGACGTCGCAGGCGTCGAAGAAGATGCTCGCGGTCCACCACGAGAGCGCTTACCGCTTCCTCGCCGACCGCCACCAGGGCCTCCTGTGGAAGCCGCTGCTGGCCGCGACGAAGCTCGGCCTCGCCCTGCGGCTGAAGCTGGAGACCCGGAAGGGCTAGATCCCGTCGAGCCGGCGGGAGAAGTCGGACTTGCCGTTGGTCTGCGTCACCGTCGGCACCAGGCCGGTTTCGTCCGGGTCCGGCTCCTTCAGCGGGCTCGTGATCGGCTCGGCCTGGGGCCGGCGGGCCAGCGGAGCCTTGACCGGCTTCGGCGCCGCGGTCGGCATCGGCGTGGTCGGCGTCGGCGTGCTCAACGGCGTCGTGTGCTGACGGCGGCCGCCCTGGGCCTCCAGCCGGCGGGTCGGCGACGAGCCGGCCAGCGGGTGGTCGTTCTCCTCGATCAACGACGCCGGCAGCTGCGTGGTCGTGTCCGGGTCCTGGCTCCGGTCGAGACCGTCGATGGCGGCCCGCGGTATCTGCTGCGTGTTCGAGGCGTCCATCGGCGAGATGGCACTGTCCGGCGTCACCACGAACACACCACGCGCTTGGGCTCGTGCGAGCAGGGCGTCCGCCCGATCGCGGGGGTCCATCCCCTCGGCCTCCCGACTGACCCGGGGGCCCTCTGGGGAGGGGCCCGCCTGTTTCCTGTCTAGGGTAGGCCCTCCGGGCGACCTCCGTCAGGGTTTCCCGCGGCTTGTCGCTCAGCGGTGCGTGATACAGGAGGAGATTTCCGTGACGTCCGAGGTCGAGATCGACGCCGTCGTGCTGGTCGGGGGCAAGGGCACGCGACTGCGGCCACTGACCCTTTCGGCGCCGAAACCGATGCTCCCGACAGCCGGGACGCCCTACCTCAGCCACCTGTTCTCGCGCATCCGCGAGGCCGGGATCCGGCACGTCGTGCTGGGCACGAGCTATCGTGCGGAGGTGTTCGAGGAGTACTTCGGCGACGGCAAGTCGATCGGTCTGGACCTCGAGTACGTCGTCGAGGAAGAGCCGCTCGACACGGCCGGCGCCATCAGGAACGTCTACGACAAGCTGCGCGCCGACCACGTGATCGTCTTCAACGGCGACATCATCTCCGGCGCGGACCTCGGCGCGCAGCTGCAGGTGCACCGCGAGTCCGAAGCCGACGTCACCCTGCACCTGCAGCGCGTCCCGGACCCGAGCCGGTTCGGGTCGGTGCCGACCGACGAGACCGGGCGGGTGCAGGCGTTCCTGGAGAAGACGCCGAACCCGCCGACCGACCAGATCAACGCCGGCTGTTACGTCTTCCGCCGTCCGGTGATCGAGGCGATCCCGGCCGGGCGTCGGGTGTCGGTCGAGCGCGAGACGTTCCCGCGGCTGCTCGAGCAGGGCGCGCACATCCAGGGGTTCGTCGACGCCTCGTACTGGCTCGACGTCGGCACGCCCGAAGCGTTCGTGCAGGGCTCCGCCGACCTGGTGCGAGGCGTGGCGCCGACGTCGGCGCTGCCCGGCCGGCCCGGCGACTTCCTGGTGCTCGACGGCGCTTCCGTCGCCGAAGACGCCCAGCTGAGCGGGGGTTCGACCATCGGCGTCGCCGCCGTCGTCGGCTCGGGCGCGAAGGTCGACGGCTCGGTGCTGTTCGACGGCGCGGCCGTGTCCGAAGGCGCGGTGGTCGAGCGTTCGGTGCTCGGGCACGGCGCGCGCGTCGGCGCCGGCGCGGTGCTGCGCGGGGTCGTGCTCGGCGACGGCGTGTCCGTCGGGGCCGGCTGCGAGCTGCTCGACGGCGCCCGCGTCTGGCCCGACACCGTGCTGCCCGACGGTTCCGTGCGCTTCTCGAGCGACGCGTAGCCGATGTTCTGGCGTCCCGCGTTCGAGGTCGACCTGGGCCGGGTCCTGGGTCCGCTGAAGCGCGGCCGCGGGTCGCTCAACATCCTCACCGACGAACGCGGGATCACCTGGCTCGCGTCGAACACCCCGGACGGCCCGGGCACCCTGGCGCTGCGCAAGCTCACCGACGGCCGGATCGAGGCGGCCGCCTGGGGCGACGGCGCGGACCGGCTGCTCACCGGCGTCCCGAGGCTGCTCGGCGCGGACGACGACGACTCGGAGTTCGTCGCGCACCACGACGTCGTCGCGCGGGCCCGGCGGGAGAACCCCGGCCTGCGGCTCGGCGCGACCGGCGTCGTGTGGGACTGGCTGGTGCTCGCCGTGCTGGAGCAGAAGGTGACCGGCAAGGAGGCGATCCGGTCGTGGGCCGAGCTGTGCCGCCGCTTCGGCGCGCCGGCGCCCGGGCCGGGGCCGGACCGCCTGCGCGTGCCGCCGACGCCGGTGGCGCTGCGGTCACTGCCGGACTGGCACTGGCACCGCGCGGGCGTCGACATCAAGCGGCGGACGGCGTTGCTCAACGCGGCCCGCGTCGCCCACCACCTGGAGCGCGCGGTCGAGCTGCGGGGCATCGAGGGACGGCACCTGCTGCGGCACGTGCCGGGCATCGGCGTGTGGACGGCCGCGGAGGTCGCCCAGCGGGCCTGGGGCGATCCGGACGCCGTGAGCTTCGGGGACTACAACATCCCGTCGATGGTCGGGAACGCCGTGCTGGGCACGAAGGTCGACGACGCGGGGATGGCGGAGGTGCTGGCGCCGTACGCGCCTCAGCGGCAGCGGGCGGTGCGGTACCTGGAGGCGGCGGGGCACCGGCGGCCGCGGTTCGGGCCGCGGATCGAGCTGCGCGAGTACCGGGCGATGTGAGGCGCGCCGGTCAGTACTGCGGCGGGTAGCCGCCCTGCTGGTTCGGCGGGTACTGCGGCTGCTGGCCGGGGTAGCCCTGCTGGGGCGGATAACCGGGCTGCTGGGGCGGGTAGCCGGGCTGCTGGCCGGGGTAGCCCTGCTGCGGCGTGTAACCGGGCTGCGGCGGGGGATAGCCGGGCTGCTGCGGGTAACCCGGGTACTGCTGCGGCGGGTACTGCGGCTTCGGCTTCGCGGCCGCCTTGATCACGACGACGGCCACCGTCACGATGCCGGCCAGCACCAGCAGGCAGAGCAGCAGCACGATCAGGCTCACGGTCGGCTTTCCCCCTCGTCGAGCGCGGCGCGGGCGATGGCCAGCGCCTCGGCGTCGTCCAGGCCGAGCTTACGGGTGAGCTCCGCGTACCGGGCCGCGGCCTGCTGCGCCCGGCGGCGGCTCTGGTCACCCGACGCGGCGACGAAGCTGCCCGCCCGGCCGCGCGTCTCGATCAGGCCGGCTTCCTCGAGCTCGCGGTAGGCGCGGGCCACGGTGTTCGGGGCGATGCCGAGGTCGGCCGCGAGCTGCCGGACGGTGGGCAGCTTCGTGCCGACGGCCAGGCTCCGGTCGTTGATCCGCGTCGCGAGCCCGGACCGGACCTGCTCGAAGGGCGGCACCGGCGAGCTGCTGTCGAAGGGGACGGTCACCAGCTCTGCGGACCCGCTCCCGGACCGGGCAGCGGCTGCTGCGGATAGGGCGCGGTCGGCGAGTACTGCGGCGGCGCGGGCGGGTACCCGCCCTGCTGCTGCGGGAATCCAGGCTGCGGCGCCAAACCCGGTACGAACCCCGGTTGCGACGCCGAGAACCCGGCCGGGGAGGCTCCAGCCTGCGGGAAACCGGCCTGCGGCACCGGTTGCGACGGCGGGAACCCCGGCGCGAAGCCCGCCTGCGGCACCGGCTGCGAAGCCGGGAACCCGGCCGGCGACACCCCGCCCTGCGCCGCCCCACCCGCTGCAAACCCTTGCTGCGGCGGGAAGTTCTGCGCCGGGAAGTTCGCCTGCGGGAACTGCCCGCCGTTCTTCATCGCCTCTTCGCGGCGCATCTTCGACACGCGCACCGCCACCACGATCACGAACACGATGATCGCGAGCACGAGCAGCCCGACCACGATGTAGCCGAACACACCGTCGCCGCCGCCACCGCCGGAGTGGTAGTGCACCCGCTCCAGGAACTGCGTTGCCATCCGTTCCTCCCCTGTCCGCGGTCCAGGCTAGTGGCCGGCACCGACAGGAACGGCCGCTTTCACCAGATCGGCGAGATCTTCCGAACCCGCCGGGAGCGCGTCCACCGGCCACCACCGCAGGTCGTCGGACTCGCTGCTGCGCACCGGCGAAGCCCCCGGCGGCGCGAACACCGCGTACCGGACGTCGAAGTGGCGCGTCGGCACGCCGAGCGAGCACGTGATCGGGTGGACGTCCAGGTGCACCGGCGCGGCCCCGATCCGCAGCCCGGTCATCCCGGACTCCTCGGTGGCCTCGCGCAACGCCGCCTCGGCCACCGTCGTGTCCTCGGGCTCGCAGTGCCCGCCGAGCTGCAGCCACCGGCCGACCCGCGGGTGCAGCGTGAGCAGCACCTGCGTCGCCGTGTGGTCCAGCAGCACCGCCGACGCCGTCAGGTGCCCGGCCGCGCAGGACCGCTGACAGCTGTCCTCGCGCGCCGCGAGGAACCCGAGGAACGCCTGCCGTAAGGACTCCTGAGAAGCGAGCGAAGGCCGCCACGCGCTCAGCGTCGTGACGGCGTCGGCGTGCAAAGTCACAGCTCCAGCAGCCCTTCCCCCGGCGCGGCGGAGAGCCGCGACTCCGGCTCGGTGAGCGGGACGCCGATCGCGACCGAGCCCAGCGGCTGCCAGCGCTCGTCCAGGCCGAGGACGTCGCGGACGATGTCGGCGGCGAAGATCGTCGAGCCGATCCAGCACGAACCGAGGCCTTCGGCCGCCAGCGCGACCAGCAGGCCCTGCACCGCGGCCCCGCCGGCGACGGTGAACATCGTCTTCTCGCAGTCGTTGCGGCGCGCGTCGGGGTAGGTGTGCGCGCCGTCCGGCACCAGGAAGGGAATGACGATTTCCGGGGCCCGGTAAAGGATGTCCCCGCGGCTGAGCCGCTTCGCGACCTGCTCCGGGGTGAACTCGTCGCCGACGAGGTCGGCCTGCCACGACTCACGCATCGCGTCGAGCAGTTCCTTGCGCTTCGCGCCGTCGCGCAGCCAGACGAACCGCACCGGGTGCGTGTGGTGCGGCGCGGGCGCGGTCAGCGCCGAGCCGACGGCCCGCCGCATCGAGATGGGCGACACCGGGGCGTCGCTGAACTGCCGCACCGACCGCCGGACCGGCACGGCCTCCCGGCGGCCCTGTGCGATGGCTTCGTTGGCGCCCAGCCGGAAGAGGTCCTCTTCGAGCGGCCGGATCAGCGACCGAGCGTTCGAGCCGTCGTCCACGAGGTCCAAACCGCGGACGACCGCCACCGGCGTCCCGCCCAGCTTGCCCTTGACCAGGTCGGCGGCCGAGGCCAGCTCGTCGGCGACCGCGACCTCGGTGACGGCCAGCTCGTTGCCCTGCCCGTCGATCGTCCCGCGGTAGGCGTGCAGCACGCGCAGCCCGGACGCGCCGATCGCGTTGTCGGTCTGCCCGACCCGCCAGGCGCGACCCATGGTGTCGGTGATGACGACGGCGACCTCGACGCCGAGCCGGTCCCGCAGCCCGTTGCGCAGGGCCAGCGCCGAAGCGTCCGGGTCGGCCGGCAGCAGCGCGACCTCGTCACCGGCCACATTGGACGCGTCGATCCCGGACGCCGCCTGGACGATCCCCAGCCGGTTCTCGGTGATCACCGTGCGCGCGATCCGCGCGACGATCCGCACGGCCTCCTGCTTGACGAGGTCGCGGCGCGCGGCGTCCCGGGCCTCGGGATCGGTCGGCACGCGGACGAGCCTGCCCTCGGCCTTCGAGACGATCTTGCTGGTCACGACCACGACGTCCCCCGAGCGCAGCCACGGCGCGGCCGTGACGATCGCGCCGGTCAGGTCGTCGCCCGGGCGGAACTCGGGCAGCCCGGGGACGGGCAGGATCTCGAGCTTGGCGGAGGCGTGGTCAGTCAACAGGGGCTCCAGCGAGTTCCAGGGCGGCGCGGGCCATCGCCGCGGTCGCGTCCACATCGGACATCAGCAGCGGGACGTCGCGGACGGTCACGCCCGGCACGTCGGCCGTCTCGCCCTCGGCGATCAGCCAGCCGTCGAGGACGCCGTCGGCCTTGCGCGAGCCGTAGTGCCGGCCCACCGCCTCGGCCGACGTCTCGACGCCGATCGCGGTCAGGCACGCGTCGGCCATCCCGCGCAGCGCCTTGCCGCCGATGATCGGGGACACCCCGACGACGCCGGCCGACGTCTTGCGCAGCGCGTCCCGGACCCCGGGCACGCCCAGCACGGTGCCCACCGAGACGACAGGGTTCGACGGCGCGAACAGCACCGCGTCCGCGTCCTTGACGGCTTCGAGCACGCCGGGCGCGGCCTTGGCCTCGTCGTTGCCGACGGCGACGATCGAGTGCGCCTTCGGCTCGGCGCGGTAGCGCACCCACCACTCCTGGAAGTGGATGGCCTTCTGCTGGCCGTCCTGCTCCGGGTCGTCGATGACGACGTGCGTCTCGACGCGGTCGTCCGACATCGGCAGCAGCCGGACGCCGGGCTGCCAGCGGTCGCACAGGGCCTCGGTCACCGCGGACAGCGGATACCCCGCGCGCAGCATCCGGGAGCGGATCAGGTGGGTGGCGATGTCCTTGTCGCCGAGCCCGAACCAGTCCGGGTCGGCGCCGTAGGCCGCCAGCTCCTCCTTGACCACCCAGGTCTCGCCCGAGTGCCCCCAGCCGCGTTCCTTGTCGATCCCGCCACCCAGCGTGTACATGCAGGTGTCCAGGTCCGGGCAGATCCGCAGGCCGTGCATCCAGACGTCGTCGCCGGTGTTGACCAGCGCCGTCACCTCGTGCGGCGACTCGCTCGCCCCTTCCGGCGCCATGCCCAGCGCTGCCTTCAAACCCAGCAGGAAACGGGCCCCGCCCACTCCGCCGACCATCACCACGATCTTCACGACGTCGAATCCTCGCACGAGCCGGGTGTCGCCACCCAGTACCGGTACCTGTGGTGCGGGGCGTAGCCGAGCCCGGCGTAGAGCGCGAGCGCGCCCGAATTGGCCTCCGCGACCTGCAACACCGCGTGGTCGGCCCCGTGTTCCGCACCCCAGGTGTGCAGGGCGCCCATCAGCGCGGACGCGAGCCCGCGCCGGCGGAAGGCGGGCGCGACCTCCAGCCGCCCGACGTGCAGCCAGCCGTCGACCAGCGCGCCCCGGACGACGCCGGCGGTGGCGCCGTCGAGCGTCGCGACGCCGTACCCGACCTTCCCACCGGTCAGGACGCTCCGCGCGGCCGCGGAGTCGGCATCGGCCCCCAGCACGAGCGCCCACCACTCCGGCGTCGGCTCGTCCCGCACTTTCACGTGAAAGTGCCCACCTGGGGGCCGCACTTTCACGTGAAAGTGCGGCTTGTCGAGCGGGGCCGTCAGGACGACGACCTCGTGGCCGCGGGCGTGCCGCGTCGCCTGGAACCAGCCTTCGGCGACGATCGCGCGCTCGTTCGGGCTGTCGCGGATCACCTGCACCATCGGCGGGATCCCCCGATCGTGGGCGAAGTCACACACCGCGGCGAGCGCCGCCGGAATGGGCCGTCCGGGGTCGCCGACGGCGAGTGCGCTGTTCGCGCGGCCGGTGAACCCGTCCGCCCAGCGCAGCCGCCAGTCCCCCAAGGATTCCTCGACCAGGGGCGGCCATGCTCTGCTGCAGGCGATTTCGAGCGTTTCGGGTGCGTTCACGGCTAGATTGTGACTGAGGCGGCAAAAGTCGTGGAGCGGATTTCGGAGGAGGCGGGCCGTGGGCATCCAGCGCAAGGACGAGCGGCACAACGAGAAGCTCGTGGACGAGATCTCCGAGGGCTTCAACCGGGCCGTGGGGGAGCAGAAGGCCGAAGAAGACGCCCCCAAGCCGCGCTTCGTCATCACCGGTGACGCCCGGGCCACGCCGCCCCCGCGCCGCCGGGAGCGGTGAACACACGCCGTACCCCGGGTATGGCTAAGGGTTGCCTCACCAACCGATCGGGTGCCGCTGCCGCGTAATGTCGGCACGGACTGGCTGTTTGCAGAGAAAAGCAGGAGTACGCAGTGACCTACGTGATCGCCGAGCCCTGCGTCGACGTGCTCGACAAGGCGTGTATCGACGAGTGCCCCGTGGACTGCATCTACGAGGGCGAGCGGATGCTGTACATCCACCCGGACGAGTGCGTCGACTGCGGCGCCTGCGAACCGGTCTGCCCGGTCGAGGCGATCTACTACGAGGACGACGTCCCGGACAACTGGTCGGACTACACCAAGGCCAACGTCGACTTCTTCGACGAGCTGGGCTCGCCCGGCGGCGCCTCCAAGGTGGGCAAGACCGCGCACGACCCGGGCTTCATCAAGGCGCTGCCCCCGCAGGGCGAATGAGCCGGGTCGCGCTGCCCGACTTCCCCTGGGATTCGCTCGCCGAGGTCAAGGCCACGGCGCAGGCGCATCCCGGCGGGGTGGTCGACCTCTCGATCGGCACGCCGGTCGACCCGGTCCCGGCCGGGATCCGCGACGCCCTGGCGTCGGTGTCGGACATCCCGGGCTACCCGACTACGCACGGCATCCCGGCCCTGCGCGCGGCGGCCATCGCCGCCCTCGGCCGGCGCCACGGGGTCACCGGCCTCGAGGCGGACGCCGTGCTCCCGACGATCGGGTCGAAGGAGGCCGTGGCCTGGCTGCCGCGGCTGCTCGGCTTCGGCGAGGGTGACCTCGTCGTCATCCCGGAGCTGGCGTACCCGACGTACGAGGTCGGGGCACTGCTGGCCGGCGCGTCGATCCTGCGCTCCGACGGCCTGACCGCGCTCGGTCCGCAGAAGCCGGCGATGATCTGGCTGAACTCGCCGTCCAACCCGACCGGCAAGGTGCTGCCCGTCGAGCACCTGCGCAAGGTCGTCGAGTGGGCCCGCGAGCGCGACGTCGTCGTGGTCTCCGACGAGTGCTACCTCGCGCTCGGCTGGGAGACCGAACCGCTGTCGGTGCTGCACCCGGACGTCTGCGGCGGCCGCACGGACGGCCTGATCGCCGTCCACTCGCTGTCCAAGTCGGCGAACCTGGCCAGCTACCGCGCCGGGTTCCTGACCGGCGACCCGAAGCTGGTCGCGCAGCTGCTGGAGATCCGCAAGCACGCGGGCATGATCGTGCCGCGCCCGGTCCAGGAGGCGATGGTCGCCGCCCTGACCGACGACGAGGCGTTGACGGCCCAGCGCGAGCGGTACGACCGGCGTCGGCTGGCGCTGCGGAAGGCGTTGCAAGACAACGGGTTCCGCATCGACCACTCGGAGGCGGGACTCTACCTGTGGGCCACCCGCGACGAGGCCTCTTCGGTGACCCTCGAGTGGCTGGCCGAGCGGGGCATCCTGGTCGCGCCGGGCACGTTCTACGGCCCGAAGGGCGGCAAGCACGTCCGGGTCGCGTTGACCGCGACGGACGAGCGGGTCGACGCCGCCGTTGAGCGGCTCAGCGCCTAGTAGTCCCGGCCCGTGAAGCCCCGGTAGACGAACCGGGTGAGCGCCTCGACCGCCTCTTCGTCGGTCGGGGGTGTCCACCCGGCAGGCAGCGGGTCGAGCAGCCACATCTGCGCGAAGCTGTCCACCAGCTGGTACATCATCGCGATCGACAGCTCCGTGCTCGCCGGCAGGCGCATCCCGGCCGCCGTCACGTGCGCGAGGTGGCCGTTGAGGTCCGCCCCCTGGGACGCGCCGAAGCTCGCCAACGTCCGGGCGAAGGCGTCGTTCACCATCGACGCCTGGCGCAGCGCCTGCATCGTCGACGCGTGCTCCTTGTAGAAGTCCCAGTACTGGGCGACGTGCCAGCGCACCGCCGCCGGGTCGCTGAAGTCGGACAGGTGCCCCTCGGTCAGCGCGCTCTCGTCGCCTGACGCCGCGAGGTCGGCCAAGAGCGACTCGAGCAGCTCCTCCTTGCCCGCGAAGTGGTTGTAGAACGACCCCGCGGCCCGGCCGGCTTCCGCCGTGATGTCCGTGATCTTGGTGTTCAGGTAGCCCTTGCGCGCGAAGACGCGCTTGGCCGCGGCCTTGAGCGCGGCCTCGGTCTCCGCGGCCTTCTCCTTGCGGTTCACCGCCACCTCCTTGACGCCGGACGCTAGCAGTGCCATTCTGAATCCAGATTCACTGAATTTTAATTCACTGGGAGGACGAGATGGACACACGGGTGCTGATCGCGGGGGCGGGGCCGACCGGGCTGACGCTGGCCATCGAGCTGGCGCGGCGCGACGTCGCCGTGCGGCTCATCGACAAGGCCGAGGAGTTCTTCGTGGGCTCGCGCGGCGACGGGCTCCAGCCGCGGACGCTCGAGATCTTCGAGGACCTCGGCGTGCTGGACGCGGTGCTGGCGCAGGGGGCCGCGCCGGTCCCGATGCGGATCCACGTCGGCGGCGAGGTCGTCGGCGAGCGGCTGATGTTCGACCCGGTCGAGCCGACGCCGGACAAGCCGTACCCGACGGGCTGGTTCCTGGGCCAGTCGCAGACCGAGGGCATCCTGCGCGACCGGCTGGCGGAGTTCGGCGTGCACGTCGAGCTGAACACCGCGCTGACCGGCTTCGAGCAGGACGAAGACGGCGTCACGGCCACGTTGAGCACGGGCGAGACCGTCCGCGCCGGGTACCTGGTCGGGGCCGACGGCGGCAAGAGCTTCGTCCGCAAGGCGCTGGGGATCGCCTTCGAGGGCACCACCGACGAGTCGATCCGGATGCTGCTCGGCGACGTCCACGCCGAAGGCCTCGACCGCGGCTTCGGGCACTGGTTCGGCGCGTCGGACGACCCGATGCGCGGCATGATGTTCAGCCCGCTGCCGGGCACGCCGTGGTTCCAGTTCGGCTCGCCGCTCGGGGACGGCGAGCTGGAGGCGGAGACCGCGCTGCCCGCCATCCAGGCGCGGCTCGACGCGCTGAGCGGCGGCACCGTGAAGCTGTCCGACCTGGCCTGGTCGACGGTGTGGCGGCCGAACGTCCGGCTCGCGGAACGCTTCCGCGACGGCCGGGTCTTCCTGGCCGGCGACGCGGCGCACGTCCACCCGCCGACCGGCGGCCAAGGCCTGAACACCGGCGTCGGGGACGGGTACAACCTGGGCTGGAAGCTCGCGGACGGTTCACCCGAGCTGATCGACAGCTATGAGGCCGAGCGCCGGACGAACGCGGCGCGGGTGCTCGGGATCTCGACCGGGCTGATGCAGAAGTACGTCGACGGCGACGAGGACGCGCACAAGCGTGGCGAGGACACCCAGCAGCTGGACATCAGCTACCGCGGCGGCCCGCTGTCCCCCTTGTCGACCGGGGCGCTCCAGCCGGGCGACCGGGCGCCGGACGCGCCGCTGACCGACGCCAACGGCAAGCGCGTCCGGCTGTTCGAGCTGTTCCGCGGCCCGCACGCGACGTCGCTGACCTTCGGCGACGGTCCGTCGGAGGGGTACCGGATCCTCCCGGCGGGGAGCGTCGCGACAGGCTCGGACCTGGTCGACGACGGCGGCCACGCATACACGGCCTACGAAGCAGAGGGCGGCCGGACGGTGCTCATCCGCCCCGACGGCTATGTGTGGTCCATGTAAAGAGTTCGCACTTTCCTAGCGAAAGCTCCGTCCCCCGGGGGGTGAGAGCGCAACTTTCGTGACGAAAGTGCGGGCTCAGGCGTGGAGGGCCTGGGCGGCGGCGTCGACCGCGGCCCAAGAGTCGTGCCAGACCGCGCGAGCCTCGGCGCGGCGGGCCAGCTCACGCTCGGCGATCCGGCCGGCGACGAAGCCGACCTCGCCGTCCGCGGTGTCGAGCACCGTGCGCATCCGCTCGGCGGCGATCACCGCGTCCTGGTGGTCGCCGAGCACCGTCTGGAAGTCCCGGGTCGCCTTGATCAGCTTCTTGATGCGCTTGGCCCGCTTCTTCTTCGCCGACGTCTGCGCGAGCTCGGCGGCGTAGCGGAGCTTCTTGCCGTGGATGCGCAGGGCGTGCAGGTCGTCGTCCGGCGGGTCGGCGGGCAGCGCGCGCACGGCCTTCGCGAGCTTGCGGTGCGGCTTCGCCAGCCCGGCGACCAGGTCGTGCCGCTCTTCCGCGGCGGCCGCCACCACCGAACGGTCCCGGGTCAGCAGGCTGACCTCGCGCAGCAGCGTCGAATAGCGGGCACTGGACAGGGCCCGCGTCAGCCGCCGTTTCGCCGCGGTGCGCTCGGTGACGAACCGGGACACGAGCCGGTGCCCGGCGGCCTGGTCACGGACCTCGAAGCCGGCGACGACCTCACGCAGGTGGCCGATGAGGACGTCGTAGTCGCGGACCTCGCCGAGCGACTGGCCGAGCCAGCCCAGCTCCGCGCGCACCGGCTCGGCGCCGTCGCCGACCAGCGGGCCGGACAGCTTGAGCACGCTGCGCATCCGTCGCAGGGCGACGCGCATCTGGTGCAGGTCCTCGGGGTCCGCACCCGAGCGGGTGCCGGGCTCGTAGGCGAGCAGGGCGCGGATCTCCCGGTCGAGCTTGGCCCGCACGTGGTGCGCCGCCGGATCGGCCGGGCTCGCCACGACGGGGAGCTCCGGCAGGCCCAGCTCGACCGGCAAACGAGGCAACGATTCGGTGGTCACCTCATGAATAGTAGGTGAACTACCGGGCGGTACCTCCCACGATCACTCAGTCGTTGGCGTGCAGCATCGCGTTCAGCTCGACGCCGCTGCCGGTCCGCGGCACGACCTCGACCGCGCCGGTGCCCGAGTTGCGCCGGAAGACCGCGCCGGAGATGCCGTTGAGCTCGCGGGCCTTGACGACCTTGCCGTCGACGACCACCTTCGTGCCCGCCGTGACATACAGGCCGGCCTCGACGACGGTGTCGTCGCCCAGCGAGATCCCGACGCCGCCGTTCGCGCCGATCAGGCAGCGCTCACCCAGCGAGATCGTCTCCTTGCCGCCGCCCGAGAGCGTGCCCATGATCGACGCGCCGCCGCCGACGTCGGAGCCGTCGCCGACCACGACACCCGCCGAGATCCGGCCCTCGACCATCGACGCGCCGAGCGTGCCGGCGTTGAAGTTGACGAAGCCCTCGTGCATCACGGTGGTGCCGCTGGCCAGGTGCGCGCCGAGCCGGACGCGGTCCGCGTCACCGATCCGGACGCCGGCGGGCAGCACGTAGTCGACCATCCGCGGGAACTTGTCGACGCTGTAGACGGTCACCGCGCCGCGCGCCCGCAGCCGCAGCCGGGTCGCTTCGAAGCCTTCGGCCGGGCACGGGCCGTGGTTGGTCCACACGACGTTGGCCAGCAGGCCGAACATGCCGTCGAGGCTCTGGCCGTGCGGGCGGACCAGCCGGTGCGAGAGCAGGTGCAGCCGCAGGTACATGTCGTGCGTGTCGGTCGGCGCGTCGGCGAGCTTGCCGATCGTGGTGCGGACGGCGACGACCTCGACCCCGCGGTCGGTGTCCGGGCCGAGCAGGCCCGCGGCGGCTTCGCCGAGCACCTCCTCGGCCTCGTCCGCGCTCAGGCGCTGCGTGCCGGCGGTGCCGCCTTCGGTCAGCTTCGGGTGCGGGTACCAGGTGTCGAGGACCGTCCCGTCGGTCGCGACGGTGGCCAGCCCGACGCCGCTGGCGCCGGTCGTTTCGGGGTTCGGGCTCTGCTCGCTCACGGCCCTCACCGTAGTCGAGCGGGGCCGGTCAGCCCGTTGTGGGCCGGGCGTCCACCTGCTTCTTCAGCCCCGAAAGGGCGGCGGCGATGTCGACCAGCGCCTGGGTGCACGGCCCGCCCGCGTCCGGCACGGTCGTGCAGCCCGAGCTGCGGAACGCCTTGACGGCCGTGTCCAGCTTGTCGGCTTCGGCGACCAGCTGCGGATCGCGGTCGTTCGCGCGCTTGCGGGCCGAGCCCGGGACGTTGCCGATCTCCGTGACGTACTTCTCACAGCCCTTCGGCAGCTGCGTGCGCGGGCTGGCGAAGCACTGGTCGACGGTCAGCGCGTCCAGCTTCGTGGGGAGCGCGTCGGGGCCCGGCTCGCCGCCCTGCTTCGGGGTCGGGCCGGCTTCGTTGCCGCAGCCGGACAGGACCAGGACCAGCAACGCGCCGCCGACGGCGACCGGGAACCTACGCACAAGCCCACGGTAGCCCTGCCGGTAGCGTGCCGGGCATGAGCCTCGACCTGCACGCGGACCCCGTCGACCTCACCGCTGCCCTCGTGGACGTCTTCAGCGTCTCGGGCAGCGAGGCCGAGCTCGCGACGCTCGTGCAGGAAGCGCTCGAGAAGCAGGCGCCGCACCTGGAGGTCGTCCGCAACGGTGACGCCGTCCTCGCGCGGACGAACCTGGGCCGCGCGTCGCGGGTCGTGCTCGCCGGGCACCTGGACACGGTGCCGGAGAACGGCAACCTGCCGTCACGGCGCGAAGGGGACGTGCTCCACGGCCTGGGCACGGTCGACATGAAGGGCGGCGACGCGGTCTTCCTGCACCTCGCGGCGACGCTGCCTTCGCCCAAGCACGACATCACGTTCGTGTTCTACGACAACGAAGAGGTCGAAGCGGTCAAGAACGGCCTCGGCCGCATCGAGCGCGAGCTGCCGGAGTGGCTGGCCGGCGACCTGGCGATCGTCGGCGAGCCGTCGAACGCCGTGATCGAGGCCGGCTGCCAGGGCACGATGCGCGTCGAGCTGCGGCTGGCCGGCAAGCGCGCGCACACGGCGCGGGCGTGGATGGGGGAGAACGCGATCCACGCGCTGGCCGAGCCCCTGCGCCGGCTGGCGGAGTACACATCGAGGGTCGTCGACATCGACGGGCTGACCTACCGCGAGGGCCTCCAGGCGACGTCGATCGGCGGTGGGGTGGCTGGCAACGTCGTCCCGGACGCGGCGGTCCTGACGGTGAACCACCGGTTCGCCCCGGACCGTTCGCCGGAGGCGGCGGAACGGCACCTGCGTGAGGTGTTCGAGGGGTACGAACTGTCCGTTGTGGACCTTTCCCCGGGCGCGCTGCCCGGCTTGTCCGCCCCGGCGGCGGCCGAGCTGGTGGCGGCAGCGGGCGGTCGCGCGGCGGCCAAGCTGGGCTGGACGGACGTGGCGCGCTTCGCGGCACTGGGGATGCCGGCGGTGAACTTCGGCCCGGGCGACCCGACCCTGGCCCACACCCAGCAGGAGAACGTCCGGACGGCGGAGATCGGGCAGGTCGCCGAGGTGCTCCGCAAGTTCCTGAGCTGAGTGGCGGTCGTCACACCCGGACCCGCTGAGCTGCGGTGACGCTCCGGCACCGGACGTCACCGCAACTTTTCCGGGCCGCTGTCCGTATCTCCCGGTGAGGGGTGCAGCCGGGAGGGACCATGCCCAAAACCGCGAGACGGGCCGCGGCCGTTGCCGCGCTCGCCGTGGCGGTGATCGGGGCTGTGACGGCCTGTGAGCAGCAGCCCGTCGCCGCGCCCGCGGCCGGGCCCGTTGTCATGGCCATCGGGGAGGCCACCTCCGTGCCGCCGCCGCCCGATGCGCGTGAGCCCGTGACGCAGGCCGCGCCGGTCGAGGTCGCCATCACCTTTCCGCGGACCGGGTCCGGCCAGTGGATGTTCACCCCCGGCAGCGACCAGGTCGCCGGCACCCGCGGCCGGCTCATGCGGTACCGGATCGCGCTCGAAACCGACATCAACGGCGTCGGGCCGGCCGAGTTCGCGAAGGACATCCGCGGCATCCTCGGCGACCCGCGCGGCTGGACCGGCGGCGGTGAGTGGCGGCTGCAGCAGGTCGGCCCCGACGACAGCGCCGACTTCACCCTCTACCTCGCGACCCCCGCCAGCCGCGACAAGCTGTGCGGCGGCACCCCGGACGGCTACACCTCCTGCCGCAACGGCAGCAACGTCGTGCTCAACATCGCCCGCTGGGCCAACGCCGTCCCGAACTACGGCGCGCCGCTCGCGCAGTACCGCCAGTACATGGTCACGCACGAGACGGGGCACCGGCTCGGCCACGGCCACGAGCTGTGCCCGGGCGCGGGCCGGCCGGCGCCGGTGATGGAGCAGCAGACGCTCGGGCTGCACGGCTGCGTCCCGAACCCCTGGCCGTTCCCGGACGGGCGCGAGTACGCCGGCCCGTCCGGGGAGTACAACGACCCGATCCCGGCGGGCGACTCCTAACGGCCCTGCAGGGACTTGACGTTGTTGCCGAAGGTCCAGCCCTTCGAGCCGTCCCAGTTGATCGACCAGTCCATCAGGCCCTTGAGCCCCGGAACCGACCGCCACGCCTGGGAAACCAGGCTCGTCGACATGTACCCGCCGCCCGCGCCGGGCTGCGCGGGCAGACCCGGGACCTGCTTGTCGTACGGAACGCGGATCGTCGTGCCCTGGATGACCAGGCCCTGGTTCAGGCACTGCGTCTGCACGGTGAAGCCCTGAACGGTCCCGGCCTGGTACGAGTCGCCGGAGCAGCCGTACATGGACCCGTTGTAGTACTGCATGTTCAGCCACCACAGCCGGCCGTTGTCGGCGTACTTCTTGATGATCGGCAGGTAGGCGCCCCAGATCGAGCCGTACGTGATGCTGCCGCCGGTCACGTAAGCGGTTTCCGGCGCCATCGTGAGCCCGAAGTTCGACGGCATCTGCGCGAGCACGCCGTCGATGATCCGGATCAGGTTGGACTGCGACGCCGAGAGCGTCTTGATGTTCCCGCTGCCGGTGAGGCCGGTCTCGATGTCGATGTCGATCCCGTCGAAGTTGTACTGCTTCAGCAGAGGCACGATCGTCGCGACGAACTTGTCGGCCACGGCGCTGGAGGACAGGTCTATCCCGGCGGCCGCGCCGCCGATCGACATCAAGAGCGTCGCGCCTGCCGCCTTCGCAGCGCACATCTCGGCGGGCGTCGACACCTTGACGCCGGCGTCCATCCCGTTCTCCCACAACACGGTCCCGTCGGACCGGATCACCGGGAAGGCGGCGTTGATGACGTTGTAGCCGTGCTGGGCCATGCGAGCGTCGGTGATGGGCACCCAGCCCATGCCGGGGTGGACGCCGTTCGCGGCGCCGTCCCAGTTCTCCCAGTAGCCCTGGAGGACCTTGCCCGTGGGCCGCGACTTCACCGCGCACGTGTCGGCCTGCACCGCCCCCTGCGCGGGGGCCGACACGAGCAGCGGGACGGCCAAAGCCGCTGCCAGAAGGGTTCCGAACAAGCGGGTTCTGCGACCGGACATACCGATTCCCATCGTCGTTGAGGGCGAACGCGGCGTGTCCGATCAACTTAAGTGGCGCCGGACTCGTTGCCTACCTACGAACGGGTGGTCTAGACAACCGGCACTTTCACGTGAAAGTGCCCACCTGGGGGGGGGAGGTTTTCATGGAAGGGGCCGCCCTTTGGTAGACAGGCCCGCTTACCAAAGAAAAGGGACAAAATTCGGCATAGGCGAACGCACCCCCCCACC
>NZ_JBVJNO010000006.1:549776-551594 GCF_055583645.1 Amycolatopsis sp. NPDC104587
GCGACTGACGCTCGCTAGTTCGCGTCCGTCGGTGCCCGCGAGCCCCCTCCCCCCCCCCCCGCCCTGGGGTCAGACGGTCAGCGTCCAGGAGGACAGGTAACCGGTGTCGGCCGGGCCGACGTCGCGCAGCCGCAGCTGCCACGCGCCGTTCGCGGCTTCCGAAGAGGCGTTGACGGTGTAGGTGGTGTCGAGGTTCGGCGTCGAGTCGCTGCTGGAGTTCTTCAGCCGGTACGCCGTGCCGTCCGGGGCGACGAGGTCGAGGACCAGGTCACCGCGGTAGGTGTGGGTGATGTGCACCTCGACCTTGGTGGCGTTGGACGCGTTGCGCGTGCAGCCGCCGACCGTCGCGGTGCTGTTCACCGCGGCACCGGGGTAGTCCGGGATGTTCAGCCGGGTCCCGTTGGTCACCGGCGCGCACGACGACGTCCCGACGCCGAGGGTGAACGACGCCGTGTGGTCGACGCTCGCGCCGTCCGCGGTCACCGTCACCGGGAAGCTGCCGGTCGGGGTCGATGCCGACGTCGTGATGGTCAGCGTCGAGGAGCCGCCCGAGGAGACGGTCGCCGGGCTGAACGACGCGGTCGCGCCTGCGGGCAGGCCCGAAGCCGACAGCGAGATGGACTGCGCGCTGCCGGACGTCGTCGCGGTGCTGACGGCGACCTGCAGCGACTGTCCCGGTTGGACAGTCCCGGCGGTCGGGTTCAGGCTCACCGAGAAGTCGTTGCCCTGACTGGTCGCGACGGCCAGCTTCCACAGCGCGTACCCGATCGCGTCGGAGTTCTTCTCCAGCGGGGTGTCCGGGATGTTCGACGTCGTGTCGCAGGCGCGGTGGTAGCAGTTGTCGAACGCCGCACCCGCGGTGCCGCCCCACTTCTGGGCCTGGGCCGACGACTTGATGTCGCCGGCGCCGGTGGCGAGGCCGCCGACCGGGATGCCCGCGCTCTTGAACGACGCGTGGTCGGACCGGCCGTCGCCTTCGCTGTCGCCCTCGGTCTGGATGCCGATGGACGAGAAGTACTCGTCGAAGATCGCCTTGACCGAAGCGACGTCGTCGTAGACGAAGTAGCCCCAGTTCTTCGAGCCGATCATGTCGAAGTTGAGGTAGGTCTTGATCTTCGTGCGCTCGGCGCTGGGCAGGTTGTTGACGTAGTACTTCGAGCCGACCAGGCCGGACTCTTCGTCGGCCCACCAGGCGAAGCGGACGCGCTTGGCCATCGCCGGGTTGGTGCGGGCCAGCGTCAGCGCGGTCTCGAGGATCGACGCGCTGCCGGAGCCGTTGTCGTTGATGCCGGGACCGGCGCTCACGGAGTCGAGGTGCGCGCCGAGCATGATCACCTGGCTCGCGTCACCCTGCGGCCACTCCGCGATCAGGTTCTGCGACTGGCCGATGCAGCTGGTGCACGTCTGCCGGGTCGTGGTGAAACCCGCGTTCTTGAGCAGGTTCTCCACATAGGACACCGACGCCGCGTAGCCCGCGCCGCGCGGGGAACGCGTGCCGCCGTTGTTGTTGGCGATGGTCTGCAGCTGGTTGAGGTGGGTCTTGATGTTGGCCAGCGAGATGTCCGGCGCGGCGAGCGCCGTGGCGGGCGCGGCGGTGGCCGCCGGGGCCGTCACGACACCCAGGACGGCGGCCAGGGCGGTGACCCCGGCGCCGAGCTTGCTCTTCCACTTCATGGCGGTGATTCCTTCGGTGGGGGTTGGGGACAACTCCGGGGGCGGCACTTTTCCCGGGAAGGGGCGCCCCCCAGGCCGAACCTTTCCGGGGAAGTGGTGGAATCAGGGCTTCTCCAAAGGGCGACGTTCACGAGGGAAGGGGAA
>NZ_JBVJNO010000006.1:551604-555730 GCF_055583645.1 Amycolatopsis sp. NPDC104587
CGCTCCCGTCCTTCTTCCTCCCTTTTCTGTTCCTTTTTTTTTGTGGGTGTGCCCCCCCCCCCCCCCCCCCCCCCCCCCCCCCCCCCCCCCCCCCCCCCCAGGTCCGCACTTTCACGTGAAAGTGCGGGCATCGGGATGCATCAGACGGTCAGCGTCCAGGAGGACAGGTAACCGGTGTCGGCGGGGCCGACGTCTCGGATGCGGAGCTGCCACGCGCCGTTCGCGGCTTCGGTGGAAGCGTTCACGGTGTAGGTGGTGTTGATGTTCGGGGTCGACGACGAGCTGGAGTTCTTCAGCCGGTAGGCGGTGCCGTCCGGCGCGACCAGGTCGAGGACCAGGTCACCGCTGTAGGTGTGGGTGATGTGCACCTCGACCTTGGTGGCGTTCGACGCGTTGCGCGCGCAGCCCGCCACGGTGTTGGTGCTGCTGACCGCGGCACCCGGGTAGTCCGGGATGTTCAGCCGCGTCCCGTTGGTCACCGCGGCGCACGAGCCCGTGGTCCCGACGTTCAGCGTGTACGACGCCGTGTGGTCGGTGCTCGCCCCGTCGGCGGTGATGGTGACCGGGAAGCTGCCGGTCGGCGTCGACGCGGAAGTCGCGATCGTCAGCGTCGAGGAGCCGCCGGACTGGATGGTCGCCGGGCTGAACGACGCGGTCGCACCGGCCGGCAGGCCCGAGGCGGACAGCGTGATCGACTGCGCCGCGCCGGAGGTGATCGCGGTGCTGATCGTGGTGGTCGCCGAGGCGCCCGGCTGCACGGAACCCGAAGCCGGGTTCAGCGCGACGGAGAAGTCCGGCCCGCCGCCGCTGCACGAGGTGGGCTCACCGGTCGCGGCGGTGACGGAGACGGCGTCCCACGCGGCCTTGGTGGCGTTGAACTCGGTGCAGCTGCCGGGGAAGAGCGCGATCGCGGCTTCGAGGGTCGCCTTGCGGGCGGCCTTGTGGTTCCACGACGAGGTCTTCTTCAACAGGCCGTTGTAGAAGATCTTGCCGGCCTTCTGGATGCCGACACCGGTGACCGACGAGTTGTTGCAGGTCGGGCTGGTGGGCTTGCCGCCACCCGGGTTCGAGCCCTCGGCGAGCAGGTAGAACCAGTGGTTCTGCGGGCCGGCCGCGGCGTGCACCTCGGTGCTCGGGATCGACGACGAGTAGCAGTTCGGGTCGCCGACCTTCGACGGCTGGTACATGTAGCGGATCGGGCCCTGGCCGACCAGGTTGACACCCTCGCCGACCTCGTAGTCCGGCGTGTCCTTGGCGTTGTTCGCGTACGCCTCGGTCAGCGCGCCGAAGATGTCACCGGTCGACTCGTTCATCCCGCCGTTCTCGTTGCCGGAACCGGCGCCGCCCGGGGTGAACTGGAAGATGCCGTGCCCGAACTCGTGGCCGACGACGTCCATCGAGGTGGCCTGGCGCTGGTTGTCCTGCGAGTGCCCGAAGTGGGTCGAGGAGCCGTTCCAGTAGGCGTTGACGTCGGCCAGGCCGACGGACGCCGGGTAGCCGGTGCCGCTGCCGTTGATGCCGTTGCGGCCGAGCCAGTCGGCGAGCATCTTCCACTCGGTCTGGACGCTGTAGAGGACGTCGACGCAGCCGGTCTCGAGGTCCGTGCCGGAGCCGTTGCCCCAGGCGTTGTCCGGTCCACTATAGACGGACCCGCCCTCGCGGCCGCAGCTGATGCCGGTCCGGCCCGGGTCGCGCATCGTGTAGGTGCTGCCGGACTGCGTCGTGTCGATCGAGACGTTGCCGACGTAGTAGCTGTTGCCGGTGCCCGCGACGTTCACCGTGTTCGGCTGGGCCTGGGTGCGGGCGCCCGAGGCGAACGTCTTGACGTCGTCGCGCTGGTCGAGCACCGCGCCGGTGGCGGCGTCGACGAACACGTGCAGGTTGCTCGGCGCCGTGGCGGTGCGCCCGGCGACGACGACCTCGTAGGCCAGCTTCGGGCTCGTCCCGGCCAGCACCACCTTCTCCGGCGTGCTCACACTGTCCACAGTGGGCAGTTGGGCGCGCGCCGTGGCGGCGGCCTTCGCGGCGTCGAGCGCGGCCTGCGTCCCGACGGTGATGGCCGCGGTCTCGGCGGCGCTGGTCCCGCGGACGCGCCCGGCGCCGTCGGCGACGACGACCGCGTCCCCGCCCACGACCCGCAGGCCCTGGTAGGTCCGCTGGTAGGCGCCGTAGAAGAGGCCGCCACCACCGGCGGTCAGGCCGACGCGCTGGAACGATTCCGCGGGGCCCCGCTTGAGCGCGTCGAGACCGCTGGCGGCGGCCTGGTCGGCGGCGCGCGCGGCGGCGGCTTCCGGTGCGGCGGGCTGTGCTGCTGGGCTCGCGCTCGCCGGGGTCACCGGCAAGGCGAGCGTCATGGCGAGCCCGGCGGCGGCCGCCAAGCCCGTTCTGAACCCACGATGGGTCATCGAGGTCAACCTTTCATGAAGGCAGAATCGTGGACCGGCAAGGAGAAAAGGGGACGTGTCCGGCGGGCTAACAGGAGGTATGCGTCCGGACGCATCCGAGTAAAGGGATCAGGGCGTCGGGCCGTCAATGCGCCGAACGGACCAACGCCGCCTTTGGGATTCGCGGGTCAATTCGTACAAACCCCGCTCGTGCTGGGGATTCGCCCCGCGTTCCGCGCCGGAACGACTTTCGTAGGGAGTGTCCCCGACACCATCCGAACGCCGGACGATCTCGATCATCGGGAATCGTTAGTACCGCTCAGGAAACGGTGCTCAGTCGGCTTCGGCGCCCAGCGCGATGAGCCCGTTCCGCAGCACGTCCGCCGCTTCCGTCTGCCGCCCGGTCTCGCCCAGGAGCTCGCTCAACGGCCGCAGTGCCCGCACCAGCACTTCGCGCGCGCCGAGGCCGGTGGCCAGCTCGACCGCGGCCCGCAGGTCGTCGGCCGCGCGCCGGGCGTCACCCCGGGCCCGGGCCAGGGACCCCTGCTGCAGCCGCAGCTCCGCCGCCAGCGCCGTGCCCGACACCACCGAGGGCCGCACCTGGTCGAGCAGGCCGCTCGCCGTCTCCGCCCGGCCCGCCGCGAGGTACTCCGCCGCCAGCTCGAGCGTGATCGCCGGGACGTCGTCCGGCCAGGCGGTCTCGCGGGCCGCGGCGAGGTCGACCAGCGCGCCTTCGACGTCGCCCGCCCGGCCGCGGACCCGGGCCCTGGCCAGCAGGCAGTGCGCCATCGCCGGGTGCAGGGCCCGTTCCTGCATGAGGTCGTAGGCCGCGGCGACCGACGCCGCCGCGTCGGCGAAGCGGTCTGCGGCCAGGTGGCTGCGGCAGACCTCGACGTGGCTGCGGGTCAGCTCGGCCATCACCGCCGGGCCGCCGCGGGTCAGCCGCAGCGCCGACTCGGCGTACTCGGCGGCCCGTTCGAGGTCGCCCTGGCGCAGGTGGCGTTCGGCGAGGCAGGCTCGCAGCGTCAGCAGCATCGACGGCTGCGGGTACCCGTCGCGCAGCAGCTCGGCGTGGCAGGTTTCCAGCAGGTGCAAGGAATACCGCGCCTCGCCCCAGTCGCTCAGCACGGCCGCGCGCAACGGCACGACCATCGCCCGCACCGGCGGCGGCTCGCCCGACAACGTCGTCTCGGCCTCGGCGACGTACTTCGTGCGGACGTCACCCCGGGTGTACCCGGCCAGCCACAGCAGCGCGATGCCCGCCTGCCGCGGCCGCTCCAGCCGTTCGGCGGCGCGCCGGATCCGCTGCATCCGCGGTGCCGCGCGGCGGGCGTCGCCGGCGAGGAACCGTTCCGCCGTCTCGATCAGCTCGAGGTCCAGCTCGACCAGCTCCCGCGGGGAGCTGCCGCCGAGCAGCTCGTCGGGGTCGATGCCCAGCTGCCGCGCGAAGAACCGCAGCGCGTCGCCCGACGGCGTCCGCGCGCCGGTTTCGACCGACGAAACGTAGGCCGCGGAGTACTGCGGTCCGGCGAGCTCACGCTGGGTGAGCCCGCGTTCGGTGCGGAGCTCACGCAGGCGCTCGCCGACGGTCTCGCCGCTCACACTCACGCAGCCGCCTTTCCACCGGGTGCCGGACGTCCAAGGGTAGGCCGCGGGGGGGGGGGGGGGGGGGGGGGGGGGGGGGGGGGGGAGGGGGGGGGGGGGGGGGGGGGGGGGGGGGGGCGGGGGAATAGGGAGGGAGG
>NZ_JBVJNO010000006.1:555740-572268 GCF_055583645.1 Amycolatopsis sp. NPDC104587
CCCCATCCACCCCCCCCCCCCCCCCCCCACCCCCCCCCCCCCCCCTCCTCCCCCCCCCCCCCCCCCCCCCCTCCCCCCCCCCCCCCCCCCCCCCCCCCCCCCCGGCGAGGTTCAGCAGGCGCCGGCGTCACTCCACACGGCCCACGAACCGGGCGCGCCGGGCTCGGCGCCGGTCGAGTACCACGTCGAGGTCCACTTGTGACCGTTGTGGCCCACGACGTCGTTGGGCACGTAGGCCTTCGCGGAGTCCCACTCGCCGATCCCGTCGCAGCCGGTCGGCGGGGTGCCGGTGCCGACGGTGAGCGAGAACTGCGCGGTGTGGTCGGCGTCGGTGCCGTCGCCGGTGACCGTCACCTGGCTGGTGCCCTGCGGCGTGGTCGCCGAGGTGGTGATGGTCAGCGTCGACGTGCCGCCGGACTGGACGCTCGCCGGGCTGAAGGTCGCCTTCGCGCCTTCCGGCAGGCCGGTGGCCTGCAGCGCCACGGTCTGGGCGTTGCCCGAGGTGACCCGGGTGGTCACCGTGGTGGTCGCGGTCTGTCCGGGTTGGACGGACGCGGACGTCGGCGACAGCGTCAGCGAGTAGTCGTTGCCGGCCGGCGGCTGGCCGCTGCAGGTCGGCTCACCGCTGACGGCCGTCACGCTCACGGCGTCCCAAGCGGCCTTGGTGGTGTTGAACTCGGTGCAGCTGCCGGGGAAGAGCGCGATGGCGGCTTCGAGCGTGGCCTTGCGGGCGGCCTTGTGGTTCCAGGAGGAGGTCTTCTTCAGCAGGCCGTTGTAGAAGATCTTGCCGGCCTTCTGGATGCCGATGCCGGTCACGGTGGAGCCGTTGCACGTCGGGCTGGCCGGGGAAGCGTTGCTGCCCTGGGAAAGCAGGTAGAACCAGTGGTTCTGGGGGCCCGCGGCGGCGTGCACCTCGGTGCTCGGGATGGACGCCGAGTAGCAGTTCGGGTCGCCGACCTGGCTCGGGTTGTACATGTAGCGGATCGGGCCCTGGCCGACGAGGTTGACACCCTCGCCGACGGTGAAGTCCGGCCGGTCCACCGGGTTGTTGGCGTAGGCCTCGGTCAGCGCGCCGAAGATGTCGCCGGTGGACTCGTTGAGCCCGCCGTTCTCATTGCCGGAGCCGGCGCCGCCCGGGGTCGTCTGGAAGATCGCGTGTCCGAACTCGTGCCCGACGACGTCCATCGGCGTCGCCTGGCGGCGGTTGTCCTGGGAGTGCCCGAAGTGCGTCGAGGAGCCGTCCCAGTAGGCGTTGACGTCGTTGAGGCCGACGCTCGCGCGGAAGCCGCCGCCGGCGCCGTCGATGCCGTTGCGGCCGAGCCAGTCGCCGAGCATCTTCCACTCGGTCTGGACGCTGTAGAGCGTGTCGACGCAGCCGGTCTCGAGGTCGGTGCCCGAGCCGTTGCCCCAGGTGTTGCTGCTCTTCGTGAAGATCGCGCCGCCCTCACGGCCGCAGGCGATGCCGCGGCGGGCGGGGTCGGTCATCGAGTACGAGCTGCCGGAGCCGGACGTGTCGATCGAGACCTGACCGGCGTAGAAGGAGTTGCCAGTGCCCGCCTCGCGGACGTCGTCGCGCGTGTCGAGGACCTGGCCGGTGGCGCTGTCGACGAAGACGTGCAGCTTGGTCGGCTTGTCGGCCTTGGCGCGCCCGGAGACGACGACCTCGTAGGCGAGCTTCGGGGTGTCCCCGGCCAGCACGACGAGCTTCGGCGCGGTCGTGGTGTCCACTGTGGACACCTGGGCTTCGGCGATCGTGGTGGCCTGCTCGGCTTTGAGCGTGGCCTGAGTGTTCACGGCGATCGGAGCGGTTCTCGCGGCTTCGGTGCCGCGGACGCGCCCGGCGCCGTCGGCGACGACGACCGCGTCCCCGCCGACGACCGGCAGGCCGTGGTAGGTGCGCTGGTAGGAGGCGTAGTAGAGCCCGCCGCCACCCGGGGTGACCCCGGTGCGGACGAACGCCTCCCCGGTGCCCTTGGCGAGCTCGTCGACGCCGCTGAGCGCGGCCTGGTCGGCGGCCCGGGCGGCGAGCGCCTCGGGCGGGGTGGCGGCGGGGGGAACGGAGGCGGCGGCCGGGATCGCCGGCACACCGAACGTCAGGACCAGACCGGCGATCGCCGCCAGCCCTCGTGGGGATCTCATGGGGAACCTTTCCGGGGAACGCGGGGAGTGTGCCCGGAGGAATAACTGCAGTTATTGCGCCGGACGCGTCCGAGTAAAGGTTCCGGTCGCCGGTCGGTCAATGGGCCGAACGGCCCAGTCGCGCTCGTCGAAGATCACGACGATCCGCGCAAATCCCCAGGAAGCGGCCGGTTTGACGACTGGTCTGAACCAATTCACCCGACTTTGGTAGGAAACTTCCCCGACCGGACCGCCGCTCCCCGCAGGTCCGCCGTGTCGACCTCCGGATCACGCGGTTCCGGCGGCCGAGGGCATCACGCGTGATCAGAGGGGCATCACGCGTGATTGAGCAGGCATCACGCGTGATCAGAGGGTCGACACGGCTATGTGTCGGTGCGGGTGGCGGAGTCCAGGCCGCGGCGGTAGGCCTCGATGGCTTCGTCGAGATGACCACGTTGTCGGAGGACGTCGCCGAGGCGCAGGGACGTCGAGACCGCCGCGCCGTGCAGCGAAGCCCGGGTCTGGATGTCCGCCGCCTCGCGCAGCAGCCGGGTCGCGGCCGGGAGGTCGCCCTCGGCCTGGGCGATCTGGCCCCGCAGGCCCGTCGCCTCGCCCAGGGACTCGACGTCGCGGGCCAGGAGTGGCCAGACCTCCGTGACCAGCGACGCGGCTTCGGCGGGCGCGCCCTGCCGGAGCCGGACCTCGGCCAGCTCGACCGTCGCCCCGGCGACACCTTCCTCCGAGCCGATCGCCGCCAGCTGGTCCCGCGCCGACGTCAGCTCCGAACGCGCCTCGTCGAGACGGCCCAGCCGGCGCAGGAGGTACCCGCGCGCCCAGCGACAGCGGGCCGCGTCGCGGTCGAACCCCACGGACGCGAACAGCCGGCACGCCTCCGTCAGGTCGCGCTCGGCCCGGTCGGCGCGGCCGGTCGCCTGCCACACCTGCGACGCCTGCCGGTGGAACCGCGCGACGAAGTCCGGCCGGGTGGCCGCCCGCGCCAGGCGGACGCCGTCGAGCGCCGCGCGCTCGGCCCGGTGCAGGCCGCCCATCTCCATCAGCGGGTGGATCAACGCGCTGAGCAGGCACAGCTCGGCATCGGGGTCGGCCGGCCCCGCGGCCAGCTCCGCCTCGACCCGCGCGACCGCCGCGCCCGCGTCGCCGGCCAGGTACCGGCAGCCGGACCAGCGGTGCACGATCATCGCCCGCAGCCACGGCGGCGCGGCGCCCGCGAGCTCCGACGCGTGCTCCAACGCCGTCTGCGCCCCCTCGACGTCGAACAGCTGCCACTTGACCTCGGCCTGGCAGAACCGCGCGTAACACTCGACGTCGTCGAGGCGGTAACCCGCCGCCTGCTTCGCGACGGACGCGAAGCTCGTCGACGCGGCGGCGACCCGGCCCTGTTCGAGGTCGCGGTACCCCTCGTCCAGCGCGGCCCGCAGCTCGTCGGCGACGCCCGGGGGGCGGCCGAAGCGCAGCTCGTCGACGGTCAGGCCGAGCCGGTCGGCGAGGTAGGCGAGCATCTCCTCCGACGGCGGCCGGCTGCCGGTCTCCACCTTCGCCAGGAAGCCCCGGTCGTACCCGGGCTCGGCCAGCTCGCGCTGCGTCCAGCCGCGCCCGGCGCGCAGCCGCCGGATCCGCGTGCCGAGCGGCTCGGTGGGTGCGCTGGTCATCTCCCCACGGTAGGTCATCGGCGCGGCGAGTGCGGAAACGGACATATTGACGTCCGCGGGCACACCGGGATAGCGTCTTCCGCTAAATAGGAAACTTTCCTAACAAAGTGGAGCCTGATCATGCGCCTGCTTCCCCTCGTGACGGCGGCCGCGCTCGCCGTCCCGCTGGCCGCCGCCCCGGCCGAGGCCGCCACGCCGGCGGAAGTGCGCGTCAACCAAGTCGGTTACGCATTGGGCGAGGCGAAGCACGCGTACCTCCTCGGCGGCACGCAGGGGACGTTCACCGTTGTCGACGAGCGCGGGCACACCGTCCGCCAGGGCCGCACCGGCGCGAGTGTCGGTTCCTGGAACGCCAAGTACGCCAAGGTGTTCGACCTCGACTTGTCCACTGTGGATCGGCCGGGCACCTACCGCGTCAAGGCCGCGGGAGCGACGTCACCGCCGTTCCGGATCGACACCGCGCGCCGCCTCTTCCGCCCGCTCGTCGGCGCCACGACCGAGTTCTTCCAGGCCCAGCGCGACGGCCACGACGTCGTCCCGGGCCGGCTCGACCGCAAGCCGTCGCACCTGGCGGACCGGAAGGGTGCCGTCTACGCCGAGCCGAAGTTCGCCGGGGAAGGCGGCGACGAAATCGTCGAACCGCTGAAGCCGCAGGGCGGCCCGGTGGACGTCGAAGGCGGCTGGGTCGACGCCGGCGACTTCGTGAAGTTCACGTCCAACACGGCGTATTCGCTGGCCGAGCTGGGGGTGGTGCTGCGGGACGACCCCGATCCGGTGCTGGCGAAGGAGGTCCGCTTCGGCCTCGACTGGCTCGACAAGATGTGGGACGGCAAGACCCGGACCCTCTACGCGCAGGTCGGCATCGGCACCGGCAGCGAGGAGTTCGGCTTCCTCGGCGACCACGACGTCTGGCGCGAGCCGCAGGACGACGACGCGCTCGCCGTCAAGCCCGGCGACCCGGGGTACTTCGTCAAGTACCGCCCGGTGTTCCCGGCCACGCCCGCCGGCGCGCCGCTGTCCCCGAACCTCGCCGGCCGCGTCGCCGCCGCGTTCGCGCTCGGCGCGCAGATCCAGGCCCACCGCGACCCGCGCCTGGCGCGGCACTACCTGGCCGAGGCCGCCGCGGTGTTCGCGCAGGCCAAGACGTCGGACGTCGGTGAGCTCGTCACGGCGTTCCCGCACGCCTACTACCCGGAGTCGTCCTGGGAGGACGACCTCGAACTGGGCGCGACGCAGCTCGCGCTCGCCGCGCGCAAGCTGAACGACCCGCGCGCGAACGGCTGGGCCCGCGACGCCGCGAAGTGGGCGAAGACCTACATCGCCGGTGACGACAAGAGCACGTTGAACCTCTACGACACCAGCGCGCTCGCCCACGCCGACCTCGCCGGGCTGCTGCGGACCGGCGTCCCGGGTGCCGCGCTTGGCGTCCGGGAACTGGCCGCGGACCTGCGTCGTCAGCTCGACGCCGGGGTGGAAAGCGCGAAGAAGAGTCCATTTCGGACGGCCGTCGACATCACCGACTTCGACGCCGCCAGCAAGAGCTTCGGCTTCGCCGCGACCGCGCGGCTCTACCAGCGTGTCACCGGCGACACCCGCTACGCCGCGTTCGGGGCGCAACAACGGAACTTCACCCTCGGTGCCAACGCCTGGGGCGTGTCGCTCGTGGTCGGCGTCGGTACGACGTTCCCGCGGTGCCCGCACCACCAGGCCGCGAACCTCGCCGGACCTTCGAAAGTGCTGTACGGCGCGGTCGTCAACGGCCCGAACGGCGCGGACAACTTCGCCGACCTGCCGTTCCCGGCGGGCGCGAAGGAATGCACCCGTCCGTATGAATCCTTCGACGGCCAGGGAAGTCGCTACGCCGACGACCTGAGTTCATGGCCCAGTAACGAGCCCGCCATCGACTTCACCTCCACGGCCCTCTTGGCATTTTCGCTGGCGGGCAGGTCGTAGCATGACGAGGTGAGTGAACAGTCTGAATTCCCCGACGGCCAGTACCCCGAGCGCCCGGTCGAGCGCCAGAAGGGCCCGGTCGTGCTGCGCGGCGACCGCCGTGACCAGGGCAGCACGACCGACCAGCGGCTGCTCGACTCGCGTGGCCCCAGCGACTGGGTGCACACCGACCCGTGGCGCGTGCTGCGGATCCAGGCCGAGTTCGTCGAGGGGTTCGGCGCGCTCGCCGAGGTCCCGCGCGCGGTCACGGTGTTCGGCTCGGCGCGCACCAAGCGCGACCACCCGGAGTACGAGCTCGGCCGCAAGATCGGCGCCGCGCTGGCCAACGCCGGCTTCGCCGTGATGACCGGCGGCGGCCCGGGCGCGATGGAGGCGGTCAACCGCGGCGCGGCCGAGGCCGGCGGCTTCTCCGTCGGGCTCGGGATCGAGCTGCCGTTCGAGCAGGGCCTGAACCCGTGGGTGGACCTCGGCGTCAACTTCCGGTACTTCTTCGCCCGGAAGACGATGTTCATCAAGTATTCGCAGGCCTTCATCTGCCTGCCCGGCGGTTTCGGCACGCTCGACGAGCTGTTCGAGGCGCTGACGCTGGTGCAGACGAAGAAGGTCACGAAGTTCCCGGTGGTGCTGTTCGGCAGCGAGTACTGGGGCGGGCTGTACGACTGGATCGCCAAGACCGTGCAGGCCGAGGGCAAGGTCAGCCCGCACGACCTCGAGCTGCTGCACGTCACCGACGACATCGACGACGCCGTCCGCGTGGTGCAGGAGTCCTACCAGGCGTGGGAGGACACCCACTGATGAACCGGATCTGCGTGTTCTGCGGCTCGTCCATGGGGTTCTCCCCGCGCTACGCCGAGCAGGCCGCGGCACTCGGCAAGCTCCTGGCCCAGCGCGGCATCGGCCTGGTCTACGGCGGCGCGAGCGTCGGCACGATGGGCGTGGTCGCCGACGCGGCGCTGGCCGAGGGCGGCGAGGTGATCGGCGTGATCCCGGAGGCGTTGTCGTCGGTCGAGATCTCGCACGCCGGTCTGTCCGAGCTGCACGTGGTCCGCGACATGCACGAGCGCAAGGCGAAGATGGCGGCGCTGTCCGACGGCTTCCTCGCCCTCCCGGGCGGCGCGGGCACGCTGGAGGAGCTGTTCGAGGTCTGGACGTGGGCCCAGCTGGGCCTGCACGGCAAGCCGATCGGCCTGGTCGACGTCGACGGGTACTACGAGCCGCTGCTCAAGTTCGCCGACCACATGGTGACCGAGGGGTTCGTCAAGGAGGACTACCGCCGCCTGCTGCTGACCGACGCCGACCCGGCGGCGCTGTTGGACCGGTTCGAGAGTTATGAGCCGCCGGCGCCGCCGAAGTGGGCCACGGAGAAGCCGGGCATCTAGTGCCCCAATGTGGCCTTGGTTGCGTCTTGCGCACCGAAGGCCACATTGGGTGCGCCAGACGCACCGAAGGCCACATTGGGGCGCTGTGGACGGGGCTTAGGCGACACCCTCGCTCGGCCGCTTGTGGTAGGTGTCCACGTACTCCTGGCCGGAGATCTCGAGGATCGCGTACATGACCTCGTCGGTGACCGACCGGCGGATCGCCGGTGCGTAGTCCTGGCCTTCGTAGCGGGAGAAGTCCAGCGGCTTGCCGAACGTGATCGAGATCTTGGCCAGGCGCGGGACGCGGGCGCCGTCCGGCTGCAGGTGCTCGGTGCCGGTCAGGGCGACCGGCACCACCTTCGCGCCGGTCGCCAGGGCCAGGGCCGCGACGCCCGTGTGGCCGCGGTGCAGCCGGCCGTCCAGGGAGCGCGTGCCCTCCGGGTAGATCGCGAAGACGCCGCCCGCGTCGAGCACCTTGCGGGCCGCCTCCAGTGCGGCGAGCCCGGCCTGGGCGTTGCCGCGCTCGACCGGGATGTAGCCGAGCCCGCCGACGAACCCGGCCATCAGCTTGCCCTTGAGGCCTTTGCCGGTGAAGTACTCCGCCTTGCCGAGGAACTTGACCTGTCGCGGGGTCGCGAACGTGATCACGCCGGTGTCGAGCGCGGCCCGGTGGTTGGCCGCCAGGAGCACCGGGCCCGTGGTGGGCACGTTCTCCACGCCGTGCACCTCGGGCCGGTACACCGCCCTGGCCAGCGGCCCCAGCACGAACCGGACAAGCAGCGCGATCAAGTGGTCCTCCTCCTCGGGTGCGGTGCCACCAGCATGGCACGATCGTTACTCGTGAGTTGGTTCGAGCGGCGTACGTGGCAGGAGCCCGGTTGGACACCCGACGACATCGTGACCGCGAAGGGTGACCGGACGGTTTCGGTCGTGCTACCGGCGCTGGACGAAGAGCGGACCGTCGGTGACGTCGTCGCGTCCGTGCGGCCGCTGGTCGGCGGGGTCGTCGACGAGCTCGTGGTTGTCGACTCGGGTTCCACGGACCGCACGGTTCCCACCGCCGAGGCCGCCGGCGCGCGGGTCGTCCGGCGTGAGGACGTCCTGCCGGACCTGCCGCCGGTGCCCGGGAAGGGCGAGGTGCTGTGGCGCTCGCTGGCCGCGACCAGCGGGGACATCGTCGTGTTCCTCGACTCCGACCTCGTCGACCCGGACCCGGCGTTCGTGCCGTCGCTGCTCGGCCCGCTGGTCACCGAAAGCGGCGTCCACCTGGTCAAGGGCTTCTACCGTCGTCCGCTGCGGCTGGAGAGCACCGGCGGCGGCCGCGTGACGGAGCTGCTGGCGCGGCCGGTGCTCTCGGCGCTGCGCCCGGCGCTCGGCGGGCTGGTCCAGCCCCTCGGCGGCGAGTACGCGGGCACGCGCGAGTTCCTCGAGTCGGTCCCGTTCGCCGCCGGGTACGGCGTCGAGATCGGGCTGCTGCTCGACGCCGAAGCGCGCTACGGCCTCGACGGGCTGGCGCAGGTCAACCTCGGTGTCCGCAAGCACCGGAACCGCTCGCTCCGGCAGCTGGGCGTGATGTCCCGCCAGATCCTCGGCACCGCGCTGGCCCGCTGCGGCGTCCCGGCCGCGGACGCGCCGCTGACGCAGTTCGTGCAGGTCGACGAGGAGTGGCTGCCCGACGTCACCGACGTCCGGGTCGCGGACCGGCCGCCGATGCGGGAAGTGCTCGCCCGTCCTCGAGGGTGACGACCTGGTCGAAGCCGTCGAGGTGCTCGGGCCGGTGCGTCACGAGGACGACCGTGCCGGCCGCCCGGGCGAGGACCCGCTCGAGGACCGCGTCACCGTGGGCGGGGTCGAGGCCTTCGACCGGCTCGTCGAGCACCAGGACCGGCGGCGCCGCGAGCACCGCGCGGGCCAGGACCAGCCGTTGCCGCTGACCGCCCGAGAGCGCGTCGCCGTCCGGGCCGGTCTCGCGGTCCAGATCGAGGTCGAAGCCGGCGGTCCGGCACGCTTCGGCCAGTTCGTCGTCCGTCGCTTCCGGCTTCGCGACCAGGAGGTTCTCGCGGACGGTCGTGTGGAAGACGTGCGCGCCGGCTTCGGCGCCCGAGATGGTCGACGAGAGGTCGGCGTACTCGCTCAACGGGTGGCCGTCGAGGGTGACCGCGCCGGACGTCGGTGGTTCGAGGCCGAGGAGCAGCCGTAGGAGCGTCGTCTTCCCGGCGCCGCTCGGGCCGAGGATCCCGACGCGCTTGCCCGGGGGCAGGTCGAGCGTGATGTCCGCGAGGGCGGGTGCGCGGCCCGGGTGTCGCACCCCCGCGTTCTCCAGGCGGAAGTGTCCACTTTGGGCAGTCCTCGACCCCGTTTCCGGGCGGGGCGACTCGAGGACGGCTTTCACGCGGGCCGCCGACGCGCGGATCTCGGGGACGCGCCGGGCGGCGCCGATCAGTGGGAGGACCACCTCGAACGTCGTCAGGGCGGCCAAGGTGAGCGCGGCCGTCCACGGCACCGAGGCGTCGCAGAGCAGCGCGACGGCGACCGTGGTGACCAGCTGGACCAGCACCCCGGTGGCGCCGAGCAGGGCGGTCTTGGCCGACGTCGTCCGCTCGCTCGCGGCGAGGTCGTCGACCACCCGGGTGGCGCGGTCGCGGTGCTCGTCGAGCGCACCGGCGGCGACCAGCTCACGATGGCCGGTGACCAGCTCGACGGCGCGTTCGGCCAGCTCAGCGCGTTTCGGAGCGCACTCGGCGGCATCGCGCGCCGTGATCCGGGCGACCAGCCAGGGCAGGAGGACCCCGGCGAGCAGCAGCCCGGCGGCGAGCGCGAGAGCGGCCCCGGGCGACGCGGTGGCGACCACCCCGACGGCGGCCGTCCCGACGATCGCCGCGACAGCCGCGGGCAGCCCCCACCGCAGCACGGCGTCCTGCAGTGCGTCCACATCGGACACGAGCCGGGTGACGAGGTCACCGCCGGAGTACCGGGTCCCGGGCGCGATGGCCTGGTAGACGCGGGTGCGGAGCTCCCCGAGCCAGCGCAGGACGACCTCGTGGCCGGCGAGCCGTTCGGCGTACCGCAGGCCGCCGCGGAGGAGCGCGAGCGTCCGGACGGCGACGATGGCCACCGTGAGCGCCGCCAGCGGCGGCCGTTCGGCGGCGCGCAGGAGCAGCCACGCGGCGGTGGCCATGAGGGCCAGGGCGGCGAGTTCCGCGCCGGCGCCGAGGAGAGCGGCGCGCAGGAGGCGGAGAGCGTCTTTCCTCGAAACAGCCCAGAAGTTCACGCCGCCACCTCCGCGGCGATCCGGCCGTCGCGCAGCTCCACGACCCGGTCCGCCAACGTCATGAGCGCAGGCCGGTGGGCGACCAGCACGGCCGTCCGGTCCGGCAACAACCGCCGGGTCGCCGACAGCACCGCCGCTTCCGTGCGGGAGTCCAGCCGGGCCGTCGGCTCGTCCAGCAGCACCAAGCCCGACGAAGTGCGGGCCAGCGCCCGTGCCAGCCCCACCCGCTGTCGCTGACCGGCCGACAACCCTTCGTCCACCTCGGTGGCGAAACCCTCGGGCAAGCCGGAGGCCACGGAGTTCAGCGCCGCCGCCCGGGCCGCACCGGCAACGTCGGCGGACGGCAGCCCCAGCGCGATGTTCGACGCCAGTGAGCCCCGGAACAACGTCGGCCGCTGCGGCACCCAGGCGATCTCGGCCAGCCAGGCCGCGGGGGACAGGGACCGCAGGTCCACGTCGTCGACCAGGACCCGGCCGGACGTCGGCGCCACGAACCCCAGCAGCACCGCGAGCAACGTGCTCTTCCCGGACCCGCTCGGCCCCACCAGGGCCACCCGTGACCCGGCGGGCACCGACAAGTCCACTTCGGACAGTGCAGGAACGCCGTGGTAGGAGACCGAAACCCGCTCCAACACCAGCGAAGGCGCGCCTCGACGTCGGCACCGCGTCCCCGAGCGCGAAGAAACCACCGGCACGGCGAGCGCCTCCCGCAACGCCGTGAGCCCCTCGGCCGCCGCGTGGAACTTCGTGCCCGCCGCGCGCAGGGGCAGGTACGCCTCGGGCGCCAGGAGGAGCACCAGCAGACCGGTCCGCGCGTCCAAGTCCCCGGCCAGCAGCCGGAACCCGATCGGCACCGCCACCAGCGCCACCGACAGCGTCGCGACCAGTTCCAGCACCAGGGCCGACAGGAAGGCCACCCGCAGTGTCTTCAGCGTCGCGTCCGCGTGGGCGGCTGCCATCGCCCGGACCGTCGAAGCCTGCGCGGAGGCCCGGCCGAACACCTTCAGCGTGCCGAGCCCGCGCACGACGTCGAGGAAGTGCCCGCCCAGCTTCGTCAGCAGCCCCCACTGCCGCGCGGTCCGCGCCGCCGTGTGCTTGCCGACGAGGATCGCGAACACCGGGATCAGCGGCAGCGTCACCGTGACGACCAGCGCCGACACCAGGTCGGTCGTGAAGAGCCGCACGATCACCGCGACCGGCACCACCACCGACACGACCAGCGACGGCAGGTACCCGGTCAGGTAGCTGTCGGTCGTGTCGACCCCGCGTGTCACCTGCGTCGCGACAACCCCGGCGCGGTCGGACGCCGAGCCGAGCAGCCGCCGGCGCAGGCCGCCGCGGACCGCGGCCGCGAACCGTCCACTGAGGACGCCGTGCGCGCAGGACAGGCCGGCCCGGGCGCCCAGCGCCAGCACCAGGCCGACCGAAACGCCACCGCCGGTCAGCAGGGTCGCCAGTCCTTCGGCCTGGACCAGCACCGCCACCGCGGTGAGCACTCCGAGCGCGGTCAGCACGGCCAGGTACCGCCGGAGTCCGGGAAGAGCAGGCACGCCGTCCCCCTAGAAGTGCAGCAGCGAGCGCTGGTCGAGGGGGCGCCGGTGCGCGCGCCAGGTCAGCCACTGCACCACGAGCAGCAGGAGCACCGCCGGCGGGGCGAACCAGCCCAGCACCGCGAGCGTCTCCGGCGCGGTGGCCGCCTGGCCGGCGGTCATCGTGTAGCCCGCAGACGTCAGCACGGTGGGGAAGCGCAGCGTGCCGGCGAGCAGCGCGGGGCAGGCCGAAAGCACCATCGAGCCGACCAGCGCGAGCCGGTGCCGCCGCACCGCCAGCCCCAGCCTCGCGACGCCGAAAGCGGCGAAGGCGAGTGCGGCCACCGCGATGCCGAGAGCGGTGACGCCGTCGAGCGCGAAGGCGCCCCAGACCGCGGCGATCACGAGGAAGGCCAGCACCGGCGCCGAAAACGCGCGGGCCAGCCGCACCGCGCGGCCGGTCAGCTCGGCCGGCGCCCGGACGGCGAGGAACAGCGCCCCCTGCAGGCAGAACAACGCGACGAACCCGAGGCCCCACAGCACGGCGTAGGGGGTGAACAGCGCCAGGACGTCCCCGGACGGGGAGCCGTCACCCTGCAGCGGCAGCCCGAGCACCAGGTTCCCGAGGAACAGCCCCCACGACAACGCCGTCACCAGCGCGCCGCCGACGATGCCCGCGGTCCAGGCGCCGCGCCGCGCGTCCGGGCGGCGGCTGCGCAGCTGCATCGACGCGGTGAACGTCACCAGGCCGAGCAGCAGCGTCACGACCAGGACGTACGCCCCGGCGAACACCTTGCCCTCCAGGTGCGGGAACGCGCCGAAGAGCAGGCCCACCGCGGCCACCAGCCACACCTCGTTGGCCAGGAAGAACGGCCCGAGCGCGCCGAGCGTCTGCCGCCGCCGCCGTTCCCCGGACTCGAACCCGGGCAGGAGCATCCCGACGCCGTAGTCGTACCCAGCCAGCGCGAAGTAGCCGCAGGTCAGCAGCCCCAGCACACACCACCAGACGGTCACCATCGGTCAGACTCCGCTCAGGACGGGCAGTTCGGCGGCGGGCTCGTCGACCGGCTCCGGGCCGCGCTTGGCGACGCGCGCCATCAGCACCCAGTCGGCGACCGCGAGCGCGGCGAACAGCAGTGAGAAAGCGATGAAGGAGAACAGGATCTGGCCGGCGGGCACGTCCGCGATCGCGTCGGCGGTGCGCAGCTTCCCCCAGACCAGCCACGGCTGACGGCCGAGCTCGCGCACCAGCCAGCCCATGATCGCCGCGAGGAACGGCAGCGGGATCGCCGCGACCATCAGGTAGTGCAGGAACCGCGCCTTCGTGAGCCAGTTCCGGAACAGGAGCAGGGCGCCGAGGACCGCGCAGGCGAACATCAGGAACCCGAGCCCGATCATCGCGCCCAGCGGCAGCCCGACCGTGCTTTCGTCGAGCTTGTCCGGCTGGTACACCTTCAGCTCGCCGAACTGCGCGAAGCCCTGGTTGACGACGAACACCGAGCCGACCAGCGCCGTCACGACGCCGATCCGCATCGACCGCCGGAAGAACTCGACCTCGGTGGTGCGCTTGAGGAAGTGCCACGCGCTGACGCCGACGACGAAGAACCCGCCGGTCACCAGCGCGGCGCTGAGCACGTGCGGCAGCGACGCGACCAGCGCCGGGTTCGAGAACAGCGCCCCGAAGTCGTCGAGGTGCAGGGTGCCGCCTTCGAGCCGGCTGCCGACCGGGTTCTGCAGGAACGAGTTGGCCAGCATGATGAACAGCGCCGACGCGTACGCGGTCAGCGTGACCAGCCAGAGCAGCGTCAGGTGCAGCCACTTGTTCATCCGCCCGAAGCCGAAGATCCACAGGCCGAGGAACGTCGACTCGAGGAAGAACGCGACGAGCGTCTCGATGGCCAGCGGCGCGCCGAAGACGTCACCGGCGAAGGTGGACAGTCCGGTCCAGGTCAGCCCGAACTGGAACTCCATCACGATGCCGGTGACGATCCCCAGCGCGTAGTTGATGACGTAGAGGCGGCCCCAGAAGCGCGTCATCCGCAGCAGCTCGGGCTTGCCGCCGAGCGTCCAGCGTGTCTGCATCACGGCCACCAGCGTGACCAACCCCAGCGTGAGCAGCACAAAGAGAAAGTGGAACGAAGTCGTCGTCGCGAACTGGAGTCTCGCGACCGGGAGTGCGTTCATGTAGTCAGGCTACACATAGTCTAGCTACATGTAGCAAGGCGACGTGTAGACTGCGTACCCATGAAGGCGGACACCTTGCGCGGGCACCTCGACGCCCTGCTGCTCGCGGTGCTCGACGGCCGCAAACTGCACGGCTACGCGATCATCGAGGCCCTGCAGCTGCGCAGCGGCGGCGCGCTCGACCTGCCGACCGGCACCGTCTACCCGGCGCTGCGCCGGCTCGAACGGGCCGGCTGGCTCACCAGCGAATGGGACGTCGTGTCCGGCCGCAAGCGCCGCACCTACCACCTCACGCGCTCGGGCGAACAGGCCCTGGCCGCCGAGCGCACCGAGTGGCGGGAGTTCACCACGGTCATCGGGGGAGTGCTGGGCACATGATCGACGAGTACCTGGGAGAGCTGGACCGCCGACTGCACGGCTGCGGCAAGTTCAAGGCCGACCTGCTGGGCGAAGCTCGCGACGGCCTGCACGACGCCGCCGACGCCTACCGCGCGGGCGGCTGGAGCGATGAGGACGCCGAGCGCCGCGCGGTCGCCGACTTCGGCCCGGCGGCCGTCGTCGCCCGCGACTACCAGGCCGAGCTCGGCATGCTCAGCGGCGTCCGGACGCTGTGGAAGCTCGTGGTCGGCGTCCCGCTGATGCAGGTCGCCTGGGACTACGCCCGGATCCTCACCTTCGGCGAGTGGACGAAGATCTCCACCCCGACACCCGAGTGGTACAAGGTCGTCACGCACGCCGCCCACGGCGCGGTGTTCGTCGTGCCGGTGATCGGCGTGCTCGCCCTGCTCGGCATCCGCCGGCTGAGCCGCCGCGTGAGCGGCGCCGGGCTCGCCCGGTTCAGCGGGGTCCTCATCGCGCTCGCCGTCGGCGTCAACCTCGGCTCGGTCGGGCTGCTGATCGGCGCGACCGGGTTCGTCGACGTCTCCCGGCTGTTCCTGAGCGTCCCGTGCGTCCTGTTGATGGTCGCCTGGGTGCTGCTTTCGTTCCGGCTCGTCGTGCTCGCGAGACGTTCCTGGGGCGGGTATGCCACGATCGTCGCGTGACGACCGCGCTGATCTACCTCGTAGTCATGCTGCTGGTGGCCGCCGTGGTGTTCCTGCTCGCCGCGGTGGTCTTCGGCCGGGGTGAGGAGCTGGCCCCGCTGCCGCCGGGCAGCTCGCCGACGCGGCTGCCCGCGGAGGACATCACCGGGGAGGACCTGAACGAGGTCCGCTTCCAGCTGGTGCTGCGCGGCTACAAGATGTCCGAAGTGGACTGGGTGATGCGGCGCCTCGGCGTCGAGCTCGACGAGCTGCGCGCCCGGGTCGCCGAGCTGGAGCAGCGCGAGCAAGAGCGGGAGAGCTCGCCCGAGGCCGCCCAGTGACCGATCTGGTCCTCTCGGTCGACGTCCGCGCCCCGGCCGGGACGACCTGGCTCGCGCTGACGGACTGGACCCGCCAGAGCGAGTGGATGCTCGGCACCGACGTCGAGGTGGTCGAGGGCAACGGCCGCAGTGTCGGGTCGCGGCTCGCGGCGTTCACCGGGGTGGCCGGCATCGGCTTCACGGACAAGATGGAGATCACGACCTGGGAGCCGCCGGTGCGGTGCGCGGTCCGGCACCTCGGCAGCGTCGTGCAGGGCACGGGCGTGTTCCAGGTGGTGCCCAAGGGCGCGCAACGCTCGACGTTCGTCTGGGCCGAGCACCTGCGGCTGCCGTTCGGGCCGCTGGGCCGGCTCGGCTGGCCGGTCGTGCGGCCGGCGTTCGCGCTGGGGGTGCGCCAGTCGCTGCGGCGGTTCGCGCGGTTCGCGGAGGACTATTCGGTGGGTGGGGATGAGTGAGCTTCTCGGCGCCGACGGCGTCGCGCGGTGCTCCTGGGGCAATTCGACCCCGGACTACGTGGACTACCACGACAAGGAGTGGGGCACCCCGCTCCACGGCCAGGACGAGCTGTACGAGCGGCTGTGCCTCGAGTCGTTCCAGTCGGGGCTTTCGTGGATCACGATCCTGCGCAAGCGCGAAGGCTTCCGGAAGGCGTTCAAGCGGTTCAAGCCGGCGAAGGTGGCGAAGTTCGGCGACGCCGACGTCGAGCGGCTGATGCAGGACACGTCGATCGTGCGGAACCGGGCGAAGATCCTGGCGGCGATCAACAACGCGAAGGCGATCGCTGTGTTGGACGAGCCGCTGGACGACCTGCTGTGGTCGTTCGCGCCCGCGTCGCACGAGCGGCCCGCGACCATGGCGGACGTCCCGGCGATCACCGACGAGTCCAAGGCGATGGCCAAGGAGCTGAAGAAGCGCGGCTTCGTGTTCCTGGGCCCGACGACCTGCTACGCGCTGATGCAGGCGACCGGCATGGTCGACGACCACGTCGCGGGCTGCTTCCGGGCCTGGGGGGGGGGGGGGGGGGGGGGGGACCAGCGGCCCACGCTACCGACCACCACCTCTGCCAGAAACGCGGTTTG
>NZ_JBVJNO010000006.1:572278-590373 GCF_055583645.1 Amycolatopsis sp. NPDC104587
TTTCGTGGGCCCAACACCTTGCGACGCGGGGGTGGGGGCAACCGGAGTGGTAGACAACCAGGTTGCGGGCTGTTCCGGTGCCTGGGGGGGGGGAGTTCGGGTTCTAACCCGAATTACCACCCACGACATCACTTGCCCTGGAAGTTCGGCTTGCGCTTGCCGACGAAGGCTTCGACGGCCTCGGTGTGGTCGGCGGTCGCGCCGAGCGCGGTCTGGGCGGCGTCCTCGGCCTCGAGGGCCTGGTCGAACGTCGACTGCGCGGCCAGGTTGAGCACGCTCTTGATCTTCGCGTAGGCGACGGTCGGCCCGGCCGCGAGCTTCGCCGCGACCTGCTGGGCGCGCGCCGGCAGCTCCTCGTCCGGTACGACCTCGCCGACCAGGCCGAGCCGCAACGCCTCGGCGGCCTCGACGGTCCGGGCCAGCAGCATCAGCTCGGCGGCGCGGCCGTAGCCGACCAGCCGCTGCAGCGTCCACGACGCGCCCGAGTCCGGCCCGAGCCCGACGTTGGCGAAGGCCATCAGGAACGACGACGACTCGGCGGCGATCCGCAGGTCGCTGGCGTACGCGAAGGCCGCCCCGGCGCCCGCGGCGGTGCCGTTGACGGCCGCGACGACCGGTTTCGGCATGTCCACGATCGCCTTGACGATCGGGTTGTAGTGCTCCTTCACCGTGTGTAGCGGAGCGGGGTCACCCGCTTGCAGCAGTCCCACGTGCTCCTTCAGATCCTGGCCGGCGCAGAACGCCTTGCCGGAACCGGTGAGAACGACGGCGCGGACGTTCTCGTCGTCCGCCGCCTCGCGCAGCGCCGCGAGCAGTGCTTCCTTCAGCTCGACGGTCAGCGAGTTGTACGCCTGCGGCCGGTTGAGGGTGAGGGTGCGCACCCCTTCGGCGTCGGCGGTCGACAGGACGTCGGATGTGGTCACGTCTACTCCTTGCGCTGAAACATCGGTCGTCCGAGAGTCTCACACCCCTTGCGAGCCGCATACCAGCACCGATACGGCGGCAAAAGATCCCCTCCGCTGATGCGCCCGGCCGCTGATGAGGGACAATGGAGTCCAGACCCGGCTGGCTTTCACGCGAGCGCGACCCGGGCGCGCCGGTTGAGACGGAGGGAGCACGCTATGGCGGCCATGAAGCCCCGGACCGGAGATGGTCCCCTCGAAGTGACTAAGGAGGGGCGGGGCCTCGTGATGCGCGTACCGCTCGAGGGTGGTGGGCGACTCGTCGTCGAACTCTCCGCGGAGGAAGCGAAAGACCTCGGCGCCGCGTTGCAGGAGGTCACTGGCTGAGCCGGCCCCCGAAAACCGTCCTTCCGTCGCACCCCGGTCTCCCTTCGGAGGCCGGGGTCGCGGTTCCTCTGCGCCCGAAGGTTGCTCACTGTGCGTAATCCGCTACCCCCCGTTCCGACTAGTCTCCTCGACATCGAGGTCGCGGGCGACCTTCGCCGCGGCGCCCCGGTGGTCCGCCTGGTGACGGCTCCGGCCGACGACGTCGAGACCGAGCCGGTGGAGATCGCGGGTGTCCGGATCAGCGGCAAGGCCGGCGACGTCCAGCCGGTGCCGGGCGACGGCCCCCGCTGGGTCGCGGGGCTGGGCGACGGTGAGCCGAAGCAGTACCGCAAGACCGGCGCGGCCCTGGTCCGCGCGGTGAACGCGACGCTGGCCGAGGATGTAGACCACGGCGGCCGTGCGTTCCGCGCGGTGCAGCTGGTGCTGCCCGAGGAGGCCTCCGGCGAGCACGTCACGGAGCTGGCGCTGGGCCTGCTGCTCGGCGGCTACCGCTACAAGGTGACCGGCGAGGACCCGTCGCCGTCGATCCGGACGGTCCGGCTGGTGACGGACGACCGGGCGATTTCTTCGCACACGGCGCTGGTCGCTCGCGCCTCGGTGCTGGCGGCGTCGACGGCGCTGACCCGCGACCTCGCGAACACGCCGTCCAACGTCAAGACCCCGGCCTGGCTCGCGGACACGGCGGCGAAGGTGGCCGTCCCGGGGGTCGAGGTGGCGATCCGGGACGAGAAGTGGCTGTCGACGCAAGGTTTCGGCGGCGTCCTGGCCGTCGGCGGCGGTTCGGCCCGCCCGCCGCGCCTGATCGAAATGACGTACAAGCCGTCCGGGGCGGCGAAGCACCTGCTGCTGGTGGGCAAGGGCATCACGTTCGACACGGGCGGCCTGTCCCTCAAGCCGGCCGACGGAATGCACCTGATGCGCACGGACATGGCGGGCGGCGCGGCGGTGATCGCGGCGATCCGCGGCATCGCGGCGCTGGGCCTCCCGGTCCGGGTGACGGCGCTGGTCCCGGCGGCGGAGAACCACGTGTCGGGCTCGTCGTACCGCCCGGGCGACATCGTCCGTCATTACGGCGGCAAGACGACCGAAGTGGCCAACACGGACGCCGAGGGCCGCATGGTCCTGGCCGACGCGCTGGCGTACGGGATCCGCCGGTTCACCCCGGACTACGTGGTCGACGCGGCAACGCTCACCGGAGCGATGAAGGTGTCCCTGGGCCTGCGCACGGGCGGGCTGTTCGCGTCGGACTCGTCGCTGGCCACAGCGGTTGTGGAGGCGGGCGCCCGGGTGGGCGAGGCGTGGTGGCGCATGCCGCTGGAGGAGGACTACGCGGAGAACGTCCGCGGCGAGTTCGGCGACCTCCGCCAGACCCCGGCCGGCCCAGGAGGAATCACGGCGGCGCTGTTCCTGCGCGAGTTCACCGAGGGGCTGCCGTGGGCGCACCTGGACATCGCGGGACCGGCGAGGTCGGAGAAGAACTACGACGAGGTGGTGCCGGGGGCGACGGGGTTCGCGGCCCGGACGCTGGTCGAGCTGGCGGCGTCACTCGCCTGACGTTTTCCCCAGGTCGGGCGGGCTGTGGATAACCGGCTGTTCGCGACCGATCTTGTCGGTGGGGGCGGATAGACTGGAGCCGGGACGCCCCCCTGGGTCGGCGGTTTCTAGGGGTAGTTGCAACACCTGAGTGTTCAGGAGTTGCCTCATGCCCAGCCGCGATCGAGACCGGGCCTTGAGCAGAGCCGGGCGTAATCCCGAACGGCATGGCCGAGCGTTGACCGCCGAGCGGGTGACCTACTTTGCGCTGGTGGAAGCAGGAACAGGCAGCAGAGAAGCGGCCTGGCAGGTCGGGGTCAACTACCGGACCGCGAAACGCTGGCGCGCCGCAGCGGCCCAGGCCGCGGCACCCCCGCGGCCGGTGGAAGTGTCCTCGCGGTTCTTGAGCTTGCACGAGCGGACCTGGATCGCCGACCGGGTCCGCCAGCCCGGAATCTCACTGCGGAAGATCGCCGCCGAGCTGGGCCGGCCGGTCTCGACGGTCAGCCGGGAACTGGACCGTAACCAGCAATCGAATGGCACCTATCGGCCCCACGTCGCCCACGAACGCGCCGCTGCTCGGCGGCCCGGCCCAAGACCAGCAAACTGACCGCCGATCCGGTGTTGCGGGCAGTCGTTCAGGATGGGCTGGACGCGCGGTGGAGCCCGCAGCAGATCACCCGCCGGCTCCGCCGGGACCACCCTGACCGGCGGGAGTGGCACGTGAGCTGCGAAACGATCTACCAGGCCCTCTATGTCCAGGCCCGCGGTGGGCTGCGCCGCGAGGTGGCGGGGTGGCTGCGCACCGGCCGCATCGCCCGCCGGCCCCATGTGCGCTCGGACCAGCGGCGGCCGCGGATGGCCACCCCGATGGTGATGATCAGCGACCGGCCTGCGGAGGTCGCGGATCGAGCGGTGCCCGGACACTGGGAAGGCGACCTGATCATGGGCGCGCATAACCGGTCCGCGATCGGCACCCTGGTGGATCGCACCACCCGCTTTGTGATGCTGCTGCACCTGCCCGAGGGCTACACCCCGACCCTGGTCCGCGACGCGCTCATCGCGAAGATCGCCACGCTGCCCGAGCAGCTGCGGCGGTCCCTGACCTGGGATCAGGGCAGCGAGATGCACCTGCACGGCCAGTTCACTCAGGCCACGAGCATGCCGGTCTACTTCTGCGACCCGCACGCACCCTGGCAACGCGGCTCCAATGAAAACACCAACGGCCTGCTCCGCCAGTACTTCCCCAAAGGCACCGACCTCGCGGTGCACACCTCGGAGCACCTGGACGCAGTCGCCGCCGGCCGCGGCCGGGCTCCGGGAAGGCGCGATGCCTTTGTGCCCGCCCCGAGCCTTGCGCCGATCGCGACGCTCGAACCGACCGCGGCCGCCCGATCCGCGATTCAGCTCGTCACCAGCTCCCGCCGCTCCACCCGCACCCGCGTCCCCACCGCGACCGCGCCCGCCGCCAGCAGCAGCCACACCGCCACCAGTGCGATCAGCCACGGCCACCCCGCGTGCCCGTACACCCACGCCCCCGCCGCGCCGCCGACGCTGCTTCCCAAGTAGTACGTCGCCGTGTACATGCCGCCCACCTGACCGCGGGCGTTCTCCGGGGCGTCGGCCGCCGCCCAGCCGTTGGCCACCGCGTGGGCCGCGAAGAACGCGCAGGTCAGGACCAAAAACCCCGCGATGACCAACGGCAGTGAGTCCGGCAACGTCAGAGCCGCGCCGACTGCCGTCAGCAGCAACGAGCCGATCAACGCTCGGCGGCGGCCGACCCGGGCCACCAGCCGGCCCGCCGCCGCGGACGACACCGAGCCCGTCGCGTAGGCCAGGAACACCAGCGACGCGATCGCCGGCGACAGGCCCAGCGGCTCGCCCGTCAGCCGGAACCCCGCAGCGTTGTAGAGCGCGACGAACGACCCCATTGCCAGCAGCGCGACGGCGTACTGCGCCAGCAGCACCCGCTTGCTCAACGCTGTGACGAGCCCCCGGGCGACCGCGCGCAGCTGGGCGTCGCCGCGTGGGCGCGTGCCCGGCGGGAGCGTCACGACCGTGATCGCCGAGCAGACCGCGCCTACCCCCGCGACGACATACAGCGCGCCGCGCCAGCCGAGGGGTCCCGCGGTGAACCCGCTGGCCAGCCGGCCGAGCATGCCGCCGATCGTGTTGCCCGCGATCATCGCGCCGACCGCGGCCGCGACGCCCGCGCGGCCGAGCCGTTCGGCCAGGTAGGCGGCCGCGACGCCCGGGAAGCCCGCGATCGCGATTCCCTGCAGGGCGCGCAGGACGAGCAGCGCCGGGTACGTCGGCATCAACGGCAGCAGCACGCCGAACACCACCGACGCGATCACCGACGTCAGGATCACCGGCCGCCGTCCGACCACTTCGGACAGTGCGGCGATCGGCAGGACCGCGATGGCGAGCGCGCCGGTCGCGACGCTGACCGCGAGCGCCGCGCCGCCCGGGTCGAGGTGGTACTGCGTGGCGAGCTGCGGCAGGACCGGCTGCGGCGCGTAGAGCAGGGCGAACGAGGAGATCCCGGCGGCGGCGACGGCGGTCTTGACTCGGCGGGTGGAGGTCACCGTCCGAAAGTAAGCAGAGCTAACCAATACGTCCAATGCAGTCGTCTGCCATGATTGATGCGATGACGTATGACTCGCTGACCCCGCAGGTGGCGCCGCACCTGCCGTTGCTCGCCGCGCTGCGCGAGACGAGGAACGTCACACGCGCGGCGGAACTGCTGGGGGTGCCGCAGCCGACGGTGAGCCGCCGGATCGCGGCGCTGGCGGACGCGTTCGGCGCGCCGCTGACCGTCCCGGACGGCCGCGGCATCCGCCTCACGCGCGCGGCGGAACTGCTGGCCGACGCGGCCGAACGCGGCTTGGCGGCGGTCGACACGGGCGTCAGGCTGGCTCGTGAAGAGGTGGCACCGGAGTCGGGACACGTCGTGCTGGGGTTCCTGCACCTGCTCGGGCGGTCGCTGGTGCCGTCGTTGCTGCGCGGGCACCGGGCGCGGTACCCGGGGGTGCGGTTCACGCTGGTCCAGGGCTCGCGCCAGGAGATGATCGACCGCCTGGTGGGCGGCGAGCTGGACCTGGCCCTGCTGGCGCCGCTGCCCGCGGAGCCTTCGCTGGCCACGGCGGGTTTGGTGGACGAGGAGATCCTGCTGTCGGTCCCGGCGGGCCACCGCCTGGCGACGCGGAAGTCGGTGCGGGTGGCCGAGCTGGCCGAGGAGGAGTTCGTGCTGCTGGAGCAGGGCTACGGCGTGCGGACGCTGACCGACGAGCTCTGCGCGGCGGCGGGGTTCACGCCGCGGATCGCGTTCGAGGGCCAGGAGTCGGACACGGTGCGCGGGCTGGTGGCGGCGGGCCTCGGGGTGGCACTGCTGCCGCGGTTCGGCCCGGGCAGCCCGGCGGGGGTGGCGGAGGTGCCGCTGGAACCGCGGCCTTATCGGACGATCGGGCTGGCGTGGCGCGCGGAGGAGCCGACGACCCCGGCGGTGACGGGCTTCCGCGACCACGTGCTGATGACGGCGGGCCACTAGCGCCCTGACGACGGCCGGTCAGGCAGCGAGACGGCTGGTCAGGCAGCGAGACGGCTGGTCAGGCAGCGAGACGGCCAGGCAGCGAGACGGCCAGGCAACGAGACGGCCAGGCAACGAGACGGCCAGGCAACGAGACCGCCAGCCAGGCCCGCCCAACCCAGGGGGACCGCCCCGCTCCAGTCTACCGCCACCCCCGGACAAAACCGCCCCTGAGCAGGGAGTTGTCCACAGGCATCCGCCGCTGTGGACAACCGATCAAATCGCCGCCGCCACGAGCAAACCCCCGCCCACCGGCAGCAACGCCGGAACCAGCCGCTCATCCTCCCGGAACGCCCGCGCCACCTCCCGCAACGCCAGCGTCTCCGGATCCCGGTGCGAAGGATCGATCACCCGCCCGCCGACGAGCACGTTGTGGAACGCGATGATCCCGCCCCGCCGCAGCAGCGACACGCCCAGCTCGTAACACCCCGGGTACTCGATGTGCGCCGAGTCGACGAACACCAGGTCGTACCCACCCGGCGTCAGCCGCTGCAGCACGTCCAACGACCGGCCGGCGATCAACCTCGTCCGGCCCGGCGCGTACCCCGCCTCGCGGAACGTCAGACGGGCCGCGCGCTGGTACTCCGGCTCCACGTCTATCGAGGTCAGGATGCCTTCGGGCGCCATTCCGCGCAGGAGGCTCAGGCCGCTCACCCCGGCGCCCGTGCCAACCTCGACCACGGCCTTCGCCCGCAGCGTCGCGGCCAGGAACCGCAGGGTCGCTCCCGCGCCGGCGCTGAGCGGGGTGCAGCCCAGGTCCTCGGCACGCGCGCGCGCCGAAGCCAGCACCTCGTCGTCGGGCAGGTACCCGTCGACGAACCCGGAGTCGGCCGGGGCGGCCGCGGGGGTGGGCGTGTTCACGCACGGAGGTTAGCGTTGGTTGTCGATAAATCCTCGCAGGCTCCCTGGTAAGCACCCGGGAAGAAGTTCTCAGCCTGCTCTCAGTCCAGTCTCACTAGAACCATAAGGAGTCCGGAGAGACTGAAATCCGACCACACGGGGAACACCGTGGCCACAGCCCGCGTTGGGTGGAGCAGACAGGAGAAACAAGATGGAGGTGCCTGCTCCCGCGATGCAGAACGCCGTTGCCGATAACGACGCCGAGGCGGCTCAGCCCGTGTCCCTGGACGAGGCGGTGTGGACACCGCCGTCGTGGGACGAGGTCGTCCGCGAACACGGTGACCGGGTCTACCGGCTCGCCTACCGCCTGACCGGCAACACCCACGACGCCGAGGACCTCACGCAGGAGACCTTCATCCGGGTCTTCCGCTCGCTGGCGTCCTACAAGCCCGGCACGTTCGAGGGCTGGCTGCACCGGATCACCACCAACCTCTTCCTCGACATGGCCCGCCGGCGCTCGCGCGTGCGAATGGAAGGCCTGCCGGAGGACACCGACCGCATCGTGGGCGACGACCCGAGCCCCGAGCAGGTCTACTCGGACACGCACCTCGACCCGGATCTGCAGGCCGCGCTCGACGAGCTGCCGCCGGAGTTCCGCGCCGCCGTGGTGCTCTGTGACGTCGAAGGCCTGTCGTACGAGGAGATCGGCGCGACACTCGGTGTCAAGCTGGGCACCGTCCGCAGCCGGATCCACCGCGGCCGCCAGGCGCTGCGCGCTTCGCTGGAGCGTCGGCGCACTTACGCTCCGAAGTCTGCGAAGGTGTCGGTATGACCGCACCGCGAGGCTGGGGGCTCCCCGAGTCGCACCTGCTACCGGACGTCGTGGTCGCGTTCGTGGACGGCGAGCTGTCCCACGGCCCCCGCGATCGCGCCGCGTCGCACATCACTCGCTGCCCGGCCTGCGCCGCCGAAGTGCGCGCGCAGCGCCAGACCGTCGAGGCGATCCGTCACGCGGGCGCGCCGTCGATGTCGGCGGGCTTCCTGGCGAGCCTGCAGTCCATCCCGCAGCACACGGAGCTGCCCAGCAGCCCGGACAACCTGGCGATCACGGCCGACGGCCAGCTCGTCGCGGTCCAGCGCCCCGACCGGGTCGCGGGCCTGCGTGACTCGGGCGTCCTCGGCGGCGTGGCTCCGCTCGGCTCGTCCGCGCCGCTCGGCCAGTCGCCGAACGTCCTGGGTGGCGGCCGCTTCAAGCGCCGCGCGGCTCAGGGCGCCGGTGTGGTCGTGTCCGGCCTGGTGCTGAGCGCGCTCGCGCTGGTGGGCACGACCGCGGACAGCGGTGACGGCAGCCCGGAGACCGGGGGCGGCGCGCCGCAGCCGGCGAACCTGCTGCCGGCCCAGATGGCCGTTCCGCAGGGTGTGGTCCCCGCGCCGACGTCGTCGACCCCGGTGAGCTCGCCGGCCGCGGTGCCCGCAGGCATCCGCTGAGTCTCGTTTCACTCGAAGGCGACGGACGCCGCGAGGTCCCTCTGGCTCTCGAGCACGGCGAGGCGCTCGGTCAGCGCCGCGTGCACGGCGTCGTAGGTGTCCGAGCCGAGCGTGAGGCGCAGCGGCGGTTCCGCACGGCGCGTGGTCTCGTGGATGACGGCGGCCACCTTGGCCGGGTCGCCGGTGAACGCACTCTCGTCGGCCGTCTCCAGGCTGCGGCGGATCCGGCCGACCGGGTGGTCGCGGTAAGGCGCCGTCTCGGTCGTGTAGCGCAGGGCCGACGCGAACCCGGTGCGGGTGCCGCCGAGCTCGACCAGCGTCAGGTGGACGCCGAACGCGGCGACCTCGCGCCCGACGCTCTCGGTGAAGCCCTCCAGCCCCCACTTGCCCGCGTGGTACGCGCTGTGGGTGGGGATGGCGACCTGGCCGCCCATGCTGGAGATCTGGATGATCCGGCCGCCACCCTGCTCCCGCATCGGCTTCAGGAACGCGCGGGTGATCAGCATCGGCGCCAGCAGGAGCACTTCGACCTGGTCGCGGACCTGCGAGACGGTCATCTCCTCGGCCGCGCCCACCACCGCGTACCCGGCGTTGTTGACCACGATGTCGACCGGCTCGGCAGCCAGCGTCCGGCTGACGACGGCTTCGACGTCGGCGGGCCGGGTGAGGTCGAGGACCGCCACCCGCAGCCGGTCGCCGTAAGCCTCCTCCAGGTCCGCCAGCGCGGCGGGACGCCGGACGGTCGCGGTGACCCGGTCACCGTGGCGCAGCGCGTGCTCGACGAGGTGGCGGCCCAGCCCGCCGGAAGCACCGGTGACGAACCAGTGGCGCACGGCCTTGTCCTCGAGGGCGGACATGACGACCTCCTGAAGTAGGCTCTTACCGGAATCCGTTCCGCTACGACGACCTTAAACGGAATCCATTCCGGAATGCAAGGAGGAGCCGGATGACAGCCCGCCGGACGAGGAGCGACGCCGTGCAGAACCGCGCGCGGCTGCTGGAGGTCGCCGCGCGGGCGTTCGCCGAGCAGGGGCTGGACACCGCGCCCGCCGCCATCGCCAAGGCGGCCGGGGTCGGCGTCGGCACGCTCTACCGGCACTTCCCGACGCGGGAGGCGCTCGTCGACGCCACCTACCGGCACCAGCTCACCCGCGTCTGCGAAACCGTCGACGAGCTCGTGGCCGGCCACCCGGCCGCGGAGGCCACCCGGCGCTGGATGGCGCACTTCCTGGACTACGCCACCGCGAAGAGCGGCATGTCCGCGGCGCTGGACGCGGTCATCGCGTCCGGCGTCGACCCCTTCGCCGACAGCCACGCGTTGCTCACCCGCGCCGTCGGCACGCTCCTGGACGCCGGCGCCCGCGACGGCACGCTGCGCACCGACCTCGCTCCCGACGACGTCCTCCTGGCGATGGGCGGCACCGCGTACTCGGTCCGGCACGGCACACCCGCCCAGGCCGGCCGGCTCGTCGACCTGCTCATGGACGCGCTGACCAAGGGCGCGGCGCCGCTGTGACACCGGGCAAGAAACAGCCACTTCACCGGCGTACCGGCAGACTCGGAGCACTGGGCTTGGGTATCGTCACGCCCAGCCACCTGATCTTCTGCACCGGGGAATGATGACCGAGCCGAACGTGAATCCCGAGCAGCCCGGAGCGAGCGAAGCCGACCGGCTGGGCCCGCGGCCGCTGGCGCGCCCGGCCGTCGATCCCGCGCAGGAGGCCGTTTTCGGCCGCCCGAGCGGTGTCGACGGGGCGTTCGACAAGCTCTACACCCCGCAGCGGGCCAACGGCGTGAGCCTCGCGCCGCCCGCGCCCGAGTCGCTCGCCGAAGCCTTCCGGCGGCCGCCCGGCGCCGAGGGTGTCTTGCTCGAGCGTCCCCGTGAGGCCACCGGGGAGCCGCAGGACACCGATCCGCCGCTGTGGAACAGCACTTCCGACCCGTGGCGCGATCCGGGGGCCGGCGCCGTGCTCGCCGGCCCCGCGATGCCCGCCGAAGACGAGGAAAAGCCCGCCCGCCGCCCGCCGGGGGCGTTGCTCAGCCTGCCCGAGGTGCTGTTCGGCCGCCGCGTGCAGCCGAAGGCGCTCGTGCTGCTCGGCGTCGTCGCGCTGCTGATCGGCGCGGCCGGCGGTTTTGTCGGCTGGTGGGCCGGCGACACCGGCACCGAGCTCACCGGCTCCGCGACGATCTCCGAAGCCGAGGCCGCCAAGGAGCGCCCGGCGGGTTCGGTCGCCGAGATCGCCAAGCGCGTCGCCCCGGCCGTCGTCTCGCTCGAGGTGTTCAAGCCCGGCGCCGAATCCGGCGAGCAGGGCTCCGGCGTGATGATCGACCCGCAGGGCTACATCCTCACCAACGAGCACGTGATCTCCTCCGCCGCCGCGGATCCGGGCGTGAAGGTCACGGCGATCTTCGTCGACGGCACCCGCACCGAGGCCAAGCTCGTCGGTGCCGACCAGAAGACCGACCTCGCCGTGGTGAAGGTCAACGTCACCAACCCGACCGTGCTGCAGGTCGGCAAGTCGTCGGACCTGCAGGTCGGCGACACCGTGATGGCGATCGGCTCGCCGCTGGCGCTGCAGAACTCGGTGACCGCCGGCATCGTCAGCGCGCTGAACCGGCCGATCACCGCGGGCGGCGACAACGGCGCCGCGCCGGTCACCTACGAAGCCATCCAGACCGACGCCGCGATCAACCACGGCAACTCCGGCGGCGCGCTCGTCGACGCCACCGGCGCGCTGGTCGGCATCAACTCGTCGATCCGCTCGTCCAGCGCGGACGGCGGCAGCATCGGCATCGGCTTCGCCATCCCGAGCGACTACGCGATCAAGATCGCGAAGGCGCTGATCAAGGACGGCAAGGTCCAGCACGCCGACATCGGCATCAACGCGTCCTCGACGGTCGCCGGCTCGTCCACGATGGGCGCGCAGGTGAAGAACGTCGCGCCCGGCGGCCCGGCGGCGAACGCGGGCATCAAGGAGGGCGACGTCATCACGAAGATCGGCAACCGGCTGGTCCGCGACTCCGCGGAGCTGACGGTCGCGGTCCGCGCCCACGACGTCGGCGAAGTGGTCCCGGTGTCCCTGGCCCGCGACGGCGCGAGCTTCGTCGTCGACGTAACCCTGGCTTCCGACTGAGTTCCGACGTTCGGCCTGCCGGAGCGTGGCCGGTGACGAGTACGCTGAGCACGTAGGTTCCGAGCGGAGGTTGACGGTGTTCGACAGTGTCGGATGGGGGGAGATCCTCGTCCTCATCATCGCCGGTCTCTTCATCCTCGGCCCGGAACGGCTTCCCGAAGCGGCGTCCTGGATGGCGAAGAGCGTGAAGAAGGTCCGCGACTTCGCCACGGGCGCGCGAGAACAGCTCCGCGAGGAGATGGGCCCGGAGTTCGACCAGCTGCGCAAGCCGCTGGAGGACCTGCGCGGGCTGCGCAACTTCGACCCCAAGCGCGTGGTGACGCAGCACCTGTTCGACGGCGACAGCGACCCGCTCGGCATCAAGGGCATCACGAACGGCACCCCGAACCTGAACGGCTCGAACGGGACGAACGGCTCGAACGGTTACACCGTCGGGCAAACGTCCCAGCCGGAGCCGCTCAAGCCGGGCGAGCGGCCGCCCATCGACCCGGACGCCACGTAAGTTCCGTTGTTCCTAGGGAGTGCCGGCCCCGAGCTTGCGCGCCAGTTTGGTGCGGCCGACCGCCGGCACCACAACACCGGCGACGACGAGCAGCTCCAGCAGCGTGGTGACCAGCGCGGAGCTGTTGTCCAGGTGCGCGAGCAGCAGCAGGAGCAGGTGGTTGGCGAAGGTCAGGCCCAGCAGCCCCAGCAGCAGGACCGCGGCCGGCCAGCCGAAGACTCGCGGGGCCTCGGCCTCCACGGCGTCACCTTGCGCAACGCCCATCGGGTCAGCGGCGAGGCCACGGCCACGGCCAGCGTCCTGACCGCCGCGCCACGATCGAGCGCGGCGGAAGGCGGCGTGGAGAGCCGGCCCGCCCAGTAGTCCAGGGCGCGGCGCTCGGCGTCCGCGCGCTGCCGCAGCCAGAGATCCGGATCCGCCCGGCAGGCGAACGCGATGGCGCGAACGGCGCTCACGGTGGCGGGGAAGTACCGCCGCGGCGACCGCCCCGCGACGACGTACCACTTTCCGGACAGCGCCCGGCTGACCCCGGACTCGGCGATGTGCCCGCGCTGGGCCACTTCCGCGTTGGTGGTGAACCCGGCTTCGCGGATCAACCCACGAAGCCCGGCGGAGAACTGCTTGATCGGATCCGGGTCCACACCGGACATGTCCCGCATCCGCGTGGTCCGGGCCCGGGTGGGAGCCGGGCCGAACATCCGCAGAGACGACCGTCTCACCGCACCGGTCCGCATGGAGGTGTCCTTCCGCCTCGGCCGGACGGGGTGAGCCGTCCGCGCGTCCTGACTGGCCGGCACCCAGTGTGCGGGGTGCCGGCCGGTCGTGGAGCTCGCCGAGCTTGCGAAAAGTTCTAGCGGCCCGCGGGGGTCACGTTCAGCATCATCCCGGCCAGGCCACGTGCCCGGACCGAAAGCTTCTTCGCCGCGTCCTTCAGCACCACCGAAGCCGGGGCTTCCGGGTCGGTCAGCACGATCGGCGTGCCCGCGTCGCCCTGGGCGACCACGCGAGGGTCCATCGGGACCTGGCCGAGCAACGGCACCTCGGAGCCGATCGACTTCGTCAGCGAGTCGGCGACCGTCTGGCCGCCGCCGGCGCCGAAGATCTCGAGACGCTCCCCGGAAGGCGTTTCCAGCCACGACATGTTCTCGATGACCCCCGCCACGCGCTGACGCGTCTGCAGCGCGATCGCCCCGGCCCGCTCGGCCACCTCGGCCGCTGCCTGCTGCGGGGTCGTCACCACCAGGATCTCCGCGTTCGGGATCAGCTGGGCCACCGAGATCGCGATGTCGCCGGTGCCCGGCGGGAGGTCCAGCAGCAGGATGTCGAGGTCGCCCCAGAAGACGTCGGCCAGGAACTGCTGCAGCGCCCGGTGGAGCATCGGGCCGCGCCAGACCACCGGGGTGTTGCCCGGGGTGAACATGCCGATCGAGATCACCTTCACGCCGTGGGCCTGCGGCGGCATGATCATCGTGTCGACCTTGGTCGGCTTCTCGCGCGCGCCCAGCATGCGGGGGATCGAATGGCCGTAGATGTCCGCGTCCACCACGCCGACCGACAGCCCGCGCTGGGCCATCGCCGCGGCCAGGTTCACCGTGACCGACGACTTGCCGACGCCGCCCTTGCCGGACGCGACGCAGTACACCCGCGTCATCGAGCCCGGTTGCGCGAACGGGATCACTGGCTCGTCGGTGTCGCCGCGCAGGGACTTGCGCAGCTCGGAGCGCTGCTCGTCGCTCATCACGTCCAGCTCGACACGCACGTCGGCGACACCCGGGAGCTTCGCCACCGCCTCGCGGGTGTCGTTCGTGAGCGTCGCCTTCAGCGGGCAGCCGGCCACCGTGAGGTAGATCCCGACGGTGACCACCCCGTCGTCGCCGACGACGACGTCCTTCACCATCCCCAGGTCGGTGATCGGTTTCTTGATCTCCGGGTCTTGCACGCTCTTCAGCGCGCTGCGGACGTCGTCGACGCTGGGGAGCTGCTGGGTGCTGGTCACCCGACCCATGTTACGAGCCGGTAGGAGTGCGCGGCTTCCTGGGCTTGACGTCGAGGTCGTCGCGCAGCCGGTCCAGCTCGCTGCGCAGGTAGTCCCGCGTCGCGACCTCGCCGACCGCGAGCCGCAGCGCCGCCAGCTCCCGGGCCAGGTACTCCGTGTCGGCCTTCGTCTGCAGCGCCCGGTTCCGGTCCTCCTCCAGGGAGACGCGGTCACGGTCGTCCTGCCGGTTCTGCGCCAGCAGGATCAGCGGCGCCGCGTACGCCGCCTGCGTCGAAAAAGCCAGGTTGAGCAGGATGAACGGGTACGGGTCCCACTGCAGCGAAACCGCGGCCAGGTTCAGCACGATCCAGACGATCACGATGAGCGTCTGCCAGAACAGGTACTTCCCGGTGCCGAGGAACCGCGCGATCCGCTCCGTGAACCGCCCGAAGGAGTCCGGATCGATGTTCAGCTTGAACCGGTTCTGGCTGCGGGGCTGGTCGAGCCGCCGTCCCGAAGTCAGCTCAGGCACGGTCTTCCTCCAAGGTGTCGTGCAGGCCGGTTTCGCGCCAGTCCTCGGGCAGCAGGTGGTCGAGGACGTCGTCGACGGTCACCGCGCCGATCAGGTGGTCCTCGCCGTCGACGACCGGCCCGCAGGTCAGGTTGTACGCCGCGAAGTACCGGGTCACTTCGGCCAGCGACGCGCGCGGCTGCAACGGCGGCAGCCCGGTGTCGACGGCGCTCGCGACGAGCTCCGCGGGCGGCTCCCGCAGCAGCCGCTGGAAGTGGACGACACCGACGTAACGGCCGGTCGGTGTCGCGGTCGGCGGGCGGCAGACGAACACCATGCTGGCGAGCGCCGGCGGCAGCTCGGCGTTGCGGATGTGCGCCAGCGCCTCGGCGATCGTCGTGTCCGGGGTCAGCACCACCGGCTCCGGCGTCATCAGGCCGCCCGCGGTGTCGGACGAGAACTGCAGCAGCCGCTTGACCGGCGCGGACTCCTCCGGCTCCATCAGCTCCAGCAGCCGGTTCTGCTCGGCCGGGGCCAGCTCGGCCAGCAGGTCGGCGGCGTCGTCGGGGTTCATCGCCTCGAGGACGTCGGCCGCGCGCTCCTCGGCCAGGTAGGCGAGCAGCTCCTTCTGGTCGTCGTCCGGCAGCTCTTCGATGACGTCGGCGAGGCGCTCGTCGTCCATCGCGTCGGCGACCTCGTGGCGGCGCTTGAGCGGCAGGTCGCGCACGGTCGCGGCGATGTCGGCCGGGCGCATCGTGTCGAACAGCATGAGCAGCTGCCCGGCGCCCTGGGGCTGCGCGCCGAGGTCGTTGAGGCCGAGGCCGGAGACCTCCGACCAGGGCAGCACCTGCATGGTCGCGCGGCGGCGGGTCAGCCCCAGCCGCCGCTCGCGGATGGCCAGCTTGGCCAGCACCCAGTCGCGGGTGCGGGTCGGCTCCATCCCGGCGTCGACGACCGTGATCCGCGTTTCGGACCCGGCCAGCGTGGCGTGGGCGTCGAGGAGCTGGCCGAGCACCAGGACCTCGTTGGGACGCTGGTTGAACTGGCGCATGTTGACCGAGCCGGTGGCGAGTGTCACGGCGGTCGGCTCGATCGAGGTGACCCGCAGCATCGGCACGAAGACCCGGCGGCGCGTGGTCAGCTCGACGACCAGGCCGAGGATCCGCGGCGGCTGGGCGTCTAGGCGCAGGCCGGCGACCAGGTCGCGGACCCGGCCGATGGACTCGCCGTCGGGGCCGAATACCGGCAACCCGGACAGCTGAGCTGCGAAAACCCTGTTGACCGCGGCCATGCCGCTGACACTATCGGCTGGCTGCCCAAGGGGCGATTTCCGCCACTGTGACGAAGGCCGGGTCGTCGCTGTCCTCGTTGTCCTCTTCGGCCTTCCAAAGCCAGTTCTGCACGGCTCGCACGAGCGTCCACGCGCGCGCCTTCTCGGCGTCCAGCTCCTGCGAAGCGACGATCAGCGCGAACCGCGCGTCCAGTGTGGACTCGGTGAAGCGGTTCCAGAACAACGGGATCACGCCCCACTCGAGGTCACCGGAGAGCGGTTTCGGGTCGATGACCAGCCACGGCTCGCGCGTGCCGGCCAGGACGTTCTGGAAGTGCAGGTCCTCGTTCACCAGGAGTTCGCCCGACGACGGCCCGAGCTCGCGGCAGATCGCGACGGCGTCGTCCACCAGCCGCCGGTCGAACGGCTCGCCCAGCTCGCTCCAGCGGCGGGGGAGCTCCTCAGTGAGGTCCGCGGCTTCGGTGCGCAGCCGCCGGGTCAGCGACGGCGGCGCGGGCACGGCCAGGCGCCGCGCCAGCTCGCCGAGGATCGGAACGGCTTCGCGCAGCGGGAGGTCGTCAAGGGTTCTCGTGGCGTCGAGCCGCTCCAGCAGCAGGACGCCGTCCTCGGGCGCGGAGTCCAGCAGCCGCACCGCACCACGACCGGCCCATGTGGACAGTGCGAGCGGCTCGTCGGCGGATTCTTCGTCGCGCCAGCCCAGTTTCAGCACGACCGGTGTGCCGTCGGCGCGCCGCGCGGGCTGCACCACACCGACGTACCCGTGCATCGCCTCGCCCTCGAAGGTGAGGCCCCACTTCCGGGCGTAGCCGGCGGCGAGCTCCGGCAGCGCCGCCAGCCACGGGACGGCTCCGGGGCCGAGGACCCGCGGCGCCCGGCCGGCGAACAGCGGGGGGACGCGCAAGTCGTTCACCCCCTCAGCCTGGCAGCCGCGTCCAGCGCGTTTCGCCCGGCTCCGCACGGGCGTACGCTGGGATTTCAGGGGACGACAACCCCGGGAGCTGCCATGGTGGTGGAGATTCTCAGCGCCGTCGTCGTCGCGGGAGGTGCCTGGCTCGCGGCCAGCGTGCGCGTGGTGAAGCAGTACGAACGCGGGCTGGTCTTCCGGTTCGGGCGGGTCCGCGCCCAGGTCCGCGAACCCGGCCTGGCGATGCTGGTCCCGTTCGCCGACCGGCTGCAGAAGGTCAACATGCAGATCGTGACCCTGCCGGTGCCCGCCCAGGACGGCATCACCCGGGACAACGTCACCGTCCGGGTCGACGCGGTCGTCTACTTCAAGGTCATCGACCCGGTGATCGCGGCGGTCAACGTGCAGGACTACCGGTCCGCGGTCGGCCAGGTCGCCCAGACGTCGCTGCGCTCGATCATCGGCAAGAGCGACCTCGACGACCTGCTCTCCAACCGGGAGCGGCTCAACGAAGGCCTCGAGCTGATGATCGACAGCCCCGCGCTGGACTGGGGCATCCACATCGACCGCGTCGAGATCAAGGACGTCGCGCTGCCGGAGGCGATGAAGCGCTCGATGTCGCGGCAGGCCGAGGCGGAGCGGGAACGGCGTGCGCGCGTCATCTCCGCCGACGGTGAGCTGCAGGCGTCGCACAAGCTCGCGCAGGCCGCGGCGACGATGGCCGACACGCCCGCGGCGCTGCAGCTGCGGCTGCTGGAGACGGTCGTGCAGGTCTCCGCCGAGAAGAACTCGACGCTGGTGCTGCCGTTCCCGGTGGAGCTGCTGCGCTTCCTGGACTCGAACACGCGCCGCGGGGTGTCCGCGGCCGACGCCGCCGAAGCCGCCAAGCCGGCACCGGAGCCCAAGCCGGAACCCGAGGCGGTGGAGGCGAAACCGGAGGCGAACGGCCACGCGGCGCCGGGGGGGGGGGGGGGGGGGGGGGGGGGGGCGGGCCCCCGCCACGCGTCGGGGAAAGGGATTGGTGCGCGCAAGCTGAGGG
>NZ_JBVJNO010000006.1:590383-597974 GCF_055583645.1 Amycolatopsis sp. NPDC104587
CGGTGGGTGTCCGCGGCCGACGCCGCCGCAGCCGCCAAACAGGCACCAGACCCCAGGCCAAAACCGGGGGCGGGGGAGGCGAAACCGGAGACGAACCCCCCCCCCCCCCCCCCCCCCCGCAGCCCGGGCGACGCCGCGCTGCCCGCCGCCGACTAGCTGTCGAGCTGCCCGTTCGCGCCCAGGATGATGATGGTGGTGAAGAAGCCGACCCACAGCGCGATGACGACGTAACCGACGATCACGGCGGCCGTGGCGAGCCCGCGGCCGCCCGCTTCGCCGCGGTTGGTCTTGCTCAGCGCGATGTGGCCCATGATCAGCCCGGCGAGCGCGGTGATGCCGGAGCAGAAGCCGAGGATCGAGCAGACGAGGGCGCCGATCGCCAGCGCGTTGTCCTGCTTGCGCGCCTGGAGGCCGTACCCGGGCTGGCCGAAGGGCGCCGGCGGTCCGTACGCCGGGCCGCCGTACGGGGACGGGTACGGCTGCTGGTAGGTCTGCTGCGGGTACGTCGGCTGCTGCGGGTAGGTGGGCTGCGGGTACACCGGCTGCGGCTGGCCCGGGGCGGCGTACGGCGTGCCGGGGATGTGCGCGGCGGGCGTCTCGAACGAGCCCGGCGGCAGCGGGGCGGCCTGCTCGGCGACGGTGGTGTCGCCGGCGCCCGGGTCCGCGACGGTGGTGTCGGAGACCGTGGTGTCGGCCGTGGCCGTGTCCGGCTCGGCGGTGGACGGCGGGTCGTAGCTCTCCGGTGTGTAGGACGGCGCCTCCGCGGGCGGCGGCGGCTCGTACGACACGGTCGGATCGGCGGCCGGACGGTCCTTGTCCCCGGACGGGTCGGTCATGACGGGTCCCCTCGCTTCGTGCAGGGCTCCAACGTTAGCCGTTCGCACCCGGCCGCCGGCGGGAGATCCGCCCGGCGGAGCGTGAGCGCCCTCATAGCAGGGACGCGCGAACGGGGTCATACTCACCGGTAACCCAGCGCCGGGAGCCGGCGCGCGTCTCCAGGAAGGGAGCCGTGATGGCCCGCCTCGCCCAGACCGCCGGCCTGTCCGACGTGCAGTCGGAGATCCTCGCGACCGTCCGCTCGTTCGTGGACAAGGAGGTCATCCCGCACGCGCAGGAGCTCGAGCACTCCGACACCTACCCGGCGGACATCGTCGAGGGCATGAAGGAGATGGGCCTGTTCGGGATCACCATCCCGGAGGAGTACGGCGGGCTCGGCGAGTCGCTGCTGACCTACGCGCTGGTCGTCGAGGAGATCGCGCGCGGCTGGATGAGCGTGTCCGGCGTGATCAACACGCACTTCATCGTCGCGCACATGATCAGCCGCCACGGCACGGAGGCGCAGAAGCAGCACTTCCTCCCGCGGATGGCCACCGGCGAGGTCCGCGGCTCGTTCTCGATGTCGGAGCCGGACCTCGGCTCGGACGTCGCCGCGATCAAGACCCGCGCTCGCCGCGAAGGCGACGGCTACGTCATCGACGGTTCGAAGATGTGGCTGACGAACGGCGGCTCGTCCACCCTGATCGCGCTGCTCGTCAAGACCGACGAAGGCGCCGAGAAGGCCCACCAGAACCTGACGACGTTCCTCGTCGAGAAGCCCGAGGGCTTCGGCGAGGTGGCGCCCGGGCTCACCATCCCCGGCAAGATCGACAAGATGGGGTACAAGGGCGTCGACACCACGGAAGCGGTCTTCGACGGCTACCAGATCGGCGGGGACATGGTGCTCGGCGAAGCGCCGGGCCGCGGGTTCGCGTACATGATGGACGGTGTCGAGGTCGGCCGCGTGAACGTCGCGGCGCGCGCGTGCGGCATCGCGATCCGGGCGTTCGAGCTGGCGGTGGAGTACGCCCAGCAGCGCAAGACGTTCGGCAAGGCGATCGCCGAGCACCAGGCCGTCGCGTTCAAGCTGGCCGAGATGGCGACCAAGGTCGAGGCGGCCCACCTGATGATGGTGAACGCGGCCCGGCTCAAGGACTCGGGCGAGCGCAACGACGTCGAGGCGGGGATGGCCAAGCTGATCGCGTCGGAGTACTGCGCGGAGGTCACGCAGGACTCGTTCCGCATCCACGGCGGTTACGGGTACTCGAAGGAGTACGAGATCGAGCGCTTGATGCGCGAGGCGCCGTTCCTGCTGATCGGCGAGGGCACGAGCGAGATCCAGAAGACGATCATCAGCCGAGGCCTGCTGCGGGAGTACAAGTCCCGCTCCTGACGTCGCCACTTTCCCTGGGGAAGATGCGTCCGGAGGGCCCGCGGACGTAACTTAATCAGGGAAAGTGCGAAGCGACTTGTCGACATGGTGGCGCGTCCGGCCTTTCGGGGTAAGCGGCTCGCACGGTACGGGCGTTCTTGACAAGATGGACGCCCAGGACCCACGAGTGCGCAGGTGATGATGGTGAGTAGTCCCTTCGGCGGAGGCCGGGCGCCCCAAGGCCTGCCGCGCTTGCCGACCCCGCCGACCGGCTGGCCGATCGGCTCGTACGCGACCTACGGCGAGGCGCAGCAGGCGGTCGACTTCCTCGCGGACAGCGAGTTCTCCGTCAGCGACGTGACGATCGTCGGGGTCGACCTGATGCTCGTCGAACGCGTCATCGGGAAGCTGTCCTGGGGCCGCGTGCTCGGCACCGGCGCGGTTTCCGGCGCCTGGTTCGGCCTGTTCGCCGGTCTGCTGCTCGGCCTGTTCGTCAACCAGGGCTTCGCGCTGCAGCTGCTCACCGGGCTCGTGCTGGGGGTGCTCTCCGGCCTGATGTTCGCCGCGATCGGGTACAGCATGTCGCGGGGGCGGCGGGACTTCTCCTCGGCGAGCCAGCTGGTCGCCGGCCGCTACGACGTCCTGTGCCAGCCGCGCTCGGCGGAGCAGGCGCGCGAGCTGCTCGCGAAGCTGGCACTCAAGCCACCCCCTGCCCACCCCTAGGAAACCCCACCCCTAGCAGGGAAAAATCACAGTTCAGTCTGCAGTGGGCTGAATCGTTACCGATACTGCTTGCGGGGTGTGATCGCCCGGCATAAGTTGTCCGACACCAGTCGGGCGGCCTCGCCCAACCAGCGCGGCCGCCCGAGCACTAGCACGTCGGGGTGCTGGCGCGGTTCGCCTCATCGCGTCGTGGTGCCCACCGGGCACCGCGGTAACCGGCGTGCACGCGGGTGAGGAGGCCTGATGGGGAAGAGGATCGGCGCGGGCAAACGGGGACGTTCGCCCGGCCGCACCGCGGTCCTGCTGGGGGCAGGGGCTTTGGTGACCGGCATGCTGGCCGGTTGCGGTTCGGCTGGCGGGTTGAAGATCAACGTCTACTACGCGCCCGAAGACAGCTTTCAGAAAGTCGTCGACAACTGCAACCAGGCAGCAGGCGGCCGCTACGAAATCGTCTACAACAAACTGCAGCGCGGGTCGGACGACCAGCGCCTGCAGATGGCCAGGCGGCTCGCCGCGGGCGACACCGCGATGGACGTCCTCGGCCTCGACGTGACCTGGGTTTCGGAGTTCGCCGAAGCCGGGTGGATCGAGGAGTGGAAGGACCAGAACAAGACCGCGGCGTCCCAGGGCGTCCTGCAGGGCCCGCTGGAAACGGCGACCTACAACGGGAAGCTCTACGCGGCCCCGAAGAACACGAACATCCAGCTGCTCTGGTACGACGACCGGATCACCCCGTCCGCGCCCAAGACGTGGGACGAGATGATCCGGAAGTCGCAGGAGCTCAAGGCGCAGGGCAAGCCGTACAGCATCGTCTTCACCGGCGCGCAGTACGAAGGCCTCGTCGTCTTCTACAACACGCTCGTCGAGTCCATGGGCGGGCACATCCTGTCCGACGACGGCAAGTCCGTCGTGATGGACGAAGGCGCGGTGAAGGCGCTCGCGCTGCTGAAGCAGATCACCGCGTCGGGGATCACCGACGCGTCGCTGACCAACTCGAAGGAGGACGACGTCCGGCAGACGTTCCAGCGCGGGGACGCCGCGTTCGAGCTGAACTGGCCGTTCGTCTACGCCTCCTACGCGAAGGACAAGGCGTCGGACGTCTCGCACTTCAAGTGGGCCGTCTACCCCGAGGCGCAGGCCGGGACTCCGGCCAAGACCACCATCGGCGGGTACGACCTCGCGGTCAGCTCGCTCTCGGCGCACAAGCCCGAGGCGTACGAAGCGGCGTTGTGCCTGCGCAGCGCGGAGAACCAGAAGTTCTCGGCGATCAACGACGGCGTGCCGCCGACCATCGAATCGGTGTACCACAACGACACCCCGCTCGACCCGTCGAAGCCGGCCGGTGACGACAACCCGAACATGGCGATCAAGTACCCGATGCGCGACTCCATCCTGGACGCGCTGAAGGACGCCGCCGTGCGGCCGCTGACCCCGGCCTACCAGAACATGTCGACGGTGATGTCGAAGGTCCTTTCACCGCCGGCCGAAATCGACCCGAAGGCCACCGCGGACAAGCTGCGCGAGCAGCTCAACGACGCGCTCCAGTCGAAGGGAGTGATCCCGTGACCGTTCAGGACTCGACCCCGGCCGACACCGCCGGGGCCACGGTCGCCGGGGAGGCGACGTCGGGCAGGAAGGGCAAACCCGCGCTCTCCGAAGGGAAGAAGGCCGAGCGGAAGCTCGGGCTGTGGCTGTGCGCGCCCGCGTTCGTCGTGATGATCGCCGTCACCGGCTACCCGATCGTCTACTCGATCTGGCTGTCGCTGCAGCGGTACGACCTGCGGTTCCCGGCGCAGCAGGAGTTCGTCGGCTTCGCCAACTACGGCGCCGTGCTGTCCAACTCGTACTGGTGGACGGCGTTCGGGACGACCATGTTCCTGACCGTCGTGTCGGTGGCGATCGAGTTCGTCCTCGGCATGGCGCTGGCGCTGGTGATGCACCGGACGCTCGTCGGACGCGGGCTCGTCCGCACGGTCGCGCTGATCCCGTACGGCATCGTCACGGTCGTCGCGGCGTTCTCGTGGTACTACGCGTGGACGCCGAAGACCGGCTACCTGGCGAACTGGCTGGCCGCGGACGGCGCGCCACTCACCGACCAGTGGCCGTCGCTGTTCATCATCATCGGCGCCGAGGTGTGGAAGACCACGCCGTTCATGGCGCTGCTGCTGATGGCCGGCCTGGCGCTGGTGCCGGACGACCTGCTCAAGGCCGCGGCGATGGACGGCGCGAGCGCGTGGCAGCGGTTCACGAAGGTGATGCTGCCGGTGATGAAGCCGGCGATCCTGGTGGCGCTGCTGTTCCGCACGCTCGACGCGTTCCGGATCTTCGACAACATCTACGTCCTCACCGGCGGCGCGCAGGACACCGGCTCGGTGTCCATGCAGACCTACGACAACCTGGTCAAGGGCCTCAACCTCGGGATCGGGTCGACGATGGCCGTGCTGATCTTCATCACGGTGGCGATCATCGCCTTCATCTTCATCAAGGTGTTCGGCACGGCCGCACCGGGTTCGGACGACGGGGGTAAGCGCTGATGGTGATGGGAACCGTCACGACGGGCCGCAAGCTGCGCTGGGGCCTCGTCGACATCCTCGTGCTGGTGTTCGCGCTGGTGCCGGTGCTCTGGGTCGTTTCGCTGTCGTTCAAGACCAAGGACACGCTGACCGACGGGTACTTCATCCCGCAGTCGTGGACGTGGCAGAACTACGCGGACATCTTCGCGACCTCGGAGTTCCTGCTGGCGCTGGTGAACTCGATCGGCATCGCGATCATCTCCACGGTGATCGCGGTGGTGCTGGGCACGATGGCCGCCTACGCCATCGCGCGGCTGGAGTTCCCCGGCAAGCAGCTGCTCGTCGGGCTCTCGCTGCTGATCGCGATGTTCCCGCAGGTGTCGCTGGTGACCCCGCTGTTCAACATCGAGCGGAACCTGGCGCTGTTCGACACCTGGCCGGGGCTGATCCTGCCCTACATCACGTTCGCCCTGCCGCTGTCGATCTACACGCTGTCGGCGTTCTTCCGGGAAATCCCGTGGGAGCTGGAAAAGGCGGCGAAGATGGACGGCGCGACGCCGGCCCAGGCGTTCCGGAAGGTGATCGCGCCGCTGGCCGCGCCGGGTGTGTTCACCACCGCGATCCTGGTGTTCATCTTCTGCTGGAACGACTTCCTGTTCGCCATCTCGCTGACGTCGACCACGGCGTCGCGCACGGTGCCGGCGGCGCTGTCGTTCTTCACCGGGTCGTCGCAGTTCGAGGATCCGACCGGGCAGGTGAGCGCGGCCGCGGTCGTGATCACCATCCCGATCATTGTGTTCGTGTTGTTCTTCCAGCGTCGCATCGTGGCGGGGCTGACCTCCGGTGCGGTGAAGGGGTAGTCATGGCTGAAATCGTCCTCGACAAGGTGTCGAAGAAGTACCCCGACGGCGCGCTCGCGGTGTCCGAAGTGGACATCACCATCGCCGACGGCGAGTTCATCATCCTGGTCGGCCCGTCCGGCTGCGGGAAGTCGACGACGCTGAACATGGTGGCGGGCCTGGAGGACATCTCCTCCGGAGAGCTGCGCATCGACGGCAAGCGCGTCAACGAGAAGGCCCCGAAGGACCGGGACATCGCGATGGTGTTCCAGTCCTACGCGCTCTACCCGCACATGAGCGTGCGGGAGAACATGGCCTTCCCGCTGCGGCTGGCGAAGGTCGACGACAAGACGGTGCGGGCGAAGGTCGAAGAGGCGGCGAACATCCTCGACCTCAACGCGCACCTGGACCGCAAGCCGGCCAACCTCTCCGGTGGCCAGCGGCAGCGCGTCGCGATGGGCCGGGCGATCGTCCGGAACCCGAAGGCGTTCCTGATGGACGAGCCACTGTCCAACCTGGACGCCAAGCTCCGCGGCCAGATGCGGACGTCGGTGTCGAAGATCCAGAAGCAGCTCGGCACGACGACGCTGTACGTCACGCACGACCAGACCGAGGCCATGACCCTGGGCGACCGGGTCGTGGTGCTGCGCGGCGGGTACGTGCAGCAGATCGGCGCGCCGCAGTTCCTCTACGACAACCCGGCGAACCTCTTCGTCGCGGGGTTCATCGGCTCGCCGTCGATGAACTTCGTCCCGGCGACGCTGGAGAACAACGAGCTGCGCAGCCCGCTGGGCACCACGCCGCTCACCGACCGGGTGCGGCAGCTGGTGGAGAAGGCGAACGCGCCCCGGGAGGTGCTGGTCGGCATCCGGCCGGAGCACTTCGAGGACGCGGCGCTGGTCGACGCGAGCCAGAAGGCGGGCGGTGGCACGTTCACCGCGCACATCGACGTGCTCGAGTCGATGGGCTCGGAGAAGTTCGCCCACTTCACGGTGGAGGGTGACGCGGCGACGTCCGCGGAGCTCGCGGAACTGGCCGCGGACAGCGGTTCGGCCGACGTGCCGGGCTCGGAGTCCCAGATCGTCGCGCGGCTCTCGGCGGAGTCGTCGGCGAAGGAGAACTCGGACCTCGAAGTCTGGTTCGACGCGGACAAGGTCAAGCTGTTCGACCCGGCCAACGGCAAGAACCTCACCTACGAGGACTAGCCTGCCGCAGCTCGTCGGGGGGGGGGGGGGGGGGGGGGGGGGAGCCACCCCCCCCCCCCCCCCCGTGGGGTGCCGGGGGGGTTTGGGGGGGAGGCGCATGGGGGGTGGTTGGGGGGGAGCCGG
>NZ_JBVJNO010000006.1:597984-604278 GCF_055583645.1 Amycolatopsis sp. NPDC104587
ACCCGCCCGCCGCCCCCCCCCCCCCCCCCACACCACCCCCCCCCCCCCCCCCCCCCCCCCCCCCCTCCCCCCCCCCCCCCCCCCCTGCCCCCCCCCCCCCCCCCCCCCCCCCCGACGGCGGTCAGGCCCGGGGGAGCTTCGGGAGCAGGACCGCGGCGGCGGTGCGGGCCACGCCGCAGGTGGCGTCGTTCGCCGTGCCCGCCGTCTCGACCACGCTGATCTCCGCCAGTTCGCGGTGGCCGGGCAGGCCCGGGGCCGGCTGGCTGGTGTCGACCAGGCAGAACGCGCCGGACTGACGCAGCCGGGCCGCGCGGCCGCCGATCTGCTCGTCCGAGACGGCCGGCAGCTGCGGCTCGATCGTCTCCACCGTCAGCTTGAAGCTGAGCTTGCCGCGGAAGCAGCTGTGCCCGGACAGCCCGGTCGTCGGGCGGGTGCCGGCGCCCGCGACGGCGTCGAGCTCGTGGCTGTCGAGCATCGCGCACGGCAGCACCAGGCCCCACGACTTCTCGGAGAACGTCAGCCGCTTGACCTTGTTGCCGGTGACGGCCGTGAGCGCCGAGCCGACGGCCGCGTCCGCGACCCCGCAGCGTTCGGCCTGGTTGCCGCCCTCGTCGGTCACCGAGAGGTCGAGCCGGTTGCCGTCGGCGAAGGTGATCGCGCGGGTGCAGGCGCTGCGGTCGTTGAACATCGACTGCTGGATCGCGACGCCGTCGGGCACCGGCCCGGCGTAGGCGTAGGGCTTGATGTTCGGGTCGGAGTCGAAGGCCAGCGGCCCGACGAGGACCGTGCGCGGGCCGGCCTGGGCGAGGCAGCTTTCGAACGTCGGGGTGGCGACGGCGCCGGGCACGACCTCGGGCACGTCGAGCAGGCTGCAGTAGTCGACGGTGCCGAAGTCGCCGAGCGCGGCGCCCGCGGTCAACGGCGTCGGACCGGACGTCTGCTCGGGCGCGGCCCGCGTGGAGGCGCAGCCCGCCGCGAGGAGGGCGCAGAGCATTACGACGGCCAAGCTTTTCCAACGCGGGTACACGGGGCGTAAGTATCACCACATCGGGGCGAAAAAACAGCCCTGACGGGGACATCTCTCAGTATTTTCCGCATCGTGCGCGGAGAACGCGCAGGTCACCGGTTTCCCGGCCCGCCGACGGCGGATTCCGCAGTGCCTGAACGTCTTTCGCCTTTACCGTCCCCTAAGGGAGCGATCCTTCCCGCGAGCGATGCGGAACCGGGTGCTCCGGTGGTGAAGTGGGGACAAGAGGAAGTTCGAGGAAAGGGAAAAGACGATGAGCGCACCGGTCACACGACGGCTGTCCCGCCCGCGCCACGGCCGCATGATCGGCGGCGTCTGCGCCGGTCTCGCCCAGCGGTGGGGCATGAAGACCGGCACCGTGCGGCTGCTGGCCGTGCTGAGCTGCCTGCTGCCCGGACCGCAGTTCGTGGCTTACCTGATCCTGTGGGCGGTCATCCCGTCCGAGTGACGGCGGTGAGGAAGCCGCGCCACGCGGAGGTGCCGACGGTGAAGTGCGGGCCGGAAGGGTCCTTGGAGTCGCGGACGGCTACAGCGGGGGAGGCGAAGGCCACCTCGACACAAGCGGTGTTCTCGTTGCCGCTGTAGCTGCTCTTCCGCCAGGCGAAGGCAACCTCGATGCAGGCGGTGTTCTCGCCCTGGCTGTAGGTGCTCTTGCGCCAAGCCTGTTCCACGGTCCACCCCTATGCGCTCAGCTGATCCGCGAGCCGCAGAAGCAGATCGCGGGATTCGTTTTCGCCGAGTGCAAGCTTAGCAAGAGTGGTGAACCGCCTGGCCAGTTCGGCGACCTGGGTCAACTTGACCAGCTGCAGGTTTCCGGCTGCGTGATCGACGTAACCAAGGTCGGTGATGGTGTCGTCCGGGAAGCGGAGGAGCGAAAAGGCGCCGTGCAGGCCGAGGTAGGTTCCCATGTCGGCCGGGATGATCTGCACCCGCACCGTGGGCAGCTCGGTCAGCTCGAGGATGTGCAGCATCTGCGACACCAGAACGTGCGGCTCGGCGACCCGCCGCACAAGCGCGGTCTCGTCGACGATCGCGTGCAGCTGGAGCGGATCGTCGCCCTTCAGCCGCTCGCAACGACGCATCCGAACGTGGAGCTTGTGGTTGCGCTCGCGAGTGCCGCTGTCGGCGTAGAGCGCCCGAGTGAAGGACTCGGTCTGGAGGAGTCCGGGCACCCAGGCCAGCTCGAAGTTGCGGACCGAGACCGCCTCCGCCTCGAGCGCCGGATAGCTGTTGACCGACACCCTCGATGCGGTTCTGGTTGGGCCGCCGCGCCTCCCGCGCGACCTCGACCAGCTCGACCAGGTCGTCCTCGGGCACGCGATACAGCTCCGCCATCGCCCGCGCGTGCAGTGGGTGGATGGCTCCCTGGCCCTTCTCCATCCGCGAGAGCGTGCTCTTCGACAGGTCGAGATCGCCGCCTGCCTGTTCCAGCGTGAGCCCGGCCTTCTCCCGCCAGCCCCTCAGCTCGCGGCCCAGCTGCAGCCGTCGAATCGCCGGAACGCTGTAGTACGCCACCCGCACCTCCCCGTCGCCATGATCGCGCGGGGTGCAGTGTCCGGGCGGGAGGGCGGCGCCGGGATCCCGTGCCGATCACCCCATCAGGGGCGCCAGCAGGACATCGCTCGGTCGATCTCCTGCTCGTCGAGCGGCGGGCGGGTCAGCTGCGAGGGCTTGCCGGGCTCGGCGCGGAGCCCGTCGAGCAGCATGCCGAGGCTGCGGCGCCACAGGTCCGGGTCGACCGCGCACGTGAACTCGACCACCGAGCCGACCATCATGTGCACGAGCGCCATGTCCGACGGAGCGAAGTCCGCCCGCAGCCCACCGGCGTCCTGCGCCCGCTCGATGAGCCGTGTGATCAACGGCACCATGCGGGCTTTCTCTTCGGCGACGTGCTCGTGGCCGAACTTGTTCGACAGCATGATCTCGCGCAGCCCGCGGTCCGTGGAGTGCAGCTCGGCCGCTTTCCACGTGAAGTCGACGAAGGCTTCCCACGCGTCTTCGGCCTTCAGCGCCCCTGCCGCGAGGTCGCCGATTTCTTCCATCCGCTCGGCGAACATGGCCTCGACCAGGTGTTCCTTGCTGGGGAACCGGCGGTAGACCGTGCCGACGCCGAGGCCGGCGTGGTGGGCGATGTCGTCCAGCGTGGCTTCCAGCCCGCGCTGGCCGAACACTTCGCGGGCCGACGCGAGGATGCGACGGCGGTTGAGTTCAGCGTCACGTCGCAGCGGCCGCGCCGGTGCGGCGGGACCAGCGTCCCGTGCCATGCCGTCCAGTCTAACGCGTGAAGTAGAGGCACCTTCTCCGGTTTGTGTGTACCTTGGGTCGCGTAAGGGGAGATACCTACTCCACATACCGTCTTGATCACTCCCAGTGAGGGGACACCCATGTCCGAATCCACTCTCGCGGTCGCGCCGCCGGGGGACGCGCGCGCCGTCGAGAACCCGCATCACGCCAGGCGCTGGCTGATCCTGGTGATGATCGGCATCGCGCAGCTGATGGTGGTGCTGGACGCGACCGTCGTGAACATCGCGCTGCCCTCGGCCCAGGTCGACCTGGGCTTCTCCAACGACGCGCGGCAGTGGGTCGTCACGGCGTACGCGCTCGCGTTCGGCAGCCTGCTGCTGCTCGGCGGTCGCCTGGCCGACGTCTTCGGCCGCAAGAACGCCCTGCTCGTCGGTCTCGCCGGGTTCGCCGCGGTGTCCGCGCTCGGCGGCGCGGCGAGCAACATCGAAATGCTGCTGATCGCCCGCGCGGCCCAGGGTGTCTTCGGCGCGCTGCTCGCGCCGGCCGCGCTTTCGCTGCTCACCACGACGTTCACCGACCCGAAGGAACGCGGCCGCGCGTTCGGCGTGTTCGGGGCCATTGGCGGTGGCGGCGCGGCGGTCGGGCTGCTGCTCGGCGGCGTGCTGACCGAGTACCTCGACTGGCGCTGGTGCATGTTCGTGAACATCATCTTCGCGGTCGTCGCGTTTGTCGGCGGCTCGATCCTGCTGCGCAACCAGCGTGACGACGGCCCGCGCCCGAAGCTCGACCTGCCGGGCACGATCACCGCGTCGGCCGGCCTGTTCGCGCTGGTCTACGGCTTCGCGAACGCCGAGTCGGACTCGTGGTCGTCGGTCTCGGTGTGGGGCTTCCTCGCGGCCGGCGTGGTGCTGCTGGGCGTGTTCGTCTGGCTGCAGCAGCGCGTCTCGCACCCGCTGCTGCCGCTGCGCGTGCTGCTCGACCGCAACCGCGGCGGCTCGTACCTGGCGATGTTCCTGCTGGCCATCGGCATGTTCGCGATCTTCCTGTTCCTGACGTTCTACGTGCAGCAGAACCTTCGCTTCACCCCCATCGAGAGCGGTGTCGGCTTCCTGCCGATGGTCGCGACGCTGATGCTGGCCGCGACGACGGCCACAGCCGTGCTGCTGCCGCGCTTCGGCCCGCGTCCGCTGGTCCCGACGGGCATGGCGATCGCGGCGGTCGGCCTGTTCTGGCTGAGCGGCATCGGCCTGGACAGCACGTACGCGTCCGGCGTGCTCGGCCCGCTGCTGGTGATGGGCTTCGGCATCGGGCTGGCGATGGCGCCGGCGATGAGCGTCGCGACGTTCGGCGTCGAGGCGCACGACGCGGGAGTCGCGTCGGCGGCGGTCAACACGATGCAGCAGGTCGGCGGCTCCATCGGCACGGCGCTGCTGTCGACGCTGGCCGGCAACGCGGCGACGTCGTACCTCGCGGGCAAGGTCCCGACGCCGCAGCTGGCGGCCGAGGCGGCGATCGAGAGCTACACGACGGCGTTCACCTGGGCGGCCGTCATCTTCGCGGCGGGCGCGCTGATCAGCGGCCTGCTGCTGCAGTCCGGCGTCCCGAAGGGCGAAGCAGCTCCCGGCGCCGTGCACATGTGAGTCACGCTTGAACCTTCCCGGCCCTCCGCGCACTAGTAACACTGAGAACGTGCGAAGGAGGGCCGGGTGGGGGCGTCGAGAGACCTCGATTTCAGCGACTACTTCGCCGCGCGCGTGCAGCGCTTCCGGCGGGTCGCGTTTGCGCTCTGCGGTGACTGGCACGCGGCCGAGGACCTGGTCCAGGGCATGTTCGTGCAGCTGTACCGGCACTGGCGACGGGTCCGCCCGGACACGGCCGACGCGTACGCCCGCCGCATCCTGCTGAACCTCTTCCTGGCCGGGCGGCGCAAGTCCGGGCGCGAGTACGTGACGGCTGTTCCGCCCGACCGGGAGTCGCCACCGGGCCGGGACACACCCCTGCGTCTCGACGTGGAACGCGCGCTGTCCGGGTTGACACCCCGGCAGCGCGCGATGGTCGTGCTCCGGTTCCTCGAAGACCTCCCGGTGGCGGAGGTCGCTTCGCTGCTCGGCGTCGCCGAGGGCACGGTCAAGTCCCAGACGGCCCGCGGTGTCGAAGCCCTGCGCGCGGTCCTGCCCACACCGACGGCGGAGGAGTGGTGATGGAAGACGTCCGAGCCTCTTTGACGGCCTACGTGACCGAAGGCGAACCGCCCCTCGGCCTTTCGGCGGCCGGGGTCCTGGCCTCGGCCCGTCGGTCGCGGCGGCAGCACCTGCTCACCGGAGCGGTGGCGATCGCCGTGGTGGTGCTCGCGCTGGGACTGGCGGTGGTGGTGCTCCCGCACCGCGCCGAAGTCGCGAACCGCCCGTGCCCCACGGCGACGGACACGCGCTCTGCTTTGGTCGATCGGCTGAGCTGCCTGATCGGCAACGCGGTGCGGTCGATGCTCGCCCCGGACGCGCGGATCACGCGGCTGACGATCCCGGGGGAGACACCGCCGGAGGACCCGTTCCACCTGATCGCCGACGCGGCGGGCGACGCACCCCGGGACGCGCTGTTCCACATGGGGGTGCGCGTGACGGATTCGCGGGGATCCGGGTCGGTGTACGTCATGATCGTGCCGGGTGGCGTCGGGACCCCGCCGTGCGGCGAACCGGGGGAGATCACCTGCCGCACGGAGCCGACACCCCAGGGCGTCCTGTGGTTGTCGTCGCTGACCGCGGGTGACGCGGTGAAGAACCGCGCGTCGCTCGCAGGCTCGACCGCGCAGGTGCAGTTCTGGTCGACCAGCAGCGGGGTGCTGGAGCAGAAGGACGTCCGGCTGCCCGAGCAGCGCCCGGAACCGACCTTGACCTTGGACCAGGTCCGGGCGCTGGCGCTGACCCCGGGGCTGGATCTCTAGCGCCCCAATGTGGCCTTGGTTGCGTTGAACGCACCCAAGGGGCCCTTCGGTGCGTTCAACGCACCGAAGGCCACATTGGGGC
>NZ_JBVJNO010000007.1:0-100996 GCF_055583645.1 Amycolatopsis sp. NPDC104587
AATGTTTGGGTTGGGGGGGGGCGAGATAGCGGGGAAAAGAAAAAACAAAGAACGCCTTGTGGGCCCGGGGTTTTTTTTTCGGGGAAGGGGGGGGGGGGGGGGGCGGGCCCCCCGCCCCCCCCCCCCCCGGTTCGTGGCGGCTCACCGTCGTGCTGCCGGACGCCTGAGCCTCAGTCCTGCGGGACCCAGTTCGGCTTGCGCTTCTGGGCGAAGGCGAGGATGCCCTCCTGGCCTTCCTCGCCGGCGAAGAACTTCGCGGACAGGCCGAGCATCTCCTCGAAGCCGTCCGACGGCGTCGCCGCGCGCGGGCGGCTCAGCAGCGCCTTCGTCTCGGCCAAGGCCTTCGGCCCGCCCTGCGCGAGCGCCTTGACGAACCGGGCGACCTCGCCGTCGAGCTCGTCGGCGGGGACGGTGGAGTTCAGCAGGCCGATCTCGACCGCGCGGCGGGCGTCGAACGTGTCGCCGGTCAGGAAGAGCTCGTGCGCCGCACGGGCGTTGAGCCGGGGCAGCACGGTCAGGGAGATCACCGCGGGCACCACGCCGATGCGGACTTCGGAGAAGGCGAACGTCGCCTCCGGCACCGCCACGGCGATGTCGCACGCGGCGACCATGCCGATCCCGCCGGCGCGAGCAGGGCCGGCGAGCCGGGCGACCACCGGCTTCGGGCTGGTCCACAGCTGGTCGAGGATCTTCGGGAACTCGTTCACGCCCTGGTCGCCCGCGCCGGCGCCGCGGGCCTCCTTGAGGTCCATCCCCGCGCAGAACACCGGTCCGGTGTGGGTCAGCACGACCACGCGCACGGCGTCGTCCCCGGCGGCCTTCGTCAGCGATTCCGCGAGCTCCCGGCGCAGCTGGGACGACAGCGCGTTGCGGTTGTGCGGGGAGTCCAGGGTGATCGTGGCGGTGCCGCCCACCACGTCGTAGTGCACCAGTTCGTCAGCCATGACCGACACCCTTGCACACTCCCCGCACGCCGCCGGTGTTACGCGGGGCACAGCCGATCGGGATCACCCTCGCGGGCTTCGGCGACTGGCGAGAAGTGCCCATTCCCCCTGCGGCCACCCTGCGGGCGGTTACGCCCGCAGGGTGGCTTTTTCTGCCGTGCTCAGCCGATGGTCGTCGTGGTGAAGACCGGGCTGGGGTTGGGGAAGCAGGCGGTCGGGGCGGTGATGTCACCGATGAAGGTGCCCGCCACCGCCTTGAAGGTCAGGCCGGGGTCGCTGTAGCTGGTGCCGGACAGCTTCGTCTCGATCGTGCCCGACGAGCCGGCGGTCAGGTGGACGGTGATGGTCGGCAGCTCGAAGGTGGCGCCGCCGGCGATCGGGCCGGGGAAGCTCAGGGTCGCGACGCCGTTCGCGGCGCCGATGGTCGGAGCCGTGCTGCCGAGGCCGGACCCGCCGGCGAGGTCGGCGCCGACGTAGGTGGAGTTGGCGGGGACCGGGAACTTCAGGGCGAAGGTGTTGATGTTCTTGACGGTGTTCCCGGCCACCTCGCTCGGCACCTCGTTCGGCGCCGGGTCGATGACCACGTCGAAGGCGCCGCCGGGCGCGACGGTGGCGGGCGCGGTGACGTCGGCGTCCTGGTTGAGCGACACCTGCTGCGGCCCGACGATCGGGGCGTCGGCCTGACAGTCGAAGGCGATCGTGGTGGCCGCCTGGGCCGGGGCGGCGAGGGCGATCGGGAGGGCCGCGGCCGCGGTCAGAGCAGCCAGCCGGGAAAAGTGAAGCGCTTTCATCTGTATCCACCTACCTGCGGTTTTGGAGGGGAGGAGAGAGCGCTTAGAGAGTTACCGGCAAGTTAAGTAGCACGTCAAGGATTTTCCGTTCCCAGGCACGCTGGGTAACAGAAATGTGAATAAGACTCGCCTTTTGGCGGTGTCGGCGTGAGCTACGCGTGCTGGCGGAGCAACCCGCTCGTCGCCGTGGCGTAGCGGCTGATGACAACGTCGGCGACGCGCGGATCGTCGGCCAGCGGCTCCGCGACGAACGCGCGCGGGTCGGCCTCGCGGGCCAGCCGGGCGATCCGGTCCGGCAGCAACCCCGGCGCGAGGAACCACGACGCCACGACCAGGTGCCGCGCACCCCGGTCCCGCAACCGGGCCGCCGCCGTCGGGATGTCCGGCTGGGTCGCCGACGCGAACGCCTCGCTCACCGGCACACCCAGCCGCGACTCCCACCGCGAAGCCAGCGAAGCGACGACGGCGTTCGCCGAGGCGTTGGACGAGCCGACCGCGCTCAGCAGCACGCCCGTCCCGCGACGGCGAGGCGCGGCCGCCAGCCGGTCCAGGGCCACCGCCTCCAGGGCCGGGTCCGCGCCCAGCACGTCCGACACCTCGACGCGGAAACCCGGGCACTCGGCAACGACCTGCTCGATCAACGCCGGCAGGTCGACACGGGCGTGGAACGCGCTGCCCAGCAGCAAGGGCACCACGACCGCCGTCCGGTGGCCGGCCGCGTGCACCGACCGCAGCACGTCCGTGAGCCGGGGCTCCGACAGGTCCAAAAAGGACTCGTGCACCGCAAGCCCGGGCGCCTGCGCGCGCACGACGTCGACGAGCGCCCGCACGGTCGCGGCCGAGCGGGGGTCGCGGCTGCCGTGCGCGACGGCGACCAGGGGAGGCGTCACGAGAAGCGCTCACCGACCAGGCCCGCGGCGAGCGTGTCGCCGTCCTTCGGGTCGATCACCAGGAACGCGCCGGTGCGCGGGCTGACGCCGTAGTCGTCGACGCTCAGCTCTTCGGCCAGCGTCAGCGTCACCAGCCCGATGTCGTTCAGCTCCAACGCGGCCGGAGCGTCCACACTGGACAGCTTCTGCTCGTCGAACCGCGCGTGCAGCTCGCCGGCCAGCGCCTGGACCGTGCGGGCGCCGTGCTTGACGAGCACCCGCGCCCCGGGCTTCAGCGGCTTCGACGACAGCCAGCACAGCGTGCCGGTGATCTCGGCGGTCACCCGTGGCGGCGCGTCCGCGGCGGCGATCAGGTCACCGCGGGAGATGTCGATGTCGTCGGTGAGCAGCAGCGTCACCGACGTCCCGGCGCCGGCCTCGGCCAGCGGCCCGTCGGCGGTGTCGATCTGCTCGACGCGGCTGCGGATGCCTTGGGGCAGCACGACGATCTCGTCACCCGGGCGCACCGTGCCCGCCGCGATCTGGCCCGCGTAACCGCGGTAGTCCGGGTGCTCGGGCGTGCGCGGGCGGATCACGTACTGCACCGGGAAGCGCAGCGCCTGGTCGTGCGGGTCCGGCGCCACCGGCACCTCTTCGAGGTGCTCCAGCAGGCTCGGCCCGGCGTACCACGGCGTCCGCTCCGACCGCGTCGCGACGTTGTCGCCCTCCAGCGCCGACACCGGGATCGCGAGCACCGAGCCGCGCTCGTAGCCCAGCGATTCGGCGTGCGTGGCGAACTCCTCGGCGATCACCGTGAACGTCGCCTCGTCGTAGCCGACCAGGTCGATCTTGTTCACCGCCAGCACCAGCTGCGGCACCCCGAGCAGCGCCAGCACGGCCGCGTGCCGCCGGGTCTGCTCGATGACGCCCTTGCGCGCGTCGACCAGCAGCACGGCCAGCTGCGCGGTGGACGCGCCGGTCACCGTGTTGCGCGTGTACTGCACGTGCCCGGGCGTGTCCGCCAGCACGAACGACCGCTTCGGCGTCGCGAAGTAGCGGTACGCGACGTCGATGGTGATGCCCTGCTCGCGTTCCGAGCGCAGGCCGTCGACGAGCAGGGACAGGTCCGGAGTGGACAGTCCTTTGTCGACGGACGCGCGGGTGACCGCGTCCAGCTGGTCCGCGAGCACCGACTTGGTGTCGTACAGCAGCCGCCCGACCAGGGTGGACTTGCCGTCGTCGACGCTCCCGGCCGTGGCCAGGCGAAGCAGCGAGCTCATCAGAAGTACCCCTCACGCTTGCGGTCTTCCATGGCCGCCTCGGACATCCGGTCGTCGGCGCGGGTCGCGCCGCGCTCGGTCAGCCGGGACGCCGACACCTCGGCGATGACCTCTTCGACGGTGGCCGCGGTGGATTCGATCGCGCCGGTGCACGAGCCGTCGCCGACGGTCCGGTAGCGCACGGTCCGCTCGGTCACCTCTTCACCCGGCCGCGGGCCGCCCCACGGACCTTCGGCCAGCCACATGCCGTCGCGCAGGTACACCTCGCGCCGGTGCGCGTAGTAGATCGAGGGCAGCTCGACCTTCTCGCGGGCGATGTAGTTCCAGACGTCGGCCTCGGTCCAGTTGGACAGCGGGAAGACGCGGACCTGTTCACCCGGGCGGTGCCTGCCGTTGTAGAGGTTCCACAGCTCGGGCCGCTGCCGCCGCGGCTCCCACTGGCCGAAGGCGTTGCGGAGGCTGAAGATCCGCTCCTTCGCCCGGGCGCGCTCCTCGTCGCGGCGGCCGCCGCCGAACACCGCGTCGAACTTGTTCTCCGAGATGGTGTCCAGCAACGGCGTGGTCTGCAACGGGTTCCGCATGCCGTCGGCGCGCTCTTCGAGCCGCCCGTCGTCGATCCAGTCCTGGACCTTCGCGACGACCAGGCGCAGCCCGTGCCGCTCGACGACGCGGTCGCGGAACTCGATGACCTCGTCGAAGTTGTGCCCGGTGTCGACGTGCAGCAGCGGGAACGGCACCGGCGCCGGCCAGAACGCCTTGATCGCCAGGTGCAGCAGCAGCGTCGAGTCCTTGCCGCCGGAGAAGAGGATCACCGGCCGGTCGAACTCGCCCGCCACCTCCCGGAAGATGTGGATGGCCTCCGACTCCAAAGCCGCGAGGTTGTCTTGCGCCGCATCGGTGGCGGGCTCCAAGGTCGTCATGCGTCCTTCCTCAGCCGTGCAGTCCGCACTCGGTCTTGCTCTGCCCGGCCCAGCGGCCGCTGCGCGGGTCCTGGCCCGGCTCCACGCGGGCGGTGCACGGCGCGCAGCCGATCGACAGGTACCCGATCGAGACCAGCGGGTTCTCCAGGATCGAGTGCTCCTGGATGTAGCCGGTGAACTCGTCGTCGGTCCACGCCGCGATCGGGTTGATCTTCACCAGCCCGTTGCGGTCGTCCCAGGTGACGATCGGGGTGTTCGCGCGGGTCGGCGCGTCGACGCGGCGGACGCCGGTCACCCACGCCGAGTAGTTCGCGAGGGTCTTGCGCAGCGGCACGACCTTGCGCAGGTTGCAGCACAGCGTCGCGTCCCGGTCGTGCAGCTTCGCGCCGTACTCGGCGTCCTGCTCGGCGACGCTCTGCTCGGCCTGGGCGTTGACGATGCGCACGTCCGGGTAGACGGCCTGCACCGCGTCGCGGGTGCCGATCGTCTCGGGGAAGTGGTACCCGGTCTCCAGGAACAGGACGTCCACATCGGACTTCACCTTCGTGGCGAGGTCGATGAGCACGGCGTCCTGCATGTTGGACGCGACGATGAAGTCGTCGCCGAACGTCTCGGTCGTCCAGCGCAGCGCTTCTTCCGCGGTGGCCTCGGCGAGCTCCTTCGAGGCACGCTCGGCGAGGGTCTTGTAGTCGGCTGTGGCGGTCATCGGGACACCTCCGGGAGGGACAGTCCGAGGAACTTCACCGAGAAGACCCGGCGACAGGCGGAACACAGCCAGCCGCCGTTCTCTTCCGGCCGCAGGTCTTCGTCGCCGCAGTACGGGCAGTGGTACGGCACCGCGCGTTCGGTGGAGGTCACTGCAGGGCACTCTCTTCGGCCCGGGCGGCCCACTGCGGGAACCGCTCGCCGGGTTCGCGCCCGGTCACGTAGTTGCGCACGACGCGTTCGACGTACCCGGTCAGCTCGTCCGAGGTCACCTTGTGGCCGCGCAGCTTCCGGCCGAACCCGGCGTCGAGGCCGAGGCCACCGCCGAGGTGCACCTGGAAGCCTTCGACCTGGTTGCCCTCGGCGTCGGTGACGATCTGGCCCTTGAGCCCGATGTCCGCGGTCTGGATCCGCGCGCAGGAGTTGGGGCAGCCGTTGAGGTGCACGCTCACCGGCGTGTCGAGGTCCGCCTGGATGTCCGCGAGGGACTTCTCGAGGTCGGCGACGAGCTGGTGCGCGCGGGCCTTCGTCTCGACGATGGCGAGCTTGCAGAACTCCAGCCCGGTGCAGGCCATCACGCCGCGCCGCCACGGCGACGGCTTGGTCTCGAGGCCGATTTCGCTCAGCTCGGCCTCGAGGGAGGGGACCTGCGCTTCGGGGACGTCGAGCACCACGAGCTTCTGCTGCGGGGTGAGCCGCACCCGGTTCGAGCCGGCCCGCTCGGCGGCCTTCGCGACCGCGACGAGCGTGGCGCCGGAGGAGCGGCCGGCGATCGGCGCCGCGCCGACGTAGAACTTGCCGTCGACCTGCGGGTGCACGCCCACGTGGTCGATCGGCTGGGCGGGCTGCTCGGGCGCCGGGCCGTCGACCAGCTCGCGCTTGAGGTACTCGTCCTGCAGCACCTGGCGGAACTTCTCCGCGCCCCAGTCCTTGACCAGGAACTTGATCCGGGCGCGCGAGCGCAGCCGCCGGTAGCCGTAGTCGCGGAAGATCGAGATGACGCCTTCCCAGACGTCGGGGACCTCGTCGCGCGGCACCCAGGCGCCGAGGCGCTGCCCGAGCATCGGGTTGGTGGACAGGCCGCCGCCGACCCAGAGGTCGAAGCCGGGCCCGTGCTCGGGGTGGTTCACCCCGACGAACGCGATGTCGTGGATCTCGTGCGCGACGTCGGACTGGCCGGAGATCGCCGTCTTGAACTTGCGCGGCAGGTTCGCGTACTCCGGCTTGCCGATGTAGCGGCGCTTGATCTCGTCGATCGCCGGGGTGCCGTCGATCACCTCGTCGGCCGCGATGCCCGCGACCGGCGAGCCGAGGATGACCCGCGGGCTGTCGCCGCAGGCCTCCATCGTGGTCATGCCGGCGTTCTCGAGCTTCGCCCAGATCTTCGGGACGTCTTCGATCCGGATCCAGTGGTACTGGATGTTCTGCCGGTCGGTGATGTCGGCGGTGTCGCGCGCGTAGTCCTGCGAGATCTCGCCGAGCGCGGTGAGCTGGCCGGTGGTCAGCGCACCGCCGTCGAGCCGGACCCGCAGCATGAAGTAGCTGTCGTCGAGCTCTTCGGGCTCCAGCGTCGCGGTGCGGCCGCCGTCGATCCCCGGCTTGCGCTGGGTGTAGAGGCCGAACCAGCGGAACCGGCCGCGCAGGTCGCCCGGGTCGATCGCGTCGAAGCCGCGGTGGGCGTAGATGTTTTCGATCCGCGCCCGCACGTTGAGCGGGTGGTCGTCCTTCTTGGACCGCTCGTTCGGGTTCAGCGGCTCCCGGTATCCGAGCGCCCACTGCCCTTCGCCGCGCTTCTGCTTGACGCGCGCGGGGCGGGCGGGGGTCTGGGGCGTGGCCATGGCGGCGTCCTCCGAGAGGCTCTTCGTGGCGGCGGAGGGCCACCGGCTCGCGGGGGCTTCTCCGGCGCCGGCTGTCCAGGTTCGTGGCAGGTGGTGGCGATCGGTCAGTCAGCGAACGGGTGCGCAGAGGGCGCTGGCGACCCGCAGGAGGTCGACGTGGCGGCGGGCCACGAGGAGAACACCGGCATGAGTCACAGCGCCAGCGTGCCACGTGTCCACAATGTGGTCCAGGCCTGACCGCATGCTGGGAGAAGCGTCACCTGCCTGCGAAAACAGTGTCAACCGGGTCTCTTGCGGAGTTCATACCACTACGTCTAGAGTACTATGAGCTAAGTGGTTCGAAGAGAGGACTCCAGGGGATGCAGGTCAAGGGTTTCGGGGCGGGGTACCTGGTCGACGACGTCGCCGCGACCACCCGCTTCTACGCGGACGTCGTCGGGCTGCCGGTCACGGTCGAGCTCGACTGGTTCGCGAGCATCAACGCCGGGGCACCCGGCTACGAGATCAGCTTCGTCCAGCGCGGTCACGAGTCGGTCCCGCCGGCCTACCGCGCGAGCGAGACGACCGGGCTGATGTTCGGGCTGGTCGTCGACGACGCCGCGGCCGAGGCGAAGCGGCTGGTGGACGCGGGTGTCGAGCTCGTCACCCCGGTCGTCGACGAGGTCTACGGGCAACGGCACTTCTACTTCGCCGACCCCAACGGCGTCCTGCTCGACGTCATCGAGATGATCGCGCCGGACCCGGACTGGGCGGCGGCGAACCTCCCGGCGTCGTAGGGGACAATCCGGGGGTGCCCGTACTGCGTTCCGACCCCGCCACCTCGATCGATCCGGCCTTGCCGGAAAGCGCGCTGAAGGGGCTCGGCAGCAGAGCGTTCGGGGTCTACGTGCACGTCCCGTTCTGCGCGACACGCTGCGGTTACTGCGACTTCAACACCTACACCGCGGGAGAGCTCGACTCGGGCTCGTCGCCGCAGTCCTGGCTCGACGGGCTGCGGCGCGAGCTGGAGCTCGCCGCGAAGGTCCTCGTCGTGCCGCCCGCCGCCGACACCGTGTTCGTCGGCGGCGGCACCCCGTCGCTGCTCGGCCCCGACGGCCTGCGCTCGGTGCTCGACGCCGTCCGCGACGTCTTCGGGCTCGCCCCGGGCGCGGAGGTGACCACGGAGTCGAACCCGGAGTCGACATCGCCGGAGTTCTTCGCCGGGATCCGGGACGCGGGGTACACGCGGGTGTCGCTCGGCATGCAGTCGGCCGCGCAGCACGTGCTGAAGATCCTCGACCGCGTGCACACCCCGGGCCGGCCGGGCAAGGCCGCCGCCGAGGCCCGCGCGGCCGGGTTCGAGCACGTGAACCTCGACGTGATCTACGGCACGCCCGGCGAGCGCCCGGACGACCTGCTCGCGACGCTCGACGCCGTGCTGGCCGCGGGGGTCGACCACGTGTCGGCGTACGCGCTGATCGTCGAGGAGGGCACGGCGCTGGCCCGCCGGGTGCGCCGCGGCGAGCTGCCCGCGCCGGACGACGACGTGCTGGCCGCGGACTACGAGATGATCGACGCGACGCTGTCGGCGGCCGGGCTGCGCTGGTACGAGGTCTCGAACTGGGCGGCGTCCGACGCGGCCCGCTGCCGGCACAACCTCGGCTACTGGCGCGGTGACGACTGGTGGGGCGCCGGGCCGGGCGCGCACAGCCACGTCGGCGGCGTGCGCTGGTGGAACGTCAAGCACCCGGCGCGCTACACCTCGCTGCTGGCCGCCGGCGAATCGCCCGCCGGCGGGCGTGAGGTGCTCACCGAAGACGACCAGCACCTCGAGCGGATCATGCTCGAACTCCGCGTCGCCGAAGGGCTTCCGCTCGACGTGCTCGACGAGCCCGGGCTGGTCGAAGCGCGGTCGGCCGCGGCCGAAGGCCTGCTCGACCCGTCCGCTTTGGACTCCCGGGGCCGCGCGGTGCTCACCGACCGCGGGCGGCTCCTCGCGGACGGCGTCGTCCGCCGCCTGGCCGGCTGACGGGATTAAAACCGGGGACCCGGTCGTTGCTTGTATTCAGCAACGACTTAGAGGAGGGCCCATGGCGCGCGCGATCAGGTTCGACGAGTACGGCGACGTGGACGTCCTGCGGGTCGCGGAGGTGCCGCGGCCGGCGCCGGGCCCCGGGCAGGTGCTCGTCGAGGTGCGCGCCGCCGGGATCAACCCCGGCGAGGCCGCCACCCGCCAGGGGTTGATGCACGAGCGCTTCCCGGCGACGTTCCCGTCCGGCCAGGGCAGCGACTTCGCCGGCGTGGTCGCCGAGCTCGGTGACGGCGTCGAGGAGATCCAGGTCGGCGACGAGGTCATCGGGTTCGTCGAGACGCGCTCGAGCCACGCGGACCTCGTCGTGGCCGAGGCGGAGAACCTGACCCCGCGCCCGGACGGCGTCGAGTGGGAGGTCGCCGGATCGCTGTTCGTCGCCGGGACCACCGCGTACGCCGCGGTGCGCGCGGTCTGCCCGCGTGAGGGCGAGACCATCGTCGTGTCGGGCGCGGCCGGCGGCGTCGGATCTCTGGTGGTGCAGCTGGCGAAGCTGTCCGGCGCCACGGTGATCGGCCTCGCCGGGGAAGCGAACCACGACTGGCTGCGCGAGTTCGACGTGCTCCCGGTGGCCTACGGCGACGGTGTGCTGGAGCGGATCCGGGCCATCGCGCCGGACGGCGTGCACGCGTTCATCGACACCTTCGGCTCCGGGTACGTGGAACTGGCCCTGCACCTGGGCATCCACCCCGGACGCATCAACACGGTCATCGACTTCGCGGCGGCCCGGAAGTACAACGTGAAGACCGAGGGCAACGCCGCGGCGTCGTCGGCCGAGGTGCTGCGCGAGCTGAGCCTGCTGGCGGCCAAGGGGCTGCTGGAGGTGCCGGTCGCCGCCGTCTACCCGCTCGCCGACGTCCGCGACGCCTACCGTGAGCTGGAGAAGCGGCACACGCGCGGCAAGATCGTGCTGCGTCCCTAGTTCTTCGCCGCGAGGACCTTCAGGCCGGCCAGGTACGTCTCGAGCGCGAACTCGAGGCGTTCCTGCGCCGTCTCGGCGGAGAAGAACTCACCGATGTGGAGCATGTTCGGGAAGGCTTCGGGCGGCAGCGACCGCATGTAGGCCACCATCTGCTCACCGCGTTTCGCCGTCTCGGCTTCGTCGATGTCGCCCCAGGTCCAGCCGCTCGCTTCGTAGGCGTACGCCTTGGCGTACAACGACAACGCGTCACCCGCGAAGGTCGCCTGCCGGAGCGTCAGGCCGCCCGCGCGCAGCAGGGCCAGCATCGCCTCGCCCTGACGCAGCGAGCTGGGGGTGACCGGCACCGCGATGTCCCACGCGACGCGGGCGATGCCGGGGTGGGCGACCATCACCCTGATCTGGTCGCGGACCAGCTCCTTCACCTGCTCGTCCCAGCGCGCCGGGTCCGGTTCCGGCAGCGCGGCTTCGGCGAGCACGGCGTCGAGCATCAGCTCCGCCAGCTCGTCCTTGTTGGCCACGTGCGCGTAGAGCGACGCGGGCCCCGTCTCCAGCTCTTGGGCGACCCGTCGCATGGTCACCGCCTCGAGCCCCTCCTCGGCGAGGATCCCCAGCGCCGTCTTCACGATCAGGTCCTGGGAAAGCGCGGGCTTCGCGGCGCGGCGACGAGGGGCACTGCGCCACGGCGGCGGGGGAACGGTCACACGAACACTGTACTTGACGCGAACGCTGTTCGTAAGTAGAACTGCGTTCGCCGAACGAACGCCGTTCGCGAAAGGGGACTTCTGATGACCACGACCACCGCCGAAGCCGACGTCCGCGCCGTGCTGGGCCGGCTCACCGACGCGTGGAACGCCGCCGACGCCACCGCGTACGGGCGGCTCTTCACCGAAGACGCGGACTACATCACCTTCTTCGGGATGAACTTCCCGGGCCGGGAGGCGATCGAAAGCTCGCACCGCGCCCTGTTCGAAGGGCCGCTCAAGGGCTCGAAGCTGACCGGGCAGCTCGGCGTCACGGCGAAGGTGCGGTTCGTCCGCCCGGACGTCGCAGTCGTCGTGGTGGGCGGCGGCTCTTCGCTCGACGGCTCCGACACTGCCGACGAAGGCCGGGAATCGACGGTCAGCTTCGTGCTCGTCGAGGAGGACGGCGAGTGGCTGATCACGGCGTTCCAGAACACGCGCGTTTCGGATCCGCGCGGGTGAAAACGCTTGCGGAGGCCTCGGGGGTCGTCGCACGGCCGCCGGCGGAGGTGTTCGAAGCGGTGCGGCGCCGGGTGACCGGGGGTGGTCACCCGATGAAGACCGAAGTGGACCCCGACCGCGGGTTCGTCGCGGTGCAGGGCGGCTGGTGGTACCGCGGCGAATACCGCGTCACGCCGGATCCCGCCGGCGCCCGGGTGGAGCACCGGGTCGTCAACGCGGCTTCGTGGTGGCGCTGGGGAGTGCCACTGGCGAACCGGTTCTTCGTCGGGTTCCGGGCGAAGACGGCTGCCGGTTTTGCCCGGATGCTGGAAGAACTGGGTTCGGGCGGGTAGGCGTCGGCCGTCCGGGGCGCGTAGGGTGACTTAGGCAAGCCTTAGTACGAGCGAGGAGTTGGCCGATGGCCGAAGCACCCCGGCGGTCCGGACGGCCCGCGGTGAAACTGCGAGTGCTGCGCACCGAGCGGCTCACCCCGCACATGCTCCGGATCGTCGCGGGCGGTGAGGGCATCGCCGACTTCACCCCCAACGCGTTCACCGACGCCTACGTGAAGGTGCTGTTCAAGGTCCCGGGGGTCGAGTACCCGGAGCCGTTCGACGTCCAGGAGTGCCGGGCCACGCTGCCGCGGGAGCACTGGCCGCGGATGCGCTCCTACACCGTCCGGGCGTTCGACCCGCAGGCCGGCGAGCTCGTCTTCGACTTCGTGCACCACGGTGACGAAGGCATCGCCGGCCCGTGGGCCGCCGCGGCCCAGCCGGGTGACGAGCTGCTGCTGTCCGGTCCGGGTGGCGCGTACGCGCCGGGTTCCGAGGCGGACTGGCACCTGCTGGCCGGCGACGAAAGCGCGTTGCCCGCGATTGCGGCGTCGCTCGAAGCACTCCCGGCCGGCGCCGTGGCCCACGCCGTGATCCTGGTCGAGGACGCGGCTGAGGAGCAGGAGCTGCTCACGAAGGCGGACGCGCAGATCACGTGGCTGCACCGCTCCGCCGGGGACGACATCGCCGAGGCGGTGCGGGCGCTGCCGTGGCGCGACGGCGTCGTGCAGGCGTTCGTGCACGGCGAAGCGGGCTTCGTGCGCGACCTGCGCCGGTACCTGCTCGACGAGCGCGGGGTGCGGCGCGAGCTGCTGTCCATTTCGGGCTACTGGCGGCTGGGGAAGAACGACGAAGCCTGGCGCGAGGAGAAAGCGGCCGAGCGGGCGCGGGAAGGGTAGCGATCCGGCCAAAAGCAGGCCGACCCGCGAGCGAGGAAGCAACCGTTGCCACGAAAGCCATTCGGCCGTGGCTGTGGTCGGATCGGGACCGAACGGCAGAGTAACCTCGCGGCATGGCAGAACTCAAGGTGGACGTCGACCCGGCCGAAGCCGGGTTCGACGCGGCGCGGCTTTCGCGGCTGGACACGCATTTCGACCGGTACGTCGAGGATGGACGGTTGCCGGGCTGGCTCGCGGTGGTGAGCAGGCACGGCCGGATCGTGCACGTGGGCAGCGGCGGCCACCGCGACGTCGAAGCCGGCGCGCCGGTGGAGACCGACACGCTGTGGCGGATCTTCTCGATGACCAAGCCGGTCACCTCGGTCGCGGCGATGATCCTCGCCGAAGAGGGCCTGCTGGAGCTGGACGACCCGATCTCGCGGTGGCTGCCGGAGTTCGCTTCGCCGCAGGTGTTCGTGAAGGGGTCTTCGCTCAGGCCGCTGACCGAGCCCGCCACGTCGCCGATCCGGGTGTGGCACCTGCTGACGCACACAGCGGGCCTGACGTACGGCTTCCACCACGGCCACCCGGTGGACGCGATGTACCGCGCGGCGGGCTTCGAGTGGGGCACGCCGCCGGGCCTGGACCTGGCCGCGTGCTCCGAACAGTGGGCGAAGCTGCCACTGCTGTTCCAGCCCGGCGCCGAATGGAACTACTCGATCGCGTCGGACGTGCTCGGCCGGCTGGTCGAGGTGGTGTCCGGGCTGCCGTTGGACGAGTTCTTCGCGACGCGCATCTTCACGCCGTTGGGCATGACGGACACGGGCTTCTGGACGTCCACCCCGGACCGCCTGGCGGCGTTGTACATCCCGGACCCCGCTTCGGGGCGCGCGACCCGGAACGAGGCGTTCGGAAGCCTGGGCAAGTCCCGCCCGGACTGCCTCTCCGGCGGCGGCGGCCTGGTGTCGTCAGCGGCGGACTACTGGCGGTTCACGGAGATGCTGCTGCGCGGCGGAGCTCTCGACGACGTCCGCCTGCTGTCGCCGCGCACGGTGTCGTTGATGGCCAGCAACCACTTGCCGGGCCACGTGGACCTGGAGTCCTTCGGCCGCCCGCTGTTCGCGGAGATGCCGTTCGACGGGCACGGGTTCGGCCTCGGGTTCTCGGTGCTGGAGGACCCGGTGAAGGCCCGGACTCTGTCGTCGGCGGGGGAGTTCGCCTGGGGTGGGGCGGCTTCTACCGCTTTTTGGGTGGATCCGGATGAGGATCTGACTGTGGGGTTCTATACACAGCTGTTGCCTTCGAGTACCTATCGGTTGCGGTCGCAGCTGAGGCAGCTGGTTTACCAGGCGCTGGTGGACTGAGCGGCGTCGGCGCCGCGGTGAGATACCTCGCCACGGCGCCGCGTCCCGGCCTCCGGCGGTCGTCCGTTACGGATTCCGCTCGAAAAACGAAAACCCCGAAGCCCGCCTCATCTGTTCCGCGGCGACGTACGCCGGGGCAGCCGGGTGGTCGGCCAACCTGACCTCGGCCTCCGCCACTCCCTCCGCGATCACCTTGCGCCCGCGGGCGAAGTCCAGCAGTTCCGACACCGGCCGGTTGTCCGCCGAAAACACCGCCGTGAACCGGTCGAACCCCCTCTCCAACGCCGCCAGCCCCAGCATGTGCAGCAGTGCCGATGCCAAACCCACCCGGCGCCAGGCCGGGGCCACCGCCACCGCTATCTCCGCCACCCTTCGGCCCGTTGCCTCGTAACGCGCTATCGCCACACCCGGGCCCTCCTCGCTGCGGGCCACCAGGGCGAACCGGCGCTCGTAGTCCAGGACCGTCAGGCGCTCCAGGAGCCGGGGGGTCACCCTGGGCGCCGTGCCGCAGAAGCGGCGGCGCAGCGTCTCCGGGTCGGCCGTGCGGATCGCTTCGCCCAGCTCCGGCGCGTCCTGCGGGGTGAGGGGGCGGACCCGCACGCGACGGCCGTCGCGGAGGAGGAGTGTTCGGTCGAATCCCGGCGGCGGCTGCGTCACCGGGTCACCCTAGCGGCTGCCCTTTCGGGCAGGGCGGACTTCGGCCGGACGAGTACGTTGGGAACAAAGGGGTTTCCGGGGGGAAGGGCGGCCATGCGGCGGATCGGGATCGTCGGAGCGGGGCAAGCGGGACTGGTCCTCGCGATCGGGTTGCGGCAACGGGGGTACGACGTCACCGTGTTCGCCGAACGTCCTGCCGCCGAGGTGCGGGCGGGGCGGCTCGTCTCGAACCAGTGTCTCTTCCACCCCGCGCTCGAACGCGAGCGTGAGCTCGGCATCAACTTCTGGGACGCCGACGCGCCGCCGGTGCGGGAGGTCGCCTTCGCCGCCGCCGGGGAGACCGGGGATCCAGCCGTCTCCTGGCGGGTCGCGCTCGACCGGCCGGCGCAGTCGGTCGACCAGCGCGTCAAGGTTTCCGGCTGGCTGGCCGAGTTCGAACGCCTCGGCGGTGACCTGCGGCTCCGCCGGGTGAGCCCGGCCGAGCTCGACGAGTGCGCCCGCGAGTTCGAGCTGCTCGTGGTCGCCGCCGGGCGCGGGCCGCAGTTCGACGCGCTCTTCCCGCGGGACGACGAGCGTTCTCCCTACCGCGAGCCGCAGCGCGCGATCGGCGTGTTCTACGTCGCCGGGCCGGTGGACGCCGTTCCCGGGCTCACCTTCGGGATGTCGCCGGTGGGCGAGTTCTTCCTGCTGCCGGTGTTCTCGGTCCACGGCCCGGTGCACGGCCTCGGCTTCTTCGGCGTCCCCGGCGGCCCGCTCGACGTCTGGGACGGCGTCACCGACGTCGAGCAGCACCACGAGACGGCCCGGAAACTGCTGCGCACGCACTACCCGTGGCAGGCCGGCTTGCTCGACCACACGCAGCCCGCGGCGCCGGGCGACCTGCTGCACGGCCGGATCACGCCGGTCGTGCGCCACCCCGTGGGCACCCTGCCGTCCGGGGCGAAGGTCCTCGCGATGGGCGACACCGCGGTGACCAACGACCCGGTCGGCGGTCAGGGCGCCAACATGGCCGCCCGCGCGGCCCGGGCGTACCAGGAGGCGATCGTCGACCACGCCGACCGGCCGTTCGACGAAGAGTTCATGTACGGCACCTTCGCCCGCTACTGGCGGCACGCCCGGCACGCGACACTCTTCAACAACGACCTCCTGGCCCCGCCGGCCGACCACGTACTGGCCACTTTGGACACCGCGCAGCGGGTTCCCGAAGTGGCGCACCGGTTCGCGCACCTCTTCGAGAACCCCGCCGACTACGAGGGCTGGCTCGCCGACCCCCGGGCGTCGTACGGGTTCCTCGAAGAGGCGACGGCCCGGCTCGTCGCGACGCGCTAGCCGAACGGGCCGTGGTCCGGGGCGCAGACCGTGCCCCGGGCCGGCATCGAGCCGGCGACGAAGTAGCGGTCCAGCCACCCGTCCACACACGCGCTCTTGCCGCGCGAGCCGTGGCCGTACGTGTCGAGGCTCAGCAGCCGCGCGTTGCCCAGGAGCCGTTCCGTCCGCTGCGCCCCGGCGTACGGCGTTTCCAGGTCACCCTGGCGGTTGGCGAGGAGCAGGATCGGGGCGGTCGGGCGGTTCCACGGCCCGGTGTAACGACCGGGGTCCGCGACGTCCCAGGTCGCGCACGGGAGCGTCTTGTAGACGTCGTACCGGCCGAAGCCGCGTCCGACCTGGTCCGCGCGCCGGGCGTAGTCCCACCAGACCGCCGGGTCGCGCGGGTTCGCCGCGTCCGAGCACAGGGTCGCGCCGCCGCCCAGCAGCGAGTCGACGTCCGGCGGGCCGCCCGCGACGACCGGCGCCCGGGAAGCCGGATTCGCCAGCGCCTGCAGGTACGCCGCCAGCTGCGGCGCGGCCTGGGCGTCGGTCAGGTAGGTGTGGATCTGGCCGATCGCGCTCTGGTAGGTGACGGTCACCTGCTTGCCGGCGGTGTCCGTCACCGTGATCGGGCCGCGCTGGAGGCGGTCGAGGATCGCGTTGTAGTCGAAGGCGCAGCGCGACGCGCAGGCGTCCAAAAAGGACTTGATCGAACGGGGGCCGTCCTCGAAACCGCCGAGCCGGTAGCTCATCGGCCCGGCGCCGGTCGTCCAGCGCGACGGGTCGTCGACGGCGTCCAGCGCGAGGGTGCCGACCCGGCCCGGGAACAGGTTCGCGTACGTCTCGCCGATGTAGGTGCCGTACGACTTCCCGTAGAACCGCAGCCTGCTCTCACCGAACGCCGCGCGCAGGCGGTCGAGGTCCCGCGCGATCGTGCCGGTCGAGAGGTGGTTCACGAGCGGCCCGGCGTTCTGCTCGCACAGGTCGGTCACCGTCCGGGTGTCCGCGATCTGCTGCTGTTCGGCGTCACGGGTCAGCGGGAACGTGCCGAGCGCGCGCTGCAGCACTTCGAGCTGCGAGGGATCGGTGAAGCAGTGGATCTTCGAGCTCGCCCCGACGCCACGCGGGTCGATCCCGACGATGTCGAAACGCGCGTGCAGCTGCGGGGTGAGCGCCGGGGCGAAGCGCCCGGACGAGCCGGGGCCGCCGGGGTTGTAGAAGATCGTGCCCAGCTTGTGGGCCTGGTCGGTGGCCGGGAGGCGGCCGACCGCGATGGTCACCGTCCCGGCGGACGGGTCCTGGTACGACATCGGGACGTCGAGGTGGCCGCACTGGTAGCCGGCCTGACAGGTGTCTTCCCAGACGATTCCGGCAGGGCTCGCCGACGCCGCGGGTGCGCTCAACGCCACCACGCCCGCCGCGGCCCCCAGAGCCAGCGCAGCACGGAGTTTCGGAGATTTCATGCGCCGATCGTCCCGCCGCCGGGACCGGGGGCGCGCTGGTGCGCACCCCCGGAACCGGGGTAGGGCGAGCCCTACGCGGTCAGCTTCGGGATGATCTGCGACCCGTACGACGCCAGGGTGGCCTCGCGGTCGTCGTGCATCAGGTACAGCGAGAACTGGTCCACGCCCAGCTCGGCCAGCTCCTGCAGCCGGGCGATGTGCGCCGACGGCGGGCCGAGCAGGCAGAACCGGTCGACGATCTCGTCCGGGACGAACTCCGTCGACGGGTTGCCCGCCTTGCCGTGGTGGCTGTAGTCGTAGCCTTCCCGCTCACGGATGTAGTCCGTCAGCTCCTTCGGCACCGCACCGGAAGAGCCGTAGCGCGCGACCAGGTCCGCGACGTGGTTGCCGACCATCCCGCCGAACCAGCGCAGCTGTTCCCGCTGGTGCGGCAGGTCTTCGCCGACGTACGCCGGGGCCGCGACGCAGATCGTGATCCCGCCCGGGTCGCGGCCCGCGGCCCGCGCGGCGTCGCGGACCGCGCCGATCGTCCAGCGGGCGATCGCCGGGTCCGCACACTGGAGGATGAAGCCGTCGGCGTGCTCGCCGACCGTCTTCAGCGCCTTCGGCCCGTACCCGGCCATCCACATCTCGAGCCGGCCGTTGCGGATCCACGGGATCTGCACGGTCTTCTCGTTCATCGTCACCGCGCGGCCTTCGGCGAGGTCCTTCACGACCTGCATGCAGTCGCGCACGGTGGCCAAGGTGGACGGTGGCTTCCCGACGACCCGGTGCGCCGAGTCGCCGCGGCCGATGCCGCAGACCGTCCGGTTGCCGTACATGTCGTTGAGCGTCGCGAACGTCGACGCCATCACCGACCAGTCCCGCGTGCCCGGGCTGGTCACCATCGGCCCCACGACCAGCGACGACGTCGCGGCCAGGATCGCCGAGTAGATGACGAACGGCTCCTGCCACAGCACGCAGGAGTCGAAGGTCCAGCCGTAGCGGAACCCGGCGGCCTCGGCGTCCTTCATCAGCCGCACGACGTCCCGCGCGGGCGGGTCGGTCTGCAGCGCGATCCCGAAGTCCATGGCCCGCTCCTAATTCAGGTACTGGTTCAGCGAGCGGGACAGGAACTTCCCGTGCGACGTCGACCCGGTGAACCCGTCCGGCGACACGATCACGCGCCCCCGCGACAGCACCGTGTGCACCCGGCCGGTCAGCTCGAACCCTTCGTACGCCGAGTAGTCCACGTTCATGTGGTGCGTCTCGGCCGACAGGGTCTGCTTCGCCGACGGGTCGTAGACGACGATGTCCGCGTCCGAACCCGCCGCGATGACACCCTTGCGCGGGTACAGCCCGAACATCCGCGCCGGCGTCGCCGAGCACGTCTCGACCCAGCGCCCGAGCGTCAGCTCACCGGCGACGACACCCTGGTGCAGCAGGTCCATCCGGTGCTCGACCCCCGGCATCCCGTTCGGGATCGCCCGGAAGTCGCCCCGGCCCAGCTCCTTCTGGTCCTTGAAGCAGAACGGGCAGTGGTCCGTCGACACCACGGACAGGTCGTTGGTCCGCAGCCCGCGCCACAGGTCGGCCTGGTGCGACTTCTCCCGCAGCGGCGGCGAAGCAACGTACTTCGCGCCTTCGAAGTCGGGCTTCGCCAGGTCCTCAATGGACAGGTAGAGGTACTGCGGGCACGTCTCGGCGAAGACGTTCTGGCCGTCGTTGCGCGCTTCCGCCACCGCCGCCAGCGCTTGCGACGCCGACAGATGCACGATGTACAACGGCGAGCCGGTCACCTTCGCGAGCTGGATCGCCCGCGACGTCGCTTCTCCTTCCAGTTCCGGGGGCCGGGTGAGGCCGTGCTGCACAGGATCGATGTTGCCCGCTTCGAACGCCTGCGCCGCCAGCTGGTCGATCGCGATGCCGTTCTCCGCGTGCATCATGATCGTAGCGCCGATTTCCCGCGCTTTCTGCATCGCGAGCAGGATTTCCCCGTCCGTGGAGTAGAACACCCCCGGGTACGCCATGAACATCTTGAAGCTGCCGACCCCGCCGTCGACACAGGCTTCCATCTCCTTCAACGACTGGTCGTTGACGTCGGATACGATCATGTGGAAGCCGTAGTCGATCGCGCAGTTGCCGTCGGCCTTCGTGTGCCACTTGTCCAAAGTGGACAGCAGCGACGTGCCCTTGGCCTGCACGGCGAAGTCGATGATCGTGGTCGTCCCGCCCCACGCGGCCGCCGTGGTGCCGGTCGAGAACGTGTCGACCGAATGCGTGCCGCCGAAGGGCATCTCCATGTGCGTGTGCGCGTCGATGCCGCCGGGCAGCACGTATTTCCCGGTGGCGTCGATCGTCTCGTCGCCGGCCAGCGTCCCGGGCGCCCCGACGGCGGCGATGGTTTCGCCGTCGACGAGGACGTCCGCCAGGAGCGCGCCGGACGGCGACACGACCTGGCCGCCCGTGATGAGCGTGGTCATCAGGCCTCCGTGAGGGGGCCGTAGGTGTCCGGCCGGCGGTCTCGGTAGAACGCCCACAGGTCCCGGACCTCGTCGAGGAGCGTCATGTCGAGGTCGCGGATGACCACCTCGTCGTCGGTGTCGGACGCGGCGTCGCCGATCAGCTGCCCGCGCGGGTCGGCGAAGTACGTCTGGCCGTAGAAGTCGTTGTCGCCCAGCGGTTCCACGCCGACGCGGTTGATCGCGCCGACGAAGTACTCGTTCGCCACCGCGGCCGCCGGCTGCTCCAGCCGCCAGAGGTACTGCGACAGCCCGCGGCTGGTCGCCGACGGGTTGAACACGATCTTCGCCCCGGCCAGGCCCAGCGCACGCCAGCCCTCGGGGAAGTGCCGCTCGTAGCAGATGTAGACGCCGATGCGGCCCACGGCGGTGTCGAACACCGGGTAGCCGAGGTTGCCGGGCCGGAAGTAGAACTTCTCCCAGAAGCCCTTGACCTGCGGGATGTGATTCTTGCGGTGCTTGCCCAGGTACGTCCCGTCGGCGTCGATCACCGCGGCGGTGTTGTAGTAGACGCCGGGCTGCTCGACCTCGTACATCGGCACGACCAGCACCACGCCGTGGCGCTCGGCGACCTCCTGCATGAGCTGGGTCGTCGGCCCGTCCGGGATGCCCTCGGTGTAGGAGTAGAACTCGGTGTCCTGAACCTGGCAGAAGTAGGGGCCGTAGAACAGCTCCTGCAGGCAGACGACCTGGGCGCCCTGCGAGGCGGCGGTGGCGATGTGGTCGACCGCCGCCTTGATCATGGACTCCTTGTCACCCGTCCACCGCTGCTGGATCAATCCGGCTCGGACCGTGGTCACTGGCTACCTCCTTGGTCGTGGAACGCGACAGGGCGGCGAAGACGACGAGCGCGCCGACGAAGCCGACCACCCAGTTGTAGTCGTAAAGCGGCTTGAGGAACGGGATCAGCCCGCCGTCGGGGAACGGCCCGCCGTACGCGCCGCCGACCGCGAGGACGGCTCCCACCAGCGTCGCGACCAGCGCGCGCCAGTTCCAGCCGCCGGAGAACCAATACACCCCATCGGGTGTGTAGAGGTCCTTCAGCTTGAGCTGGGTGCGGGCGATCACCCAGTAGCCCGCGACGAGCACGCCGGCGACCGCGCCGAGCAGGCCGCCGTAGAAGCCGAGCCAGGCGAAGATGTAGATGTTCGGGTCGGAGTAGAGGCGCCACGGCTGGATCAGGATGCCGATGACCCCGGTGATGCCGCCGCCGACCGCGAAGGTGATCTTCTTCGGGAAGGCGTTCGAGAAGTCGTAGGACGGGCTCACGACGTTGGCCGCCAGGTTCGCCGAGATCGTGGCGAGCACCAGCGCGACCAGCGCGACGACCACCACGACCGGGCTGGCGAACTTGTCGGCCAGCTGCGCCGGGTCCCAGATGTCCTCGCCGTAGAGCACGTGCCCGCCCGACGTGGTCAGGATGGCGACGATCGCGATGAACGTCATCGTCGTCGGCAGGCCGAGGATCTGGCCGCGGACCTGCTTGCGCTGGCTGCCGCCGAAGCGCGTGAAGTCCGGCATGTTGAGCGAGAGCGTCGACCAGAACGCGATCATCGCCATCAGCGACGGCGCGAACACCTTCCAGAAGTCCGGGCCCCAGCCGAGCTTGCCGCCGTCGGACAGGATCGGGCCGAGCCCGCCCGCCTTGACCAGCACGTACCCGAGCATGATCAGGAAGCCGACGGACACCAGCGGCGCCGTCCAGTTCTCGAACCGGCGGACCGCCTCCATGCCGCGCCAGATGATCAGCATCTGGCCGATCCAGAAGACCACGAACGACAGCCACAGCGTCCAGTGCTGCCCGGCGACCTCCGGCGCGTCCCGCCACCACGAGCCGAGCAGGCGCCCGAGGATGACGTAGATGGCCTCGCCGCCGACCCAGGTCTGGATGCCGAACCAGCCGCACGCGATGAACGCGCGCAGCAGCGCGGCGAGGTTGGCGCCGCGCAGGCCGTAGAACGCGCGGGCGAACACCGGGAACGGGATGCCGTACTTCGTGCCCGCGTGGCTGTTGAGCAGCATCGGCGCGAGCACGACCAGGTTGCCGATCGTGATCGTGATGAGCGCCTGCACCCAGTTCATGCCGAGCGCGATCAGCGACGCGGCCAGGGCGTAGCTGGGGATGTTGTGGGCCATCCCCATCCAGAGCGCGAAGTAGTTGTAGGTGGTCCAGGTCCGCTTTGCGACGGGGACGGGGGCCAGCTCTTCGTTGAAGAACCGGCTGCCTTCGAGAGACCCGGCGTCGGCGGGGTCGAGCTCGACCCGGCCGTCGTCGTGCACGCGCTGGTCTGCGGGTGTCGGCGCCATTGCGGCATCCTGCGCGCCTGGTCATCGCCGGGGCAACGGCAGACTGTTCACTCTTCCCTGATCAGGAGTGCAGTCTGTCGATTGCGCGAACGGCCGTCGGAGTGCATGACCTGCGTCACACATCCGCTCGTCACGAACCGGCAAAGCGGGTGAAACGTCTCCACAGGATCTCCACACTTCACGCGAACCGTCTCCACCGGGGGTGCTTAAGGTCGTGACCATGGAACCGGGAGCAAGACGGGTGCTGGTCGTCGAGGACGACGTCACGATCGCCGCGTCGATCACGGCCCGGCTGCGGGCCGAAGGGTTCACCGTGGACGTCGCCCACGACGGGCCGGCCGCGGTCGAGGCGGAAGCGGCCGCGGAGCCGGACCTCGTCGTGCTGGACGTGATGCTCCCGGGGTTCGACGGCCTGGAGGTCTGCCGCCGGATCCAGGGGCGGCGGCCGGTGCCCGTGCTCATGCTGACCGCGCGGGCCGACGAGACGGACATGCTGGTCGGGCTGGGGGTCGGCGCCGACGACTACCTCACGAAGCCGTTCTCGATGCGGGTGCTCACGGCGCGGGTGCACGCGCTGCTGCGGCGCGTCGAGCGGTCTTCGTCCGGGCACGGCGCCCGGATCGTGCTCGGCGACCTCGAGATCGACGTCGACCAGCGGCGCGTCGCGCGGGCGGGGGTGGCGGCACAGCTGACCCCGATCGAGTTCGACCTGCTGGTGCACTTCGCGCGGCGGCCGCGGGTCGTGCAGCCGCGGGAACGGCTGCTGTCGGAGGTGTGGGACTGGGACGTCCACGGCACCTCCGCGGGGACGCGGGCGGTGGACAGCCACATCAAGGCGCTGCGGCGGAAGCTCGGCGCCGACCTCATCCGCACGGTGCACGGCGTCGGCTACGCGTTGGAGGCGTGATCGTGAACCTCGTTCCGCGGCCGCTGGACCGGATCCGGTCGATCAAGCTGAAGCTGGCGATCCTGATGGTCGCCTCGGGCGGCGTCGCGTTCGCGTTCTTCAACTGGCAGATCGGCTGGCTGCCACCGCGGACCACGCTCACGGCGATGGTGCTGGCCCTGGTGTTGTCGCAGGTCCTGGCCCACGGCATGACCCGGCCGCTGCGCGAGATGACGGCGGCGGCGCGCGCGATGGCCAAGGGCGACTACACGCGGCGCATCCGCGCGACCACCCGCGACGAGGTGGGGACGCTGGCCCGCGCGTTCAACCAGATGGCAGGCGACCTCGGCGACGCGGACCGGCAGCGCCGTGAGCTGGTGGCGAACGTGTCCCACGAGCTGCGCACACCGATCACAGCGTTGAGCGGAGTGCTCGAGAACCTCGTCGACGGCGTCGAGGACCCGGACCCGGCGACGCTGAAGACGGCGTTGCAGCAGACCGAGCGCCTGGCGACGTTGGTGGACGAGCTGCTGGACCTGTCGCGCCTGGACGCGGGGGCGATCCCGCTGCACAAGACGACGTTCCCGGTGGCGGAGCTGCTGTCGGAGGCGGTGTCCGAGGCCGCGTTGGTGCGCGGGGTGAGCTTCGAGGTGTCGGTGTCCCCGCCGGACGCGACGGTGTTCGCGGACCGCGGCCGGCTGTTCCAGGTGGTGGCGAACCTCCTGGAGAACGCGGCCCGCCACGGCCCGGCGGGCGGCTCGGTCCGCGTGACGGCGGAGGTGCGCCCGGGCGAGGTGCGCATCGAGGTGTGCGACGAGGGCCCGGGCATCGCCCCGGCCGACCGGGTCCGGGTGTTCGAGCGCTTCACGCGCGGTGAGCGTCCGACCGGGGGCGGGACGGGGCTGGGGCTGGCGATCGCCCGGTGGGCCGTGGATCTGCACGGCGGGACCATCGGGGTCGTGGATTCGGCGCCGGGGTGCCGGATCCGGGTCAGTCTTCCGACGGTTTAGCGCTCTTCGGTTCGGGTGGCCGGTTGACACGCTGCGGTTATTTGCAAAAGCGAACATGTGTGCGGGAAATGCTGACGAGAGAGCAGGCGAGATGCCGAAGAGCAGGTTTGGTGAGCCCGGGGAGTCGGGCGTGCCGCGGGGGAAACGGCGGCCGGGAGCCGCGGCAGGCGCGGTCGATGTGGCGGGAGGGGAGGCTGGTGTCTCGGTTGGTGGGCGCGCCGATGGTGGGGGAGGCTCGGCGGGCGGGGGAGGCTCGGCGGGCGGTGACGCCTCGGGCGGTGGGGTCGCCGGTGGTAGGGAAGGCTCGCCGGGCGCGGGCGCGGGCGGTGGCGGTGGTGCCTCGGTTGGTGGGCGCGCCGGTGGTAGGGAAGGCTCGGCGGTCGGTGGCGCCTCGGTCGGCGTGGCGGATGGCAAGCCGTCCGGCGGACCTCTGCGTCCTGATGGGGTTTTCGCCGGAGCGCCGGCGGGCGGGGTCGCCGTAGCCGCGCCTCCTCTTCTCCTCCGGCCCCTCCCGCCGCCGAAGTCGGTCGTGGTTCCTCTTCCTCCCGCCGTCCTTCCCGCTGCCGGGCTCGCCGGAGTAGCCGCCGCCCTCGTTCTCCCCGTCGATCGGCCCGGGATCGGCTGGCTTCTGTCCGGGATCGCCGTCACAGCAGCCGTTTTTGTCGCCGATCGGCGGTCAAGGGACCAAAGCGCCGCTCAACCCTTCACCTGGGCGAGCGCCGGCTGGGCGCTCCTCACCCTCGCCCTCCTCGGCATGGGCGCAGTCCGCGCTTCCGGGTGGCTCTTCGTCCTCTGCGTCCTCGCCGCCGCCGTCACCGGATCCCTTGCCGTGGTTGGGAAGCGGACTGTCAACACCTTCCTCTACGACATGTTCGCCGTGCCCGTCGAAGCTCTCCGCGCGATCCCATGGGCCGGGCGCGGGGTCGGGCGGTTCACCGCCCGCCGGGACGGCGTCGCGCGCCGGATCGCTCTGGCCGTGCTGGCGACCGCCGCGATCGTGGCCGTTTTTGTCCCGCTGCTGGCCAGCGCCGACGCCGCCTTCGCCGCCATCGTCAACGCCATGATCCCCGACCTGAGCCTCGCGACCCTCGTGCGCTGGTGCCTCGTGTTCGCCGCTGTCGCACTACTGGTCTCCGGCGCTTGTTACTTCCTCGCCGCGCCACCGCAAAGGTCTCCCCGCGACCGTCCACGAAGGACAAAACACGGTCTGGAATGGACGGTCCCGCTCACTGTTCTCGTCCTGCTCTTCAGCGTCTTCGTCGGCGTCCGGCTGGTCGTGCTCTTCGGCGGCACCGAATACGTCCTGCGCACCAGCAACCTGACCGCGGCCGAGTACGCCCGCAGCGGCTTCTGGCAGCTGTGCGCCGTCACCGTCCTGACGCTCGCCATCGTCACCGCGGCCCTGCGCTGGGCGCCGGACACGACCAGGGGCGACCGGCTCCGCCAGCGCGTCCTGCTGGGGGCGCTCAGTGCGCTGAGCCTGGTGCTCGTCGGGTCGGCGTTGAGTCGCATGTGGACCTACCAGCAGGCCTACGGCTTCACCGTGCTCCGGCTGCTCGTCGAGGTCTGCGAGCTCTGGTTCGGCGCTGTGTTCGTGCTGGTGTGCGCGTCGCTGGTCAAGCTGCGCTCGACCTGGCTGCCCCGCGCCGCGATCGGCACCGCGGCCGCGGCGCTGCTGACGCTGGCCGTCCTCGATCCCGAACGGCTCATCGCGAACGAGAACCTCGACCGCGCCGCCGCCGGCGAGCCCCTGGACCACGACTACCTCGCGGGCTTCTCCGCCGACGTCGTCCCGGTGGTGTCGGCGCGGCTGCCGGAACCGCTGCGGACGTGCGTGCTGCGGCAGGTCCTCGACGGCGACACGCCGGACGGCTGGCCCGCCTGGAACCTGAGCCGCGCCTCGGCGCGGGACGTCCCGCTCGGCCGGTGCACCTGAACCGAACCGGGGTCCGTTGCGTAATGAACAACGGTGCGCGGAAGTCACCGGGTCGTCGTGGGGGCGGCCCGGCGGCTTCCGCGCCCCCGGCATTCAGAACGCGAAGACGTCGTCCGAATCGCGGTTGGCGACGCAGCGGTTCGGGAACGTGGCGCGGAACGAAACCGGCTTGCCGCGCCAGGAACCGACCACCGTGACGTCGACCGGGGCGTAGATCAGCGTGCACGCCTGGTGCCGCGGCGTGATCTTCGTGAAGTCGCCGCCGGCGCCGGAGAGGACCGCGCACGCGTTGTCGCGCTTCGGGTGCGTGCCGCCGGTCGGGTCGCAGGTCAGCACCACCGAGCCGATCCGGTTGGCGGTGTCGTGGCTGCTGAGCTGCAGCGTCGACGCCGGCGGCTGCGCGGGCGCGAGGCAGCTCAGGCTCATCAGGCAGGCAGCAAGGGGGAGGAGGGCCATATCGGTTCCATCGGCAGCCCGGACCCGATCACTGTGCTCCCCGTCCGGGTGAGTCTTCTTCGCTCGGCCGGGTGATGTCGAGGGCCAGCAGCGCGACGTACAGCGAGAGCATCGACTCCGGGTCCTCCAGCCGGACGCCGAGGACCTGCTCGATCCGGGCGAGCTGCTGGTAGTACGCCGTCCGTGAGGTGTGCACCGCGACGGCCGCCGCGGACTTGTTGCCACCTTGCGCGCAATAGTGCCGCAACGCCTGCACCAGCCGGCTGCCCGAAGCCGCGTCGCGCTGCAGCAGCGGCCCGAGCTCCCGCACCGCGAACGCCGTGACCCGCTCGTCGCCCGCCAGCAGGTGCAGCAGGCCCCGCAGCCGGACGTCGGAGAGCCGGTGCACCACCCGCTCCTCGCCCGACCCCAGGGCCGCGGCCGCGACCTGCCCGGCTTCCAGCAGCGTGCGGCCCGCTTCGGCCGGCGTCAGCACCGTCGTGCCGACCGCCAGCACGCCCGGCGCGCTGCCGCGGGCCTCGTGGACGTCGGTGGCGAGCCGGTGCAGCACGGTGTCGGCGTTCGCCTCCGGGGACAGCGCGAGCAGCGCCCGGACGCCGAGGTCGTCGGTCGCCACCAGCGCCGACACCTTCGCGCGGCGCGCCGCGAGCACTGTCGCCTCGGCCAGCTCGCGCAGCACCGGCGGCGTGGAAAGCGCGGGACGGTTGCCGGCCAGGCGTGGCCGCACCGCCAGCCCGACCAGCTGCCGCCCGGTGAGCGGCACGGCCAGCGCCGAGGCGCGCGCCAGCAGCTCCGCCGACGGCGCCGGCGAGGTCAGCAGCTCGGCGAGCACCGCGCGGTGGGCCTGCCGTTCGAGCCCGTCGGTCTCCTTGGCGACCAGCCGGTGCACGGCCAGCGCGGACGCGGCCCGCTCGGCGACCACCCGGTGGCGGTGTGGTGGCGGGTCCGCGCAGACGACGACCAGCCGTCCCCAGTCGTGCCCGCGCGCGCCGACCACGGTGACCAGCCAGCCCGACCCGGGGTGGTAGCCGGTCCGCTCGCCGACCTGGACCACGCGCGAACGGCCCGGCCAGCCGGCCAGCAGCTCGGCCGGGTCGGCGCCCGCCGCGTCGTAGGCGAGCACCTCGTGCGCCAGCGTCTCCAGCACCACCGGCTGCTCGGTCAGCCGGGCGACCTCGGCCAGCACGACGCCGGGTTCGGCGCCCGCGACCGTCAGCGCGGTGAACGTCTCGTGCACCCGCTCGGCGGCGCGCAGCTCGGCGACCTGGGCGTCGACGATCTGGCCGTTCACCGCCTCGGTGACGCTCACGTACCGCGTCTCGCGCGAGAGCGTGACCAGCGGCAGGCCGTGTTCCTCGGCCGCCTCGACCAGGGCGGCGGGCAGCTTGTCGCTCCAGTGCCGGACCAGCTCGATCACCAGGCCGGCCGCGCCGACCCCGGCCAGGTCGGCGACGTACCGGGCCAGCGACGGGCCGTCGTCGGGCAGCGCGACGCCGGTCGTCAGCACCAGCTCGCCGCCGCGCAGCAGGTGCGCGATGTCGGCGATCTCGGCGACGTGCGCCCAGCGCACCGGCGCGTCCAGGCCGGCGACCCCGGCGACCACGTGCGGGCGCCCCTGGCGCAGCACCGGCAGCGCGAGCACCTCGGCGACGGTCGGGTACATGGCTCCTCGCGAATGATCGGCAGGGACAGACTGTACGGCCGGGACGCGGAGTCCGTACACGTTGTCGATGGCGTCCGCGTGGCGCGCGCCCGGACACTCGCAGGAGACGTCCCCGACCGAAGGAGCGCACCGTCGTGACCGACCGCATCACCCACTGGATCGACGGCAAGCTGTTCGCGGGGCCGACCGAGCGCTCCGGCGAAGTGTTCGACCCCGCCACCGGTGAGGTCCGGGGCCAGGTCGACTTCGCCGGGCAGGCGGAGGTCGACGAGGCCGTCGCCGCCGCGGCGGCCGCGCTGCCGGGCTGGCGCGGGACGTCGCTCGCCGGGCGGACGCGGGTGCTGTTCGCCTTCCGCGAGCTGCTCTCCGCCCGCAAGCACGAGCTGGCCAAGATCGTCACGAGCGAGCACGGCAAGGTCGAGTCGGACGCGGCGGGCGAGATCGCGCGCGCGATCGAGAACGTCGAGTTCGCGTGCGGCGCCGCGCAGCTGTTGAAGGGCGGTTTCAGCGAGAACGCCTCGACCGGCGTCGACGTCTACTCGATCGCCCAGCCGCTCGGCGTGGTCGGGGTGATCTCGCCGTTCAACTTCCCGGCCATGGTGCCGCTGTGGTTCGTCCCCAACGCGCTGGCCTGCGGAAACACCGTCGTGCTCAAGCCGAGTGAAAAGGACCCGTCGGCGGCGGTGTTCCTCGCGGAGCTGTTCGCCGAAGCCGGCCTGCCCGCGGGCGTGCTCAACGTGCTGCACGGCGACAAGGTCGCCGTCGACGGGCTGCTGGAGCACCCGGACGTCAAGGCGATCTCGTTCGTCGGGTCGACGCCGATCGCGCGCTACGTCTACGAAACCGGCACCCGCAACGGCAAGCGCGTGCAGGCCCTCGGCGGCGCGAAGAACCACATGGTCGTGCTGCCGGACGCCGACCTCGACCTGGCCGCCGACGCCGCGGTGTCGGCCGGCTTCGGCTCGGCGGGCGAGCGCTGCATGGCGGTGTCGGTGGTCGTGGCCGTCGACCCGGTCGGCGACGAGCTGGTCGCGAAGATCGCCGAGCGGATCTCCCGGCTGAAGGTCGGCGACGGCCGTGACCCGTCGTCGGAGATGGGACCGCTGGTGACCGCCGCGCACCACCGGCGCGTCGAGTCCTATGTGGACGCCGGGGTCGAGGCGGGCGCGTCGCTCGTGGTCGACGGCCGGGGCGTCGAGGTGCCCGGTTCGTCGGACGGCTTCTGGCTCGGCCCGACGCTGTTCGACCACGTCCGCCCGGAGATGTCGATCTACACCGACGAGATCTTCGGCCCGGTGCTGGCGGTCGCGCGCACGGCGTCCTACGACGACGCGCTGGCGCTGATCAACGCGAACCCGTACGGCAACGGCACGGCGATCTTCACCGGCGACGGCGCGGCGGCGCGGCGGTTCCAGAACGAGGTCGAGGTCGGCATGGTGGGCGTCAACGTGCCCATCCCGGTCCCGGTCGGCTACTACTCGTTCGGCGGCTGGAAGGACTCGCTGTTCGGCGACAGCCACGCGTACGGGCCGGAGGGGTTCCACTTCTTCACGCGGACGAAGGTCGTGACCTCGCGCTGGCCGGACCACTCGCACGCCGGGGTGAACCTGGGCTTCCCGCGCAACTCCTGAGGACGACCTGCGCCGAGCGTTCTGGCCTGACCCTTGCTGCCGGCGCCGGGTTCGACGCGCTCTCCGGGGCCGTGCCGCGCTGAGCCGCCCGCGTTGAGCACCTCTCGCTCAGGTTTCCGTAAACTCGGGATGAGCAGCGAGCGAAGTGGGTGAGGAACCGGTGGCCAACGCGGACGAACGCCGCTTCGACGTGCTGCGCGCGATCGTGGCCGACTACGTCTCCAACCAGGAGCCGGTCGGGTCCAAGGCGATCGTCGAGCGGCACAACCTGGGCGTTTCGAGCGCCACCGTGCGCAACGACATGGCCACCCTCGAAGAAGAGGGCTACATCACCCAGCCGCACACCAGCGCCGGCCGGGTGCCGACCGACAAGGGCTACCGGCTCTTCGTCGACCGGCTCTCCGAGATCAAGCCCCTGAGCGCCGCCGAGCGCCGGGCCATCACCACCTTCCTCGACAGCGGCACCGACCTCGACGACGTCCTCCGCCGCTCGGTGCGGCTGCTCGCGCAGCTGACCCGGCAGGTCGCCGTCGTCCAGTACCCGATGCTGACCAACGCCAAGGTGCGCCACCTCGAGGTGGTGCCGCTCACCCCGGCGCGGCTGATGCTGGTGCTGATCGCCGACAACGGCCGGGTCGACCAGCGCACGGTCGACCTCGGCGACGTCGTCACCGAAGACGACGTCGCCCGGCTGCGGTCCGTGCTCAACACGGCCATGTCCGGCCGGCGGCTCAACGAAGCGGCGGCGCGCGTCGCCGAGCTGCCCGACCAGGCGCCCGGCGGGCTGCGCGACGCGCTCATCCGCGTCACCACGGTCCTCGTCGAGTCACTGGCCGAACACCCCGAAGAACGCCTGGTCCTGGGCGGCACCGCGAACCTCACGCGCAACGTCGCCGACTTCCCGGGATCACTGCGCCAGGTCCTCGAAGCCCTCGAGGAACAGGTCGTCGTGCTGAAGCTCCTGGCCGCCGCGCGCAACCCCGGTGCGATCACGGTCCGCATCGGTGAGGAAAATGAAGACGAGCAGATGCGCAGCACCTCGGTCGTGTCCATCGGGTACGGCCAGGACATGGTGCTCGGCGGCATGGGGGTGGTCGGCCCGACCCGGATGGACTACCCCGGCACGATCGCCGCGGTGCGCGCGGTCGCCAACTACGTGGGGCAGATCCTGCACGGCCGCTGAGCCGGGCAGAGCAGAAGGAGAAGCAGAGACGGTGGCGAGGGACTACTACGGCATCCTCGGGGTGGCGAAGAACGCGAGCGACCAGGACATCAAGCGCGCGTACCGGAAGCTGGCCAGGGAGCTGCACCCCGACGTCAACCCGTCGGAAGACGCCCAGCACCGGTTCGGCGAGGTCACGACGGCCTACGAGGTGCTGTCCGACCCGCAGAAGCGCAAGATCGTCGACCTCGGCGGCGACCCGATGGACGGCGGCGCGCGCGGCGGGGGAGGCGGCGACCCGTTCGCCGGGTTCGGCGGCCTCGGCGACATCATGGACGCGTTCTTCGGCGCCGCGGGCGGCGGTGGCGGCGGCCGCGGGCGCGGTCCGCGCAGCCGCGTCCAGCCCGGCTCCGACGCCCTCATCCGGCTCGGCCTCTCCCTCGAGGAGTGCGCCACCGGGGTCGACAAGGAGATCGCCGTCGACACGGCGATCGTCTGCGACCTCTGCCGCGGCGCCGGCACCACCGAGGGCACCGGCGTCAAGACGTGCGACACCTGCGGCGGCGCCGGCGAGGTCCAGTCCGTGCAGCGGTCCTTCCTGGGCCAGGTCGTCACCGCGCGGCCCTGCCCGGTCTGCCGCGGCTTCGGCGAGGTCATCCCCGACCCCTGCCGCCAGTGCGGCGGCGACGGCCGCATCCGCGCCCGCCGCAACGTCACCGCGAAGATCCCGCCGGGCGTCGGCGACGGCATGCGCATCCGGCTGTCCGGCCAGGGCGAGGTCGGCCCCGGCGGCGGCCCGGCCGGCGACCTGTACGTCGAGATCGACGAGACCCCGCACGAGGTCTTCGTCCGCCAGGGCCACGACCTGCACTGCAACTTCCGCATCCCGATGACCACCGCGGCGCTCGGCGCCACCGTGCCGATCGCGACGCTGGTCGACGGCGACTACGAGCTCGACGTCGAACCGGGCACCCAGCCCAACGCCGAGCTCGTCCTCACCGGCAAGGGCATGCCCCGGCTGCGGTCCTCCGGCCGCGTCGACGGCCGCGGCGACCTGCACGTCCACATCGACGTCGTCGTCCCGACCAAGCTCGACGAAGCCCAGCGCGACCTGCTGGTCGAGCTCGCCCAGCAGCGCGGCGAGGAAGTGCCCACGCTGGCGTCCAACGGCAGCAAGCACGGCGGCCTGTTCTCCAAGCTGCGCGCCAAGAACCACCGCTGACCCGTGCCCGACACCACCCTGCCGGTCTTCCTCGCCGCCTCCGTGCCCGCCTCGGGGAGCACGGTCCTCGACGGCGAGGAAGCCCGGCACGCGGCGACCGTCCGGCGCCTGCGCGCGGGGGAGCGGCTCGTCCTCTCCGACGGCGCCGGCACGATGGCCCGTTGCGTCGTCGACGCCGTCCAGCCGGGCCGAGACGCCCGGCTGAGCCTCACGGTCGAGGAGAGCTGGACCGAGGAACCCCCGGCCCTGCGCGTCGTCGTCGCCCAGGCCCTCGCCAAAGGTGACCGCGGCGAGCTGGCGGTCGAGCTCGCCACCGAAGCCGGCGTCGACGCCATCGTGCCCTGGCGCGCCGCCCGCAGTGTTACCAAATGGGACGACGGCGGCCGCGGCGACAAGGCCCTCGCCCGCTGGCGCGCCACCGCCCGCGCCGCCGCGAAACAAGCCCGCCGCGCCCACGTCCCCGACGTCACCGAACCCGTCGGCACCCGCGAGCTCGCCGGCCTCGCCACGACGATGTCCCTGGTCATCGTCCTCGAATCCGACATCGAGGACCGGCTGGCCGACCTCGAGCTCCCCGACACCGGCGACCTCCTGCTCGTCGTCGGCCCCGAAGGCGGCATCACCGACGAAGAGCTCCACACCCTGCGCGAAGCCGGCGCCCGAGCCGTCCGCCTCGGCACGACGGTCCTGCGCACCTCCACCGCCGCGGCCGTCGCCCTCGGCGCGCTCGGCGCCCTCACCACCCGCTGGCACTGAAAAGATCACCACAAAAAAGAGGCCACATTTTGCGCCCAGTTATGGCGCGATCACACTCCGACCCGTTACTCTCGTTTACTAACGCGCCACGCACCGTTTAGGCGCGCCACTGGGAAGACGCAGACCCCGCCGGGCACCTCCCCCCTCGGTCCGGCGGAGCCGCGGATGCGGTAGATCGACCCCCAGGATCTACCGCTCCGCGGCGTTCCTTCCTCGCTTCGCTCGTTCGGTACGCCTTCGCGTTCGTCGTGTCTTCTGGGGGTCAAACCCCCAGACCCCCAGCCGGGGCTAGCCCCGGACCCCCGCGGGTTTTGTCTTTTCTCTGTTCAAAAGGCGCCTTGCTTTGCTCGGCGGCCTTCGGCCTTCTCGCAGCGTGTGGTTGCGTGCTCGCGGCCTTCGGCCGCCTTGCGTGCCGGGGTCGGTAGGGTTCTTGGCATGAGTGAGGATGAGACCCTCTTTGAGCGGATCATTGCTGGTGAGATTCCTGCTGATGTTGTGTATCAGGATGCTTCCACCTTTGCGTTTCGGGATATTCGGCCTCAGGCGAAGGTGCATGTGCTCGTTGTGCCCAAGACGCGATATCGGAACCTCGGGGAGCTTGCTGCCGCTGATCCCGGCTTGCTGAGTGATGTTGTTGCCACCGCTCGCAAGGTTGCCGAGATCGAGGGCATCGTCTCCAGTGGGTACCGGGTGGTCTTCAACACCGACTCCGATGCCGGGCAGACCGTCTTCCATGTGCACGCCCACGTGCTGGGTGGGGAGCCGCTCGGCTTCTTCGGAGCTCACGAGGGGTGAGTCGGGAAACCGGCCTGCGTCTTGTCGGGGGGTGCCAGTAGCATCGGAGGGGTCCGTAGTCCCTCACCGAGAAAGCAGGGCCGAGGCCACGTGGCCGGAACCGCACCGGGTGGAGCCGCCCGACCCGACGTCCCCGGAGACGTCCCCAAGACCGACGACAGCGCCGCCCAGGCAGCACAGTCCCGGTTCCCGATCCCCGACGCCGCCGCCCTCAGCCTGCTCGGCTCCCGCGACGAGAACCTGCGTGTCGCCGAGGAGCTCCTCGCCGCCGACGTGCACGTGCGCGGCAACGAGGTCACCCTGACCGGCACCCCCGCCGACGTCGCCTTCGCCGAACGCGTCTTCGCCGACCTCGTCACCCTCGCCACCGGCGGGCAGCAGGTCGGCCCGGACACCGTCCGCCGCACCATCGGGATGCTGAGCACCGGCGACGCCTCGCCGGCCGAGGTCCTCAGCCTCAACATCGTCTCCCGCCGCGGCAAGACCATCCGGCCCAAGACGCTCAACCAGAAGCGCTACGTCGACGCCATCGACAAGCACACCGTCGTCTTCGGCATCGGCCCGGCCGGCACCGGCAAGACCTACCTCGCCATGGCCAAGGCCGTCCAGGCCCTCCAGGCCAAGCAGGTCACCCGCATCATCCTGACCCGCCCGGCCGTCGAAGCCGGCGAGCGCCTCGGCTACCTGCCCGGCACGCTCAACGAGAAGATCGACCCCTACCTGCGGCCGCTCTACGACGCGCTGCACGACATGGTCGAGCCCGAGTCGATCCCGCGCCTCATGCAGGCCGGCACCATCGAGATCGCGCCGCTGGCCTACATGCGTGGTAGGACGCTCAATGACGCCTTCATCATCCTCGACGAGGCCCAGAACACCACGCCCGAGCAGATGAAGATGTTCCTCACCCGCCTCGGCCAGGGCTCCAAGATCGTCGTCACCGGTGACGTCACCCAGGTCGACCTCCCCAACGGGCAGCGCAGCGGCCTCCGCGTGGTGCGCGACATCCTCGGCGGCGTCGAAGGGCTCCACTTCTCCGAACTGACCAGCCAGGACGTCGTCCGGCACAAGCTCGTCGGCGACATCGTCGACGCCTACGAGAAGTGGCAGGCCGTGCAGGACGCCCAGGACCAGCAGCAGGGCAACGGCTGGAAGGGCAACCGGCGGTGAGCATCGAGATCGCCAACGAGTCCGGCGTCGACGTCGACGAGACGTCCATCGTCTCGGCGGCCCGCTACGCCCTCGACAAGATGGAGGTCAGCCCGCTCGCCGAGCTGTCCATCCTGCTCGTCACCCTCGACGTCATGGAAGACCTGCACGAACGCTGGATGGACCTGCCCGGGCCCACCGACGTCATGGCCTTCCCGATGGACGAGCTCGACTCCTCCCGCCGCCCGGACGCGCCCGACGCGTCACCGGCGCTGCTCGGGGACATCGTGCTCTGCCCGGCGTTCGCGAAGGACCAGGCCAAGACGGCGGGGCACCGGCTGATCGACGAGCTGCACCTGCTCACCGTGCACGGCTGCCTGCACCTCCTCGGCTACGACCACGCCGAACCCGCCGAGGAACGCGAGATGTTCGCCCTCCAGAAGCGCATCCTCGGCGAGTACCAGGACGCCGTCTCCGCGCTGGAGAAGCGGGACGCCCAGCGCAACACCGACGACCGCGTGCTCGGCATCGCCGGGCTCGACGCGGGCGTCGCGCCGGCCGGGGAGCCACCCACCGGGGAAACGCCCTAGGCGCCAGCCATGGTCCAGCTCCTCTTCGCGATCGCGCTCGTGCTCCTCGCGGGCGTGTTCGCGGCGGCCGACGCCGCCGTCAGCACCGTGTCGCAGGCCCGGGCCGAAGGCCTCGCCCGGCTCGGGCTGCCCGGCGCCCGCCACCTCGCCGCCGTCGTCGCCGAACGCCGCCGGCACATCAACCTGTTGCTCCTGCTGCGCCTCGGCTGCGAGCTCACGGCCACCGTGCTCGTCACCGTGTTCGTCGGCACCCGGCTCCGCCCGCTCGGCGTGGCCGTGCTCGTCGCGGCGGTCGTCATGGTCGTCGTCAGCTACGTCCTCATCGGCGTCGGCCCGCGCACCCTCGGCCGCCAGCACCCCTACCGCATCGGCCGGTACGTCGCCGGGCCGGTCCGCGTCCTCGGTTCGGTCCTCGGGCCGCTGTCCCGGCTGCTGATCCTCATCGGTAACGCCATCACGCCCGGCCAGGGGTTCCGCGAAGGCCCGTTCACCTCCGAGGTCGAGCTGCGCGAGCTCGTCGACATGGCGCAGGAACGCGGCGTCGTGGAGGACTCCGAGCGCGAGATGATCCACTCGGTGTTCGAGCTCGGCGACACCATCGCGCGCGAGGTCATGGTGCCGCGCACCGAGATCGTCTGGATCGAGCGCACCAAGACCGTCCGGCAGGCCCTCGCGCTGGCGCTGCGCACCGGCTTCACCCGGGTCCCGGTGATCGACGAGTCGGTCGACGACATCGTCGGCGTCGTCAACATCAAGGACCTCATGGCCGCGTACATGGACCCGGACGGCCCGAGCACCGTCGTCGACACGCTGATGAACGAAGCCGGCTTCGTCCCCGACTCCAAGCGGCTCGACGAGCTGCTCAAGGAGATGCAGCGCTCGCACAACCACATGGCGATCGCCGTCGACGAGTACGGCGGCACCGCCGGCCTGCTCACCATCGAAGACGTCATCGAGGAGATCGTCGGCGAGATCACCGACGAGTCCGACGGCGACGAGCGCCCCGAGGTCGAGGAGCTCGACGACGGCGCCGTGCGCGTGTCGTCCCGGATGGGCGTCGACGACCTGGGCGAGCTGTTCGGCATCGACCTCGAAGACCACGACGTGGAGACCGTGGGCGGGCTGCTCGCGGAGCGACTGGGTAGGGTCCCGCTACCGGGGGCCGAAGCCGAGGTCGCCGGCCTCCGGCTCTTCGCCGAAGGCGGCAAGGACCGGCGCGGCCGCATGCGGATCACCTCGGTGGTCGTGCACCCGGCCGACGCCGAAGCGATGACCGACCCGGCCGACCGCACCACCCGGCGCCGGACGCGCCTGCCCCACCCCGACGAACGCGACAGGAGCGTCGAACATGCCTGACCTCGAGGCGGAGGACCAGAAGCTGGTCACCCTCGCCCGGTCCTCGCGCGCCCGCATCCAGGCCCCCGAAGGCGCCGCGGTCCGCGACACCGACGGCCGGACCTACGCCGCGGGCACGGTCGACCAGCCGTCGTTCAAGCTCACCGCGCTCCAGGCCGCGGTCGCCGCCGCGCTCTCCAGCGGCGCCGAAGGCATCGAAGCGGCCGCCGTCGTCAGCGAAGAAGGACTGCTCAAGGGCGCGTCCGTGCACGCCGTGCGCGACATCGCGAAGTACGCGCCGATCATCCTCGCCGCCCCGGACGGCACAGTGCTCGAGGTGCTCGAGCGATGACCGAACACCGCTCCGGCTTCGCCTGCTTCGTCGGCCGCCCCAACGCGGGCAAGTCGACGCTGACCAACGCCCTCGTCGGCACCAAGGTCGCGATCACCTCCAGCAAGCCCCAGACCACCCGCCACGCGATCCGCGGCATCGTGCACCGGGAGGACGCCCAGCTCGTCCTCATCGACACCCCCGGCCTGCACCGCCCGCGCACGCTGCTGGGCGAGCGGCTCAACGACATCGTGCACACGACGTGGTCCGAAGTGGACGTTGTCGGCTTCTGCGTGCCGGCCAACGAAAAGATCGGCCCCGGTGACAAGTTCATCGCCGCGGAGCTGCAGAAGATCGCGAAGCGGACGCCGGTCATCGGCATCGTCACCAAGACCGACCTCGTCCAGCCCCAGCAGGTCGCCGAACAGCTCCTGGCGCTGCAGAACGTCATGGAGTTCGCCGAGCTGATCCCGGTGTCCGCAGTGGACGGTTTCCAGGTGGGCGCGCTCGCGGACCTGCTGGTCGGCAAGCTGCCCGAGGGCCCGCAGCTCTACCCGGGTGGCGAGCTCACCGACGAACCCGAGCAGACGCTGGTCGCCGAGCTGATCCGCGAAGCGGCGCTGGAAGGCGTCCGCGACGAGCTGCCGCACTCGATCGCCGTCACCGTCGAGGAGATGCTGCCGCGCGAAGGCCGGGACGACCTCATCGACGTGCACGCGTTCCTCTACGTCGAGCGCCCCAGCCAGAAGGGCATCATCCTCGGGCACAAGGGCGAGCGGCTGCGCGAGGTCGGCGCCACCGCGCGCAAGAACATCGAGGCGCTGCTCGGCTCGAAGGTCTACCTCGACCTGCACATCAAGGTCGCCAAGGAGTGGCAGCGCGACCCCCGTCAGTTACGCCGACTGGGCTTCTGACCCGGCCATTCCCCGCACGGGGGATGATCAGCGGAATTCCTGGTCTCGATTCGGTCGCGGCGGGAGGAATCACCGCACGCGCGACCGCGGCGCCCCCTACAGTCGCGGCTTCGACCACACCGCGGCCGGTCGGGGCGGCCCGCGGAACCGGTGGTCGTCCACGGAGCAAGACGAAGGGGAACAACCGACCATGACCGACAGCCAGGGCATGCCCAACTACCCCGGCGACCAGCCGAACCAGCCCGGCGGCCAGCCGAACTACCCCGGTGGGCAGCCGGGTGGCTACCAGCCGGGCCCGCCCCCGAGCAACAACCTCGTCTGGGCCATCCTCACCACCCTCTTCTGCTGCCTCCCGTTCGGCGTCGTGTCGATCGTGCAGGCCGCGAAGGTGAACGGGCTGTGGGCGCAGGGCCAGACCGCCGCCGCGCAGGAAGCCTCCGACTCCGCCAAGAAGTGGGCGATCATCTCGGCGGTCGTGGGTGTCGCGTGGATCGTGCTGGTCGTCATCCTCTCGATCGCCGGTGTCTTCACCTTCGGCACGACGTCGTCGTCATACTGACGTAGCCGAACAGCAGGAGGAACCCGGTGACCGACCAGTACCCGCCGCCGTACCCGCCCCCGGGCGGGCCGCCACCCGGCTACGGCTACGGCTATCCGCCGCCGAACTACGGGCCACCGCCGGACAACAACATGGTGTGGGCGATCCTGAGCACCGTGCTGTGCTGCCTGCCCCTCGGTGTCGTCTCGATCGTGAAGTCGAGCCAGGTCAGCTCACTCTGGTTCCAGGGCTTCCACGCCGAGGCGCAGAAGGCCGCCGACGACGCCCGCAAGTGGGCGATGTGGTCGGCCATCACCACCGGGATCCTCCTGCTGCTCTACATCGCCTTCATCGTGGTGATGGTCGTGATCGGCGTCTCCGCGGACCGGTACACGCCGTGACCACGACGACCGTCCACACCGGACACCCCGTCTACACCGGGCACCCGGCGCGGGGAGCCAGGGCCAAGCTGCGCGCGGTGAGCGCGCCGCTGGCCGTCGTGGCCGGGCTCGGCGTGTGCTGCGCCGTGGTCTGGGCCGGCGACCCGACGACGCCGGGCGGCTTCCTGCCGGTCTGCCCGACCAAGGCGCTGTTCGGGATCGACTGCCCGGGCTGCGGCGGCCTGCGGATGGCGTACAGCCTGATGCACGGGAACATCCCCGCGGCCGTGCACTACAACGCGGTGTCGTTCGTCGTCGTGCTCCTGTTCGTCTGGAGCATGGCGGCGTGGACGGTCGGCAGGCTGCGCGGCCGCGCGGTCGCCAGCTGGCTGCACTGGCGCTGGACGCCCCTGGCGTTTTCGGTCGTGTTCGTCGTCTGGTTCGTGATCCGCAACCTGCCGTTCGCCCCGTTCAGCGGCTTGCGCGTCTGAACGACAGCGGAGGGGAACCGGGTCCGGACCCGGCGCGTCGGACGGCGTGACGGGGTCACCCGGACAGCTGAAGCCTGGGAGGCGCGGCCGTCACCGGAGCGAGTACGCTCCCGCGGACGGTCCGCACCGCACCACCGGGCCGGACCCGTGCGAGGCTCCGCACGGGAGAGTGACCAACGAGGGGGAATACCGCGATGACCGATCCCTACGGTCAGCAGTCCTTCGGGCAGCAACCCGGTGGCCAGCAGCCGTTCGGACAGCCGCAGCCGGGCCAGGCGCCGCCGCCGTACGGGCAGCCGTACGGGCAACCGGAGCCGTTCGGGCAGCCGGGCATTCCCTTCGGCGCGCCGCGGAACTACGCGAGCTGGGGCCAGCGCGCGCTGGGCTGGCTCGTCGACTTCGGCCCCATCGTGGGGCTGTACCTGGTGCTGGGCATCATCGCCCTGCTCACCCGGGGCAACTTCATCTTCCAGATCCTGGCGATCCTCGGGTTCGTCGCCTGGATCGCTTGGACGGTGTACAACCGCTGGATCCAGGCGGGCAACACCGGCCAGTCCATGGGCAAGCGGGTCGCCAAGATCAAGCTCGTCCGCGAGGACAACGGGCAGCCGATCGGCGCCGGCATGGCGTTCCTGCGCGACCTCGCGCACTTCGTCGACAACTTCCTTTGTTACATCGGCTGGCTGTGGCCGCTCTGGGACGACAAGTCCCAGACGCTGTCGGACAAGATCGTCGGCACCGTCGTGATCCAGGCCGACGAGTCGGCGGCGCCGAACCCGTTCGCGCAGCCCGGCGGGTTCGCCGGTGGTTACCCGCCGGCGGGACAGCCCCAGTTCGGCCAGCCGCCCTCGGGCGGTTTCCCGCAGCAGCAGCCGCAGTCCGGTGGGTTCGGCCAGCCGCAGCCGCCTTCGGGCGGGTTCGCGCAGCCGCCGCCCTCGGGTGGTTTCCCGCAGCAGCCCGCTTCCGGCGGGTTCCCGCAGACGCCGCAGCCGGGCGGGTTCGGCCAGCAGCCGGGCCAGCCGCTCGCGCCGCCGCCGGGCGGGTCCCCGTTCGACGAGCAGGCCGAGCGCACCCAGATGCTGCGCCCCGACTCCGCCGGGGGCGCGTCGCCGTTCGACGAGCAGGCCGAACGGACCCAGATGCTGCGGCCCGAAGCCCACGACGAGGCCGAGGCGACCCGCAAGATCGACCCGGGCCAGTTCGGGCAGCCGCCGAAGGACCAGCCGCCGCACCACTGACCGACCTTTTCCGCGCAGCACCGCCGGAGCCACCCGGCGGAAGTTCACGAGTAGTTGGGGTACAAGTTCATGACCAATCCCTACGGCCAGCAGCAGCCCTATGGCCAGCAGCCGCAGCAGCCGCAGCAGCCCGGTTACGGCACGCCGTCCGGCGGCATGCCGGCGGCGCCGTACGGTCAGCCCGCACCCTACGGCCAGCCCGCCCCGTACGGCCAGCCGCCCACCGGCGGCTTCGGCGCCCCGGGGTACGGCATGCCCGGCGGCGGCGACATCAACCAGATCAAGGACTACAAGGGCTGGGCGATCGGCTGCATCTTCCTCTTCTGGATCCTCGCGATCTTCGCGATCATGAAGTCCAACGAGGTCCAGACGTACAAGATGCAGGGCAACTACATGATGGCGGAGCAGGCGTCGAAGACGACCCGCACGCTCTGCCTCATCGCCACCATCGTCGGCGGCCTCAGCTGCGTCACCGTGATCATCATCTGGATCGTCGCGGCCGCGACCGCCGTCAGCTACTGCTCGGGCTACTACTGCTGAACCCGGGTCGGTCCACCCCGGCATCGCCCACAGGTGGGACGATGTCGGGGTGGTGAACCTCTACCGCGACACCGGGGTGGTGTTGCGCACGCACAAGCTGGGTGAGGCCGACCGGATCGTCACCCTGCTGACCCGGCGGCACGGCAAGGTCCGCGCCGTGGCGAAGGGCGTGCGGCGGACGTCGTCGCGGTTCGGGGCCCGGCTGGAGCCGTTCGGCCACGTCGATGTGCAGTTCTACACCGGCCGCACGCTCGACGTGATCACCCAGGTCGAGACCGTGGACGCCTTCGCGCTGCCCCTGGTCGCCGACTACCAGCGCTACACCGCGGCCAGCGCGATCGCCGAAACCGCGGACCGGCTCTCGGCCGAAGAGGGCGAGCCGGTGCTCAAGCTCTACCTCCTCGTCTGCGGCGCGCTGCGCTCGCTCGCCGCGGGAGAGCGTGACGCGTCCCTGGTGCTCGACGCGTTCTTCCTCCGCGCGATGTCCTACGCCGGCTGGGCGCCCGCGCTCACCGAGTGCGCCCGCTGCGGCCTGCCCGGCCCGCACGTCGCGTTCAGCGTCGCCGCCGGCGGCTCGATGTGCCAGGACTGCCGCGTGCCCGGGTCGGTGCACCCGGCCCCCGAGGTCCTGGACCTGCTCACCGCCCTGCTGCACGGCGAGTGGACGATGGCCGAGTCGACCCTGCCCGGCACCCGCCGGGACGCGAGCGGCCTGGTCGCGGCGCACCTGCAGTGGCATCTGGAGCGGCAGCTCCGGTCCCTTCCGCTGGTCGAGCGACGTGCCCGGGAGACCGTGGTGCCCGGGCAGTAGTGTCGAGCCTGATCGGATTCACCCCATCCAGGGAGGCTCGCAGTGCTGCGCAGGGGACGCGAGAACAAGGCGTCGCGATACGAGCTGCGGGCCCCGGATCCGCACCCGTCGGGCGCGACACCGCCGGAAATCCCGCGTGAGCTGGTACCCAAGCACGTCGCGCTGGTCATGGACGGCAACGGCCGCTGGGCCAACCAGCGCGGCCTGCCGCGCATCGAAGGCCACAAGCGCGGGGAAGCCGTCATGATCGACGTCGCCGCGGGTGCGGTCGAAATCGGCGTAAAGTGGCTCTCGGTGTACGCCTTCTCCACGGAGAACTGGAAGCGCAGCCCCGAAGAGGTGCGGTTCCTGATGGGCTTCAACCGCGACACCATCCGCCGTCAGGTCGACTACCTCGGGTCGATCGGCGTGCGCATCCGCTGGGCCGGGCGCCGGCCGAAGCTGTGGGCGTCGGTGATCAAGGAGCTGCAGGCGGCCGAGGAGAAGACCAAGCACAACACGGCGCTGAACATGACGATGTGCGTCAACTACGGCGGCCGCGCCGAGCTGGGCGACGCGATGCAGCGGATCGCGCGCGACGTCGCGGACGGTCGTTTGGACCCCGCGAAGGTCACCGAGAAGACCATCGGCAAGTACCTGTACCAGCCGGAGATGCCGGACGTGGACCTGTTCCTGCGGCCTTCGGGCGAGCAGCGGACGTCGAACTTCCTGCTGTGGCAGTCGGCCTACGCCGAGATGGTCTACCAGGACACGCTGTTCCCGGACTTCGACCGGACCCACCTGTGGCGGGCCTGCCTGGAGTTCGCGAAGCGGGACCGCCGCTTCGGCGCGGCCGTCGACCAGGCGTCGTCATGAGCGCGACCGAAGCGGCCGAGACCGCGGAGCTGCTGACGCAGGCGAAGGAGTCCCTCGAGCGGTACCTCGAGGTGCACGTCGACGACGACGGCGCGCTGACGTTCTCCCACGGCGACGTCCCGTGCGTGATCCAGGCGACCCGGCTCGGTGAGGGGCTCACTGTCCTTTCGCTCACCTGCGTGGTCGGCTGGGACCTGGCGGACCGCCCGGACCTGTCGGTCGCGGTCGCCGAGCGCGCGGGGCAGGGGCTCTTCGGCACGCTCGGGGTCGGGCATTCGGACAACGGTCTCGACGTCACCCTGCGGTACGCGTTCCCGGCCGCCGGGCTGGACGAGGCGGCGCTGGGGACGTTGCTGATGCTGGTGGTGTCGACGGCCTCGCAGCTGCGGACCGAGCTGCCCGGCGTCGTCCCGGAGTAGGTTTTTTCGCCGCGAACGGTGGATTCCGGGCCGAAACGGACCGGATCCGACCGTTCGCGGCGCACGCGGCCGCGTCTTGTCGGCGGGCCCTGGCATAGTCGTCGCCGTGAACATGGTTTCCACTTCCGGCGCCCGGCGCACCCGGCGGTTCCGGGTCAGCTCGGTCGAAGTGCTGTGCGCGATCCTGCTGGTCGCGATCCTCGGCCAGGGCTGGCTGCAGCAGGCGTTCGACGTGCCCGCGTTGCGCACGGGCTCGACGGTGTTCGTCGCCGTCTGCGTGCAGGCGCTGCCGTTCCTGGTGCTGGGGGTGCTGATCAGCGGGGCGATCGCGGCGTTCGTGCCCGCGCGGGTGCTGGAGAAGGTGCTGCCGCGGCGAGCGGGTGCGGCCGTGGGTGTCGCCGGGCTCGCGGGGGTCGCGCTGCCGGGCTGTGAGTGCGCGTCGGTGCCGGTGGCGCGCCGGCTGATGGGGCAGGGCGTGGCGCCGGCGGCGGCGTTGACGTTCCTGCTGGCGGCGCCGGCGGTGAACCCGGTGGTGCTGGTGGCCACCGCGGTCGCGTTCCCGGGCCGGCCGGAGATGGTGCTGGCCCGGTTCGCGGGGTCGCTGGCGACGGCGATGGTGATGGGCTGGCTGTGGGCCCGCTGGGGCAAGCTCGAGTGGATCACTTCGCGTGCACTGCGTCGGCTGCCGGACGTGGCCGGCGGGCAGCGGTGGCGGGTGTTCGCGGAGACGGCCCGCACGGACCTGGTCGAGGCGGGCGGTTTCCTGGTGCTGGGCGCGCTGATCTCGTCGGCGCTGAACGTGCTGGTGCCGGCCCGCTGGTTCGGGGTGCTGGGCGAGCAGCTGGTGCTGGGCATCGTGGTGATGGCGGTGCTGGCGGTGGTGCTGGCGCTGTGCAGCGAGGCGGACGCGTTCGTGGCGGCGTCGCTGACGGCGATGCCGATGCTCCCGAAGCTGGTGTTCCTGGTGGTGGGGCCGGCGGTGGACGTGAAGCTGTTCGCGTTGCAGGCGGGCACGTTCGGCCGCTCGTTCGCGACCCGCTTCGCCCCGGCGACGTTCGTGGTGGCCGTGGGGTGCGCGGTCGTGGCCGGGCTGGTGGTGGGGGTGTCGTGAAGCGCGAAACGCAGAACATCCTGCTGCTCCTCCTGGGCGGCGCGCTGATCAAGATCGCGGCGAACGGCGACTACCTGAGGTACGTCAAGCCGGCCCAGCAGCCCTGGATCATCACGGGCGGCGCGGTGATGGTGCTGCTCGGAGCGGTGGCAATCGTCCGCGACCTCCTGGCGGCGCGCGGCAAGTCCGGCGGTGCGGCGGAGGGGCGCCCGAACGGCGCGGGTGACTCGGACGGCGGCCATCTCGACGGCAGCGACCACGGCGCGGGTGACGGTCACTCACACTCCGCCCGCCCGGCGTGGCTGCTGCTGGTCCCGGTGCTGGCGGTGTTCCTGGTCGCCCCACCGGCGCTGGGCGCCGACTCCGTGATCCGCACCGAAGCCCGGGTGCCGGCGAGCGCGGCCGCGGCCAATGCGGCGGCTTTCCCGCCGCTGCCGGCGGGGAACGTCGTCCCGCTGGCGGTCAACGAGTTCGTCAGCCGAGCGGGCTGGGACGCGGCGGGCACGCTCAACGGCCGCACGGTCTCACTGACCGGCTTCATCGTCCACACCGACGGCGCGACGCTGCTGGCCCGCCTGGTGATCAGCTGCTGCGCGGCCGACGCGTTCCCGGTCACGGTCCGCCTCCGCGACGGCCAAGCCGACCACCTCGCGAGCGACGCGTGGATCCAGGTGACGGGCCAGGTGGTCCCGGGCACGGCGACCAAGGCCAACAGCTACACCCCGGACTTCACCCCGGCCTCGGTCACGACGGTCCCGGCCCCGAAGGACCCGTACGAGTACTAGCCCCGGCCACCCCCACCCGGCCGCCTCACGCACCCAGCCGGACGACTCGCGTACCTCGGGCGGACGACGTAGCCGCGGGCCGACAGCAGCCCGAGAGTCAGTGGCGGGCGCAGGTGCCGGTGATCTCCACCGTGTGGGAGATCTCCGAAAAGCCGTGCTCGGCCGCGATCTTCTCCGCCCAGCGCTCGACCGCCGGGCCCTCGACCTCCACCGTCCGGCCGCAGACGCGGCACACCAGGTGATGGTGGTGGTGCGCCGAACACCGGCGGTAGATCGCCTCGCCGGAGTCGGTGCGCAGGACGTCGATCTCGCCGGCCTCCGACAGGGACTGCAGGGTGCGGTACACCGTCGTCAGGCCGATGCCGTCGCCGCGTTTGCGCAGCTCGTCGTGCAGTTCCTGGGCGGAGCGGAAGTCGTCGACGGTGCTCAGCAGCTCGACGACCGCGGCCCGCTGCTTCGTCGAACGGCGGCCCGGCACCGGGGCCTGGCCGCGCGGGGCGACGGCGTTCATCACTTTCCTTCCTGCACGTGGGCGACGGCGTCGACGACGATGTGCGCCAGGTGGTCGTCGGCGAGGCGGTAGACGACCTCGCGGCCGCGGCGCTCGCCCTGGACCACTCCCGCCGTCTTCAGCACCCGCAGGTGCTGGCTGATCAAAGGCTGCGCGACGTCGAGGGCGTCCACCAGCTCGTGGACGCACCGGTCGGCCGCGCGCAGCTGGAGCACGATCGCGATCCGGACCGGCGCGGCGAGCGCGCGCAGGAGGTCACCCGCGTCGGACAGGACCGCCGCCGGCGGGTGCGCCGGTGGCGCGGCCGCCGCCGGGGCGCACTCCGCCAGTGCCGGCTGGGCGCCGCTCCCGGCCACCGTCGCCATAACCGCCTCCCCCGTGACCATGAATTCCGTAGTCATTACCGACAACGGCGTCGCCCATCCTAGTGTTCCCCCGGCCGGGTGCCCCGTCCGTCACCGGTCTCTGCGGGGTACGGCCGGTCGTATTGCTCCATTCGGGTGAGTTCGTGGGATATTGGCTCTTCGGCTTCGCATGTAGTGGCCGACGGTGCAAGGTTGTCGCGGAGCGTTTCGTCGCTTCTCGTACGCCGGCGACCCGCCCTGAGCAAAGCAGTGGGGAGACATGACGCGTTTCGTGACCAAGGCAGCCGTGCTGACGGCCGTCCTGTTCCCGCTGGTCGGAGCCGGGGTGGCCGGTGCGCAGAGCCAGGCCGTCGACGAGAAGACCGGGCCGGTCGCGTTCGCGAACATCGCGTCCGTCCGGATCGGCAGCGAGGGCCAGCGCGGCGGCGCGCTCATCACCGAGACCCAGCGCTCACCGCTGCTGCCCGGCCAGTCGAAGCTCGGCACGGACCGCGTCTCGGTGCCGAAGGACGACGGCGAGCGGAACACCTTCGGCGGGCACTACCAGATCGACCTCGGCCGCTACAGCAACGGCGACCCGTACCCGTCGGGCGTCGCGAGCCGGGACCACAACGTCGTCGCCGCGCTGCAGGCGACCACCGTGCCCACCGCCGTCGCGGAGACGAACTACGCGCTGCGCGACACCTGGCAGGGCGGCGCGAAGCCGATCGACAACACCGTGCTCGTGCTGGAAGGCGCGAAGACCGCCGTGGACTGCACCGGCCCGGCCAAGCTCACCGGCACGTCCTCGGTCGCCCGGCTGTGGGTGCGCCAGGCGGACGGCTCGCTCGGCATCGTCCCGATGCCCGGCGGCAACGCCGGCCTCCAGCTGCAGAACCTGCGCCTCGGGCCGCCCGGTGACATCCAGAACGCCGCCGAGGCCACCACGGTCTCCGACCTGAAGCTGACCCGCGTCGCCGCGTTCGACCAGCTGATCCGGCAGGACGGCTGGCGCGGCGGCGACTTCACCGCCGTCGCCGGCTGGCGGGTCGAGATCACCACCCACGTCAAGGACGCCGCGGGCGCCGCGCTGCAGGACGTCGTGACGACCATCGTGCTCGGCGGGGTCAGCTGCTCGGTCCCGAAGGGGTTCGTCGCGAAGGCCGGCGGCCCCGCGGGCGGCACGACCGCCTCCCAGGCCGCGGTGCCGACGCAGGTCCCGGCCGGGTACCTCGGCGCGGCCGCGCCGGACACCGGCGGTGACGGCTCGCGCGTCCCGCTGGGCATCGGCCTGCTCTTCGGTGGGGTGTTCTTCGCCGCGGTCGCGCTGCTGCTCGGCAGGCGGCGCAAGTCCGGGACGGACTAGGTGCTCCGCACCGGGCTGGCCGCCGTCTCGGCGGCGCTGGCCGTGGCGGCCTTCGCCGCCGGCGTCATCCTGCTGACCTGGCTCCCGCCGACGGCCACGCCGGCCGCGGCGCCGCCCCCCGGCACGCTGCCGGGCGAGAACGCCGCCCCCGCCGTGCTGCCCGCGGACAGCGAGTCCGCCGCGCAGCAGCGCCCGGGCACGGTCCGGCTACCCGACGGCGCCACCGCCCGGCTGGTCCGCACCGAGCTCACCGGCACCGGCGTGCTGCCGATCCCGCGCGGCCTGGGTGACGCGGCCTGGTGGGGCGCCAAGCTCGGCGCGGCCCGGGGCGCCGCGCTGCTGTCCGGGCACGTGAACTGGGAGGGGCAGCGCGGGCCGTTCGACGAGCTCTGGCGGATGCGGGACGGGGACGACGTCAGCGTCGTCGACGCGCGGGGCGGCCGGTGGGTCTACCGGGTCGACGACGTCGTCACGCTGCCGAAGGAGGCGCTGCCGGCGCAGGCCGCGAAGTGGTTCGGCCAGGACGGGCCGCACCGGCTGGTGCTGGTGACCTGCGGTGGCGACTACGTCGGCGGCACCGAGGGGTACGACGAGAACCGCCTGGTCACGGCCACCCTGGTGACGCGTCCGACCGGCTGATCGACTCCGGTGCAACCTTCTCCGCCCGGCACGGCATGTCTGTCTGTGCCCTGGTCACGGAGTGAAGGAGCACAGGCGCATGCAGGAGCAGAACCCGGTGGAGCGGAAGAAGGCCACCGGCCGCTGGTGGATCGTCGGCGTGGCCGGCGCGTTCGTGATCGCGGCGCTGGTCGCGACCCTGCTCGTGTTCACCGGAAAGGATGAACCCGCCGGCGCGAACGGCACGACGACGCCGGTCGCGGCCGCGGACCAGCCGGCGAAGCAGGACACCGGTCAGGCCCCCGCGACGCTGGCGGTGCCCGGCGGCGGCACCGCGAAGCTGGTCCAGGAGGACCTGGACGCCGACGGCGCGTTGAAGATCCCCGAAGGCCTCGGCGAAGCGGCTTGGTGGGGCGCGAAGCTGGGCGCGGACCACGGCGTCGCGCTGCTGTCCGGGCACGTGAACTGGAAGGGCTCGAAGGGGCCGTTCACCGAACTGTGGCAGGTCAAGCAGGGCCAAGAGGTGAAGCTGACCGACGCCGCCGGCGGTGCCTGGGTGTACCGGATCGACAAGACCGAGACGGTGCACAAGTCCGAGCTGGCCGGCCGCTCCGAGCAGCTCTTCGACCCGGACGGCCCGCACAAGCTGCTCCTGGTCACCTGCGGCGGCGAGTACGTCGGCGGCAAGGAGGGCTACGAGGACAACCGCGTCGTGACGGCGTCGCTGGTGACCCGGCCGTAGGCTCACCTGGGCGAAAACCGGTGGGCCTCGGCGGATACCCTGGAGGTTCTAGTCCGCCAACCGTCCCCGCAAGCTTTCCGGAGCGTGGAGTGCCCACGAACACCATCGATACCGTAGTCAGCCTGTGCAAGCGCCGTGGTTTCGTCTTCCCCAGCGGAGAGATCTACGGCGGTACCCGCTCGGCGTGGGACTACGGGCCGCTCGGGGTCGAGCTGAAGGACAACATCAAGCGCCAGTGGTGGAAGACCGTCGTGCAGGGCCGGGACGACGTCGTCGGCCTCGACTCGTCGGTCATCCTGCCGCGCCAGGTGTGGGTGGCCTCGGGGCACGTCAACGTGTTCACCGACCCGCTCATCGAGTGCCTGTCCTGCCACAAGCGGTTCCGCGCCGACCAGCTCGCCGAGGAGTACGCGGCGCGCAGCGGCAAGGAGACCTCCGAGGACGACCTGTCCGACGTGCCCTGCCCGAACTGCGGCACGCGCGGCAAGTACACCGCGCCGCGGGACTTCAACATGATGCTGAAGACCTACCTCGGCCCGGTGGAGTCCGAAGAGGGCCTGCACTACCTCCGCCCGGAGACGGCGCAGGGCATCTTCGTCAACTTCCTCAACGTGCAGACGACGTCGCGGAAGAAGCCGCCGTTCGGCATCGGCCAGATCGGCAAGTCGTTCCGCAACGAGATCACGCCGGGCAACTTCATCTTCCGGACGCGCGAGTTCGAGCAGATGGAGATGGAGTTCTTCGTCGAGCCGGGTGAGGACGAGACCTGGCACCAGTACTGGATCGACCAGCGCACCGAGTGGTACACCGACCTCGGCATCAAGCCGGAGAACCTGCGCCACTTCGAGCACCCGAAGGAAAAGCTCTCGCACTACGCGAAGCGCACGGTCGACATCGAGTACCGGTTCGCGTTCAACGCCGGGCAGGAGTGGGGTGAGCTCGAGGGCATCGCCAACCGCACCGACTTCGACCTGACCACGCACTCGAACCACTCGGGTGTGGACCTGTCGTTCTTCGACCAGGCGTCCGGCCAGCGCTACCGGCCGTTCGTCATCGAGCCGGCGGCGGGTGTCGGCCGGTCGATGATGGCCTTCCTGGTCGACGCCTACCACGAGGAAGAGGCGCCGACGGCGAAGGGCGGCGTCGAGAAGCGCGTCGTGCTGAAGCTCGACCCGCGGCTTTCGCCGTTCAAGGTCGCGGTGCTGCCGCTGTCGCGCAACGCCGACCTGACCCCGAAGGCCAGGGAGGTCGCCGCGACCCTGCGCAAGCACTGGAACGTCGACTTCGACGACGCGCAGGCGATCGGCCGCCGCTACCGCCGCCAGGACGAGATCGGTACGCCGTACTGCGTCACGGTCGACTTCGACTCGCTCGAGGACAACGCCGTGACGGTGCGCGAGCGCGACACGATGTCGCAGGAGCGCATCGCGATCGACAAGCTCGAGGCCTACCTGGCGGGCCGCCTGATCGGCTGCTGAACCACCCGGAGCCCGGGTACCCCTGACACCTGTCACGGCCAGGACGTGACGCACGGTCTGGGGTCCCGGGCCTCCCGGGCGGCAGCCTGGGGGTATGCGAGAAACAGACATCCGGTCGGTCGCGGCGGGGGCCGCGGTCCACCTCACCGGCCTGCGGAAACACTACGGCGACGTGCACGCGGTCGACGGCGTCGACCTGACCATCGCCCCGGGCGAGGTGGTCGCCCTGCTCGGCCCCAACGGCGCGGGCAAGTCCACCACCGTCGACATGATCCTCGGCCTGACCACCCCGGACGCGGGTGAGGTGCGGGTGTTCGGGCGGAAGCCGATCGACGCCGTCCGCGCCGGGCTGATCGGCGCGATGCTGCAGGGCGGCGCCCTGATGGACGACCTGACCGTCGGGGAAACCGTCGGCATGGTCGCGGCGCTGCACCGCAAGCCGATGCCGGTGGCCGAGGCCTTGGCGGCGGCCGGGATCGGGGAGCTGGCCGGCCGTCGCGCCAACAAGCTTTCCGGCGGCCAGAAGCAGCGGGTCCGCTTCGCCGTCGCCCTGGTCAGCAACCCCGACCTGCTGCTGCTCGACGAGCCGACCGCCGCGATGGACGTCGGCACCCGGCGCGAGTTCTGGCAGTCGATGTACGCCTTCACCGAGTCCGGCCGCACGGTCCTGTTCGCCACGCACTACCTCGAAGAGGCCGAGGAGTTCGCCGACCGGGTCGTGCTGATGCGCCGCGGCCGGATCGTCGCCGACGGCTCGGTCGCCGAGGTCCGCGCGCTGGCCGGGGGCCGCACCGTGCGGGCCGCCGTGCCGGGCGCCACCGAAGCCGTGATCGCGGCACTTCCGGGGGTCAAGGAGTTCGAGCTGCGCGGCGACCGCGTCGCGATCTCCAGCGGCGACTCCGACGCGACGCTGTGGGCACTCAAGTCCGCCGTCCCGGGTGTGCACGACGTCGAAATCAGCGCCGTCGGCCTCGAAGGCGCTTTCCTTTCCCTGACCGCCGACGACACCGCGGAGGCCGTGCGATGAACGCCACCTACCTGTTCACCGAGATCCGGCGGAACTTCCGGGCGCCGCGGTTCCTGATCTTCGTCGTCGCCTTCCCGGTGCTGATGTTTCTCCTGCAGACCAACGTCTTCGTCAAGGCGGACGCGCCCGACCACGCGCAGATCGCCGCCGTGATCATGATCAACATGATGACCTTCGGGACGTTCGCCGCGGCCAACACCAGCGGCGCCCGGCTCGCCCTGGAGCGCGCGCTCGGCTGGCAGCGGCAGCTGCGGCTGACCCCGTTGACCGGGACCGGCTACCTGGCGGGCAAGGGCCTGTCCGGGATGCTCGTCGGGCTGCCCGCGCTGATCCTCGTGCCGCTGCTCGCCGTGACCATGGAGGGCGTCCACCTCGACGCCGGCGGCTGGGTGCGGATCTTCGCCGGGATCTGGCTCGGCACCATCCCGCTGGTGCTGCTCGGCCTGCTGATCGGGCAGTTCGGCACGCCGGAGTCGATGCAGCCGATCAGCATGCTGGTCACCCTCGGCATGGGCTTCCTGGGCGGGCTGTGGATCCCGATCGAGGGCATGCCCGGCTGGCTGCACGACGTCGCGCAGATCATGCCGACCTACTGGGTGCTGCAGCTGGCCCGGCCCGCGGTGACCACCGACATGGTCGTGTCGCTGCCGCAGGCCGCGGGGGTGCTGGCGGCGTGGACGGTCGTGCTGGGAGCCCTGGTGATCAGGCGTTACCGTAAGGACAGCGCCCGCGTCTGAGGGCCGGAGGGAAAAGATGGCCGACGACGACGTGAACCGGAAGCACGGGCTGGGCACGAAGGAAACGTGGTGGGAGGACCCACCGCCCAACCGGGGCCGGAGCGGGCCGGACAAGCTCCGGTGGCCGGTCCTGTCCGTTGTGTTCACCCTGCCGTACCTCATCCCGGCGACGAAGCGGCTGCTGGCCGTGGACCAGGTGACGCCCGGCGTGGTGGTGCTGTGGGTGCTCATCTACGGCGTCGCGGTCTCCTATGCGCTCTTCCCGGTGGCGTTCGACCGCAGCCGGCCGGTCCGCTTCGCCTACAGCTTGTGGATGCTCGGCCTGGGGCTGGCCGTGGTCGCGGCGGCGGACACCAGCCCGTTCGTGATGCTCTACGGCACCGCGGCGCTGGTGTTCCTGCTGCCGCTGGCCTGGGTGGTCGTCCTCGACGGCGTGGCTCTGCTGCTCGGGGCCGGGATCCTGCTGCTGGAGGGCCGGTTCGGTGACAACTACGGCGACCTGATCACCGTCGGTTCGGTGACGATGGCGATGTTCTTCATGTCCAGCCTGATCCGGGCGATCCGGCGGCTGCAGCTGGCCAACGAGGAGATCGCCACCCTGGCGGTGGCGAACGAACGCGAGCGCGTCGCCCGCGACCTGCACGACCTGCTCGGGCACAGCCTCACCACGATCACCGTCAAGGCGGGGCTGGCCCGGCGGGTGCTGGAGAGCTCGGGGGACATCCCGCGCACGGTCGAGGAGATCCGCGAGATCGAGAGCCTCACGCGCAGCGCGCTCTCCGACGTCCGCGCGACCGTGTCGGAGTACCGCGAGGTGTCGCTCTCCGCCGAAGTCGCCGGGGCCCGTGCGGCGCTGCGGGCCGCCGAGATCGACGCCGACCTGCCGCACGCCGTCGACAACGTCCGGCCGGAGCTGCAGAACACCTTCGGGTACGTGCTGCGCGAAGCCGTGACGAACGTGCTGCGGCACTCGGGGGCCAAGCAGGTCAAGGTGAAGCTCGGCGACACCTGGCTGGAGATCGAGGACGACGGCACCGCCACCGAGGTCGTCGCGGGCAACGGCCTGCGCGGGCTCACCGAGCGGCTGGCCGCGGTCGGGGGGACGCTGCGGACGTCGGTGCGGCCCGGGGGAGGATTGCTGGTGCGGGCGGAGGCCCCGCAGCCGGAACCTCGCGCCACGGCCCCGGCCGTGCGCGCCGAACCCGCGGGAGGACTCGCTTGATCCGGGTGTTGCTGGCCGACGACCAGGCCATGGTGCGCGGCGCGCTGGCGACCGTGCTCGGCCTCGAATCCGACATCGAGGTGGTCGGGCAGGTGGGCTCCGGCGACGAGGTGGTGGCCGCCGCTCGCGAGGCCAAGCCCGACGTCGCCCTGCTGGACGTGCAGATGCCGGGCAAGGACGGCCTGGAGGCGGCCGCCGAGCTGCGGGCCGCGCTCCCGTCGTGCCGGGTGATCATCTGCACGACGTTCGGCAGGCCCGGGTACCTCGCCCGCGCGATGGCGGCGGGCGCGGCCGGGTTCGTCGTCAAGGACGCGCCGCCCGAGCAGCTCGTCGAAGCCGTCCGGCGAGTCCACAGTGGACTCCGGGTGGTGGACCCGGCGCTGGCCGCCGAGTCGCTCGCCACCGGCGCCAGCCCGCTCACCGGGCGGGAGCGGGACGTGTTGCGGGAAGCCAAGGACGGCAGCACGGTCGCCGACGTCGCCCGCGCGCTGCACCTGTCGGAAGGAACCGTGCGCAACCACCTGTCCGCGGCGATCGGCAAGACCGGCGCTCGCACTCGGGCCGAAGCGGTGCGGGTCTCGGAGGAGCGCGGCTGGCTCTGAGCGGCCGGCGGCGGTCTGACAAGATGGGCCGGGTGGGTACCGCTGAACGCAGGAAGCCGTCGCGCGCGAGCTGGGCGCGCCGGATCGCGCTCGGCACGGTCCTCGTGCTGCTCGCGCTCGTCGGCGGCACGGCGTTCCGGATCTGGCAGGTCGCCCGCGAAAACGACCGGACGCGGGCCGACGTCATCGTCGTGCTCGGCGCGGCCCAGTACAACGGCAAGCCGTCGGACATCTACGCCGCGCGGCTGACCAAGGCGAAGCAGCTCTACGACGCCGGTGTCGCGAAGACCATCGTGACCGCGGGCGGCAAGAAGGCCGAAGACAACTTCACCGAGGCCCGGGCCGGGCAGCTGTGGCTGACCCGGCGTGGCGTCCCCGCGACGGCGACGCTGGCCGTCGGGGAGGGCAGCGACACGCTGCGGAGCCTGCGCGCGGTCGCCGGGCAGGTCGAGGCGCGCGGCTGGCGCACGGCGGTGCTGGTCAGCGACCCGTGGCACTCCTTCCGCGCCCGGACCATGGCCGACGACCTGGGCCTGGACGCCTGGACCGCGCCGACGCACAGCGGGCCGATCGTGCAGGAGCGCGTCACCCAGGTGCGCTACATCGTCCGCGAGACCGGCGCGCTGCTGTACTACCGGCTGACGAAGACCCCGGCCGACGACCTGTTCGCCACGTTCCTCGGCTGACGTTCTTGTCGGTCCGCCCGCCTAAGCTGAGCGGGTGAACGACGGCTACACCGAGCACGACACCGCCCGCCTGCTGCCGGAACCGGCGAAGGGCGCGGCGCTGCCCGGCACGCGCGCGGACGGGCGCAGCGCGTTCTCCCGCGACCGGGCCCGCGTGCTGCACTCGGCGGCGTTGCGGCGGCTCGCCGGCAAGACCCAGGTGGTCGGGCCGGGGGAGGGCGCGGAGGTCACCGGCGTCCCGCGCACCCGGCTGACGCACTCGCTGGAGGTCGCGCAGATCGGCCGGGGCATCGCCGAGGAGCTGGGCGCCGACCCGGACCTCGTCGACACCGCGGGGCTGGCGCACGACATCGGGCACCCGCCGTTCGGGCACAACGGCGAGCGCGCGCTCGACGAGGTCGCCACCGCGTGCGGCGGGTTCGAGGGCAACGCGCAGACGCTGCGCATCGTCACCCGGCTGGAGCCGAAGCTCCTGGAAGGCGACGCGACGTCCGGCCTCAACCTGACCCGCGCGTGCCTGGACGCGACGACGAAGTACCCGTGGGTGCGCAAGCCCGGCCAGGCGAAGTACGGGGTGTACGCCGACGACGCCAAGGTGTTCGAGTGGTTCCGCGAAGGCGCCCCGGCGGAGCGGACGTGCCTCGAGGCCCAGATCATGGACTGGGCCGACGACGTCGCGTATTCGGTCCACGACGTCGAGGACGGGGTGCTGGCCGGCCGGATCAAGCTGGGGGTGCTGGCTCATCCGGACGAACGCGCGGCCGTCGCCGCGGCCGCCGCGAAGCACTTCTCCGGCCAGTCGGTGTCCACTTTGGAGGGTGCGGCCGAGGAGCTGCTGGCGCTGCCGGTGGTGGCCGCGGTGATCGAGGCGGGCTCCGACGGCTCACCCGGCGCCCAGGTGGCGTTGAAGAGGCTGACGAGCGAGCTGGTCGGCCGCTTCACGACGGCGGCGGTCACCGGCACGCGGGCGGAGTTCGGCGAGGGCCCGCTCGGCCGCTACCGGGCGCGGCTCTGCGTCCCGGAGCAGGTCGCGGCGGAGGTTGCCCTGCTGAAGGCGCTCGCGCTGCGGTACGTGATGAGCGACCGGCGCCGGCTCGCGATGCAGGAGGGGCAGCGGGAGCTGCTGGCGGAGCTGGTGCACGCCCTGGCGCGCCGGGCCCCGGAGTCGCTCGACCCGCTGTTCGTCCCGGCCTGGAACGCCGCACCGGACGACGCCGGCCTGCTGCGCGTGGTGGTCGACCAGGTCGCCTCCCTGACCGACGCCCAGGCCCACGTCTGGTACTCCTGGCACGTAACCCGCCTGCACTGACCCGCCCCGCGCGTGTCCGGCGAGGCATCACGCGTGTCTGAAGGGGCATCACGCGTGATTGGCGGGGCATCACCCGTGTCTGAAGGGGCATCACCGCGATGCCCGCTCAATCACGGGTGATGCCTGTCGGATCACGCGTGATGCCCCTTCCGTCACGCGCGTGTCGTCCGGCTGGGTGCGGGTGTCGGGCGGGTGGGGAGGTGGACCGCGGGGGGTGGGTGGTTCTGGCACCGGGGATGGGCCGTTCGGTGGGGGATTTGTCACCCGTGGGCGGAGTTCCGCGTAGCCGGTCGACGGGGTGAACCGTTCCGGTAGTCTCGCCCGCATGGCCACGGACAGCCACCTCAGGTTCGCCCTCGCCGTCCACGCGGCCCTCGGCTCCGACGGCGGGAACTCCTGTTTCTCGCCGTATTCGGTGGCCAGCGCGCTGACCCTCGCCGCACTGGGCGCCCGGGGCGACACCCGCGAAGAGCTGGTCGCGCTGCTGGGCGACCCGGCCGAGCAGACGTCGCTCCTGCGGGACGCCGCTCAGCTCGTCGAAGAGGCCCGCGGCGCCCAGCAGCCCGAGCTGGCCGTCGCGAACACGCTGTGGGCCGACGACCGCCTCCCGCTCGAGGACTCCTTCAAGACGGAGCTAGCCGGGTGGCCCGGCGCGGCCGTCGCGAGCGCGCCGTTCGAGAAGGAGCCCGAAACCGCCCGGGCGACGATCAACGAAGACGTCGGCCGCACGACGCACGGGTTGATCCCCGAGCTGCTGCCGGCGGGCTCGATCGACTCGAGCATCGCGGCCGTGCTGGTCAACGCGCTGTACCTCAAGGCCGCGTGGATGAAGCCGTTCCGTGAGGCCAACACCTCGGACGCGCCGTTCCACGCGCCGTCCGGCACGCGCGACGTGCCGACGATGTGGCTGAGCGAGAGCGTCGGGTACGCGCACACCGGCGGCTGGCAGGCGGTGCAGCTGGCCGCGGCGGGCGGCCTGCAGACCGTCGTGCTGCTCCCGGACGACGACCTCGCCGAGGCCGAAGCGGCGCTCGACCAGGCGGCGCTGACGAGCCTGCTCGGCAAGATCCGCTTCAAGCCGCTCGAGCTCGCCCTCCCGAAGGTCTCGCTCGACATCCCCAGCCAGCTGACCCGCGTGCTGCAGGGCCTCGGCGTGCGCACGATGTTCACCGACCGGGCCGACCTGAGCGGGCTCTCCCCGGACCCGCGGCTCGCGGTGTCCGAGGTGCTGCACCAGGCCGTCCTGCGCGTCGACGAACAAGGCTTCGAAGGCGCCGCGGCGACCGCGCTCACCATGCGCCTGACCTCGATGATGACCGACGCCCCGGTCGCCGTCACGGTCGACCGGCCGTTCCTGCTGCTGGTCCGGCACACCGGCACCGGGGCCCTCTACTTCTTCGCCAGGGTGGTCGAACCGTGAGCTTGAAGTCCGAAGCCGTGCCCGAGCTCGTCCCACCCGCGCCCGAGGCCCTGGCCGCCCCGAAGCGCTGGGCGTGGCAGGACTCCGCGATCGCCGGCGGCTTCCTGCTCTTCACGATCCTGCTCTACAACGGCCTGTGGTTCGACCTCAAGCGCGGGTACCTCTGGAACGGCGCGTCCGACCAGAGCCAGTGGGAGTGGTACTCGACGGTCGTCGCGAAGTCCGTCCTGCACTTCCAGAACCCCTTCACGACGGACCTGCAGAACTACCCGCACGGCGTGAACATGGCGGCCAACGCGGCGATGTTCGGGCTCAACATCCCGCTCGCCCCGCTGACGCTCACCTTCGGCGCGACGCTGACCTGGGCGATCGTGCTCACCGCCGGCCTCGCCGGCACCGCGATCGGCTGGTACTGGGTGTTTTCCCGGCACCTGGTGCCGAACCGGACCGCGGCCGCGATCGGCGGCGCGTTCTGCGGGTTCGCCCCGCCGATGATCTCGCACGGCAACGCGCACCCGAACTTCGTCGTGCTGTTCGTGCTGCCGTTCATCGCGCTCAAGACGATCCAGATCGCCCGCGGGGAACGCCCGGTGCGCAACGGGATCTTCCTCGGGCTGCTCGTCGCGTGGCAGATCCTGCTGGGCGAAGAGCCGCTCGCGATCTTCGCGCTGACGTTCCTCGTGTTCGCGGTCGCCTACCTGATCCCGCGGCGCGCGGAGATCCGCGGCATGCTGGCGCCGCTGGCCAAGGGCGTCGGGGTCGGCGCGGTCGTCGCGCTGCTGATCGCCGGGTTCCCGTTGTACTGGCAGTTCTTCGGCCCGCAGAGCTTCCATTCGCTGCTGCACGGCCCGGCGGGCAACGACACGGCGGCGTTCACGCGCTTCGCGACGCAGTCGATCGCGGGCGCGCCGGAAGCCGCCGCGGACGTCTCGATGAACCGCACCGAGGAGAACGCGTTCTTCGGCTGGCCGTTGATCGTGCTCATGGTGATGGTCACGATCTGGCTGTGGCGCGACGTCGTTTCGCGAGCGCTCGCGATCACGATGTTCGTGATGGCGTTCCTTTCCCTCGGTGTCGAGATCACGGTGGCGCACGAGGACACCGGCATCCCCGGGCTGTGGAAGTGGCTGGGGCAGCTGCCGTTGCTGGACTCGCTGCTGGAGTCCCGGCTCGCGATGGGCTGCATCCCGGTGGTCGGCGGGCTCCTGGCGATCGCGACGCACCGCGTCTGGACGGCGGCGGCCGAACAGCCGGAGCCCCTGGAGGGCAAGACCCGCTTCCCGCTGCGCATGGTCTGGGTCGGCGCGCTGGTGGCGGTGCTGCTCCCGATCGCCCCGACGGAGCTGGTGACGCACGAGCGCCCGCTGTCGCCGTCGTTCTTCGCCGACGGCACCTGGCGCCAGTTCGTCGCTCCCGGCGGCTCGCTCGTGCCGGTGCCGCTGCCGAGCACCGGTGAGGCGGAACCGTTGCACTGGCAGGTGGACGCGGGCCTCGGCTACCCGATGCCGGAGGGGTACTTCGTCGGCCCGACCTCCGCGGACGACCGCCGCGGCCGCTACGGCGCGGTGCCGCTGCCGACGTCGGACCTCTTCGCCGAGGTCGAACGCACCGGCCAGACGGCGGACGTCACCGAAGCCGACCGCACGCAGGCCTTGGCGGACCTGCGCGCGTGGAACGCCGACGTGCTCGTGGTGGGCCCGCGGCAGAACCAGGAAGCGTTGAAGTCCACTGTGGAGCTCCTGCTGCGGAAGCCGGCGGAGTTCGTCGGCGGGGTGTGGGTCTGGGATGTGCGCGCGCTGACGCCGTGAGCGGTCACCCGGCCGCCACGAGGATCCGGGCCAGCTCTTCGGGCCGGGAGAACATCGGCCAGTGGCCGGTGTCCATTTCGACCAGCTGCCAGCGTTCGCTCCTGAGCAGCTCGACGACGTCCGGGCTCGGCGTGTCGCCGTCGAGCAGGCACTTGATGTACGTGGCGGGGATTTCTCCCAGCGGCCGGGCCAGCACCGCCGGTTCGGTCAGCGACGCCGCCGGGTGCGGGGTCGAGCCGCCGACGATGCGGGCGATCTGCTCCTCCGAAAGCCCTTGCCCCGCATAGTCTTCCGCAGTCAAAGGCGGCCAGAAGCCGCTCTCGGTGAGGGCGGCCAGCCGCTCGGCGCTCCAGTGCGAGGCGAACGCTTCACCGTCGGCGGGGACGTTCGAGTCGACGAACACCGCGCGGTGCAGCCGGTCGCCGATCCGCTCGGCGGCCTGCCCGGCCGGGATGCCGGAGTAGCTGTGGCCGACCACCACGACGTCCCGCAGGTCACCACGCTCGACGACGTCGACGATGTCCTGCACGTGGGTCTGCTGCCCCGCGGGCACGGCCCGCCGTTCGGCGAGCCCGGAGAGGGTCACGGCGTGGGCGCCGTGGCCGGCCGCGCGTAATGCCGGAACCACGTCGTCCCACGCCCACGAGCCGAGCCAGGCGCCGGCGACCAGTACGAATTCAGCCATGCCCGGAACCTAGCGGAGGGCACCGACATTTTCGGTAGAGTCGGCGGTCGTGACCTCAATGGACGAACAAGGCCGGCCCGAGCCGCCCTTCGACGGTGACGAAGCCGCGACGCTGGTCGGGTTCCTCGAGTACCACCGCGCGACCCTGGCGTGGAAGTGCGCGGGCCTGGACGCGGCCGCCCTGCGCACGACGCTCGCCCCGGCCGCGATGACGCTGGGCGGGCTGCTCAAGCACATGGCCTACGTCGAGGACAACTGGTTCTCGTTCGTGCTCTTCGACCACCAGCGGGCCGAGCCGTTCACCACGGTGGACTGGGCGCGAACTCCGGACTGGGACTGGGAATCCGCCGCGGACGACTCGCCGGAGGAGCTCCGGAAGCTGTGGGAGGACGCCGTTTCCCGCTCGCGGACGGCGCTGGCGGGCGTGCTGGAGACCGGCGATCTGTCCCAGCGCTCGGCCCGGCGGTTGCGTGACGGTGGCTGGCCCAGCCTGCGCTGGATCCTGGCCCACATGGTCGAGGAGTACAGCCGCCACAACGGCCACGCCGACCTGATCCGCCAGTCGATCGACGGCAGCACGGGCGAGTAGCTCAGCGGCTCTTGCCCACCGAGTCGGAGTCGATGCACAGCCGGTCGTCCCGCAGCGCGAGGCCGAGGACGTGGGTTTCGGTGACGTCCGGGCGGCCGTCGCGGTAGTGCAGCCGGATCCGGGCGGTCACCGTGCTGCCGGCGACCGAGGGCGTGCCGACGACCTCGGCGCCGCTGAACTTGCTCCAGAACTTGTCGTAGCTGTCCCGGGTCCGCAGCCGCAGGTTCGGGCCGATCAGGTCCCAGCCGGCGTCGGTGTCCGGCATCAGCCCGTAGTAGTGGACGACGAACCCGGACAGGTCACCGGGCGACGGCCGGCTCGCCCCGGCCGTCGTCACCGCGACGGGCACGGTGGTCTCCGCCACCGGAGCGGTGGTGCGGACCGGCGCGGCCACCGGCGCCGACGTCGGTGTCCCGGACGGCGTCCGCGTCTGCAGCGCGGGCAAGGCGATCAGCGCGCCCACCCCGCCGAGCAGGATGAGCACGACCACCGTGAGCGCGAGCGCGAGAGCCGGTCCGCGCCGCGGTGCGGCGGCCTCCGGTTCGACCCGGGTGAAGGCCCGGGTTTCGGCGGGCGGCGGCGCGAGGACGGGACGCGGCGGCGCCGAGCCCAGCGCGGCACGTGCCCCCGCCGCGAGCGCCGCGGCGGTCGGGTACCGGTCGTCCGGGCTCTTCGCCATCCCGCGGGCCACCACGCCGTCGAGGGCCACCGGCGTGCCGGGGCGCAGCAGGCTCGGCCGCGGTGGCGGCTCGTTCAGGTGGGCGTTGAGCAGGGACGCCGCCGTGGTCGCGGCGAACGGCTTGGTGGCGGTCAGGCACTGGTGCAGGACGCACGTCAGGGCGTAGACGTCGATGCGCTGGTCGGGGCGGGCGCCGGTGAACCGTTCGGGCGCCATGTAGTCGAGCGTGCCGATGGCGGCGCCCGCGCCGGTCAGCCCGGTCGCCGACTCCTGGGAGCGCGCGATCCCGAAGTCCACCAGGTAGGCGAACCCGTTGTGGTTGAGGAGGATGTTCGACGGCTTGACGTCGCGGTGGACCAGGCCTTCGGCGTGCGCGGCCGTGAGGGCCTGCGCGATCTGGCCGACGACGTCGACGGCTTCGCCCGGGTCCATCGGCCCGCGCGTGCTCAGCCGGGTCGCCAGGTCCTCACCTTCGACGAGCTGCATGTCCAGGTAGAGGCGGCCGTCGATTTCCCCGAACGAGTGAATCGGCACGATGTGGGGCTCGCGCAGCCGGGCCGCCGCGTGCGCTTCGCGGCGGAAGCGTTCGCGGTACTCCTCGTCGGCGGCGAGGTGGGCCGGCAGCACCTTCAACGCCACGACCCGGTCGAGCCGGGTGTCGTAGGCGCGCAGGACCTCGCCCATGCCGCCGCGCGCGATCGGCCGCTCGATCCGGTACGGCCCGAATTCGGTGTCCACGTGGCTCCTTCGCAGGCGGATTACCCCCGAAGTCGCCCGGTGACCGGCAGCGCGTTACACGTCGGTCATTCCCGGAAACCGGTCCTGGTACGGCGAAATCAGCCGACGAAGAGGCAGAACGGGTGGCCCGCCGGATCCGCGTACACGCGCAACGGCTCCTCCGGGTCGTCCGCGTGATCGGCCAGCAGCCGCGCACCCAGCGCCAAGGCCCGCTCGTGCTGTTCGTCCAGCTCGGCCATCGTTTCCACGGTCAGGTCGAGGTGCAGCATCTGCGGCCGCGGCCCGGCCGGCCACGTCGGCGGCTCGAGGGAGTCGACGCGCTGGAACGCCAGCCGCGGCACGCCGGCGGAGTCGAGGAGGACGGCCCAGTCGTCACCGTCGCCCGAGCGGAGGGTGAACCCCAGGAGCCGCCGGTAGAAGCCGGCCAGGCCGCGGGCGTCGGTCGTGTCGAGGACGACCTGGCGCAGGTGCGGCACCCGGTCGGTCACGCCGCCTGCGCGATCTGGAAGACGTTGCCGAACGGGTCGCGGACCATCGCGCGGCGGTCGCCGTAGGGCATGTTCGCCGGTTCTTCGAGGCTCTGCGCGCCGCAGTCGAGCGCGCGGCGGTACGTCGCGTCCGCGTCGGGGACGTAGACGTAGAGGAACGCGGGAAAGAGCGCCCGCTCGCCTTCGGCGGACACCAGCACGAGCGAGTCGCCGATGCGGATCTCGGCGGGGCGGCCGCCCTCGACCTCGCCGGTCGCGCCGAAGACCGTGCGCAGGAACGCGACGGCAGCGACAAGATCGCTCACCACCATCCGCGGGACGACCGTCTGGGAACCCGGGTTCATACCGGCCCACCCAAGCCCGTTCCGGCGCCGAGCACAAGTCAGAGCCGCAGGCCGGCGCGCCTGGCCTACCCGAGGACTTCGTCGGCGAGCCGGCCGAGGTAGCCCGCGAAGCGGTCGCGATCTTCCTCGGGCCAGTGGCCCACCAGTGCCTCGAACGCCTGACGCTGGTGGGCGCGCGAAGCTTCGAGGAACCCCTTCGCCGGGTCGGTCAGGGTCAACACCGCGCGGCGGGCGTCGCGGGCCGACGTCGAGCGCACGACGAAGCCGTCCCGCCCCGCTTCGCCGACCATGCGGCTGGCCACCGAGCGGTCGATGCCCAGCTGGTGCGCGACGTCGGCGACCGTCACCTCGTCGTTCGCCGACCCGGCGATCGCCTGGATGACGAAGAGGTTCGGCACCGTCCACGCCGGTGGGGCGCCGTCGGCGAAACGCTCGACGACGTCCGGTGCCCACTGGCGCGCCCAGTGGCGGACCAGGCGGAAGAGGGCCGGTCCGCCGTCCGGGCTTGATGCGTGCATAAGGCACACTATAACGTGTGCTTTATGCACACATCTCGGAACCTCGCCTTTGCCGGCCTGCTGCTCGGGATGGCCATGGCCCAGCTCGACGGCCTGGTCGTCACCGCCGCCCTGCCTTCGATCGGCGAAGACCTGCGCGCCCGCACCGGGCTCGTCGCGGTCACCGCGGCCGGCCTGCTGACCCTCACCGTCGCGACGCCGCTGCACGGCCGCCTCGGCGACCTCTACGGCCGCCGGGTGTCCTTCGCCGCGTCGGTGCTGGTGTTCGCCGCGGCCTCGGCGTGGTGCGCCGCCGCGCCCGGCGTCGGCTCGCTGATCGCCGCCCGCGCGCTGCAGGGGCTGGGTGGCAGCGGGCTGATCGTGACGGCGATGAGCGCGCTCGGTGAGCTGTTCGACCGCGACGAGCTGCTGCGCCGCCAGAGCTGGCAGACGGCGGTGTTCGCGGCCGCGACCCTCGGCGGCCCGCCGCTGGGCGGGCTGCTCGCGGCCGGCCCGGGCTGGCGCTGGATCTTCCTGGTCAACCTGCCGCTCTGCGTGCCCGCGCTGGTGCTCGGCCTGCGCGGCCTGCCCGCGAAACGCCTTGGCACGCAAGAGAAGTTCGACGTCGTGAGCAGCCTGCTGCTCACCGCCGCAGGCTCTGCCGTGGTCGCACTCGGCACCGTCGACACGCTTGCCCGGAGTCCACTGTGGACACCGCTGCTCGTGGTGACCGCCGTCGCCGCCGGGGTTCTGTTCGTCCGGCGCCAGCGGCGCGCGAAGAGCCCGCTGATCTCGCCGAAGGTGTTCGCGGACGCCGTCCTGGCGCGCGCGGCGCTGGTCAACGGCCTGGCGGGCGCGGCGCTCTACGGCACGTTCACCTACGTCGCCCTGGTCGCCGCGCTGGGCGCCGCCGCGGCCGGCACCGGGATCCTGCTCGTCGCGATGACCGCCGGGCAGCTCGTGCTTTCGGCGTCCTTCGCCGCGCTGGCCCGCAGGCACCCGGAAATGACGGCGTGGGGCCGGTTCGGCTGCCTGCTCGGCACCGCCGGGCTCGCGGCGATCGCCGTCTCCGCGGCTTTCGACGGCACGCCGTGGGTGCTCGCGCCCGGGTTGTTCGCGATCGGCGCCGCTTTCGCCGTCTGCACGTCGGCGTACACCGTCCTGGGCCAGACGCGGGCGAAGCGCGAGCTGATGGGCGTCACCCTGGGGTCGCTGACCTTCGCGCGCCAGGCCGGCGGGCTCGCCGGGGCCGCGGTGTTCGGCTGGCTCGCGCTGGCCACGACCGGCGGGCTGGGCGGGGCGGGCCTCACGGTCGTGTTCGGCGCGGCGGCCGCGACGATGCTGGTGGCGTGGCTCACTTCGCCGGTCGTCACGTCTTCGGACGCCGTCTCGTCCTCCTCGTGACCGAGACGAAGGAGACCGGAAAATGCCTCGCATCGCCGCGAAGAAGACCACCGAAGCCGGGCCGTTCCTCAAGCTGATCTACCGCTTCGCCGGCCGTCGTTACGGCGCGGTGCCGGAGCCGATGGCCGTCGTCGCGCACCACCCCGGTCTGCTGCGGGCCAACGCCGTGCACGAGCTGATGGTGGAGCGTGCGTCGAAGAAGCTGCCGCCGAGCGTGCGGGAGCTCGCCGTCTACCGGGTCGCGACCCGGATCGGCTGCTCGTGGTGCGTCGACTTCGGCACCATGCTGCAGAAGCACGACGGCCTCGACATCGAGCGGCTGAAGGAGATCGACGGCTACGCGACGTCGGAGGCGTTCAGCCGGCCGGAGCGGCTCGCGATCGCCTACGCCGACGCGATGTCCGCCGAGCAGGTGACGGTGACCGACGAGCAGGTCGCCGAGCTCGAGCGCGAGTTCGGCCGGGAAGGCGTCCTCGAGCTGACCTACCAGATCGCGCTGGAGAACTCCCGGGCCCGGATGAACAGCGCGCTCGGCATCGTCGACCAGGGTTTCACCTCGGGTGACGCCTGCCGGGTCCCGCTCCCGTAGGACCCGCCGAACCCGACCCCGGTGGGACGCGCCACCGGGGTCCGCCGCGGGACCGTTCCGGGCATGCACCTCGTAGCCAGTGAACGGATCAAGCTCTTCAGCATCAGGACACCCTGGGTGTGCGGCCTGCTCGCGCTGGGCGCCCTCGTCGTGCCGGCCGTGCTCACCGCCGCCACGGCCACCGAGTCGGCGCTGCCGCCGACGGTCGCGAGCACCCAGTTCGGCTCGCCGTTCGGGTTCGTCGCCGTGCTGGTCCTGGGTGCGCTGGCGGTGACGAGCGAGTACCGCAGCGGGACGATCCGCACCGCTTTCCAGGCCGTGCCGAGCCGGATGCCGGTGCTGGTGGCGAAAGCGGCGGTCGTCGGCGGGTACGCGTTCGCGCTCGGCGAAGCCGCCGCCTTCGCGGCCTGGCTCGTGGCGCGGCTCGTCGCGCCCGCCGCCGACCTCGCGCTCGACAGCGCCGCGGACTGGACGATCGTCGCCGGGACCGGCCCGGTGTTCGCGCTCACCGCGGTCTGCGGGGCGGGGTTCGGCCTGCTCGTGCGGCACACCGGCGGCGCGGTCGCGCTGCTCGTCGCCTACCCGCTCGCCGCGGAGAACGCGATCGCGCTGATCCCGGACGCAGGCCCGGCGATCCACCGGTGGCTGCCGCTGAACGTCGCCGCGAAGTTCCTCAGCGGCACCGGCGGCGCCAACGGTGGCCGGGACGGCGGCAACGCGGCGGTGCTTTCCGACTCACCGCTGAGCCCCGGCTGGGCGCTGGCCTGCTACGCGGCCTTCGCCGCGTTGGTGCTGGCCGCCGGGATCACGGCCGCGCGGCTCCGGGACGCGTGATGCGGGCCAGCTTGTCCGGGTTGACGACGTCGTAGATCGCCACGATCTTCCCGTCGCGGACGCTCACCGACTGCACGTGCTCGTCGAGCGCCAGGAAGCCGTCGCGGCCGGGCATCGGCGGCAGGTACATCCCCAGGTCGCCGTTGACCAGCACCGCCTCGCCGCGCTCGACCATGCCGGGGGCGTACTTGCGCACCAGCCCGAGGAAGAACCGGGCGATCTTGTCCGGGCCGAAGATGAGCTGGCGGGTGGTGCGGCCCTTGCCGTTCGAGTCGCCGACGAGCACGACGTCCGGGGCGAGCAGCTCGGTCATCGCCCGGATGTCGCCCTGCTGCAGCGCGGTGACGAACTTCTCGAGGATCCGCGCCTGGTCCTCGAGCGGCGCGCGCGGCGGCGGGTCGGCGTCGGCGAGGGCCTTGCGCCCCCGCGAGGCGTGCTGGCGAGCGGCCTCGACCGAGACCCCGAGCGCGTCGGCGATCTCCGCGAACGGCACCGAGAAGGCGTCGTGCAGCACGAACGCGACCCGCTGCTCCGGGGTCAGCTTGTCGAGGACGACCAGCGCGGCCATCCGGAGCCCGTCGTCGCGGACCGCGACCTCCAGGGGATCCTCGCTCACCGGCTGCCCGAACGGCGTGACCACCGGCTCCGGCAGCCACTGGCCGACGTACCGCTCGCGCTGCGCGGCGGCCGACTTCAGCCGGTCGAGGCAGATCCGGCCGACCACCGTGGTCAGCCAGCCCCGCAGGTCGCGGATCGCGGCGCGGCTGGCGTCGTCGAGCCCGGCCAGCCGCAGCCAGGACTCCTGGACGGCGTCCTCGGCGTCGGCCCGGGTGCCGGTCAAGCGGTAGGCGACCCCGATCAGGTGACCGCGGTGCTCGGCGAACCGCGCGGCGAGCGTGTCCTGGGCGGTGGGCGTGGAGGCCATGCCCCGAGTGTGCCGCAAACGGCACGTCTAGAGTGGATGACGTGGCAGGACGGATTCGGGAGAGCGACATCGCGGAGGTGCGCGAGCGGAACCGGATCGACGAGGTCGTCGGCGAGTACGTGGCGCTGCGGCGGGCCGGCGGGGGCAGCCTGAAGGGCCTCTGCCCGTTCCACAACGAGAAGACCCCGTCGTTCAACGTCCGCCCGACGCACGGCACCTTCCACTGCTTCGGCTGTGGTGAGGGCGGCGACGTGATCAAGTTCGTCCAGAAGATCGACCTCATCACGTTCGTGGAGGCCGTCGAGCGCCTCGCCGACCGCGTCGGCATCCGCCTCACCTACGAAGGCGGCGGCGCGACCATCCAGCGTGACCGCGGTAGCCGCAGCCGGCTGATCGAGGCGCACCGCGCCGCGCAGGAGTTCTACGCCGAGCAGCTGGTCACCGACGAGGCGCGTGCCGCGCGGGACTTCCTGTCCGAGCGCGGGTTCGACGCCGCCGCGGCCAAGACGTTCGGCTGCGGGTTCGCCCCCGGCGGCTGGGACAAGCTGACGAAACACCTGCTCACGCGCGGGTTCGAGGTCAAGGAGCTGCTGACGGCGGGGCTGTCCAAGGAGGGCCAGCGCGGGCCGATGGACCGCTTCCACCGCCGCCTGGTCTGGCCGATCCGCGACGTCGGCAACGAGGTCGTCGGCTTCGGCGCGCGGCGGCTGTTCGACGACGACCGCATCTCGGCGAAGTACCTCAACACCGCCGAGTCGCCGATCTACAAGAAGTCCCAGGTCATGTTTGGCCTCGACCTGGCCAAGCGCGAGATCGCGAAGCGGCACCAGGTCGTCGTGGTCGAGGGTTACACCGACGTGATGGCGATGCACGCGGCGGGCGTCCCGACCGCGGTCGCGTCTTCGGGCACGGCGTTCGGCGAAGACCACATGAAGGTCCTTCGCCGGCTGATGATGGACGACGACGCCTTCCGCGGCGAAGTGATCTTCACCTTCGACGGCGACGAAGCGGGCCAGAAGGCCGCGCTGAAGGCGTTCGAAGGCGACCAGACGTTCGCCGGGCAGACGTACATCGCGGTCGCCCCGGACGGCATGGACCCCTGCGAGCTGCGCCTGGCCAAGGGCGACAGCGCGGTGAAGGACCTGGTCGCGCGGCGGACCCCGCTGTTCGAGTTCGTCATCCGCAGCACGCTCAAGAACTACGACCTCGACTCGGTCGACGGCCAGGTCGCGGCGCTGCAGAAGACCGTGCCGATGGTCGCGGCGATCAAGGACCGCGCGGCCCGCGACGGGTACGCGTCCAAGCTCGCCTGGTGGGTCGGCTGGCAGGACGTCGCGCAGGTGGTCAACCGGGTCCGCGGCAGCGCGGGCGCGACCGACAAGCGCGGCGGCGCGCCGTTGAAGCAGCCCGCCCGCGTCGGCGCTCCGGCCGTCCAGGCGCCCGCCGAGGACCTGGCGCGCCCGGCGCCGAAGGACCCGCGGTTCGCCATCCAGCGCGAGGCGCTCAAGGCGGCGCTGCAGCAGCCCGCGATCGCCGGGCCCGAGTACGACGCGCTGCCGCTGGAGGCGTTCACGCACCCGGTGTACGTCGCGGTGCACGAAGCCGTGCTGAAGGCGGGCGGGGCCGGTTCGGGCCTGACCGGCCCGGCGCTGCTGGACGCGGCCGCGCCCCACTGTCCGGAAGGGACGGTCCGGCGCGTGCTCTCGGAGCTGGCCGTGGAACCGTTGCGGGCCAAGGACGAAGTCGACTCCCGGTACATCTCGTCGATCCTCGCCCGGCTGCAGGAGAGCCTCGTCGGCCGGCAGATCGCGGAGATCAAGGGCAAGCTGCAGCGGCTGTCGCCGGTCGAAGCGCCGGACGACTACCGCGCGCTCTTCGGTGACCTCGTGGCGCTGGAGCAGTACAAGAAGTCGCTGGGCGAGCAGGCCGCCGCCAGCTCGTGGAGCTGACGTGAGCTTCCTGCGCCGGTTGCTGGGCGACCGCACCCCGCCCGACTTCGCCGGAGCGCTTTCGGACGGCGAAGACGTCATCGACAGCGCCCCGGTCGAGGGCGGCGGCTACCTGGTCGTGACGCAGCTGGGGCTGTGGATCCCGGACGGCGACGGCGCGCGGCGCGTCGGCTGGCACCTCGTCGGCAAGGCGACCTGGGCGGACGGCGTGTTCACGCTGACGGAGTCGGCCGAGGCCGGCACGGCGGGTGCGGCGGTGATCCTGGCCGACCGGCCGCCGGTCCGCTTCCGGCTGGCCGCGCCGGGCAAGGTGCCGCGCGAGGCCTACCAGCGCGTCGAGGGCTCGATCCGGTCGCGGCACCGGCAGGAGATCGGCGCCGGGGGAGCGTGGTTCGTGCAGCGCAAGGTGCCCGGTCGCGACGGCAGCGTCCTGCAGGTCCGGCCCGACCCGGGCACGGACGCCGAGCTCGTGGCGGCCATCGCCGAGCAGGCAGCGGCGAAGCTGGTCAACCCCGCCGAGTAGCAGTACGCTCGTACTCAGTACAGACGTACTGTTTACCGGGAGGCGGCCGTGTGGGATCCGGACAAGTACCTCGACTACGCCGACCTGCGGGCCCGGCCGTTCCACGACCTGGTCTCCCGCATCGGTGCCACATCGCCGCGCCGCGTCGTCGACCTCGGGTGCGGCCCGGGGAACCTGACTGTTGCGCTGCGGGAACGCTGGCCTTCCGCGGCCCTGGAGTGCGGTGACAGTTCACCCGAAATGGTGACGGCCGCACGCTCCCGGGGTCTCGAGGCGTCCCTGCTCGACGTCCGCGACTGGACGCCGGCGCCGGACACCGACGTCGTGGTGTCGAACGCTGTGCTGCAGTGGGTGCCGGACCACTCGGTCCTGCTTCGCCGCTGGGTCTCGTTGTTGCCTTCGGGCGCGTACCTGGCGATTCAGGTCCCGGGCAACTTCAACGCGCCTTCCCATGCATTGACGAGGGAGCTGGCGGCGTCCCCGGCGTGGGCGTCCCGGCTGGCCGAGGTGGTCCTGCGCGAGGACGACGCGGTCTCGAGCCCCTTGGAGTACGCGAACCTCCTGGCCGACGCGGGCTGCGGAGTGGACGCCTGGGAGACGACGTACGTGCAGCCGCTGCGGGGGCCGTCACCGGTGCTGGAATGGATCACGGGGACGGCGCTGCGCCCGGTCCGGGCGGCGCTGCCGGACGCCGAGTGGGAGCAGTTCCGCGCGGAGCTGGCCCCGCTCCTGGCCTCGGCCTACCCGGCCCGCGCCGACGGAACGACGTGGTTCGAGTTCCGCCGGGTGTTCGTGGTGGCCCAGGTCTAGCGGCGCACCTTCTCCCCGATCTTGGCCCGCGCAACCCCGGCGGCACCTTGCACCATGGGGTGGTCGACGACCCGGCGGTAGGTGCGCACGAGCTGCTCGTACCGCCCCCGGCCTGCCTTGGCGCCCAGCACGTAGCCCAGGCCCGCGCCCAGCAGGAACTTCTTCATCCGCGTCCACGCCTCTCATCGATAGGTCGTCCGACTGTCCATTGTCCAGGAAAACAGCGCGGAGGGGGCGGTTGCGCCAAGTGGGGGGTGGGTGCGGAGGGTGTGCGGGCATGGGCTAAAGTTCTTCTTGTCGGTCGGCGAGACCGGCACCGGAAGTGAGCGACATTCCCCTGTAGCTCAACTGGCAGAGCATTCGGCTGTTAACCGGAGGGTTCTTGGTTCGAGTCCAAGCGGGGGAGCAAAAGCCCAGGCCAATGGCCTGGGCTTTTTGTGTTCGGGCGCCGAAACCCCCAACTCTCCAGATTCACCAGCCCGTCACCGGCGGCTCATCCCCAGCTCGGCTTCGGGATTGCCGCGCTGTGTGACGTTGTCAGCTCGTCGCGTTCGGTGGTGATGCGGGCCAGTTCTCGCTCGAGATGCTTCGCGTACTCGTCGGCGGACTTCCAGGCTTGCTCGGCGTCGTTCCTGGCCGACAGGGCGGCGGCGAGGTCGTGTTCCAGTTCGCCGAACAGGGACTCGCGGTAACGAGCGTGGCTGACGGGGACGGCGAAGTCCTTGTCGCGTGGGTCGAAAGAGACAGCGATCAAGCCGTCCCCGCTGAAGGACTCGCCGACGCTGTGTTCGGCGATGACATGGGCGCCGGCGTCGAGCAGGGAGCGGAGGGCCTTCTGGTGGGTGAGCGGGTCGCCGGAGATTGCGTGGTGGTGGGTCGACACGATCAGGAAGCGCACGCGGCCGGCTTCGAAGTCGCCTCGGGCGCGCTCGAGCAGCAGCGTCTCCGCACCCTGGACGTCGGCCAGGACGAGGTCGACCCGGGCCAGATCGGCTTCGTGCATCAGGGAAGTGAGGTCGTGCTGGGCTACCAGGTGGGTCTGTCCGTCGCTTTCGGCCTTGAAGTCCAGGTGTCCGCCGGGTTCGCCGATCGCGGCCTGGACGAACCGGACGCGGTCCTGGTAGCCGTTGAGTACTGCGTTGCGGTGGCCGACGTCGAGGTACGCGGGGTCGGGCTCGAGCGCGACGACGCGGCCGGTGGGGAACGCGTGGCAGAACCAGAGGCCGTAGTACGTCCAGAAGCTGCCGAACTCGATCATGGCCGGTGTGCCGCCCTCGCCGGCCAAGCGTTCGATGATCCGGTGGAAGACCCGCTCTTCCTGGGGTTCGTGATGGCCGCGCAGTGCCCGGATGATCTCGGTCATCCAGCCGCCGTAGTAGCCGCCTTCCTCGACGAGCAGGCCGTTGTGCATGACCTGGACCCGGCCGCCGTCGTGGTCGCGGGTCCGGCCGGCGCCCTCGACCTTGGTGATGTCGTCGGCGTCGGTGCAGCCGGCCGTGGCCAGCATCCGGCGGCCCAGCGCGGGATCGAACCCTGTGATGTCCGGAACCAGCCGCTCCACGAAACCTCCAAGAAAGTAACCGCGGATCGAACCTTAGATCTTGCCGGCCCGGTTGCCTCGGCGGCCCGGTGAGAAAGTTCTGCGCGGAGGTACACGGATTGTGCGCCGCGCCAGTCTTCCTGGTGATGGCTGACTACGAGGACTTCGTCCGGGCGCACCTGCCGCGGCTGCTGCGCTACGCGACGATGCTGGCCGGGGAGCGGGAACAGGCCGCCGACCTGGTGCAGGACGTGCTGGTCAAGGTGTACCGGCGGTGGTCGCGGATCAGCGACGCCGAGCACCCCGACCGCTACGTCCTGCGGATGGTCACCAACGACTACCTGTCCTGGCGGCGCAGCCGGTCGGCGCGGCTGATCGCCGTGGGCGACCCGCCGGACGCGGCGCGGCCGGACGACTTCGCGTCGGACCACGCGGCGCGCGAGGACATGTGGCAGCGCCTCGCGCGGCTGCCCCGGCGGCAGCGCGCGGTCGTGGTGCTCCGGTACTACGAGCAGCTCGCCGACGCCGACATCGCGGACCTGCTCGGCTGCGCCCAGGCGACCGTGCGGGCCCACGCCCGCAAAGCCCTGACGACCCTGCGACACGGCTTGAGCACCGACCGGATGGCCCAGGCGAAGGAGAGCTGATGGACATCGAGAACCTGATCAAGGACACCTTCACCGCCCACGAGCAGGACGCCCCCGACAGCGACCAGGTCCTGGCGGCCACGCGTCAGCGCCTCGACCGCGCCGTGGTGAGCCGTCCGCTCGCGGCGGGTGCCGGGGTGGTCCTGCTCGTCCTGGCCGCGGTCGCCGTCGTCGTGCTGAACCGGCCCGCGCACGACAACCAGGTCGCCACGAGCAGCGGTCCGGTCGCCGTCGAGGCGCCGGCCAAGGCGGGCGTCGCGGAGCTGACCATGCCCTACTCGCTCGGCTGGCTGCCGCCGGGCAAGGCCGACTACCTCGCGCGCCGGATCAACATCGGTGGCAGCGCGGCGAACCCCGGCAAGCCGGTGTACGGCGGCGAGTACATGCTGACCGTCACCTCCGGGCCCCAGGTCCTGCTCGTGGACGTGCAGGAGATGCGGATGATGCCGGTCAAGCAGGCCGCCTTCAAGTCCGGTCCGGGCCAGCCCGTCACCATCGGCGGGCGGGCCGGCGTGGAGAGCTCGCGCTCCGGCGGCCCGGGCGGCTACGAGGTGTACCTGACCCACCCCGACGGCGGCTCGCTGTACGTCAACGTGGCCGCGCAGCCGGGCAGCACGGCGTCGGCGCAGCAGCTGGTCGACGCGGGCCGCCGCGTCGCGGGGACCGTCGCCTTTCCCGGCGCCACCACCGTCACCCCGGCGTTCGGCCCCGGCAAGCTGCCCGGCGGCCTGCGGATGTGCGCGTTCGACGTCGAGCAGGACGGTCCGAGCGGTCTGCGCACGAACTACTCACTGGGCACGTGCGGCGTCCTGCCGCCGGTCCAGGTGCGCAGCGACGAGGCCGGCCAGGTGCGCGGCACCGCGGGGAAACCGGTCCAGGGACACGCGACCCGCTACCTGGACGAGAACGGTTACCGCACGCTCTGGATCCTCGAAGCCGTTCACGGCGCGCCGATCGCCGTCGCGGGCTCCAGCGCGCAGGCGGAGCTGTACGCCATCGCCGAGCACCTCGTCCTGCCCCACTGACGGCTTCACGTCACGTTCGGTCCGGTTGAGCCGCGGATGACGAGCTCGGGGCGGAAGAGCTGGGACTCGGGCGCTTCGCCTTCGACCCGGGCGCGGAGGTGGGCGAAGGCGGTCGCGGCCATCCGGGCGACCGGCTGGCGCACGGTCGTGAGGGGCGGCGCGGCGAGGTCGGCGAGCATGATGTCGTCGAAGCCGGTGACCGAGACGTCGGCGCCGACTTCGAGGCCGGCGTCGCGGATGCCCGCGCAGACTCCGAGCGCGCAGAGGTCGTTGATCGCGACGATCGCCGTCGGTGGTGCGGGTTCGGCCAGGAGTTCGGCGGCGGCCGCGCGGCCGAGGCCGGCCATGTCCGTGTCGCCGTAGGAGCGGCCGTCCCACACCGTGCTCTCCGACCCGGCCTCGTCGAGTGCCCTGCGGAACCCGCGGAGGCGTTCGGTCCGGTTGACGCTGCCCAGCGACCCCGAGACGAACGCGAGCCGGCGGTGGCCCAGGCCGAGCAGGTGCCGGGTGGCCAGCCCCGTGCCCATCGCGTTGTCCACGGCGATGTTCACCAGGCCCGGCGGGTCCTCGGCCTGCGCGGTGCGGTCGAAGGCGACCACCTGCATGCCGCGCTCGGTCAGGGGTGTCACGTGGGCGAGGGAGGGGAGGGCCGAGCAGAGCACCACACCCCGGACGCCGTCGTCCCACAGTTCCTCGAGGTACGTGCGCTCGCGTTCGGGGTCGCGCTCGCTGTTGCACAGCAGGACGTGGTAACCCGCGGCCAGCGCGGCGCCCTCCAGGTGCCGGGCGAAAGTGCCCCAGAACGGGTTCGCCACCGACGGGACGATCAGGCCGGCCACCTGGGTGCGCCCGGTGCGCAGCTGCCGGGCCGCGCGGTTCGGGCGGTACCCCAGCCGGGTGATCGCGTGCTCGATCCGGGTCCGGGTGCCGGCCTGCATGCGGCTCGTGCGGCCGTTGAGGTAGTTGGACACCGTGCTCGGCGAGACGCCGGCTTCCTCGGCCACCTGGTAGATCGTCACCACGTCGCCAGTGTATCGATCTACCCGCAAACATACTGCTCTTGACGGTGATCAATTTCCGACTTAGCGTGTTTTCCGATCAACATGGTAAATCGATGCACCACGTGATCGGGGGAACGATGAAGCTTCGAGCCATCCTGACGGGGTCGTGTGTGACGGCCGCGTGCCTGTCCGGGGTCGCCGGCGGAACGGCCGCCGCGGCGCAGTGCCCGTACCCCGCCCAGGTGCTGGACCTGGCGAACTGGAAGGAGACGCTGCCGATCGGGTCGGCCGGCAGCCCCACCGAAGTCAAGCAGCCCGCGCTGGCGACCTACGCGCGCTCGCCGTGGTTCACCACGACGCCGTCGTGCGACGGCGTCCAGTTCCGCGCCGCGGTCAACGGCGTGACGACGAGCGGGTCGAAGAACCCGCGCTCCGAGCTGCGCGAGATGACGGACAACGGGCGGGACAACGCCTCCTGGTCGTCGACGTCCGGCACGCACACGATGACGATCTCGCAGGCGATCACGAACCTGCCGGCCGGGCGGCCGTACGTCGTGGCCGGGCAGATCCACGACGCCGACGACGACGTGGCGGTGTTCCGGCTCGAAGGCAGCAAGCTGTACGTCACCAACGGGGACGACAGCCACTACCAGCTCGTCACGTCCGACTACGCGCTCGGCACGACCTTCGAGGCCAAGTTCGTCGTGGCCCGCGGCAAGATCCGGGCCTACTACAACGGCGTCCTGAAGGCGACCATCTCGAAGAAGTTCTCGGGCGCCTACTTCAAGGCCGGCGCCTACACCCAGGCGAACTGCGACACCACGTCTCCGTGTGACGACGGAAACTTCGGCCAGGTCGTGGTCCACCGCGTCACCGTCACCCACGAGAAGGCCGACGTCGCGGCCGCGGGGAGCCAGGACAGCTGCACCGCGCCGGACGGCCTGAAGCTGAAAGACCAGGACTACGAAGACGACCAGCTTCCGTGGCAGCGCAAGAACGGCGAGGAGGTCGTCGTCTACTTCGCCACCCAGGGCCTGCCCGCCGAATACCTCGACGACGTCAAGCAGGGTGTCGCGTCGTGGGACCGCAGCCCGTGCGTCCAGCCGCGGCTGACCGAAACCTGCGCGACGGGGACGAACTGCGTCACGATCGGCCTCAAGAGCTCGGACGAGGATGACGACGACGGCAACTTCGACGCCGTGGAAAAGGGAAAGTTCACCGTCGGCGGCCACATCACGTACTACGCCAAGCCGCTCGCCGAAGAAGGCCCCGTCGCCACGCTCAACGTCGTCAAGCACGAGATGGGCCACGCCATCGGCCTTCGTCACCGTGCGACGAAAGGTGTCCTGATGTACGCGGACACGAACCACACGACCGAACCGGACAACGTCGACTACGACAACCTGCTCGTCCTCTACGGCAGGCAATAAGGGTCAGAGGGTCGGCTTTCCCGGCTGGTAGAGCCACTTCTGGAAGAACGAGTCGAGGTTGCGGTCGGTCAGCCGCTCGACGAACTGGATGAACTGCCGTGTCGAAACGTTGCCGTACCGGTGGGTCGCCGGCCATTGCGTGAGGACCTTGAAGAAGGCGCGGTCGCCGATCTTCAGGCGCAGGGCCTGCAGGGTCATCGCGCCGCGGTTGTAGACCAGGTCGTCGAAGATGCGGTCGCGGCCCGGGTCGGCGACCTGGCCGGTCCAGTCCTTCTCGTCGGCGTAGGTCTTCGCGAAGGTCTGCTGCACCGGGACGCCGTTGAACTTCTCCTGGTAGAGCCATTCCGAGTAGGTCGCGAAGCCTTCGTTGAGCCAGATGTCCGCCCAGCGCACCGGGGTGAGGCTGTCGCCGAACCACTGGTGGCCCAGCTCGTGGGCGAGCAGGTCGCCGTCGACGTCGCCGGTGGTCTGGTCGTAGACCGGGCGGCTCTGGGTCTCGAGGGCGTAGTCGACGCCGACGTCGGCGAGGATGCCGCCGGTCGAGTCGAACGGGTACGGCCCGTACATCGAGGATTCCCACTTGACGATCTGCGCCGTGGTTTCGTTGAACACCTTGCCCTGACCGGGTTTGGTGGTGATCGACTTGCCGATCGCGGTGATGTTCGGCAGGCCGCCGGCCGCCACGCCGCGGGTGACGTCGTAGTTGCCGATCGCGAGCATGCTCAGCTCGCTGGACATCGGCCGGTTCATCGACCAGCGGAAGGTGGTCTGGTGATCGCGCGTGGTGGTGGGCCCGGGTTCACCGTTGGCCAGCACGGTGAGCCCGGCCGGGACGGTGATGGTCTGGGTGTAGGTCGCCTTGTCGTCGGTCGTGTCGTTCACGGGGTAGTAGGTCGCCGCGCCGATCGGCTGGTTGAGCGCGACCGCGCCGTCCTTGGTGGTGACCCAGCCGGAGACGCCCAGCGCGGGGTCGTCGATCTTCTGCGGGACGCCCGCGTAGGTCACCGAGACGACGAACGGGCTGCCCTTCCGCAGCCCGGACGGCGGGGTGATCACCAGCTCCTGGGCGCCGCTGCGGGTGAACGCGGCGTTCAGGCCGTTCACTGAGAGCCGGCTGATCTTCAGCGGTCCCTGGAAGTCCAGGTCGAAGCGCGAGAGGTCCTGGGTGGCCGTGGCGAGAATCGTCGTGGTCGCGTTGATGGCCTGGGTTCGGGGGTTGTACGCCAGCCGGATGTCGTAGTGGCCGACGTCGTAACCGCCGTTGCCCATGTCCGGGAAGTACGGATCGCCGGCGCCGGGCGCGCCGGGGGAGTACCGCGGCGCCGGGGCCGCTTCCGCCGCCGGGCCAGTCGCGGCCAGCAGACCCGCGGACAGCGCGCAGGAGATGATCACCAGGTGGACACGGCTACGGTGGGCGCCTCGCATGGGTCCTCCTCGGCAGTCATCGACGCTGAAGAGTAGGACCGAGGCGACAGGCGGATCAAGCGGCAGCACCCGCTCACCCCAGCCGGGCGGCACGCGACAGCAGGTGACGCCGCTCGGGCTCGCTGGTCGTGCGCCGGGCCGCCTCCTGGTAACCCGCGCGGGCCGCGGTGGGGTCGCCCGCCATCTCGAGCAGGTGCGCTCGCACCGACACCAGGTGGTGGGACGCGGAGATGCGCTCGTCCGCCGACAAGGCGTCCAGTACCGCCAGCCCGGCCGCCGGGCCGCGCACCATCGCCACGGCCACCGCCCGGTTGAGCGTAACCGTCGGGTTCGGGGCCACGCGCTCCAGAACCGTGTACAGCGCCAGGATCTGCGGCCAGTCGGTGACGTCCGCGGTGGGCGCCTCGTCGTGGACGGCGGCGATCGCGGCCTGCAGCCGGTACGGCCCGATCGGGCCCTTCGCCAAGGCCTCGGTCACCAGCGCTACGCCCTCGGAGACGGCTTCGGCGTCCCAGAGCGTCCGGTCCTGCTCGCTCAGCGGCACCAGCGAACCGTCCGGGGCCGTGCGGGCCCGGCGGCGGGCGTCGGTCAGCAGCAGGAGGCTCAGGAGCCCGGCCACCTCGCCGTCGCCGGGGACCAGGCGGTGGAGGTCGCGGGCCAGGCGGATCGCCTCGGCCGTCAGGTCGGCGCGCACCAGCCGCGTCCCCGAGGTGGCCGTGTACCCCTCGTTGAACACGAGGTAGACCACCTGGAGCACGACGGCGAGCCGGTCCGCCTGCTCGGCCGGCGGCGGCAGGGCGAAGACGGCCCCGGCTGCCTTGATGCGCTGTTTCGCGCGGCTGATGCGTTGCGCCATGGTCGCTTCGGGCACGAGGAACGCCCGGGCGATCTCGGCGGTCGACAGGCCGCCGACGGCCCGCAGCGTCAACGCGATCTGCGACGGCGGTGTCAGCGCCGGGTGACAGCAGAGGAACAGCAGCGTGAGCGTGTCGTCGTCCGGGTACGGCTCGCCGCCGGCGGGCGGAGTGCCGAGGGCGTCGGCCTCCTCCCGCCGGCGACGGGCGACGTCGCTGCGCACCTGATCGGCGAGACGCCGCGACGCCACCGTCACCAGCCAGCTGCGGGGGTTCTCCGGCCACCCCTCCGCCGGCCACTGGGCCGCGGCCGCCGCCAGCGCCTCCTGGACGGCGTCCTCGCAGGCGTCGAACTGGCCGTAGCGGCGCACCAGCGTGCCGAGCACCTCCGGGACCAGCCGCCGGACGGCCCGCCAGCCGGTCACGGCGCGACTTCGGCCTCGTGCATCAGCGGCCGGACCTCGACACCCCAGTGGCGCGCCGACGGGTTGCGCGCCGCGATCTCCAGGGCCCGGTCCAGGCTGTCGCAGTCGAGGATCGTGAAGCTGCCCAAGAACTCCTTGGCCTCGGCGTACGGGCCGTCGGTCACCGCCGGCGTCGCGCCGGAGACCCGGACCATCTTGGCGTTCACCTGGTCGGCCACCCCGTAGGCGCCGACCAGCTCGCCCGACTCGAACAGCTCCTGGTTTAGGGCGTCGGTCTCACGGATGAGCTCGGCGAGGGCCTCCGCGCCGATCGAGGTGAAGGCCTCTTCGTTGCCGTAGATCAGCAGCATGAACTTCACGGCTCGCTCCTCTCTCAGTGCGCCGGCCCGACCAGCTCGCCGCCCGCGCCACGATCGTCCAGCACCAGCTTCGCCCGTCCGGTGACGGTATAGCGGAGGTGGGTGACCCCGGGCGCGTCGACGACCCGCGTCGGGACCAGCTCGACACCGTCGTCCGCGCCGAGGCCGAGACCGGCGTCGAACAGGCGCTGGCCGTCGCCCAGCAGCACCGGGGCGACGTGCAGCTCGAGCTGGTCGAGCAGCCCGGCGGTCAGCACCTGGCGCAGGAGCTCGCCGCCGCCGGCCACCGCCACGTCCTTGCCGCCGGCGGCGGCCCGGGCCAGCTCGACCGCCCGCGCGGGGCCGTCGGTGACGAAGGTGAAGGACGTGCCGCCCCGGCGTTCGAGCACCTCGCGCGGCCGGTGGGTGACCACGAAAACCGGGGCGCGGAACGGCGGCTCGTCGCCCCAGGGGACCTCACCGGCGTCGAACATGCGCCGGCCCATGACGTAGGCGCCGGCGGCGACGAACGTCTCCGCGACGATGTCCGAATCGACCGACTGCGCACCGCCGGCGAAGCCCTGCCGCTCACGCCAGGCCATGGCGTCGACGGCCCAGCGCGTGACGCGGAAGAAGCCGGGCGCTTCGGGGCCGCGCATCCAGCCGCTCATGTCCTGGGGATCGGCGGTGTCCCGCGGTCCGGTGTAGAAGCCGTCGAGGGACACCGACATCTGGGCGGTCACTCGGGTCATGGTTCCTGCTCCTCAGGGGGTGCGGGGCGGCCCTGGTGGCCGCCCGTGCCCCTGGGTCGGAGCCGATCGTGGGTTCTCGACACGCGCCGCGGGTTGGCTTTTCGGGAGAAAAACTCGACCTGTTTACCCGCTACTCAGCGGTAGAAACCTCGTTGGAGGGAAAGAAAAAACTTCGATCTACACCCAATCCGGTGAGGGTTGCCGTGCCGAAATCTGACTGACGGTGAAGTCCCCACTCGAAAGGGGGTGAGATGGATGGATACTTCCCTGACGGACACGACCCCGGCCGGGCCGCCGCTGATACTGCGGATGCTCGTGCTGGCCGGGGCGTTGTTCGGGTTCACCCTGCTGGCCATGGCCCTGTCCGGGACCGCGCACGCGGCCGAAGGCGGGTCGCCGGATCGGCCCGGGCTGCTTGATCGGGCCGGGAGCACCGTGCACGACAGTCCGGCCCTCGGGCCGGTCACGGACACGGTGCACGCGGTGTCGTCGCAGGTGGCGCCGGTGGCCAAGCCGGTGACGGACACGGTGCATGGGGTGCTCGACAGTCCGGCCTTCGGGCCGGTGACGAACACCGTGCACGCGGTGTCGTCGCAGGTGGGACCGGTGACGAGCGGGCTGGCGCCCGTGGTTTCCGCGGTCACCCGGCCGGTGCTGGAAACGGCGGAACCCGTGCTGTCGGCCTTGCGGCCGGTGGTGCACGCTGTGTCGCCGGTCCTGCACGCCACGGCCCCGGTAACCGCACCGGTGGTGCGGGCGATCGGGGGCGAGCGGGCCGATCCGGTGGTGGTCGGACAGCCGGTCACCACGGTCGCCGGAAGCCCGGCGGTTCCCGCGTCGCGCAGTGCGGTCGGTGCCTCGCCGGTGGTGACCGTCCTGACGCGGGCTCACGAACCGCCACGTGAAAGGACGGCCGTCGAGGCCGAGGCCGAGGCCGAGGCCGGTGTTGCCGGTCCCGCGTCCGGCTCCGGGGGCAGCGGGCTGCCCGCGGACCTCGCCGGCATGAGCGGTGCGATGTCGGTGAGCGGCGGGAGCGCGCACGGCGGCGAGTTCGCCGTGACCGCGTCCGGCTCGGTCATCCCGGGAACGGACCGGACCTGGCGGGCTCCGCCGGGCGGCCGGGCGTCGCCGTACTGGCTGGTCTTCTACGGAAACGACCATCCGAGCTGACGAACCCTTTCCATCCTCAAAATCCACAATGGACAGAGAGTGTGAAAGGGAAGTCATGCACAAGTACGTACGACGCGGCCTGACCGCCGCGTTCATCTCCGGCGGGTTCGTCCTGCTGGGCAGCGCGGTGGCCAGTGCGGACACCGGGAGCTCGGGCCCGCTCGGCGGGCTCGGGAACACCCTGCACTCGGTCGTCTCCGGAACCGCCTCCGGCGGCAACGGCGGCGACTCCGGCTCCGGCGGGAACGCCACCAGCGGCAACAACGCTGTCAGCGGGAACTCCGGGAACTCGGGCAACTCCGGTTCGACCGGCGGGAACAGCGCCTACGGCGTCTGCGTCCTGGCCAAGTGCAACACCTCGGTGTCCTCGGGCAACTCCGGGAACACGGGCGCGACCGGCTCGACCGGGAACGCCTCGAACACCAGCAGCACCACCGGTGGGAACTCCGGGAACGCCGGCCACGGCGGCTCCGGAACGTCGGCGGCGGCCGGGAAGAACACCGCGGACTCGCGGGGCGCCCGCGGCGGCCTGACCGGTGTCCTCGGCTCGGTGACGGGCACCGCCAAGGGCGGTAACGGTGGCAACTCCGGCGATGCCGGGAACGCCACCAGCTCCAACTCGGCGGTCTCGGGGAACTCGGGCAACTCCGGGAACTCCGGCTCCACCGGCGGCAACAGCGCCTACGGCCTCTGCCTGCTGGCGCAGTGCACCACCACCGTGTCCTCGGGCAACTCCGGGAACACCGGCGCCACCGGGTCGACCGGCGACGCGACCAACACCAGCACCACCACCGGCGGGAACTCCGGCTGGGCGGGCAACGGCGGCGACGCCACCACGGTCGCGTCCGGTCAGAACTCCGCCACGAACAACGGTGGGCACAGCTGGAAGCGTCACGAGCAGGGCGGCACCACGGGCGTCCTGGGTGTCGTGACCGGCACCGCCAAGGGCGGCAACGGAGGCAACTCCGGTGACGCCGGCAACGCGAACAGCAACAACAGCGCGGTGACCGGGAACTCCGGCAACTCGGGTGACTCGGGCTCGACCGGTGGCAACAGCGCGATCGTGTGGACCCTCGGCGGCGAGCGTCAGGGCCGCGGCCACCACGACTGCGGTGGCAAGCACGAGGACGGCACGAAGTCGGCCACCACGGTGACTTCGGGCAACTCGGGTGACACCGGCGCCACCGGCTGGACCGGTGACGCGACCAACACCAGCACCACCACCGGCGGAAACTCCGGCTCGGCGGGCAACGGCGGCGACGCCACGGTTGTCAGCACCGGCCACAACTCCGCCACGAACAGCGGTGGGCACAGCTGGAAGCGTCACGAGCAGGGCGGCCGCACCGGCGTCCTGGGTGTCGTGACCGGCACCGCCAAGGGCGGCAATGGTGGTGACTCCGGTGACGCCGGGAACGCCACCAGCCACAACAACGCGGTGACGGGCAAGTCCGGCAACTCGGGCGACTCGGGCTCGACCGGCGGCAACACCGCCGTCTCCTCGACCCGCGGGCACGAGCAGCAGGGCCGCCACAGTGGCTGGAACAACGGTGGCTGGAAGCACAACGAGGGCACGAAGTCGCACACCAAGGTGACCTCGGGCAACTCGGGTGACACCGGCGCCACCGGCTCGACCGGCGACGCCTGGAACCACAGCACCACCACCGGCGGGAACTCCGGCTGGGCGGGCAACGGCGGCAACGCCGACGTCCTCACCTCCGGCTGGAACACCGTCGCGCACACCCCGCACACCGTCTGACGGACAGCGGGTTCAGCAGTACAGGGAGCGGGGCACCGGGATCATCCCGGTGCCTCGCTTTCGGTTGCGGGCCACGCCCGGTCAGCCGCTGACGTGCGCCGTGTTGTCCAGCCAGTGCCGCACGAGACCGGCGTCGCCCTCGATGGTGAGGTCTTCGGTGAGCGGGAGGCGCCGGGTCAACGTCAGCAGCAGGGACCGTGCCGGGCCGGTCACCGTCACGTCGGCCGGGCCGGTGGTGGGCTGCCACGTCGCCCCTTCGGGCCGGCGTTCGACCAGCCAGGCGACGTCGACGTCGGTCGCCCGCCACTGCAGGGTCTGGCCGGTGCCGCGGATCGCGTGGGCCGACGCCGGTCGCTGCAGCTCCCACGTGGGGGAGGTGAGCATCGCGAAGTGGTTGCCGATGAGCGCCGCCGCGATGTCGGCGTCGACGTCGGCCGGGCGGTTCGCCGCGGCGGCCGCGTCGAAGCCGTGGACCACCGCCTCGTTGAGCATGCCGGAGAGCCAGAACCGCGTCCCGGTCCGCCCGTCCGCCGCGGGGTTGAACACCGGTGCGTCGAGCGCCTCGGCCGAGCACGCGTCCGCGACCCGCCGCGCGGACCCGGCCAGCCAGGCCGGCCACTCGCCGGGGTCGGCCGGGAGCACAGCCATTTCCGTGGGCAGCCGGGCGGGATCGGTGACGCGCCGCTCGATCATCTCCGCGACCCAGTGCTGGGTCTGGCCCACGTGCTCGACCAGGGCGGTGACGGTCCACTCCGGAGCCGTCGGGACCGCGGCGTCCGGCCCGGCCGCCGCGGCCGACTCCGCCAGCCGCCGGGTGTGGTCGACGATCGCCCGCCGGGCCCGGTCCGCGTTCGGTTCCGTCATCGGAGGTCCTTCCTCGGGGGTGTGCAGTCAGGAATTAACGCTATTGAACCGAGACTGCGCAAGGGGGCCGGGCCCGTTCTTCGCGAGCTATCGTTCGGGCATGGAACCGCCGCGGATAAGACTGGCCGGTCTCGGCTACGACGACAAGCTGGAGATCGAAGAACAGATCGCCGAAGCGGGCGGGGGCGACGTCGAGTTCGAAGAGGCGGCCGTTCCCGACGGCTCATCCGGGGAACCGGTCACCCTTGCCGTCATCGTCGGCGGGTTGGCGATTAAAGGGCTGATCACCTATTTGGTCCTTCGCAACCGGCCGGACCGTTTCCGGGAGAAGGTCGAAATCGTCTACCCGGACGGGACGCGGGTCGTGCGTGCGGTCGACATTTCCCTTTCGAAGGACCGGCCGGCCTCCGAGCAGGTGCTGGGCGAGCTCGGCAAGCTGGCCGAGGTCCCGGTCGCGGACCTCATCGGCTAGGCCGATGGCTGCCCAGGAGTTCCGGAGCTTCACCCACCCGGTGACCAACTTCGGCGAGCTGAGCGCGGGCGACGCCCGGTCGCAGCTGGCCGGCTTGATCGAGGGCGAGCTGCCGGACTCGACCTGTCCGGCGTTCGTCCACGAGCTGACGCACCACTGGTGCTTCACCTCCCCGGTCGGCACGGCCTTGACGTACTTGTACTTCCGGCCCGTCCTTCCCCTGATCACCGAAGAACCGGCGGGATCCGAAGAGGTGATCTTCAGTTCCGGGCTGGATTTCGTGGCCTACGACATCGCGTCGGGCATGCTGTGGCCGATCATCGAAGGCCTGGCGTTGTTCGCCGAATTCGACACGATTCCCAGCCGGGCGGCCGACGTTTGTTCCACACCGATGAAATGGACGTTCCTCCTCTACGCGCGGCGCCTGCTCAAGAGCGTGCCGGCCACCGGGAACGCCTCGGAACAGCTCGACGAAGCGGTGCTGTCCTACCTCGTCAAGAACCGGACCAGTCCCCGGCTCGTCAAGCGCAAGTCGAACGTGCTGGCCCAACCGCTCCTCGCGGCCCGGGAGGGCTATCTCGGCGGTTACCTCCTGGTCAAGAACCTCTGGATCTCACTGGCGCTGCGCGACGAACGCCTGGCCGACACCGACGTCTTCCTGCTCTTCGCCGTGCACTACTTCTTCTCCGACTTCGGGCTGGTGGCGCGTCTGCTGGAGCCGGACGACGGCCGGAACGAACGGTGGCTCGTGGTCCGCAAGCACCTCTTCGACTCCCTGGACCGCCTCGCGACCATCACCGCGGCCGAGCTCCGGCCGATGGTCGACTACGTGCTGACCGCCGGACCGTCCGGCCCGGGTGCCTACCTGCCGTGGCGGTCGCGGGCCGAGCAGCGGGCCGGTTTCGAGGGGCTGCTGCACGCTTCCGGTGACTCCGAGCTGTGGCGGAAGGGTGTCGAGCACCTGCTCGACGAGTACGCCACGCTCGTCGAGCTGGCCGACCACGGCGACCACGGCGCGTTCGGGAGCCGCCTGATGTGGCTCATGACGCAGCGGGACGCGTTCTGCGTCATCCACGAGCCGGTCCGGGTGCAGGTCGGCGCGAGCGGCCGCCTCGCCGCTCAGCTGCGCGGCTCGCCGGTCATCTCCGCGCCGGCCGTCGACGGCTTCCACCGGGCGGCGGGAACCTGCGACGGGACCATCATCGGATACGTCCTGCCCGGGATGGACACCGTTTTCGTGTCGATCGCCGTGGACGGTGAGATCGGCGCGCTGGTGCTGCCCGAGCCGGTCGAACGGCAGCTCCGCGGCTACCACATGGACGGACCCGGCACGCTGGAGAGCCTCCGCGAACTGCGGCGGTTCGCCCGCGACCGCGTCGCCGCCGACCCGGTCGTGCAGGCTCTCATCGACGTCGGCGCGCGGAACGTGACCGAGTGGCAGCAGCGGCTCGCCGCCGACCACGCGCTGCCGCACGTCGAGGTGGAGCGCCGCGACGAGGTGACGAAGCTGTTGAACGAGGCCGGGTTCGGCGGAGTGCTGGGCTCGGCGGGCCGGCTGCGCGGCCTCGCCATGGCTTCCCTGCTGGCGTCGGTCCGGCTGACGAGGAAGAACAGCGCCGCGCTGTTCGACGCCCAGCGGCAGAGCCACCGGTGCCCGGACGACTTCGCCACGCTGGTCGAGTTCGTCCGGAAGCGGGGACGCGCGGTGCTCAACGACCCGCTGCTCGCGGACTGGGGTTCGGGGCTGCTCAGCATGGTGTGACCGGAGAGGTGGTGGACAGATGACGGACCTGACGCGGCGGATCGACGCCCTGCGGGCCGAGCTGGGACTGGCGACCGAAGACGACCGCGCCGTCGTCGTCGACGAGCTCGGCCGGCTCAACCGGGAAAAGGTGCTGGCGCCCCGGGAACCGCCCGATCCGGCGGACTGGATGCCGCTGCCCGTCGTGACGTACCGCCGGCCGGTCGGCACGGTTCCCTTGCGAGAGGCCAAAGACGTGGTGAAGGCGTTCTTCTGGGCCTTCGCCGCCGGCCTTTCGGCGGACCCGGCGCGTCCGGTGCCCGACCAGTTCGTGGCTCTCGTCCGGTTGCGGATCGACGACGAAGCGTTGAGCTTGACCCTGATGTGCCCCTACGAAGCTCCGGTCCGCTTCGTGCACGACATGTCCACTGTGGACCTGACCGGTCCGGCCGGCGCCGCGGTCGAGCGGCGCATCCACGACCTGGAGATCCACCACAGGTACAGCCTCACCGACGACCTCCTGCTGCCGGTCGTGGTCGACCGCGACCGGGCGGCGAACCGGTTGTCCCTGCTCAACCGCAACCAGTTCGACGACCCCGACCAGTTCATCACCCCGGCGTCGCTCGGGACGACGTCCGGCTTCCTGAACTTCGTCGGCGCGATCCAGATCGCGTACGGGGTGCAGGGGCGCCGGAAGGTGGTTTTCGAGAATCCGGAAGCGCTGATGAACCAGGGGTTCGACGACTGGTTCCGGTGGATGTACTCGTTCGTCGAAGAAGGGGCGCTCTTCGAACCCGAGCGGCTGTACGTGAACCGGGAGGACCCCGAAAGGTACCGATACGCTGTGCGCGTCGAACCGTAGGGAGCTCGACGAGAGCGATGAGGGTCGTTCCGCCACCGCCGGAACCGGGGACCCGTAGGCTGAGGCGAATGAGCGCGGCATCCACCCCGGAGCAGTCGATGGTCGAAACCCGGCACCAGACCCGGTTGCTCACGCTGCTCCGCGACGAAGGCCCGATGTCGCGGGTCGAGCTGGGCGAGCGGCTCGAGCTGCCGCGCGCCCGCGTCGGGGCCGAGGTGGCCCGGCTCGACGAGGTCGGCCTCGTCGAGACCGCCGGGCCGTCGGCCAGCCGGGGCGGGCGCCGGTCGACCTTGGTGCGGCTTTCGGGTGAGCTGCGGGTGCTCGCGGTGGACGTCGGCGCGACGTCGGTCGGGGTGGCCGTCACCGACGCTTCGTGCGAGGTGCTCGCGCACACCGTCGAGGACTGCGACGTCCGGCAGGGGCCGCACCCAGTGCTGCGCCGGGTGGCCGAGCTGGCGGCGAAGGTCCGGGACGGCGCGCCCGGCAAGCTGGTCGCCGCGGGCATCGGGCTGCCGGGGCCGGTCAGCTTCGCCGAAGGCATGGCCGTCGCCCCGCCGATCATGCCCGGCTGGGACCGGTTCAACGTGCGAGACCACCTCGGCGGGCTCTGGGGCTGCCCGGTGGCGGTCGACAACGACGTCAACGCGATGGCGCTCGGCGAACGGCACGCCGGGGTCGCGCGCTCCACCGACGACCTGATGTTCGTCAAGATCGGCACCGGGATCGGCTGCGGGATCGTGCTCGGCGGCAGGGTCTACCGCGGGGTCGCCGGCACGGCGGGCGACATCGGGCACATCCGCCTCGACGACTACGGCCCGACCTGCGCCTGCGGGGAGGTCGGCTGCCTGGAGGCCTACTTCGGCGGGGCCGCGCTGGCCCGCGACGGGCTGGCCCTGGCCCGCAGCGGCCGCTCGGCCCACCTCGCCGAGGTGGCCGCCGAACACGGGGCGGTCACCGCCCGCGACGTCGGCCGCGCGGCCGCGGCGGGCGACTTCGGCGCGGTCAACCTGATCCGCGACGGCGGGCGCCGGCTCGGCCAGGTCGTCGCGTCGCTGGTCTCGTTCATCAACCCGGGCATGGTGGTGATCGGCGGCGGGGTCGCGCAGCTCGGGCACCAGCTGCTCGCCGAGCTGCGTAGCGCGGTGTACCGGCGGTCGTTGCCGCTGGCGACGGGCAACCTGCCGATCGTGCTGTCCGAGCTGGGGGACACGGCCGGGGTGATCGGTGCGGCTTGGTCGGCGACGGATCGGGCGTTCACGCTCAGCAGCTGACCCTGGCCTGCGGTAGGGGGCTCACCCTTGGTTGCTGACCCTGTCCTCGCAGTAGTGCTCAAACTGGACAGACTTTTGCACTCTCGAATCGAAAGTCTGCACACTTCCGCGCGTCTATCCGGGTGAAAACGGGACTTAACACGCCGTCTTCACCTTGACGGGTGATGGCCGTCACCCTACTTTCGCATCCTGCGTGACAAAGTCCGTTCAAAGCGCAGCTTAGGTGAGGGCAATGTGGCCAAGACCGGTGCCAGGCGAGCCGAACCGGTGAGCCCGCGTACGGCCAACCTGGCCGCCGTCCTGCGGGCGCTCCGGGGCGGACCGCTCTCGCGCACGCAGCTGGCAGCCCGCTGCGGGGTCGCGAAGTCGGCGGTTCCCGGCCTGCTCGCCGAGCTCGCCGAGCGTGGCCTCGTCCGGCCCGCCGGGGTCCTTCCCGGCAACGGCCGACCGAGCCGGCTGGTCGAGCTGGACGGCGAAGACGCATACGCGCTGGCTCTGAGCATCGAGGCGGACCGGCTGTCGGCGGTGGTCACCGACCTGTCCGGCCGGGTACTGGCCGAGCACGCCGAGACCGTCGACGTCGCCGCGGCCGGGCTGCAGCGAGGCATGGACGAGCTCGCCCACCTCGCCCACCGCGTGCTGCCCGGCCCGCCCGTCGGCGTCGCGATCTCGGTGCCCGGGCTGGTCGACTCGGCCGCCGCCGTGCTGCGGTTCGCCCCCGCCCTGCGGTGGCGCGACGCGGAGATCGCCGGCCTGATGGCGGCGCGCCTGAACCTGCCCGTCGACGCGGTCGCCGTCGACAACGAAGCCAACCTGGGCGCGCTCGCCGAGTCGCTCACCGGAGCCGGCGAGCTGTTCTACCTCAGCGGCGGGACGGCCGTCGGCGGCGGGCTCGTGTCCGGCGGGGCGATCCTGCGCGGCGCGCGGGGCTTCGCGGGCGAGGTCGGGCACATCAACGTCGACCCGTCCGGCGAGCGCTGCGCCTGCGGCCGGACCGGCTGCCTCGAGACCAAGGCGAACCTGGCCGCCGTCCTGCGCGCCGCGGCGGCGCCGGGGGACCGGCTGCAGGACCCCGCGCTCGGTGTGGCCGAGCGGGTCGCGCTGCTCACCGAGCGAGTCCGCCTCGGTGACCAGCGTGCGGTCACCGCGGTGCACGAGCTGGGTGTCGCGCTCGGCGTCGCACTGTCCACTGTGGTCGACGTGCTCGACCCGGACGTCGTGGTGCTGGGCGGGTACTTCGCGGAGCTCGGGCCGTGGCTGGTCGAACCGGTCCGCGTCGAGCTCTCCGCCCGGCCGCTGGGCCACGCCCGCGTGGTGCCGTCCGAGCTCGGCCTCGAAGCTCCCCTGCGGGGCGCCGCGCACGTCGCGGCCGAACGGCTCTTCGCCGACCCGACCCTCGTCCCCGCCACCGAGGAGGCCTCGGTATGAGCCTGCTTTCCGTCCGCGGGATCGTGAAGTCCTTCCCGGGGGTGCGCGCGCTCGACGGGGTCGACCTCGACGTCGAACCCGGCGAGGTGCACTGCCTGCTCGGCCAGAACGGCGCCGGGAAGTCGACGCTGATCAAGGTCCTCGCCGGCGCGCACCAGCCGGACGCGGGGGAGATCACCTGGCAGGGGGAGCCGGCAAACCTCGGCTCCCCGGTCGACGCGCTGCGCCTGGGCATCGCCACCATGTACCAGGAGCTCGACCTCGTGCCCGGGCTTTCGGTGGCGGACAACATCTTCCTCGGCCACGAACGCGCCCGCTTCGGGTTCACGCGGATCTCCCAGGCCCGCGACGAGGCTGCCCGGCTGATGGCGCGGCTGGGCCACCCCGGCATCCGGCCGTCGGACGAGGTCGGCCGGCTCTCGGCGGCGGGCCAGCAGCTCGTCTCGATGGCCCGCGCGCTGGCCCACGACGCCAAGCTGCTCGTGATGGACGAGCCCACCGCCGCGCTGGCCGGCGAGGAGGTCGACAACCTCTTCCGCATCGTCGGCGAGCTGACCGCGGACGGCGTCGCGGTCGTCTACATCTCGCACCGGCTCGAGGAGCTGCGCCGGATCGGGCACCGGGTGACCGTGCTCAAAGACGGCCGGACCGTCGGCACCGGGCTCGACGCGCGCACCACGCCGACCGCCGACCTCGTCGCGCTGATGGCCGGGCGCAAGGTGGAGACGGTCTTCGGGCCGCGTCACGACGGCCACGCCGACCGGAGCAAGCGGGCGCTCGAGGTCGAGTGCCTGTCCCGGGCCGGGGAGTTCGAGAACGTGAGCTTCACCGTCCACGCCGGGGAGGTCGTCGGGATCGCCGGCCTGGTCGGGTCCGGCCGCAGCGAGCTGCTGGAGACGATCTTCGGCGCGCGCAAGGCCGACCGCGGAACCGTTGCGGTGGAAGGGAAGCCGCTGAGCCCGGGCGACATCCGGGCCGCCGTCAAGGCCGGTGTCGGGCTCGCCCCGGAGGAGCGCAAGAGCCAGGGCCTGCTGCTCGACCTGCCGGTGGTGCACAACGTGACCCTCGCGAGCCTCGGCCGCTACGCGAAGCTCGGGTTCACCGAGCGCGGCAAGGAGCTCAACGACGCCGGCGCCAGCCTGCGCCGTCTCGACCTGCGCCCGGCCGACCCGCGCCGGATCGTCCGCACGCTCTCGGGCGGCAACCAGCAGAAGGCGGTGCTCGCCCGCTGGCTGGTCCGCGGCTGCCGGGTGCTGCTGCTGGACGAGCCCACGCGCGGGGTCGACGTCGGCGCGCGCGCCGAGCTGTACCGGCTGATCGACGAGCTGGCCGCGACCGGCGTCGCGATCGTGCTGGTGTCCAGTGAGATCCCCGAGGTGCTGGGGCTGTCCGACCGGGTGCTGGTGCTGCGCGAGGGCCAGGTCCTCGCCGACCGGCCCTCCGGTGGGCTGACCGAGGCCGCGGTGCTCGACGTGATTCTCGAGGGGAGTGCGGCATGACCGACACCGAAGCGCCACCACGCAAGGCGGTGACCACCGAAGGACGGCGGTTCGCCTTCCGGGCCGACCCGCGGCTGCTCGGCCTGGCCGCCGTGCTCGTCGTGCTGTGCCTGGTCGGCCAGTTCACCCGGCCCGAGCTGTTCTTCACCGAAAGCAACATCTCGACGATCCTGCGGCTCGCCGCGGCGATCGGCGTGGTGAGCGTCGGGATGACGTTCGTGATCATCAGCGGTGGTATCGACCTGTCCGTCGGCTCGATCGTCGCGCTCTCCAGCGTCTGGCTGACGACCCTGGCCACGCAGTCCTACGGGCCGTGGGTGATGGTCCTCTGTGGACTCGCCGTCGGCCTCGGCTGCGGGCTGGTCAACGGCGTGCTTGTCTCCTACGGCAAGGTCGTGCCGTTCATCGCGACGCTCGCGATGTACGTCTCGGCGCGCGGGCTCGCCGAACGGCTCAGCGGCCGCCGCACGCAGGTGGTCGCCGACCAGGACTTCCTCACCTTCTTCCGCGGTGACCTGCTGGGCATCCCGGTGCTGATCTGGCTGTTCGCGCTCGTGTTCGCGGTCGGCTGGGTGGTGCTCAACCGCACCACGTTCGGGCGGCGGACCTACGCGGTCGGCGGCAACGCCGAGGCGTCGCGGCTGGCCGGGATCAATGTGAAGCGGCACCTCGCGCTCGTGTACGGCGTCGCCGGGCTGTGCTGCGGGATCGCCGCGCTCATGGTCGTCGCGCGGACGACCGCCGGCGCGTCGACCAACGGCATGTTCTACGAGCTCGACGCGATCGCGGCGGTGGTCATCGGCGGCACGCTGCTCACCGGCGGCCGCGGCTCGCTGATCGGCACCCTGATCGGCGTGCTGATCTTCACCGTGCTGTCCAACCTCTTCACGCTCAACAACCTGGACACCGACATCCAGAACATCGCCAAGGGCGTGATCATCGTCCTCGCCGTGCTCTTGCAGTTCCGGGCCAGGAAAGCCAGGACCGGTCCGTAGTACCACCTTTGGAGGCCGTCATGACCGAACAACCCTTCCTCGGCCGCCGGGGATTCCTGCTGGGCGGAGCCGCCGTCGGCGCCGGCGCGCTGCTGGCCGGCTGCACGTCGAACACGCCCGCGAACTCGGAGTCCAACGCGCCGGTCGCGAACGCGGGCAACAACGCCCAGCCCGGAAAGCCGGTCACCATCGGCTTCTCCGCGCCGGCCGCCGACCACGGCTGGATCGCGGCGATCACCAAGAACGCCAAGGCCCAGGCGCAGAAGTTCACCGAGGTGAAGCTCAACGCCACCGAAGGCACCAACGACGTCAACCAGCAGATCTCCCAGGTGGAGACGCTGATCAACGCCAAGGTCGACGTCCTGGTGATCCTGCCCTTCGACGGCAAGGCGCTCACCTCGGCCGGGCAGCAGGCGATGGACGCCGGCATCCCGGTGATCAACCTGGACCGCGTCTTCGACACCCCGCTCGCGTATAGAACCTGGATCGGCGGCGACAACTACCGGATGGGCGTCAACGCGGGCAACTACCTCGCCGCGGAGCTCAAGAAGAAGAACGTCGCGAACCCGATCATCGGCGAGGTCGCCGGAATCGACTCGCTGCCGCTGACCCAGGAACGCAGCAAGGGCTTCGCGGACGCGCTCGGGCGGGCCGGGTTCAAGGTCGGGCCGCGGGTTTCGGCGCAGTTCACCTCGGAGTCGGGTGAGCAGCAGACCGCGAACCTGCTCCAGGGCGCGCCCAAGCTGGACGCGCTGTGGAACCACGACGACGACCAGGGCATCGGCGTCAACGCGGCGATCGACACCGCGGGCCGCAAGGAGTTCATCATGGTCGGCGGCGCCGGCTCGAAGAACATGATGAACCTGATCAAGGCCGACAGCTCGCCGATCAAGGCGACCGTGCTCTACAGCCCGTCGATGGCCTCGACGGCGATCGCCCTCGCGCGCCTGCTCGGGCAGGGCAAGGGGATCGGCGACCTCGCCGAGCACGACATCCCGGCCGAGATCACCACGTACTCCGCGGTGGTCACCAAGGAGAACGTCGACCAGTACCTCGACGTCGGCTTCGACTCCTGACCGAAGTCTTCCGCGGCTGTCGTGAGTGGTAATTCGGGTTAGAACCCTAATTACCACTCACGAGGACTTGCACCGAACGTATCAAAGGAGGGGTATGAGCCCGGCACGGGAAACCATCGGGATCGGGATGGTGGGCCACGCGTTCATGGGTGCGGTGCATTCGCACGCCTGGCGCAGCGTCCACCGGTTCTTCGACCCACCGCTGGTGCCGCGACTCGCCGTCCTCGCCGGTCGCGACGAGAAGCGGGCCGGTGACGCGGCGGCCAAGTTCGGCTGGGAGGCCGTCGAGACCGACTGGCGGAAGCTGATCGCCCGCGACGACGTCGGCCTGGTCGACGTCTGCACCCCGGGGGACAGCCACGCGGAGATCGCGATCGCCGCGCTGGACGCCGGGAAGCACGTGCTGTGCGAGAAACCCCTGGCCAACTCGGTCACGGAGGCCGAGGCGATGGCCGAGGCGGCGCGGAAGGCCCGGGAGCGCGGGGTCCGAGCCATGGTCGCGTTCAACTACCGCCGGGTGCCCGCGCTCGCGCACGCCAGGAAACTGGTCGCGAGCGGGGCGCTCGGCGAGATCCGGCACGTGCGGTCGGTCTACCTGCAGGACTGGCTGTCGGACCCGCAGGCGCCGATGACCTGGCGGCTCCGGAAGGAATCCGCCGGGTCGGGTGCGCTGGGCGACCTCGGCGCGCACATCGTCGACGCGGCGCAGTTCGTCACCGGCGAGACGATCACCGGGGTTTCCGCGCTGACGAACACCTTCGTGAAGCAACGGCCGTCCGAGACCGGCGGGACGGACGACGTGACGGTCGACGACACCGCGTTGTTCCTCGCCCGGCTGTCCGGGGGCGCCGTGGCGAGCTTCGAGGCGACGCGGTTCGCGCTCGGCCGCAAGAACGCGATGCGGCTGGAGGTCAACGGCTCGAAGGCGAGCCTGGCGTTCGACTTCGAGTCGATGAACGAGCTGCAGTGGTACGAGGGCGGCGGCACCGAGGCCGGTTTCCGCCGCATCCTCGTCACCGAACCCGAGCACCCGTACGTCGGGGTGTGGTGGCCGCCGGGCCACCTCCTCGGGTACGAGCACACGTTCACCAACGAGGTCGCGGACCTCCTGCAGGCCATCGGCACGGGCACCGATCCCGAGCCGAGCTTCGAGGACGGCCTGCGGGTCCAGCGCGTGCTGCACGCGGTCGAGGTAAGCGCTTCCGCTCAAGCCTCGTGGACCGAGGTGCCCCGATGAGCCGTCCGGTCACGCTGTTCACCGGCCAGTGGGCGGACCTGCCGTTCACCGAAGTCTGCAAGCTCGCCTCCGAGTGGGGGTACGACGGCCTCGAAATCGCCTGCTCCGGCGACCACTTCGAGGTCGACCGGGCACTGTCCGAAGAGGACTACGTGCCGGGACGGCTGGCGCTGCTCGCCGAGCACGGGCTCAAGGTGTGGGCGATCTCGAACCACCTCGTCGGGCAGGCCGTCTGCGACGACCCGATCGACCACCGGCACCGCGCGATCCTCCCGTCCCGGATCTGGGGTGACGGCGAACCCGAGGGCGTCCGGCAGCGGGCGGCCGCGGAAATGGCCGACACCGCGCGGGCGGCGGCGAAGCTCGGCGTCGACACCGTCATCGGCTTCACCGGGTCGAAGATCTGGCAGTACGTCGCGATGTTTCCGCCGGTCACGCGCGATGTCATCGTTGACGGTTACGAAGACTTCGCGTGTCGCTGGAACCCGGTCCTCGACGTCTTCGACGAGGTCGGCGTCCGGTTCGCGCACGAAGTGCACCCCTCGGAGATCGCGTACGACTACTGGACGACCAAGCGGGCTCTCGAGGCCGTGGACCACCGGCCCGCGTTCGGGCTGAACTGGGACCCGTCGCACTTCGTCTGGCAGGACCTCGACCCGGTCGGGTTCATCCTCGACTTCGCCGACCGGATCTACCACGTCGACTGCAAGGACACGAGGAAGCGCTTCGACGGCCGCAACGGCCGGCTCGGCTCGCACCTGGCGTGGGCCGATCCGCGGCGCGGCTGGGACTTCGTGTCCGTCGGCCACGGCGACGTCCCCTGGGAGGACTGCTTCCGGGCGCTGAACTCGATCGGCTACACCGGTCCCGTCTCGGTGGAGTGGGAAGACGCCGGGATGGACCGCCTCCGCGGCGCGGCGGAGGCGGTGAAGTACCTGCGCGAGCACCTGTTCGACCAGCCGTCGGCGGCTTTCGACGCGGCTTTCAGCAACCAGAGATGAGGGAGTTCCATGTGCGGTGACAGGCCAGAGCAGCACTCCCGAAGGACGTTCCTGAACGTGGCGACGGCGGCCCTCACGGTGGGGGCGGCGGCCATCGCGCTGCCCGGCACCGCGGACGCGGCCCAGGCCCGGCAGCGGGTCCCGATCGACAAGATCAGCATCCAGCTCTACTCGCTGCGGTCCCTGCTGCAGAACGACCCCGAAGGCACGCTCTCCGCACTGGCCGACATCGGCTACCGGAAGGTCGAGCTGGCCGGGACGTACGGCCGCAGCGCCGCCGAGTTCCGCGCCATCCTCGACCGCAACCACATCAAGGCGTCCTCGACGCACGTCGGCATCGACGGCGACCTGAACCAGACCATCGCCGACGCGAAGGTCCTCGGCAACCGCTCCGTCGTGGTGCCCTACGCGAACTTCGGCACCATCGCCGAGTGGGAGGCCTTCGCGGGCCGCATGAACACCGCCGGGGCGACCTTGAAGAAGGCCGGGCTCGCGCTGGGTTACCACAACCACGACCACGAGTTCGCCCCGATCGGCGGGGTGGTCCCGTACGACGTCCTCACGAAGAACACGAACAAGCGGGACGTGCACCTGGAGATCGACCTCTTCTGGGCGGTCAACGGCGGCGCGGACCCGGTCGAGCTGTTCCGGCGCAACTACCCGCGCGTGACCCAGTACCACGTGAAGGACCGGACCGCGGACGGCCAGATGGTCGACCCCGGCGCCGGCGTCATCAACTTCCCGCGCATCTTCGCCGCGTCCTGCCACAACATCGGCGAGTACATCGTCGAGCACGACCAGCCGGCCGACCCGCTCAACACCGCCAAGGTCGGCTTCGAATACCTCCGCACCGTGCGGTTCTGAGACCCCGGGGGAAATCCACATGCGAGTGTCACGTCGGTCGATGCTGGCCGGAACCGCCGCGGGGGTGCTCGTGCCCGCCATCGGCGTGGGCGCCGACTCGGCGTCGGCGGCGGGTCTGACCCGCAAGATCACGATCTACGCGGAAGCGCTTCCCGGCGGCCTCTACGGCTACGGCCTCGAGCCGGGCAAGGCCACGATCCCGGGACCGCTGCTGGAGATCTACGAGGCCGACACCCTCGAGATCGAACTGGTCAACCGGACCGACCAGCGGCTGTCGATCCACCCGCACGGCGTCAACTACGACACCGCGTCCGACGGCGCCCCGCTCAACGCGTCGTTCAACAACCCGGGTGAGACGCGGACCTACACCTGGAAGACGCGGACCCGCTACGAGGCGAGCGGCGGGTTCTGGATGCCGGGCAGCGCCGGCTACTGGCACTACCACGACCACGCGATGGGCACCGACCACGGCACCGCCGGCCTCGCGCGCGGGCTCTACGGCGGCCTGATCGTGCGCAAGCGCGGGGACCTGCTGCCCAGCAGGCAGTACACGGTCGTGTTCAACGAGATGATGATCAACCACAAGATGGCGCCCGACACCCCGATCCTCGAGGCGCGGCTCGGCGAGCGCGTCGAGTGGGTGTGCGTCGGGTACGGCAGCCTGCCGCACACGTTCCACCTGCACGGGCACCGCTGGGCCGACACCCGGACCGGGATGTTGAGCAGTGCCAACGACAACGTGCAGGCCGTCGACAACAAGAACCTCGACCCCGGCAGCTCGTTCGGCTTCCAGATCATCGCCGGCGAGGGTGTCGGGCCGGGGGTGTGGATGTACCACTGCCACGTCCAGACCCACTCCGACGGCGGGATGGTGGGCGTGTTCCTGGTCCGCAACGCCGACGGCAGCCTGCCGGACGGCGCGCAGGAGGCGCTCGACCGGTTCAAGCAGCACGACCATTCGGGGCACTCGATGACCCCGGACGCCCACACCCATTCTTAGGAGGGCAGTCATGAGGAGACGATGGTTCGGCAGGCGCGGGGCGCTCGTGCTCGCCATCGGGGCGGTGCTCGCGGCCGGGGCCCCGCTGATCGTGCAGCCGGTGGCCCAGGCGGCGCCCGCCGCGGTGAACGTCCCGGTCAACGTGCTGGTCTTCCACGGCGCGGCGGACGGCCAGAAGGACCCGGTGCTGCGCGCGGCGGACGCGATCGCGCGGCTGGGCTCGGACAACGGCATCACGGTGACGGCTTCGTCCGACCCCGCCGTGTTCAGCGCGGCGAACCTCGCGCGCTACCGCGGCGTGGTGTTCCTGTCCGCGCAGGGCGTCACGCTCAGCCGTGACCAGGAAGCCGCGCTGCAGGCCTACATGAAGGCCGGCGGCGGGTTCCTCGGCATCTCCGACGCGGCCCGCGCGCAGGACTCGTCCCAGTGGTTCACCGGCCTGATCGGCGCCCGCCCGGTCGGCGCGCGGCCGACCCCCGAGGCCGTGGCTTCGGTGACGGCCAGCGCGGAGAACCCGCCGAACGAGACCAAGGAGAAACTGGCCGACAACAACGAGAACACCAAGTGGCTGACGTTCGCGACGACCGGCTGGGCCGCCTACAAGCTGGCCACCCCGGTCGCGGTCAGCAGCTACTCGCTGGTGTCGGCGAACGACTTCCCGGGCCGCGACCCGAAGAGCTGGACCCTGCAGGGTTCGGCCGACGGGCAGGCCTGGACCGACCTGGACACCCGCACGAACGAGGTGTTCACCGACCGGTTCCAGACCCGGACGTTCACCTTCGCCAACACGACGGTCTACCCGAACTACCGGCTCAACATCACCGCGAACTCGGGTGAGCCGCTCATCCAGCTGGCCGACCTCAAGCTGTTCAAGGACACCTCGACGACCCCGCCGCCGCCCGAGCCGGCGCCGCAGCAGGCCGTCGTCGACGTCCTCGACGCCCAGCACCCGGCCACCGCCGGGCTGCCGCAGAACTGGACGCGCACGGACCGCTGGCTCAACTGGGAGTCCAACCCGGTCGGCACCGTCCACACGGTCGCGCAGGTCGAGGAGAAGGGCTACAACCCGGGGGTCGGCGCGAACGGCGCGTTCCACCCGATCTCCTGGTGCCGCGACTACGACGGTGGCCGCTCCTTCTACACCGGCATGGGCCGCACCGAAGGGTCGTACGGCGAGGCGCAGTTCCGGCAGCACCTGCTCGGCGCGCTGCGCTGGACGACCGGCATGGTGCGTGGCGACTGCCAGGCCGGGATCGCCGCGAACTACAAGGTCGAGCGGCTGACCGACAAGAACGCGGCCGGGCAGCTCGACCAGATCGGCGAGCCGCACGGCCTCACCATCGCCCCCGACGGCAAGGTGTTCTACATCGGCAAGGCGGCCTGCCCGACCGGGCCGATCGTCAGCTGGGACGACCCGAACGTCGGCCTCGGCTGCGGCACGGTCCACCAGTGGGACCCGGCCACCAAGAAGGTCAAGCTGCTCACGACGTTGCCGGTGATGGGCAACCGCGGCAGCGGTGACGAGCTGGTCAAGAACGAAGAGGGCCTGCTCGGGCTGACGCTGGACCCGAAGTTCACCGAAAACGGCTACATGTACGCCTATTGGATGCCGCACGCGTCGATCGACCGCGACAAGCGGATCGGCAAGCGCACGGTGTCCCGCTTCACCTACGACCTGGCGAAGCAGACGCTCGACCAGGCCACCCGCAAGGACCTGCTGTCCTGGGACGTCCAGATCCACAGCTGCTGCCACGCGGGCGGCGGCATGGCGTTCGACAAGGACGGCAACCTCTACGTCGGGTCCGGGGACAACAACTCCTCGGGCGGTTCGAACGGCTACTCGGGCAACAACTGGACGCTCGACTACAAGGGCATCTCGTTCCAGGACGCGCGCCGCACGGCGGGCAACACGAACGACCTCGACGGCAAGATCCTGCGCATCCACCCGGAGGCGAACGGGACGTACACCATCCCGCAGGGCAACCTCTTCCCGAACGGGCCGGCGGACAAGACGCGCCCGGAGATCTACGTGATGGGCGTCCGCAACATCTCCCGGTTGCAGATCGACCCGGTGCACAACTGGATGACCGCGGGCTGGGTCGGCCCCGACGCGTCTTCGCCGAGCCCGGAGCTCGGCCCGGCGAAGTACGAGACGGCGACGATCATCACCGAGGCGGGCAACCACGGCTGGCCGTACTGCATGGGCAACCGGCAGCCCTACCGCGACCGCAGCAGCACGAACGCCGCGGAGCTGACCGGCTGGTACGACTGCAACAACCCGGTCAACACCTCGCCGCGCAACACCGGCCTGGTGAACCTGCCGCCGATCAAGGACAACATGATCTGGTACTCGCCCGACGGCGGTGGCCCGGTCTTCCCCAACCGCCCCAACAGCTCCATCCCGACGTACAACGCGGCGGACGCCACCTACACCCAGCCCTACCTGCGCGGTGGCGGCCAGGCGGTCATGTCCGGGCCGACGTACCACCGTTCGCTGGTCAACACGAACAGCGGCGTGGCGTGGCCGGCGTACTGGGACAACAAGTGGTTCATCGGCGACGAGTCCAACTCCCAGAACCGGGTCGCGGTGACCGTCGACCCGGCGGGCGTGCCGACGCACCAGCCGCCGGTGTTCGCCGAGACGTTCCGCCAGATCATCCCGGGCGGCTCGGGGGACACCAAGGTGCAGAGCTGGATGGACGCCAAGTTCGGGCCGGACGGCGCGCTGTACGTCCTGGACTACGGCAACGGCTTCTTCTCCCTGGACGCCAACCAGAAGCTGCTGAAGATCAGCTACACCGGCGGAGCGCCGACCCCGGCGCCGGCCGCGTCGTCGACGCTGGTGCAGAACAAGGCGCTGACGGCGGCGTTCACCGGGTCGAAGTCCGGCGGCGTGTCCTACCGCTGGGAGTTCGGCGACGGCTCGGTGTCGACGCAGGCCGACCCGCGGCACACCTATCCGCGCACCGGCGTCTTCACCGCCAAGCTGACCGTGACCTACGCGGACGGCGAAGCGGTGACCACCCGGTCGGCGGTGAACATCGGCTGCGTGGTGGCCGATCCGAGTCCAGTGGTGACCTTGGGCGACACGATCACTAAGGTGGTGAACCGCAACGCGGGTGGCGGCTGCACGGTCGACGACTTCATCGACGACGAAGGCACGTGGAGCACGCACGCCGCGTTCGTCAACCACGTCGACCAGGCCACCGCGACGCTCAAGGAGCTCGGGGTGCTCAGCAAGGCCGAGGTGACCGAGCTGAAAACCGCGGCCAAGGCGTCCCCGATCGGGAATCCGGGCACCACCGGTTACGACGCGCTCTTCGACGGCACGGCGGAGTCGTTGCGCGGCTGGGAACAGGCGCCGTCGGGGCAGTTCTCCTTGCAACCCGACGGGTCGATCCGGTCGGCCGGCGGGCTGGGCATGCTCTGGTACGCCCAGCGGCAGTTCGGCGACTTCTCGGTGAAGGTCCAGTTCAAGGACATCGCCCCGGACACCTTCCGGGCCAACAGCGGGGTCTTCGTCCGGTTCCCGGACCCGCGGACGCCGCTGGAGCAGCGGCCGCCGGGCAGCTGCGGAACGGTCGGCTCGGCGCGGACGTCGCAGGCGTGGGTCGCGATCTACTGCGGTCACGAGATCCAGATCTACGACGGCGACAGCGGTGAGCCGCAGAAGACCGGGTCGGTCTACAACTTCGACCCGCGCCCGCTCGACCAGGCGGGCGCGCGGCCGAAGGGCACCTGGAACGAGTACGAGATCAAGGTCGTCGGGCAGCACTACACGATGATCCGCAACGGCGTGGTGATCAACGAGTTCGACAACACGCCGGGTCAGCAGTCCTCGCGCGCCGGGGACCCGCCGACCGACCTGCGGCAGTTCGTCAGCGGGTTCATCGGGCTGCAGAACCACAGCGACAACGATCTGACCGAGTTCCGCAACATCCGGGTGCGGCAGCTGTAGCACGGCCGCGGCGGGGGGGGGGGGGGGGGGGGGGGGGGGGGGGGGGGGGGGGGGGGACAGGGAGAAAGGCTCCCCCCCCCAACGAGGGTCTCTTGTCGTGTCCTGCATCCTC
>NZ_JBVJNO010000007.1:101006-156805 GCF_055583645.1 Amycolatopsis sp. NPDC104587
GGAAAAATGGGGGGGTCAGCTGCCCGCAAAGCCGAATGCGGCAGGGTGAAGCGCGAATCGGCCAGTCGGGGGGGGTGGTTGTTCCCCCCCCCCCCCCCCCCCCCCCCCGACCCTCCTGTCCCCTCCCAGGAAGGTTCTTCCGGCGATGTCCCCACGCTTGATCACAGTGCTGCTGGCCGGGCTGCTGGCCCTGCTCGGGCTGGCCACCCCCGCGGTGGCGGCGCCGGTCCAGACCCTGACCTGGACGGGCGGCAACAGCACCACCGAATACGCGTCCGCGCCCACCGGCGCGCTGCCCGGCGAGACCACGATCGTCTTCGAGAACAGCGAAGCCACCGGCAACACGACGGGGATGTCGCACACCCTGACGTTCGACACCTCGACGCCGGGCTACAACCACGACGTCTCGCTCAACATCCTGGCCAACCCCTTCGACCCGCAGAACGGCCGCCACGAGGCGACCGTGACGCTCACGCCGGGCAAGTACCGGTACTTCTGCACGATCCCCGGCCACACCGCGATGGTGGGCGAGTTCGTCGTCTCCGACGGCACCGGCGACACCACGGCGCCGACCGTGACCGCCGCGGTGGCGGGGGACAAGGACCAGGCCGGCAACTACATCGAGTCGGCGACGGTGTCCCTGACCGCGACGGACGCGGGCTCCGGCGTCGCGTCGGTCGAGTACCAGCTGGACGGCGGCTCCTGGACCGCGTACTCGGCGCCGGTGGTGGTCTCCGCCGTGGGCATGCACATGCTCCGCTACCGCGCGACCGACGTCGCCGGGAACACCTCCGAAGAAGGCATGGAGCACTTCACGATCGTCGAAGGGCAGGGGGACACGACCCCGCCCACGGTGACCGCGGCGATCACCGGACAGCAGGACTCGTCGGGCAACTACGTCGACGTCGCCACGGTCAAGCTGACCGCGACCGACGCCGACTCCACGGTGGCTTCGGTGGAGTACCAGCTGGACGGCGGGGCGTGGACCGCCTACACCGCACCGGTCGCGGTGACCGGCGCGGGCGAGCACATGTTCCACTTCCGGGCGACCGACGCCGCCGGGAACACCTCACCGGAAGGCATGTCCCACTTCACCGTCGTGAAGAGCGACACCACCCCGCCGATCGTGACGGCGTCCGTGGCCGGCACGCGGGACGACGCCGGGAACTACGTCGGCAAGGCGACCGTGACGGTGGTGGCGTCGGACACCGGGTCCGGGGTCGGCGCGGTGGAGTACCGGGTGGACGGTGGCGCGTGGACCGCTTATGCCGCACCGGTCCCCGTTTCCGCACCGGGCGCGCACACCTTCGACTTCCGGGCCCGGGACGTCGCCGGCAACACTTCGACGGTGGGGACGGTGTCCTTCGCGGTGGTCGCCGGGGGAGACACGACCGCGCCGTCGGTGTCGGTCGCGGTGAGTGGCAAGCAGAACGGTGACTGGTCGTACGTCGGCCAGGCGTCGGTGACGCTGACCGCGACCGACACGGGGTCCGGTGTGGACCTCGTGGAGTACAAAGTGGACAGTGGAGTGTGGACGCGGTACACGGCGCCGGTCGTGGTGTCCGCGCTCGGCGCGCACACGGTCCGGTCGCGGGCCACGGACGTCGCCGGGAACGTCTCGGACGAGGTGAGCGGCGCGTTCACGGTCGTCGCGGCGGTGCCACCGCCGGACGCCTGCCCGAACTCCGACGTTCGCGACACCGTGGTGATCGGCGGGATCGACAGCCAGGTCGAGAACACCGACATCGGCAACGGCTGCACGCTCAACGACGTCATCGACGAAAACGCGGAGTACGCGTCGCACGACCGGTTCGTGAAGCACGTGAAAGCGGTGACCCAGGAGCTGGTGACCAACGGCGTGCTGTCGTCGGGCGACCGCAACCGCATCGTGACGGCGGCGATCGAGTCCGGTGTCGGCGGCCCGCCGGCGACCGCCCGCACGCCGGAGGTGAAGAAGCGGGTCTAGCGGTTCAGGGGAAGGTCTTCCGGAGCAGGGTGACGTCCTCGCTCAGGACGGCGAGCTCCAGGCGGTGGCCGTCGGCGTCGAGCACGGCCACCGTCATCGCCGTCGCGAGGGACAGGCCCCGGCCCGGTTTGGCGGGGCGGGTGTCCCGCAGGGAGACGGTCGGCGAGGCCAGGGTGACGGGCTCGCCGCGGTTCAGGCGTGCCTGCCAGGTCGCGCCCGCCGGCGTCAGGCGCAGGGTGCCGTGGGTCCAGCTGCCGGGCGGCCGGCGCAGCGAGCAGGGCAGCTTGACCGCCGTCCCCGTCACGACGTCGGTCGGGTCGGCCTTCTTCCGGGCTCTTCGGCGCAGGGTCACGCTGTCGACCAGCCCGCCGAGCAGGCCGTCGATGAGGAGATCCAGCATGATCGCAGGATAGTGCGGTTCAGCTCACCAGGCCGGTGCGATAGGCGTAGACGACCGCCTGCACGCGGTCGCGCAGGTCCAGCGGGAGGCACTCGGCGGCGACCACCACGAAGGCGAGCGCGTCCATCGGCCGGGTCGGCAGGTCGCCGACCCGCGTCCCGTACCCGTGCAGGCCGGCACCAGCGCGCTCGATCACGGCACGACAGTAGCGGCCGGCGCGGCCGGGGTGGCGCGCCGCCGCCGGGGCACGATGTGGCCGCGTCGCCGGGCGAGCGTCATGAACACGGCCGTGGTGATGACACCGGCGGCCACGGAGTACACACTCGCCTCGGGCCCGAACTCACCCCCGGTCAGCACGGCCGGGCCGGAGGTGACGCCGTCCAGGAGCCCTCGGGGCGCGTCCGTGCCGGAGACCCCGGTGCCGAAGAGGCCGCCCTCGGCGAAGTTCCAGGCGAAGTGCAGGCCGATCGGCACCCAGAGGGTGCGGGTCGCGGCGTAGGCGGCGGCGAGCATCCCGCCGGCCTCGACGGCGATGGCGAGCGCGCCCCAGACGGTGGCGTGGGCGTTGAACAGGTGCGAAAGCCCGAAGAGCAGGCCGGTCAGCGCCAGCGCGGTCCAGGTGCCGGTCCACCGTTCGACGAACCGGAAGAGGATGCCCCGGAAGACGAGCTCTTCGGTCACGGCCGCGGCGGCCGAGAACCCGAGCAGGGCCACGGCGCCGCCGACCGAGCCCCACCCGAGCACGTCGTACCCGCCGACGAGGGCGATGTTCGCGATGACACAGCCGAACAACCCGAGCCCGACGAGCATCCCCCGCCCGAGCGCGCGCCCGTCCCAGGTGATTTCGTCGGGCGTCCGGTGTTCGGTCCGCCGCACGACCCAGGCGTAGGTGAGCACCGCGAGGACCGCGCTCAGCAGCCCGAGAACCAGGGTGAGCGGCGCGTTCCAGTGCACGGCGCCGACCACGAGGCTGCCACCGAGCGCAACCACCGCGACGGCCACGAACTGCGTCAACAGTCGCATGGGGGACTCCTTCGTGAGATTCCGCGACGGGCGCCGCGGCCAGGAGAAACGCTAGGGATCTGCCGGGCTGGGGACGTCACCGTGGGGTGGACAGTCCCGGGTAGCTCGCACGGGGGACAAGGCTCAGGCGTGATCCAGGTCATGCCGTGTCACAGGATCCGGGGGCGCGGTGTCTTGAGGCCGAACCTGGGACGAAGGAGAACCTGATGGACCTCGCACTGTGGATCGCCGCCGGACTGCTCGCCGTGGTCGCGCTGACCGGCGGGGTCAGCAAAACGTTCGTGCCGAAGGAGAAGCTGGCCGCGGCGCCGGGAGGGGAGTGGACCGCGAGCGCCGGCGCCGGGTTCGTCCGGAGCCTCGGGGTGCTCGAGCTGCTCGCCGCGGTGGGGCTGGTGCTGCCCGCGGTCCTCGGGATCGCGCCGGTGCTCGTGCCGGTGACCGCAGCCTGCTGGGTCCTGCTGATGGTCGGTGCGATGATCACCCACGTCCGGCACGGCGGGTACCGGTTCGTGGCGCTGAACCTGGCCTACCTCGCGGTCGCGGTGTTCGTCGCCTGGGGGCGGTTCGGGCCCGTGTCCTTCACCGCCTGACCGGCGAACACAGGAAGGGAAGACCATGAGCGACCCCACCGGCGCCTTCGTCGCCCACCGCAACCTGCTCTTCACGGTCGCCTACGAGATGCTCGGCTCGGCGGCCGACGCCGAGGACGTGCTGCAGGAGACCTGGCTGCGGTGGGTGAAGGTCGACCCGGAGCAGGTGCGTGACGAGCGCGCGTACCTGGTCCGGATCACCACCCGGATGGCGCTGAACCGGCTGCGCACGATGAAGCGGCGCAAGGAGTCCTACGTCGGGCCCTGGCTGCCGGAACCGCTGCTCACCGCGCCGGACGTCGCCGAAGACGTCGAGCTCGCCGAGAGCGTGTCGATGGCGTTGATGCTCGTGCTGGAGACGCTGTCGCCGACTGAACGCGCCGTCTTCGTGCTGCGCGAGGTCTTCGAGGTCGGCTACGACGAGATCGCGGACGCTGTCGGCAAGACCCCCGCCGCCGTCCGGCAGATCGCGCACCGCGCGCGCCGCCACGTCGACGCCCGGCGGCCCCGCGAGGCGGTGTCCGCGAGCGAGACGCGGGCGGTGCTCGCGTCGTTCCAGCGGGCGCTGGAAGGGCGTGACCTGCAGGGCCTGCTCGACGTCCTCGCGCCCGACGTCGTCCTGCTCAGCGACGGCGGCGGGGTCAAGCAGGCCGCGCTGCGCCCGGTCGCCGGCGCGGACAAGCTGGTCCGGTTCGTCCTCGGCGGCATCGGCCGGGTCGGCGCCGTGCTCACCACCGAGCCGGCCGTCGTCAACGGCAACCCGGCCCTCGTCCTGCGCCTGGACGGCGAGATCGACGGGGTGATGGCCATCCGGCTCGAGGACGCGCGCATCACCGGCGTCTACTACGTCCGCAACCCGGAGAAGCTGACCCGCTTCGGCTCGGAGACGCCGCTGACCTTGCGCTGAGCGCGCACAGTGCGCACTCCGGCGCGCCGCGTGAACGAGGACAGGTAGGGAGTCGGGTACTTGTACGGGTGCGGTGGCGCGCGGCCCGGGTCAGGCTTGACCGGCCGTCGTTGACCGTGGGAGGTCGGAGAACACATGGTGCAAGGCCGGTCGCGTCCCCTCCTCCGGGTCGTCTCCCCCGCGGACGTCCCGGAGCCGCGACCGGCCCCCTCGGGGGGCCGCGATCGTTACGCCGACCTCGAAGACCGCCGGCTGGCCGCCATCCTGGCCGCCGAGGACACCGCCGAAGAGCACGGCCTGAGCCCGCACGTCCGCAGCACCTGCCACGTCCACCGCAGCTGGGTCCACCGGTGCGTCGCCGACGTGCTGCACGTCCTCGTCGTCACCGGGCACCGCTGGTGCCGCCGCTGCGAGTGCCCGGTCGACGTCGCCGTCGACGAGACCCCGCCGGGCGCGGTGCACCTGTTCTGCCCGCGGTGCGGCCAGGCGGATTCGGCGGCCAACCGGCAGGTCCGCAAGGCCTGCCGCGCCAGCCTCGCCGCGCTGCACGGCGGGGCCACCCCGACGTTGTACCGGCTCCCGGACGCGTGAGGGCCATCCGAGGGACGACCGCGCGGTCGCATTGACCCGTCCGCCCGGACGTCCCTACGGTTCACCCGTGGGCAAGGCAGGGGCGACGTGCGGGAAGGGCAACCTGCCCGCGGACACGACGAGCTTCGTGGGCCGCAAGCCCGACGTCGCCGAGGTGAAGCACCTGCTGACGCGGGCCCGGCTGGTCACCCTCACGGGGGTCGGCGGCGTCGGCAAGACCCGGCTGGCCGTGCAGACCGCGGCCGGGCTGTCGCGGGCGTTCCCGGACGGCGTCTGGCTGGTCGAGCTCGCCGGGCTCCACGACCCGGCGCTGGTCGCCCACACCGCGCTGGAGGCGCTGGGGGTGCACGACGAAACCGGCCGGAGCCCCGCGGCCGTGCTGGCCGAGCACCTGCGCGACCGCCGGCTGCTGGTCATCCTGGACAACTGTGAGCACCTGATGGACGCCTGCGCCGCGCTCGCGCACGACCTGCTGCGCGCCGCGCCCAGGCTGCGGCTGCTCGCGACCAGCCGGGAGCGGCTGGCGCTGGCCGGGGAGCACCTCTGGCCGGTTTCCCCGCTGCCGCTGCCCGAAGCCGGCCGTCCGCTGCCCGAAGGCGCGTGGCTGCAGTACCCGGCGTTGACGCTGTTCGCCGAGCGCGCGGCCGCGGTCGACCCGGGCTTCGCGATCACGCCGGAGAACCAGGAGCGCGTCGCGCAGGTGTGCCGCCTGCTGGCCGGCATCCCGCTGGCGATCGAGCTCGCCGCGGTCCGGCTGCGGGTGCTGACGCCGGCCGAGCTGGAGTCGGGGCTGGCCGACTGCTTCCGGTTGCCCGGCACGGTGAAGCGCGGCGGCGAGCCCCGCCACCAGACCCTGCTCGCGGCCGTCGGCTGGAGCCACACCCTGTGCGGCCCGGCCGAGCGCCACCTGTGGGCGCGGGCGTCGGTGTTCCCCGGCGGGTTCGACCTGGCGGCGGCGCGCCGCGTCTGCGCCGGGGACGGGCTGCCGGCCGAGGAGCTGCCGGAGCGGCTCGCCGGGCTCGTCGAGAAGTCCGTGCTGATCCGGGAGTCCGACGGCGACGGGCAGCGGTTCCGGCTGCTCGAGCCGCTGCGGCAGTTCGGCCGGGACAAGCTGGCCGGGGCCGGGGAGGCCGACGCGGTCCGGCGCCGGATGCGCGACCACTTCCTCGACGTCGTCGTGCGCAGCGAAAGCGCGTGGTTCGGTCCGGAGCAGGCGGAGATCTTCCGGCGCACCCGCCTGGAGCACGCCAACCTGCGGGCCGCGCTGGACTACAGCCTGACCGTGCCGGGCGAGCTCGAAACGGGTCTGCGGCTCGCGTCGACGTTGTGGTTCTACTGGGCGGGCTGCGGGGTGTTCGGCGAAGGCCGGCACTGGCTCGACCGCGCCCTCGCGCTTGCTCCCGAGCCGGGCGAGGAACGCGCAAAAGCGTTGTGGGTCAACGGTTACGTCGCGACGCTGCAGGGAGACCACGCCGGCGCGGTGACGATGCTGGAGGAGTGCCGCGCCTACGCGACGCGTGCCGGCGACGAGGTCGCGCTGGCGTACGCGACGCACCGGCTCGGCTGCAACCTGCTCGTCGGGGACGACATCGGCGACGCGAAGACCCTCTTCGAGGAAGCCCAGGCCCGCTACCGGCGGCTGGGGGAGCTCAACAGCAACGTGATGCTGGCGGGCATCGAACTGGCCGTCGCCTCGATCTTCCTCGGTGACCTCGACCGGGCGGCGGAGCTGTGCGAAGAGGCGTGCGAGACCGGGGACGCCCACGGTGAGCAGTGGGCGAGCGCGTACGCGATCTACGTCCAGGCGCTGGTCGCGCTGAGCCGCGGCGACCTCGACCGCGCGGCCGAGCACGGGCGGCACTGCCTGCGTGTCAAGAGCACGTTCCACGACCTGCTGGGCATCGTGCTGGCGATCGAGGTGCTGGCGTGGAACGAAGCCGCTCGCGGCCGGTTCGAGGCGGCGGCCACGATGCTCGGGTCGGCCCAGCCGATCTGGCAGGCGGTCGGCTTCCCGATGTTCGGCTCCCGCTACTTCGGCGCCCCGCACGGCGACTGCGAAGCCGCGGTGCGCCAGGCCCTCGGCGACGGCCCGTTCGAAGCGACGTTCCGCCGCGGCGGCGAGTTCGGCCTGCCGGAGGCGATCGCCTACGCCCTCGGCGACACCACCCCGTCGGCCGCGGCCGAGCCGAGCCGGCCGACGCTGCTGAGCGACCGCGAAAACGAGGTGGCCGCGCTCATCGCGGACGGCCGCTCGAACCAGGAGATCGCGGACCGCCTGGTGATCTCCCGCCGGACGGCGGAGGGCCACGTCAACCGGATCCTGCGGAAGCTGGGGTTCGATTCGCGGTCGCAGGTGGCCGTTTGGGCCGCGCGGGCGTCGCAGGTGCCGGCGCCTTAACGCTCATTCGTCCGGTTCGATGGCGACGCGCCAGACCGCCTCGAAGCCGGTGCCCTTCGTCTCGAACGTCCAGCCGCGCTCGGAACTCTGCGCGCGCCAGACCTCGTCGACACCCGGGTCCGTGGCGGCCTTCTCGGCCTTTCCCGGCGCGCTTTCGCCGCGCGGGCCGAGGTACTTCTCGCCCGTGTGGATCAGCAGCTCGCCCGGGAGCGCCTGCACGTAGTACTGCTTGCGGAACACGACGTTGTCGGAGAACCCGATGCCGTAGGAGTCGCGCTCGGCGACGTAGATGTCTAGGCGGAAGACCAGGTCACGCTGGTCGCTGTCCGGTTTGGCGCGCGTGTCGACCCAGCCCTCCCAGACGAGCCGGTCGGGGCCGGCCCACACCGTCGCCGGGCCCTTCTCCTCGGCCAGCGAATCGCTGAGCAGCTCCTCCAGCGGCGTCACGTTGTCGCTGAGGTCGGCCTTGCGGAACGGGCCGTAGCAGTTCTCGGCTTCGGCGCTCTGGTGGAACAGTTCGAAGTCGACGTAGCGGGGTTTGATCGAGACGCCGAGGTAGAACTCGCTGTGGCTGAACAGGTCCTGGCCGCGCAGCACCTCGGCCGTGTCGAGCCACAGGCGCACCCGGTGCGTGCCGTGGAAGAAGCGCATCGCGATTTCGTAGGCCTCGCGCGAAGTCACCAGGGAGTCGCTGCCGCCGTGGCACTTGTGGACGAACGTGCGCGGCGCGCCCGGCAGCTGCGCGGAAGTCTGCTTGACCAGGCCGTCACTGTGGTTGTAGCTCAGCGTTCCCTCGGCGAAGAGCGTCGAAAGCCGGTTGCCCGCCGAAGCGATCTTGACGCCGTAGCTGCGGTAGTCGGTGCCGACGACGGTCAGGATCCGTCGCGGGTCGAAGTACGACGGGACGTCGAGGAACTTCTTCTGCGCGGGATCGAACGCGGCGACCTCGTCGGCGGCGTTGGCCACGCCGGGGAGCCCGTCGACGAGCCAGCGCGGCAGCACCTGGAAGGCGATGCCGCGGTGGGGCGTGCCGAGCGTGACGATCCGGTGGACGAGCTCTTCGGGGTCGCGCCCCTCGGATTTCATGTACCGAAGCGCTTCGCGGACGACGAGCCCGCCCATGCTGTGCGCCACGATGTCGACGCCGTCGGTGTGGCCGAGCTCGTGCAGGATGTCGATCAGCCGGGCGAGCCCTTGGCCGTAGCGGCTCACGGCCCGGGGCTTGAGGTCGTAGTAGCGGTACACCCACAGCGTGCCGTCCGCGTTCTTCGCGGCGAGCACCCGCCGCGCCACCGACGGGTCGAGCACCACGCTCCCCTCGATGAGGTCGGCGGGGTAGTTCATCGGGTCCGGCGGCGCGTCGACGTCTTCGGCGTAGTACCCGACGACGTTGGTGGCGTCGCGGTAGGAGTACAGCGAGGACTTCATCGCCCGCAGCACAAAACCTTCGTAGATGTAGTTCTCCCCGCGGCGGCCGGGGTAGACGGTGCCCTCGTTGAACCCCTGGTATCCGCTGGCCTGCTCGTCCGCGACGTCGGGCCCGCCGAACCCGCGCACGAGCACGAGCGGCCGGAGTGTTCCCGGAGTGGACATGGCGGCCTCCCGGCTCCTCGCTCCCGAGGCGACGGGAGTGCTTGAGGAGTCGGAGCCGCGCACCGCGTGTTAGAGAGTGGGGGAGACGTTCACCCGAATGCCGGATCAGCCGAGTCGCTTGTTCCAGTCCTCGAAAGCCGCGATGAGGTCTTCCGGCGCGCCGGTGTCCCGAAGCCGTTGAGTCTCGGCCTCGATGTAGCGCCGGTACAACGGGACCAGCCCCGCCGCCAGCTCCGGCCCGGCTTCGGCCGGGTCGAGCGGATGTCCACCCCGGACCCGCTCCGCCAGCCGCACCAGCGACACCGACGGCGCGTCCGGTTGGGACGCGTACCACTCGATCGCTTCGTCGTTGTTCGCCGCGCGGCCGGTGTCCGTCGTGCCCGAGTACAGGAAGCGAACCGGGAACAACACGGCCTTCGTGAACCACACCTTGTCCGCCAGCAGCCGGCGCGGCTCGTGGAACTCGGCCGTCACCGGCTCGGCCGCCAGGACCGCGATCGCGAAGGCCGCGCTCTCCAGCAGCAGCTCCGACGCCGCCGGGCGCGCCACCTCCGCCAGGACGTCCGAGCCGAGCAGGACCCGGCCGTGGTCGGCCAGCTGCAGGCGGTCCAGCGCCGGGAAGCGGCCGTCGTCACGGCCTTCGCGCAACGCCGGGAGCGACGCCCAGAACACGGAAAGCTTGCCGTGCAAAGGGCTTCGCTCCTGCAGCGCCTCCGTCGTCGCCGTGACGGACTCGCGGTCACCCTCGGCGACGTCCGTCAGCACCAGGGCCAGGTCGATGTCGCTCGCCGCCGGGGAGTAGCCGCCGTAGGACAGGCTGCCCAGCAGGTACGCGCCGATCAGCCGGTCGCCCAAGGCATCCTGGTACGCCTCCGCGGCTTCGGCGGCGACGGCGCGGGCGGCGGTGGCGGGGTCGGTCGTGGTGGAGTCGGTCATGCGGTCACCGTAGCGCGGCGCGCGCACTCGGCGATGCGGTCGGAAACCACGGTGATCACCTGCCACGCCCGGTCCAGCACCGCGGTCACCGCGTCGACGGTCCAGTCCTTGCGCCGCCGCAACAGCTCGTACCCCATCTCGAGGTGCTCGACGTCGGCTTCGTCGTGCAGCTCGAAGTATTCGTCGTCCGGGAACGCCCGGGTGCCCGCCTGGCTGAACACGAGGCTGCCGGCTTCGAGGGCCAGGTGCGCCAGCACCGCCCGCTGCACGCCCGGCAGGGTCGAGAACTGGTCGACGAACCACGACGCGCCCGACTCGATGACCGGGTCCCACACCAGCTGCCGGTCGTCCGCGCGGCTGCGGGCCAGGATCTTGTCGTGGCCGATCTCCTCCTGCTGGTGCTCCAGCGCGAGGGCCCGCAGCTCCGGGTCGCTCTCGGACACGACCCGCGCGCTGATCATCCGCTGGAACGCGTTCGACCACGGCTGCAGGTACGTGAGCACCGCCTTCTTCGTCTCGTCGGAGGTGTCCCGGTCGGTCAGCAGCCGGATCAGGTCCGACGACTCGTACTCCCGTTGCCGCTGCTCGTTGTGCCGGGCGATGCGCTCGACGTCCTGCTGGGTCACGATCGGCTCCTTACCGTGGTGCTGCCCGAGATCATCTTTTCGCTGCCGCTAACCAAGATCAACCGGCGAAAGGGGGGCCGGCGCCGGCCGGCCGAAGACGGGGAACCGGAAGTACGTGGTCACGTCGCCGCGGCGGCCCGCTGTGCGGTAGCTCACCAGCTCCAGGAAGCCCCGGTGCCCGGCCAGCGGCCCGGGCGCCAGCGCGGCGGCCAGCGTGCGGAACCCGCCGGGGTCCACGCCTTCGGTGTGCAGCAGGGCGGCGGTGCGCTCGACGGCTTCCTCGTCGTCGGCCGTCAGGCCGGGCAGCCGCAGGTAGGTGGTGGACTCGGCGGCTCGGTCCAGTCCGGACCGGAACGCCAGGCAGCTCAAGGCCGCTTCCCCGGCGTCGGCGCGTTCACCGGTCAGGACGCGGTAAGCCGGCTCCGCGCGGTCACCGTCGTGACTGACGGCCACCGAAGCGACGCGGTTCATCTCGCTGAGTGCCGCGCCGTGGTTGCGGTAGTAGATCTTGACCCGGGCGTCCGCCTCGCCGGCCAGGTCCACCGCGAAGAACTCGATTTCCCGTTCGCCTTCGACGGTTTCGATGCGACGCCGGGCGTCGTCCCACGCAGTGGTCATGCCGAGCCGGTCCATGGCCTCCGCCACGGCCGCCTCGCGGTGCTGGTGCGGCCACGGGTACAGCCCGAAGTACGTCTTGTGGACGATCCCCGACGGCGGGCGCCAGGCGATCGAATGCCACACCGGCGCGGGCGACGGACGCCCGCCGCGCGGGGTGAACGTCTCCCGCACCTTCGTGTCGAAAGCGCTGTCACCAGGGGAAACCACGTCGTGGCCGAGACTGTCGAACAGCACCCGCAGCTCCGGGTGCCGTCCCGACCAGTTCACCGACATCTCGGCGGGGAACCCGTCGTCCGCCACATAGGACGGCTGGGCGGGCACGGCCCCGATCCGCTCGTGGGCCCACGCGGGCAGCAGCCCGCGCAGCAGCAGGGTGGCCCGGACGGACTGCTCCACCGGAACCGCGAGCGCGTCACACGCCGTGGCCCAGAGCCCGCACAGAAAGTCACCGAAGAGCCGGCCCTGCGCCGGATAGTTTTCCCTTATATATTCAGGAAATTCCGGCGCACGACTGGTCACGAGCGGATGTTATCAAACGGATGCGTGCTCAACTAAAACTCAGCACCCGGGTGGTCCAACCAATTGCGCCATGTGGGTTTGCCGCAGTCCGAGGTGGACACGCTGGGACACTTCGGACTCCGGCGTGTCCCGACCGGACACCGAACGGACAAAGCGCAGGTCTCAGACCCGCGCCGGCACCACCGTCATCGCGTGCTTCACCAACCGGATCAACGCGAGCTTGCTGGAGTCCCTGTCACGCGCGTCACACATGACGATCGGCACCCGGTCCGGGACGACGAGGGCCTCGCGGATCTCGTCGGGGGTGTAGCGCGGCGCGTTGTCGAAGCAGTTCACCGCGACGACGAACGGGATCTTCCGGCGTTCGAAGAAGTCGATCGCGGCGAAGCTGGTCTCCAGCCGCCGGGTGTCGACCAGCACGATCGTCCCGATCGCGCCGCGCGCCAGGTCGTCCCACATGAACCAGAAGCGCGCCTGGCCCGGCGTCCCGAACAGGTACAGCACGTGCCGCGGCGAGATGGTGATCCGGCCGAAGTCGAGCGCGACGGTGGTCGTCGTCTTCCGCTCGACGCCGGAGAGGTCGTCGATCCCCGCGCTCGCCTCGGTGAGCACCTCTTCGGTGGTCAGCGGCGGGATCTCGCTGACCGAACCGACCATGGTGGTCTTCCCGGCGCCGAACCCGCCCGCGACGATGATCTTGACGGGCGTCGGGACCAGCTCGGTCCCCGCGCCGTCAGTACTTGATGAGGCCATCGAGAACCGCCTGGAGTGTTTCGAGGTCCGGCGACTGCGCCGGGTTCTGGGTGGGGGAGCGGGTGATGACGAGGCCGCGTTCGATGAGGTCGCCGACGAGCACCCGCACGACCCCCAGCGGGATCTTCACGTAGACGGCGATCTCGGCGACCGACACCGGGTGCCGGCACAGCTGCACGATCGCTTGGTGCTCCGGGCCGAGCCCGGCCGGCTCCTGCTCCGAACGCAGCGTCATGACCTGCGTGGACAGGTCGAGCCGCGCGTTGTCGGCGGGGGTGCGGCCGCTGGTGATCGTGTACGGGCGGACCAGCGGCCCGGCGGCCTCGTCGTACCAGCCTTCGTCGGTGCTCATGTGGCCTCCCGCAGGATCTGCGCCGCCTCGCGCGGCGCCGACACCATGTAGTCCCCGACCCGCTTCACCAGCCGGCTCATTTCGTAGGCGATCATCTCGACGTCGACGTTGTCCGCGGCGAGCACGGCGAGGCAGGCGCCCAGGCCCGCCGCCGAGACGAACAGGTAGCCGCGCTCCATCTCGATCATGTTCTGCAGCACCGGGCCGCGGTTGAACTGCTTGCTGACCCCCTTCGCGAGGCTCTGCAGGCTGGAGGCGATGGCGGACAGCTGGTCCGAGTCGTCCTTGCTCATCCCGGCCGACTTGCCGATGAGCAGACCGTCGGCGGACAGCACGATGGCGTTCTGCGCGCCGACCACGCGGCTCACCACGTCGTCGAGCAGCCAGTTGAGATCGGGTTTGGGGTTCCCGTACTCGTTCATGCGTCAGAAACCTTGACTTTCCTCTGTGGACTTTCCCTGTGTGCTGTCGCGGACTACGCGTCTTCGGGCCCGACGCGTCCCCGGCGGGTGCCCTTGTGGAACGCGGCGAGGGTGCGCGCGGTGCCTTCACCCGGTGCCACGACGTCGTCCTGGCTGTCGTCGGGTTCGTGTTCGAGCTGGGCGACGAGGTTCTGCTGGGGCTCCCGGCGGGGCAGCCGGGGCCGGTCGTCGGCCGGTCGCCCGGCGGCCGGCCCGGCCGGGGGCGCCACCGCGGCGGGCGGGGGCGCCGCGACCGCCGGCGCCACGGCGGGCGCGGGGTCGGGCGGGGTGAGCGCGCGAGCCGGGTACGGCCTCGGCTTGGCGTCTCGCTTCATCGGGATCTGGCCGGTGAACGAGCTGGGCGTGTCCATCGAACGGAGCGGGCTTTCTGCTGCCTGCGGCGCGGGGCCGCCCACCGGGGCGAGGACCGCGGTGGTCTCCGCCGGGGTGGATCCGGGTTCGTCGGCCGGGCTCGCCTGCTGGCCGGCCAGGTGGTGGGTCGGGACGAGCACGGTGGCGCGCAGGCCGCCGTACCGGGACGGGTCGAACGTGACGGTCATGCCGAGCTTCGCCGCCAGGCGCGCGACCACGAACAGGCCGAGGCTGGAGTCGGCCCGCAGCGCCATCGCGTCGAACTCGGGCGCCTCGGCCATCATCGAGTTGGCCCACTCGCGGACGCCGTCCTTCATGCCGAGGCCCTGGTCCGAGACGTCGATGACCACGCCGCGCGCGACCAGGCGGCTGGTCACCTCGACCGGCGAGCCGGGCGGGGAGAACGACGTCGCGTTGTCGACCAGCTCGGCGACGAGGTGGATCGTGTCGGCCACCGCGGCGCCGACGATCGAGACGTCGGCGACCTGCTCGACCTGGACCCGCGCGTACTGCTCGGTCTCCGACACGGCCGCGCGCAGCACCTCCATCAGCGGGACCGGCTTGCGCCACCGGCGGCCGGGCTGCTTGCCGCCGAGGATGATCAGGTTCTCGGTGGTGCGGCGGGCGCGCGCGGCGAGGTGGTCGAGCTGGAACAGCGCCGCCAGCTGGGTCGAGTTGTCCTCGCGGGCTTCCATCTCGTCGAGGATCTGCAGCTGCTGGTGGACCAGGACCTGGTTGCGGTGCGCGATGCCGAGGAACACGTTGTGCACACCGCTGCGGGCCTTCGCCTCGCTCGCCGCCGCGTTGACGGCGGTCAGCTGGGCGGTGTTGAACGCCTCGGCCACCTGGCCGATCTCGTCGCGGCCGTGGTCGAGCTGCGGGAGCTCTTCGGCCAGGTCGACGGACTCGCCGTTCTTCAGCCGTTCCACGATGTCCGGCAGCCGGTTGCGGGCGAGGTCGAGGGAGTCGTTGCGCAGCCGGGCGAGGCGCGTCATCAGGGCGCGGTCGACGAGCGAGCGGGACACCCGCACCGCGACGATGATCGCCGCCAGCGACGCGAGCAGCGCCAGGATGGAGCCGATGATGACGTTGCGCAGCTGGGCGTCACCGGAGTCGATCGCGGCCGCGGAAACCTTGTCCGCCTGGGTGATCGCGAGGTCGTTGAGGTTCTGGGCGACCTGGTTCGTCGCGTTCTGCCAGTCCGTTTCGGACACCGGCACGGAGTTCTGCTCGCTGGGCGACCACGGGCCGTGCTTGACGATCGCCACCTCGGCGGTCGCCAGCTGCTGCCAGGCGGCGCTCTTGACCAGCGTCTGGTACTTGGTGCGGACGGCCGGGTCGAGGAACGGCTCGATCTGCGCCAGCTGCGTCCGGTAGGTCCCGGACAGCTGCGCGAACTGGGCGAAGTCGTCGGGCGCGAAGGTGCCGGCGGAGAAGGCCGTCGACACCAGCGACGTCTCGCGCGACATCGCGTCACCGGCGCGGAAGACCGACGTCGCGGTGATGCCGCCGGTGGCCGCTTCGGCGTCGGGGACCACGCGGGCCTGGGTGTCGAACAGGTTCGACGCCGTGTCCATCACGCCGTTGTAGTAGGTGTTGACCTGCGCGCGGTCGATGCTGCGGAAGCTGATCTGCGAGCGCAGCACCGGAAGCTGGTCGAACTGGGCCTTCAGCGCGTTGACCTTCGTCGCGATTTCGTCCGGCGCGTTGGAGATCGTCGCGGCGAAGGCGTCCTTGAGGACACCGAGCTTGTCGTCGGTGGCCTTCTGCTGCTCCTGCAGCCGGCCCGGGCCGAGCGCCGGGTCGTCCAGGTACTGCAGCGCGGTCTGGCGTTCCTTCTGGAACTCGGCGAGCGCTGTGGCGGCGGGGATGGACACCTCGCGCACGGACGCCGCGACCAGCCGGACGTAAACGCCGTTGAAGAGGAAGTAGGAGGAGACCGCGATCCACAGCACCAGCAGCGTCACGCTGGGGATGAGCACGGTCCGGGTCAGCCTTTTGCGGATCGACTTGTCGTACGGCTTGTCCGACTCGTCCTTGTCGTCTTTGTTCAGCACGGCGGTTCACGAACTCCTGAGTGACGGTCGGCGAAGATGGGGGACCCGGACGAGGAAGCGGACACGACGAAGGGACGCAGCTGCCGCCGTCACCCGTCTTCGCCTCACCCTCCGTGTTGCCGCAGAATCGATCAGGGTCCGTTTTTTACCACGAACCGGTGAGCCACGGTGGTGCTGACCCGGTGAGCCGACGGCCGTCCGCCGAAGCGCGAACGGTGTTTACCGTGTGCTCCGGGGTGACTACCGGCGTTTGCTCTGGTAAGGGCGTCGGCGACGTGTTCGGGGGTCCGGTTCGCTGGGCCGAACGGGTGAAAGGCAAATCGCATTCGCCCGCCACGCCCGACACCGTGGGGCCGGAGACGGACGGGCACGGGTTCTGCCCCGGAAGCCGTCGCCGACGCCGGTTTTCCGGGGTGGCGAGACCCTTCGTCGAAGATTTCGAAAGTACGAGCGGTGATCCGTTGCGGTGCCGGTCTGCCTGAGCCCTTTGACAAATAGGTAAGTCTTGTCAATCCATCTGTACATCATCTATCGTTCTGTAAACCAGCCAACGGAGGAGGGTGTGATGAGCGAGGTGACCGGGACCGTGCCCGCCGGCTCGACCGAGCGGTGGCACGACCGCAAGCGGTACCTGTGGCTGATCGGCCTGGTGGTGCCGTCGCTGGCGTTCCTCGCCATCGGGTTGCACGCGGCCACCGGCTGGGGCGGGTGGTTCTGGATCGGGCCGGTCGTGATCCTCGTGGTCGTGCCGCTCGTCGACCTGCTCACCGGGCTGGACCGCAGCAACCCGCCGGACGACGTCATCGAGCGGCTGGAGAAGGACCGCTACTACCGCTGGATCACCTTCGCGTTCCTGCCGATCCAGTACGTCGGCTTCGCCGCCGCCTTCTGGCTGATCGCCCGCGGCGACGTCGGCGTGGCGGACAAGATCGGCCTCGCCGTGTCCATCGGGTGCATCGGCGGCATCGGCATCAACACCGCGCACGAGCTGGGGCACAAGAAGGAGAGCCACGAGCGCTGGCTGTCGAAGATCGCGCTGGCGCAAAGCTTCTACGGCCACTTCTACATCGAGCACAACCGCGGCCACCACGTCCGCGTCGCGACTCCCGAGGACCCGGCGAGCAGCCGCGTCGGCGAAAGCTTCTACCGCTTCTGGCCGCGCACGGTCTTCGGCTCGCTGAAGTCGGCGTGGCGGCTGGAGCGCAAGCGCTACGCGCGGCGCGACCGGCACCCGTACCGGCTGGGCAACGACGTCGTCAACGCGTGGCTGATGTCGGCGGTGCTGTGGGCGGCGATGGTCGGCTGGCTCGGGGTGGGGGTGCTGCCATACTTGGTGATCCAGGCCGTGGTCGGGTTTTCGCTGCTGGAGGTGGTCAACTACATGGAGCACTACGGGATGCTGCGCCAGCGGGTCGGCGGCCCCGGCAAGCGGCGCTACGAGCGGGTGGCGCCCCACCACAGCTGGAACTCCAACAACATCGCCACGAACGTCCTGCTCTACCACCTGCAGCGGCACAGCGACCACCACGCGAACCCGACCCGGCGCTACCAGACGCTGCGCGACTTCGAGGAGTCGCCGGTGCTGCCCACCGGGTACGCCGGGATGATCGTGCTGGCGCTCATCCCGCCGGTGTGGCGCAAGGTGATGGACCCGCGGGTGCTCGCGCACTTCGACGGCGACATCTCGCGCGCCAACCTCCAACCGTCCAAACGGGACAAGATCCTGGCCCGCTACGGAACCCGCGTCACGGCGGCCGCCCCGGAAATCACCGACACCCGTGGTGACGCCACGGAAGGCGGGATGTGCCCGGGCTGCGGGTACGTCTACGACGAGCGGCGCGGCGACCCGCGCGAAGGCTTCCCGGCCGGCACGCCGTGGTCGGCGATCCCGGACTCCTGGTGCTGCCCGGACTGCGGGGTGCGCGAGAAGGTCGACTTCGTCGCGCCGGGCCGGGTGGGTGCGTGATGCGGATCGAAGCGGACCTCGACCACTGCATCGGCGCGGGCATGTGCGAGTCGCTGTCCCCGGACTTCTTCGAGGTGGGCGACGAAGGCCTCGTCGTGCTGCTCGACGAACAGCCCGGGGAGGACCGCCGCCAGGAGGTCTCCTCCGCCGTCAGCTCCTGCCCGGTGCTGGCCCTGAAACTGCGGGACTGACACCACGACGATGAGTACGGGATTCGCGCCCGAGGGCGGACAGCACCGGCAGCCGATCATCACCGCGGCGATCGAGCTGACCGCGCGGTCGGGCTGGCCGGCGGTCACGATGGCCCGGCTGGCGGAGCTGGTCGGGGTCAGCCGCCAGACCGTCTACAACGAGATCGGCTCCAAGGCCGCGCTCGCCGAAGCGATGGTCTCGCACGAGCTCGGGCGCTTCCTCTCGGTGGTCGACGCGGCCTTCGACCGCCACGAGACCGACCTCGTCGAGGCGATGTACGACGCCGTCCGCGCGGTCCTGGAGCTGGCCGAGGACAACGTCCTGCTGCGCGCGATCGCCTCCGCGTCGCACGGCGCGGCCAGCGAGCTCCTGCCGCTGCTGACCACCCAGGCCGGCACGCTGCTCGCGCGGGCGAGGGCGATGCTGACCGTGCGTGTGCTGGTCTACCGGCCGGCGCTCACGGACGAGCAGGTCGCCGTGGTGATCGACCTGGTCGTCCGCGCGGTGCTCAGCCACGTCGTGCAGCCGTCGGACACGCCGGCGCGCACGGCGGACGGGCTGGCGTGGGTGGCGGCCCGGGTCCTCGGCGCCGACGTCGTCCCGCCGCTGCGCCACACCTGACGGCTCAGGCGTTCAGCGGAGTCCGTGGCGGTCCAGCCACGCGGAGATCTCGGTGCCGATCTCCTTCGGCCGGTCCTCCTGCGCGTGGTGCCCGGCTTCCCCGCACGCGACGACGTCCAGCGCCGCGATGTTCGCTTCGCACCACCGCGTCATCGCCTCGCCGATGAGCAGCGTCGGGGATCCTTCGAACGTCATGAGCAGCTTCGGGACGTCGGTGCTCGTGGCGAGCCACTCGTCGTAGGCCTCGATGCGCGAGACGAGCCCGGCCGGCTCACCGCCGAGCGGCAGCTGACGGGCCCAGGCGAGCACCGGCCGGCGGCTCTCGGGGGTGGGGAACGGCGCGAGGTAGGCGGCCAGGTCGTCGTCGCCGACGGGCGTGCGGACGCCGCCGGTGAACGCCTGCCGGACGAAGAGATCCTGCGTCAGCACCATGTCTTCGCCGACCCCCGGCGTGCGGATCTTCCGCGACCGCTCCGCCGCCTGCGGGGTCAGGTCGTCCCAGGCCATCGGCTTCACGATGGTCTCGAAGAACGCGATCCCGCGCACCCGGCCGGGATGCCGCGCGGCGTGGTCGAAGGCGAGCGCGCCACCCCAGTCGTGCCCGACGAGGACGACGTCGTCCAGGCCGAGCTCGTCGAACCAGGCGTCGAGGTGCCGGGCGTGGTCGTCGAAGCTGTAGCCGAGGTCGGGCTTCGGGGAGCGGCCCATGCCGATGAGGTCGGGCGCGAGCAGCCGGCCGCCGCCGAGGTGCGGGCGGACGTGGCGCCAGCCGTGTGCCGAACCGGGGTTGCCGTGCAGGAAGACGATCGGGGTGCCGGCGCCGGATTCTTCGTGGTACAGGGTCATGGCTTGTCCCTTCAGGGATCCAGTGGGGTGTCGAGGAGGACGGTGAGCTCGCGGGTCAGCGCGGCGGTGCGGTCGCCGTCCCGGCCGCCGAGCGGCGCGAGGAGCCGGTCGAGCAGCTCGGCCACGGTCGTGATCGCCGGCTCGACCACTTCGCGGCCGCGCGCGGTGAGGGCCAGCCGGATGGTGCGGGTGTCGGCGGGGTCGCGAGTGCGGTCGACCAGGCCGTCGGTGTCGAGGGTGCGCGCGAGCTTCGAGACGTAGAGCGCTTCCAGTCCGGTGTGGTCGGCCAGTTCCCGTTGGCTCGGGCTGGTTCCGGTGCGCTCGAGGCCGGAGAGCGAGGCCAGGAACACGTACTGGGCGTGCGTCAGGCCGATCGGGGCGAGGGCGCGGTCGACGGCCGCCCGCCACCTCATCGACAGCCGCCAGACGAGGTGTCCCGGAGTGCTCATGCCAAATACAGTACATGGCTACTAAGTACATGGCTACTATCTGGCGGTCGAGAACGCTCCGGCGGTGCCGAGCCGGATCAGGCGGCGAGCTCCCGGACGCGCGCCATCGCCTGGCGGACCTCGGTGAACCCGGTGGTCAGCGGGCTGAGCCCGACGCGGATGCCGTCCGGACGGCGGAAGTCGATCAGCACGCCGTTCTCGATGAGGACCCGGGAAAGCCGTTCGGCGTCCGGGTGCCGCAGGGTGACGTGCCCGCCGCGGCGGGCGTCCTCGCGCGGCGAGGCGACCGTGAAGCCGAGGGGGACGAGCCACGCGTCGGCGAGGTCGAGCACCCAGCGGCCGAGCGCGACGGCCTTGGCCCGCACCCGGTCGATGCCCGCTTCGGCCAGGAGCGCGACCCCTTCCCGGACGCCGATCATGCCGAGCACCGGCGGGGTGCCGGACAGCGCGCGGCGGATGCCGGGCGCGGGCACGTAGCGCTCGGCCATGCCGAAGGTGTCCGCCGCGCCCATCCAGCCGGTGATCGGCTGCCCGAACTCCGCGTGGTGGCAGGAGTTCACGTAAAGGAACGCGGGAGCGCCCGGGCCGGCGTTGAGGAACTTGTACGTGCAGCCGACGGCGAAGTCGGCGCCGTCGGCGTCCAACGCGACCGGGATCGAGCCGACGCTGTGGCAGAGGTCCCAGACGGTGAGGGCGCCGCGGTCGTGCGCCAGCCGCGTGATGCCCGCGAGGTCGGCGATCGCCGCCGACCGGTAGTCCACATGGGACAGCACGACGGCGGCGGTCCGCGGCCCGGTGACCGCCGCGACGTCTTCGGGGCGGACGTCGGCGGTGTCGATCCACCGCACCGCGGCGCCCAGTTCGGCGGCGACGCTCTCGACGAGGAACCGGTCGGTCGGGAAGTTCGCGGTGTCGGTGACGATCTCGTCGCGGTCCGGCCGCAGCGCCACGGCCGCCCGCAGGACCTTGTAAAGGCACACCGAGGTCGAGTCGGCGACGATCGTCTGCCCGGGCGCGGCGCCGAGCGCGACGCGGCCCAGCTCGTCACCGAGCTGCTCGGGCAGCGCCAGCCACCGTTCGTCCCACGACCGGATGAGCCGGGCGCCCCACTCCTGCCCGACGACCTCCTGCAGCCGTTCGGCGGTGGCGAGCAGCGGGCGGCCCAGCGAGTTGCCGTCGAGGTAGGCGACCACCCCGGGATCGGCGATCGGGACGAACCGGTTCCGGAACCCGGCGAGCTCGTCTTCGGCGTCGAGGCGCGCGGCCCGCTCGGCCGAGGTGTCCACGGCGGTCAGTGCTTTTCTTCCTTGACCCGCGCGGCTTCCTTGCGCACTTCGGCCTGGGTGGCGCGCTCACGCACCAGCCAGTCGGGGCTTTCGGTCTTCAGCGCTTCGATCTGCTCGGTGGTGAGCGGGTCGGTGATGCCGCCGCGGGTGAGGCCGCCGATGGAGACGCCCAGCTTCGCCGCGACCACCTGCCGCGGGTGCGGGCCGGTGCGGCGCAGCTCGCGCAGCCACTCGGGCGGGTCGGCCTGCAACGCGTTCAGCTCGTCGCGCGAGACGACGCCCTCCTGGAACTCGGCGGGCGTGGCTTCGAGGTACACACCCAGTTTCTTCGCCGCCGTCGCGGCCTTCATGGTCTGGGTGGTCTTGTGCGACGTCATGCCGTCCAGGGTAGCCAGCGTCACCCCCGGTAACCTGACCCGGTGACCGACCCCGTCTCCTTCAAGCTCGGCTACGTCCCGGGAGCGACCCCCGCCAAGTGGGTGCGGACCTGGGGCGAGCGGATGCCGGCGGTCCCGCTGGTCCTCGTCCCGGTCGCCGCGGCGGACGCGACGGGGCTGCTGCGTGAGCGCGGTGCGGACGCGGCGTTGCTGCGGTCGCCGATCGACCGCGACGGCCTGCACGCCATCCCGCTCTACACCGAGACGACGGTCGTCGTGGTGCCCAAGGACCACCTGGCCGCCGCGGCCGACGAAGTGTCCATCGTGGACCTGGCGGACGACGTCGTGCTGCACCCGCTGGACGACACGCTGGAGTGGCCGGAGCTGCCGGGCCGCCCGGCGCTCGAACGCCCGGCGACGACGGCGGACGCGATCGAGCTGGTGGCGGCCGGCGTCGGGGTGCTGTTCGTCCCGCAGTCGCTCGCCCGGCTGCACCACCGCCGTGACCTCACCTACCGGCCGGTCGGGGACGCGCCGCAGTCGAGCGTCGCGTTGTCGTGGCTCGAAGAGGAGACGTCGGACCTGATGGAGGAGTTCATCGGCGTCGTCCGCGGCCGCACGGTCAACAGCACGCGCGGCCGCCCGCAGGCGCCCGCGGAGCGCAAGCGCCCGGAGCGTAAGCCGGTCGCGAAGAAGCCTGTCCGGCGAAGCGGCGGCGGTCCGGCGAAGCGCGGAAAGCCCCGCCGCCGCTCCTGAGCGCGGTCAGTTCGTCGAGCAGACGCAGTTGCCGTCGGCGCGGTCGGGCAGGTCGGGGTCGTCGAACCAGAAGCCGTTCTCGCCGAGGTAGCGGAACTGCAGCACGGTGCCCGGCGCGACGTCGACCGACGCCGAGCGGCGGCCGTTGGAGCGCGGGGTGAGGTGGTGGCGCCCGGGCGTCCAGTCGTTGAACGACCCGACGACGCTCACCCGTCCGGGCGGTGCTCCGGCGGGCAGGCTGAAGGTGACGCGCTGCGTGCCGGCCCGGCTCTTGCTGATCTTGATCACTGCGGTGACGGCCTTTCACGGATAACGGTCGGGCGGACGTGCTCGGCACTGAGCGCCGACATGATGGCACAGTGGTGACGGTTCGGTCACCCGCAGTGCCCGAAGGAATGACGACGCCGCTCATCGGTTCGCCACCGACCGGGTGGTCCTGCCGCGAACCATGATCATTTCGGCGCCGGAGCTGCGTTCAGGTGCGAGACTGGCGGCCGTGACCGTCACCGTTGATCGTCATGTCAAGGACCCGTGCGCCTGGCTCGGCGCCGTCACCCACGACCTCGCCGGGCTGCCCCCGGCCGGCACGCGGGCGGTGCTCCGCGCGGTGTGGGACGGCCTGGTCGCCGCCCGGCTGGCCGGGTTGCACGTCGCCGCGGTCTCCCCGCGCTGGCAGGTCCGGCAGCGCCACGCCGAAGCCGTCGAGTTCGACCTCGCGGTGCAGCTGGCGCGCGACTGGACCGTCGGCACCGGCCTGGCCATCCCGGCCCGGCTGCCCGGGGCCGCGGTCGCCTGGTCCGCCGCCCGGGCCGACGCCGCGGTCGCCGCGATCGTGCTGTTCTGCGGCACCGCCGAATCGGTGCTGCGCAAGGCCGGCGAGCTGACCCCGGTGTGGGAGGACAGCCTCCTGGGCCCGGTCGCGTTGACCCACTGGCTCGCCGACTGCTGGCGCGGCGGCCACACCGGGTGCCCGCTGCGGCTGCCGGCGCCGCCACCGCCGTGGTGGCGCTGAGCGTGTCCGTCAGGAGATGGCTGGGCCGGGCGAAGCCGGCGTAGGGCGAGAGGAGGCCGGGGTGACCGAACCACCGGCCCCGCTCGCGAGACTCACGGACGGCGCCCGGGCGGCGCTGGGTGCGTTGCTGCAGACCGAGTTGACGGCGGCGTGGACCCGGGCGCGGCTCGCGGGCTGCCCCGCGGCGGTGCTGGCGGAGGTGTTCGAGGCGCGTCGCCGCGCGGTGGCGGAAGACGGCCCCGGCGAGCCGTCACTTTCGCCGTGAAAGATGCGCCGACGGCTCAGCGGTCGAGCACCAGCAGGACCGTGGCCATGATCTGCTCGAGCCGCGCCGGGTCCGCCAGTGCCGCGCTCACCCAGTCGTCCCGCGCCGACCCTCGCTGCGCCACCACGTCCGGCCGGTCGCCGAACAGCAGGCGGACCACCGAGGTGACCGCGAGCGCCGGGTCGTCGCCGCGGTCGAGGCGGGTCTCGATCGCCTGCAGCGCCTGCTCCGCCAGTCCGGCCAGCCGGGCGTCTTCGACCTCGTGCGGGTGGACCAGCTCCAGGGCAGGCAGGTCCACCGGGCTGTCCGCCGGGGCCGGGGCGACCGGGGCCTGCTTGTGCCCGAGCGGGCGCTCGACGTGCGCCGCGTACCACTTCGGGCGCGTCCGCATCGCGGCCAGCACCCGCCGGACCTCACGGTCGAGCGTGTCACGCGTGTCCCGGCCGGCCGGCGACGCGCCGGTGAGCTCCGCGCGCCGGGCCGCCCAGCCGTCCAGCGGCCACAGCTCCGCGCCCGCCGTAGCCGGCACGCCCACCCACGTCAGGATCTGGACGGCCAGTTCGCACAGCCAGCGGTCCCCGCCGAGGGCTTCGCCCAGCCAGCCCGGGAGCCGAGGTCGTTGCAGCGCCCCGATTTCGCCGCGCCGCCGCCGGTGGGCGTCGACCGCGGCCGGGCTCAGGCGGGTGGCGAGCCAGCCCTCGAGGTTCTCGATCGGGTCGACCGCGCGCCGCAGCGCGTGCTCCACCACCGCTTCGACGTCGTCGTGGAAGCGGTCGAGGCAGTCCGGCCGCAGCCAGCGGAGCCCGCGGGCGCAGTCCGGGTGCCGGCGCTGCCGCTCCAGCGGCTTGGTGATCCGCGTGAAGACCAGTGGCCAGGCCAGGGTGTAGACGGCGCCGCGCAGCCGCGCCAGGTCGCCGGGCGGGGCGGCCGAAGCGGAGCCCGCGAGCCGGCCGTCGCGGGCCAGCCGGCGCAGCCCCGCGACGTCGGCCGGCCCGATCGCCGGGTGGGTACTGTCGAGCAACGGTCCTCCCCGATGTCGTCGACCGGAAAATGGTCGGTCAGCGGGAGAACCGGAAAAGGCCCGCGGCAGGCCGAATGCACGCCGGACTGGCCACCCACTGGCCACTCGCGAATCACCTGATCAGCGCAGCCGGCACCGCCGATCGCGCCGCGGTCCGCGTGCCACAATCGGGTTCCCATGGCACACGAGGACGGTCTGCTCCGGGAGCTCACCAGGCTGCGCCGGGGCTGGGGGCTGGAAGCCGAACGGCTGCGCACGAGGCTCGGGCCGCTCGTCTCCGGCTGGTGTGAGGTCCACCGGACGGCGAACGACCGCGAGGCGCGACGCGTCGTGCGGGAGGCGATCGCGGCCGCGATCGCCGAGTTCCCGGCCGACGACCGGCTCGCGGTCAACGTCGCGCTCGGCGTCGCCCCCGGCTCCCAGCACGCCCTGCTCAGCGCCCGGGTCGGCGTCCTGGCCGACCGGCTGCGGGTCTCCGAACGCACGGCCCGGCGCCGGATCGACCGCGCGTTCGCCCGGCTCGCCGCCGAGATCGAGGCCGGCGCCCACCCCGGCGAGGGTGCGCCCGACCCGGACCGGGGCTGGTTCGTCAAGCAGCTCAAGGCCCTCGTGCGGCTGGACACCGACGAGCCGGAGCTGATCGAGGAACGCCTGATCGTCGCGACCCGCGACGGCCTGAGCCGGATCTCCGCGCAGTTCACCGTGCCCCGTATCGAAGACGGCCGGGACGGCGAGCGCCGGGTCGACGCCGACGCCCAGCACGGCGTCCGGATCAGCGAGGCGAACCGGGAGGGCCGGCGCCACTTCCGCCTGCTGCTCGACCTGCCGCGGCCGCTGTCCCGCGGGGACAGCCACACGTATTCGCTGGTGTACCGGATCCGGGACGGCCGTCCGATCCGGCCGTCCTACACGTTTGTGCCGCTGGTGACGTGCGAGTCGTTCACCGTGCGCGTCCGCTTCGACCCGCATCGGCCGCCGCGCGCGGTCTGGCGGTTGGACCGGGTGCCGCCTTCGGTGCTCACCGACCCGCCCGAGCCGGGCGAGACACTGCTCCTCGACGGCGCCCACGAGGTGGCGCAGGACTTCGCCGCACCCCAGCTCGGGTACGCGTACGGGCTGCGGTGGCTGAACGAAGATATTCCTTGACTTGAATATTCGGATCGATGAATACTTCGGGGCATGGACCGGATCGCGGCAGCCTTGGGGGACGCAGCTCGGTGGCGCATCGTCGAGCTCCTCGCCGAACGTCCCCGGTCGGTGGGGGAGCTGGCCGAGCTGACCGGGCTGCGGCAGCCGCAGACCACCAAGCACCTTCAGACCCTGGCTCGCACCGGGCTCGTCGCCGTCTTCCCGCTCGGGCAGCGCCGGGTCTACGCGCTTGAAGCGCAACCGCTCACGGCGCTCGCGGGCCGGCTGCGGGAACTGGCCGAAACCACCGAAGCGCACGAGGGTGAGCGGGACGTCGTCGCGCGGTACCGCGCCGCGATCGAGCGCGAGACCGCGGATCGTGACGGGTGGGCGGACGGGCGCACGTTCGCGTTCGAGCGTCTGCTGGCCGCGCCTCGCGACGTCGTCTGGCGGCACTGGACCGACGCGGACCTGCTGGCGTCCTGGTGGGCGCCGCCGTCCATGACGGTCACCGCGTGCGCGCTCGAACCGCGAGCGGGCGGGCGGGCCGTGCTCGACTACCGGGACGCCGACGGCGTCTACCGCTCCGAAGGCCGGGTCGGCCTCGCCGAAGCGCCGGGGCGGCTCGTGTTCACCCTCGCGGTGACCGGCGAAGCGTCGTTCACCGGCCAGTACGACCTCGAGCTCACCGCGGCGCCGGAGGGCACGCGGTTGCGGCTCGGCCTGCGCATCACCGCGACGACCGCCGAAGCCGTCGCCGCCATCGCCGGTATCAAGACCGGCTGGGGTCAGGTGCTCGACCGCCTCATCGACGTGCTCACCCCGGGAAAGGACTGATCACCGTGACCGACCGCAGAGTGACCGCGAACCTGAGCATCACCCTCGACGGCCGCTACGCCGGCCCCGGCGGACCGGGCGACCTGGGCGCGATCCTCCCGTACGCGACCACGGAGGTCGCGCGAGGCCAGCTCACCCGCATTTGGGAAGGCGCGACGACGGCGGTGCTCGGCCGGCGCAACGCCGAGGGTTTCCTGGGTTTCTGGCCCACGGTCGCCGCGGACGAGACCGCCGACCCGCGCGACCGCGGGTACGCGAAGTGGCTGGTGCAAACGGAGAAGGTCGTCTTCTCGACCACGCTGACCGAGGCGCCGTGGGAGCGCACGCGCCTGGTGGACGCCCCGGCCGCGGACGTCGTCACCGAGCTCAAGGCGTCGGGATCGGGCGACATCCTCGTGAACAGCAGCGTGAGCGTGATCAAGGCGCTGCTGGCGGCGGACCTGCTCGACCGGCTGTACCTGATGGTCTGCCCGGAGATCACCGGCGGCGGGCCACGGCTGTTCGAAGACGGCCTGCCCGCGTCCCGGTGGCGCCTGGCCCACCACGAGACCGGCGCGTTGGGGGAAACGGCCGCGGTGTACGACCGGGTCCGGTGAGGACGAGGGGAGCTCGGCTCGAGCTGGAACGGGTGGGGCGGGCGGGGCTCGAACCCGCGGCCAAGGGATTATGAGTCCCCTGCTCTAACCAACTGAGCTACCGCCCCCTGGCCCCGGCGCGCAGGTGGCACGGGGATTTGCAAACGCAAAGAAGACTCAGTTCGCTTCAAGTTATCACAGCGGCCATCCGGGGAGATCCGGTAGGCCAAACAGGTTGAAACGGCTGCCGATCGGGGGAGGCTCGTCTAGGTTGCAAGGGCGTCACCGCTGACCGGAACGGCGGGAGGACTGACCTTTGGCCAGTGCACACCGGGCCGTGCTGCCCGACCACCGGGTGATCCGGCTCGCGCTGCTCGACGCGCTCACCGCGGGGGCGGGCCTGGGGTACCTTGCGCACCAGTACCGGGAGGCGCTCGTGGCGAACTCCGCGGTGATCGGCTTGGCGCTGCTCTTCGTGGTCGCGGCCGGGTACGTGGTCCGCGCCGCCGCGCGAGCGCTGTCTCGGGCGAACTCGCGCGCCGACGCCATCTTCGCCGACGAACTGCGGGACAAGCCGTCGCCCCGGCCGCGCGGAAAGCGTTGGTAGGCAATACGAAGACGGCGGATTCCGCGGCTCATGGCGCGGGGGTGGTGGGCGTCGTGGCTGGTGTGGTCGGCGTCGTCGTAATCGTTGGTGTCGTGGTGGGCGGTGCCGCCGTCGCGCCGTAAGCCGCGTAGGTGAACCAGATCTGGCCGAAGGTCTTCGGCGTGGTCTGGGTGAACATCGCCCGCACCTGGAACGTGCTCGCGGTGTAGGAGCCCTGCACCGTGTTGAGCACGAACGCGTTGAACGGGCTCGGCGTGTTCGCCGAGACGACCACCGCCTCCGGCACCTTGCCGAGGCCGTGCGTGACGGTGCAGAAGCCGCCACCGTCGGTCGTGCAGGTGGCCTGCGCCGCTTGGACGATCGGCGCGGGCGCCGGCCCCACGGCGGCCGACGCGCCGGCGACAACCACCGCGCCCGCCGTCACCACCAGAGCGCCGGCCAAGGCCGCGATCACTGTTCGTGTCATGACGATCCCTCCCTAGGCCCCCGGAGTCGCCTTGCCGACGCGCGCTGTTACGCCGTCCACAGTGGACAGCGAGCGTCAGGCGGGCACGAGCTCCTCCACCGCGGCATCGGCGTACCGCCGGGCCAGCGTCGCGCAGACGATCAGCTGGATCTGGTGGAACAGCATCAACGGCAGCACGATCAGGCCCACCTGCGCGTGCCCGAACAGCACCGTCGCCATCGGGAGCCCGCTGGCCAGGCTCTTCTTCGACCCGCAGAACACGATCGTGATCCGGTCGGCGCGGGCGAAACCCAGCAGGCGGGCGCCCCAGCCGGTCGCGGCGAGCACCGCCGCCAAGAGCACGCCGCAGACCAGCACGAGCACCAGCAGGTGGCCGACGTCGAGGCGGTGCCAGATGCCCTCCGTCATGCCCGCGCTGAACGCCGTGTAGACGACCAGGAGGATCGAGCCGCGGTCGAACAGCTTGAGCGGGCCCGAGTTGCGGGTGATCCAGCCGCCGATCCAGCGGCGCGCCAGCTGCCCGGCCACGAACGGCGCCAGCAGCTGCAGCACGATCCCGAGCACCGCCGAGGCGTCGACCCCGGCGCCGTCGCCGGACAGCAGCAGCGCCACCAGCAGCGGCGTCAGCACGACCCCGGCCAGGTTGGACAGCGACGCGCTGCAGATGGCGGCCGCGACGTTGCCGCGCGCGATCGAGGTGAACGCGATCGACGACTGCACGGTCGAGGGCAGCACCGTCAGGAACAGGACCCCGGCGGCCAGCGCGGGCGGCAGCACCGAGGACGGCAGCAGGAACAGCGCCAGGCCGAGCAGCGGGAACAGCACGAAGGTCGCGGCCAGCACCACCGCGTGCAGCCGCCAGTGCCGCAGCCCCTCCACGGCTTCCCGCGTCGACAACCGGGCGCCGTACAGGAAGAACAGCAGCCCGACGGCGATCGTGGTGGCGGTGCCGAAGCCGTCGGCGACCACGCCCGATGCGGGCAGGAGGGTCGCGACGCCGACGGTGGCGAGGATGGCGACGATGAACGGGTCGAGACGTAACCGGGGCATGGATCTCCTCTCACGGCTATTCTCGGCACTGCCGTGCTCATTGTGAACCCCGATGACCGGACTGACTGTTATCGACGATCGCGATAGAGTGGCCGGGTGCTCGACCCCCGGTTGTGCCGTTCGTTCCTCGCCGTCGCCGAGACGCGCAGCTTCACCGCGGCCGCGCGGCGGCTGGGGGTCGGGCAGCCGACCGTCAGCCAGCACGTCCGCCGGCTCGAACGCGACTCGGGCGGGCTGCTCTTCGCCCGCGACACCCACACCGTCGAGCTCACCGCGCGCGGGCAGGCGATGCTGGGGTTCGCGCAGACGGTCGTCGACACCGAAGAGCGCGCGGAGCGGCACTTCCGCGGGGCCGAGCTGCGCGGCCGGGTGCGGTTCGGCGTCTCGGAAGACTTCGCGCTCGGCGAGCTGCCGGAGATCCTGCACCGGCTGCGCCGCAGTCACCCGCTGGTCGACGTCGAGCTGACCGTCGAGCTTTCGGACGTCCTCGCGCAGCGGCTGCGGGCCGGGCAGCTGGACCTGGTGCTGGGCAAGCGCCGTCCGGGTGCGCACCACGGCCGGCTGCTGTGGCGGGAGCCGCTGGTCTGGATCGGGTCGGCGGCGACCGTGCTCGAGCCCGGCCAGCCGGTGCCGCTGGTGCAGTACCCGATGCCGTCGATCACGCGGCAGCTCGCGGTCGAATGCCTGGAGCGCGCCGGGCTGGAATGGCGGGCCGCCTGTCAGACGTCGAGCCTCACCGGCCTTCGGGCCGCGGCGGCCGCCGGGCTGGGGGTCACGCTGCACGCGCGCAGCCTCGTCCCGGCCGACCTCGTCGAGCTCGACGGCCTGCCCGAGCCCGGCGAGATCGAGTTCATGCTGCTGTCCCGCGAATCCCGGGAGGGACCGGCGGCCGCGCTGGAGGAGTTCGTGCTGGACAGCGTCCGCCGCTAGGCCACGACGCGGAACCGCTCGCGGTACTCGCCCGGCGTGGTGTTCACCGTCCGGCGGAAAGCCCGGGTCAGGGTGGAAACCGTGCCGAAACCGCAGGTGGCGGCGACGCGCGACAGCGAGTCGTCGGTGGTTTCCAGCCGCTGCCGGGCCGCCTCGACCCGCGCGTGCTCGACGTAGGCGGCGGGCGTCATGCCCAGCTCGGCCTTGAACACGCGAGTGAGCTGCCGGTCGGTCAGGTGCGCCCGCTCGGCCAGGTCGGTCACGGTCAGCGCGTCGGCGAGGTGGGCGGCGATGTGCTGGCGCAGGTCGTCGACGCGCCGGGTCGCGGACGCCGGTTCGACGCCGACGCTGAACTGGCTCTGCCCGCCCGGCCGCCGGAGGAACATGACGAGCTGGCGGGCGACGCGGGCCGCCGGCCCGGCGCCGAAGTCGTCCGCGACCAGGGCCAGGGCGAGGTCCAGGCACGCGCTCAGCCCGGCCCCGGTCCACACCGGCCCGTCGCGGATGAAGATCGGGTCGGCGTCGACCGTGACGCCGGGGTGCTCCGCGGCGAGCTGGCGGGCGGTGGACCAGTGCGTGGTGGCGCGCTTGCCGTCGAGCAGCCCGGCCGCCGCCAGCAGGTGCGCCCCGACGCACACCGACGCCACCCGGCGGGACTGGCCGGCCAGCCGGCGCACGGTTTCGACCACGGCCGGGTCGCACCGGGCGACGATCTCCCGGTTCTCCCCGACGGTGACCGCGCCCGGCACGACCAGGCTGTCGATCGGCGTGCCGGCCAGCTCGCCGAAGGTGACGTCCGGCAGGACGCGCACCCCGGCGGAGGTGGTCACCGGGTCCGGCGTCTCGGCGGCGAGGAGCACGCGGTAGCCCGACGGCCGGTCGAGCTCCCGGTGCAGCAGCGAGAAGACCTCGGCCGGGCCGGTCACGTCGAGGAGGTCGACCCGGTCGAAGAGGACGACCACGACCAGCCGCTCGGGGTGCTCCATCGGGGTCCGTTCCGTCGATGTCGGTTTCTGCGTCAAGCATGTCATTGCCGACACGTACCGCCGAGCTTAGCGTCGAAAGCGCCCGGAGAAACCGGGCAGTGCCAACGAAAGGACACCGAACATGGCGAGGACGACGTTGCGCGAGCTCTCCGGGCTCGACGGGACCCCGGCCGCACTGGCCGGCTCGACGCTGATCCTGGTCGACTACCAGAACACCTACACGCGCGGTGTGCTGGAGCTCGACGGCTGGCGGCCCGCGCTGGCCGCGGCCCAGGAGCTGCTCGCCGCGGCCAGAGCCGCCGGGACGACCGTGGTCCACGTCGTCAACGACGGCGGAGAAGGCACGCCGTACGACGTGCGGGCCGAGATCGGCGCCATCCACCCGGACGTCGCCCCGGTCGACGGCGAGGCCGTCGTGGTCAAGAAGGCGCCGAACGGCTTCGTGGACACCGAGCTCGGCGAGCGGGTCGACGCCGCCGGACACGAGGACGTGGTCATCGCCGGCTTCATGACGAACATGTGCGTCACGTTCACCGCCGAGGGCGCGTTCCTGCGCGGCAACCGCCCGACCGTCGTCGCGGCCGCCTGCGCGACCCGGCCGCTGGCGACCCCGGTCGCGGCGGTGACGGCCACGGAGCTGCACCACAGCGCGCTGGCGACCATCGGCGACCTGTACGGCGTGGTCGTTCCGGGCGTCGCGGACCTGCGGTGAGTCAGTCCTCTTCGCCGGTCAGGAGTCTTCGCAGCCGGGCCAGCGCGCGGTGCTGGGCGACCCGCACGGCGCCGGGTGTCGAGCCGACCGCCCCGGCCGTCTCCTCCGCCGACAGCCCGACGACCACCCGCAGCACGACGATCTCCCGCTGCTTCGGCGGCAGCACGTCCAGCAGCCGGGCGAGCCGCTCGTTCAGCTCGAACCGCAGCGCCTGCTGCTCCGGGCCGGCGCTTTCGCTGACGCCGTCGGGGACCTCGGGCACCGGGTCGGTGCGGTTGCGGGCCGCGGCGCGGTGCGCGTCGGCGACCTTGTGCTGGGCGATGCCGTAGACGAAGGCGAGGAACGGGCGGCCCTGGTCGCGGTAGGACGGCAGCGCGGTGAGCACGGCGAGGCACACCTCCTGGGCGACGTCGTCCGCCGAGGCGAAGGACCGCTCGTTCCGGCCGACGCGGGCCCGGCAGTAGCGCACGACCAGCGGCCGGATGGTGGCGAGCAGCCGGGCGGTCGCGGCGTCGTCCCCGGCGATCGCGTCGGCCACCGGCTCGTCGTGGCGGCGCCAGTGGCTGGGGAACGCCTCGGGCGGCGGCGCCGCGGCGATCTCCCGGACGAGGGCCCGGCCGCGCACCCGCAGCAAGGTGCCTTCGACGTCGAGGCCGACGCGCAGCGAGTCGTGCAGCGCGGTGTTGGACTCCCGCAGCAGCTCGGTGATCGCCCGATCCCCGTACTCGGTTGCCGGCATGGTGCTCACCTTTCCCTGTCCCGCTTCTCGTCGGGTGCCGCGGCCCGCTGGCGCCGGAGGCGTTCGCGCACGTGGCGGAGGTTGGAGCGGACGGTCGCGGGCGCGATGCGCAGCGCCTCGGCGATCTGGGTCGGCGTGAACCCGTCGAGCGACCAGGTCAGCACCGTCCGCTGCTGACCGGGGAGGGAGGCGAGCAGGTCGATGAGGCCGGCGTGCTGCTCGACCAGCGCGCCCAGCTTCTCGTCCTCCCGCGGGTCGCCGGCGAGCGTCCAGTCCGCGCGCAGGTCACCCGCCGCGTCGAGCAGCCGCCCGGCGACCCGGCGCACCCAGGCGCGCGGGTCCTCGAGGGTCGGCCACGCCTCCAGCGCGTGCAGCATCGCCTCGGCGGCGACGTCACGCGCGGTCTCGACCTCGAACCCGGCTTTGCACAGGAACGCCACCAGCGGCGGGAAGTCGGCGCGGAAGAACGCGTCGAACTCGTCGTGACTGCACACGGACCCCTCACCGCCCCTCGCCTCCACAGAAACAGGAGCGGTGAGGTGACCGCTACGTGTAACGATCCGGTCAAGACTGCCCGAGAGGAGTAATGCACTGCTCCGGCTCGGTGACGCGATGTGACGAATGGGCGCGGTGGATCTTGGGTACCCCAGCGGACACGAGGCCGCGAACGGTGAGTTCCGGTCACCGCCGCGGCCCGGACGGAGGGGCCGCGGCGCGGGCCCGCCGGGTGGAGAGATCTCCGCCGGGGCCTGGTGCGGGTTCGGTCCGCGCCCGGACCGGAAAGCCTTGCCGGGTGCGGGAAGCCGGGCCCGCCGTCCGCACGGGCGGACACGATCGGCGGAGACGGGCCGGTGGCGCTCGGCCGGGTGCCACCGGCGCGCGATCTCGCCGATCGAGTGACGTGATCAACATCGAGATCCGGGGAAGAAAGGCGTACTCTCATGTGTTGCAGTCTTGGTTGCCCGGAGGGTGAGCCGGGGACCGAAGCCAAAACCCCCTTGACCCAGGCGGATTCGCTCGCGCGCCCGCCGCGGTCAAGTCGGTTGACGCGCCCTGACAATGGGAAACAGTAAGAGCTGAAGGAGGTGAACGAAGGAAATGGAAGCCACGATGACGGGCTGGGCGGAACTCGCGGCCTGCAAGGACGAGGACCCGGAACTGTTCTTCCCGATCTCCGAGGTCGGCCCCGGTGGTCGCCAGACGGCGCAGGCGAAGGCCGTGTGCGCGCGCTGCCCGGTGCGCGCCGAGTGCCTCGGCTACGCGCTCGACAACGGCCTCGACCACGGCGTCTTCGGCGGCACCACCGCGGAGGACCGCCGCCGGCTGGTGCGCAGCGCGCCGCAACGGCATCGAGCTGCTTGACCGCCGCCCGGTGACCTCTTCCCGGCGGCCTGGAGCAAAAAACACGAATCCGGAGAAAATCGATTCCGGGACGTCGTGTGCCCGGGTGGGTGATTCCGAGTGAGTCACCCACCCGGGCTTTTTCACGCCGTTCGCACTCGCGTATTGACCGCGCCCATTCCGCGTTCGTGCCCGCGCTCCCCGGCGATCGTGCTCAGTCCACCCAGGTTTCCGGCAGCCCCCACGCCGCGGCCCGGACCGACTCGAACGCGGCCATCGCGGTGATCAGCCCGTCCTCGACCGTCAGCAGGCTGACCCCGAACCACCGGAAGTCGTCCTCGCCGGGCCGCCGCAGGTAGGTCGCCACCGCCGGCTGGCGGTTGGCGTGGGTCGGGCGCATCCGGAACCGCCCGACGCAGTGCGGTGACGCCGGGTCCAAGGACAGTGACAACGCGCGGATGATCGAGTCGCGGTTGCCGAACCACAGCGTGTACGGCGGCATGATCGCCTCGGCGTCCTCGTGCAGCAGCCGGGCCACCGCGCCGGGGTCACCCTGTTCGTAGGCGGCGATGAACCTCTTGAGCAGTGCGCTTTCCGCGGCCGTCGGGGTGCCCGCGGTCCAGTCGGCACGGCGCGCGGGCAGCCGTTCACGCAGGGTCGCGCGAGCCCGCTGGAGCGCGCTGTTCGCGGACGCGACGCTCGTCTCCAGCAGCCCCGCCGTCTCCTTCGCCGACCAGCCCAGCACGTCCCGCAGGACCAGCGCCGCCCGCTGCCGCGGCGGCAGGTGCTGCAGCGCCGCGAGGTAGGCCAGCTCGACGGTCTCCCGCTCGACGACGACGGCGTCCGGCCCCGGCTCGTCCAGGAGCCGGTCGGGGTAGGGCTCGAGCCACGGCAGGTCGGCGGCGGCGATCGGCCCGGCCGGCTCCCCGGGCGGCCCCAGCTGGTCGGGCAGCACCCGCCGCGGCCGCTTGGCGAGCACGTCGAGGCAGGCGTTCGTCGCGATCCGGTACAGCCAGGTGCGCACGCTCGCCCGGCCCTCGAAGCCGTCACGGGCCTTCCACGCCCGCAGGAACGTCTCCTGCGCCAGGTCCTCGGCGTCGCCCAGCGAGCCGAGCATCCGGTAGCAGTGCACCTGGATCTCCCGCCGGTGCCGCTCGACGACGGTCTCGAAGTCCGCTGCGTGACCCACCCCGGCACGCTAGCGCAGTCCCGGCTGGAAGACTGCTCCCGTGAGCGGAACGGTGCTGGTGCTCGGCGGACGCAGTGAGATCGGGCTGGCCGTGGCGGTGCGCCTGGCCGGCGACGCGCGGCGGGTCGTGCTGGCCGCGCGGCCGGGCACGGACCTGGCCGGGCCGGTAGCCACCCTGCGCGAAGCCGGCGCGGCCGAGGTCGAGACCACCGAGTTCGACGCCGACGACCTCACCGCGCACGGTCCGTTCCTCGAGCGGGTCGCCGCCGAGCACGGGCCGCTCGACGTCGTGGTGCTCGCCTTCGGGATCCTCGGCGACCAGGAGCGGGCCGAAAAGGACGCCGCGCACGCCGCCGCGATCGTGCACACGGACTACGTCGCCCAGGTCGGGATCCTGACGCACGCCGCGAACCTGCTGCGCGCCCAGGGGCACGGCAGCCTCGTCGTGTTCTCCTCCGTCGCCGGGGTGCGCGTGCGCCGCGCCAACTACGTCTACGGCTCGGCGAAGGCCGGTTTGGACGGCTTCGCGAGCGGCCTCGCCGACGCGCTCCATGGTTCAGGTGTCCATTTGCTCCTCGTCCGTCCCGGGTTCGTGATCGGCCGGATGACCGAGGGCATGAACCCGGCGCCGTTCTCGAGCACCCCGGATCAGGTCGCCGACGCGACGGTCGCCGCGCTGCGCCGCGGCCGCAGGGTCGTCTGGGTGCCCGGTGTACTCCGTCCGGTCTTCTTCGGGATGCGCCTGCTGCCGCGCGCGCTCTGGCGCCGGATGCCGCGCTAGGGTGCGGTTGTGGCCACGGCCACAGCACGGATCCGTGTGCGTGCCGGTACTTTCCGTCGCGAAAGCGGCCGATCGGCTCGATCTCGCTCGGCCGATCGGGCAGCGTCACAAGTTTTCGACAACTTTCTCAGGGTATTCCCAGCTAACGCGGTGATCCTCGAACGAGGGGCCGGAGGTTCACCAGAGGGAAGCAAGGGGAAGTGTCGTGCTGCTGTCGTCGCGGGGGCGCCGCATCGGGGTGCGGGTCGCGCTCGGCGTCGTGTCGACGCTGGTGCTCGCCGCCACCGGCTACGCGTGGACGCAGCTGAGCAAGCTGGACAACGGCATCGTCACCGCCGACGTCATCCCGCCCGCCGCGCAGATCGACGGCAGCGAGACGGTTCCGGGGGAGCCGCTCAAGGTCGCCCAGAACATCCTGCTCGTCGGCATCGACGCGCGGACCGACGCGTACGGCAACCCGTTGCCGCAGAACGTGCTCGACGCGTTGCACGCCGGAGGCGGGGACGACGGCGGCGACACCACCGACACGATGATCGTGGTGCACATCCCGGCCGGCGGCGCCGCGGCCACCGCAGTCTCGATCCCGCGTGACTCCTATGTGGACATCGCGGGCGGCTACGGCAAGCACAAGATCAACTCGGCGTACAGCCGCGCCAAGAACGCCGCGATGTCCGGGTTGCGCGCGCAAGGGCTGAGCGGCCCGCAGCTGGAGGTCGCGGCGAACGCGGCCGGCGCGAAGACCACCATCCAGACCATCGAGAAGTTCACCGGCCTGACGATCAACCACTACGCGGCCATCAACCTCGCGGGGTTCGACGCGCTTTCCCAAGCCGTCGGCGGGGTCGAGGTCTGCCTCAAGGAACCGGTGCACGACACCTACTCCGGCGCGGACTTCGCGGCCGGCCAGCAGACGCTGTCCGGGGCGCAGGCGCTCGCCTTCGTCCGGCAGCGCCACGGGCTGCTCAACGGCGACCTCGACCGGATCGCGCGGCAGCAGGCATTCCTGTCCGGGATGGCCAAGAAGGTGCTGAACGCGGGCACGTTCACCGACGTGTCGAAGCTGAACTCGCTGGTCAGCGCGGTGCAGGGTGCGGTGGTCCTGGACAAGGGCTGGGACGTGCTGAGCTTCGCGCAGCAGCTGCGCGGGATGACTTCGGGCGCGATCGGGTTCGTCACGATCCCGGTGCAGAGCCTGTCGCTGCAGACGCCGTCCGACGGCGACGCGGTGAAGGTCGACCCAGCGCAGGTCCAGCAGTTCGTGCGCACGGCGATCAGCACCCCGGCGGTGCAGGCTTCGGGCGACGACACCCCCGGCGGCGTCAAGCCGGTCGCGGCGACCACCACGAAGACACCGTCCGCGGGCACTTCGAACACTTCGGACACCCCGGGCGGCAAGCAGCCGGCGACCTCGACGGCCGCCGGCTGCGTGAACTGACTTCTTACACGAAGGCGCTCTGCCCGGTGATCGCCTTGCCGACGATCAGGGTGTTCATCTCGCGCGTGCCCTCGAAGGAGTAGATCGCTTCGGCGTCGGCGAAGAACCGCGCGACGTCGTACCCGAGCACGATCCCGTTGCCCCCGAAGATCTCCCGGCTCCAGGCGACGACCTCGCGCATCCGCGAGGTGACGAACGCCTTGGCCAGCGACGAGTGCTCGTCCTTGAAGATCCCGGCGTCCTGCAGGCGGGCCAGCTGCACGAGCATGCCCCACGACGCGGTGATGTTGCCGAGGCTCTTCACGAGCAGGTCCTGCACCAGCTGGAACCGCGCGATCGGGCGGCCGAACTGCTTGCGCTCGCCGGCGTAGGCCAGCGCGGCTTCGTAGGCGCCGATCATCACGCCGAGCGCCTGCCACGCGACCCCGCCGCGGGTGGCGCGCAGGATCTCCGCGACGTCGCGGAAGGAGTTGATGCCCTGCAGGCGGTTCGCCTCCGGCACCCGGACGTCGGTCAGGGTGATCTCGGCGTTCTCGACGATGCGGAACGCGGTCTTGCCCTGGATCTTCTCCGGCACGAAGCCCGGCATGTCCTTCTCGACGACAAAACCCTTGACGTGGTTGTCATCGACGTCGCGTGCCCACACCACGACGTAGTCGGCGAAGGTCGCGTTGCCGATCCACTTCTTGGCGCCGTTGAGGATCCAGGCGTCGCCGTCCTTCTTGGCCGTGGTGCGCATTCCACCGGCCACATCGGACCCGCCGAGCGGCTCGGTCATCGCGAACGCGCCGATCTTGTCCATCGCCGCCATCTCGGGGAGCCAGCGGTCGCGCTGCTCCTGGCTGCCGCCACTGTAGATGGAGTACATCGCGAGTCCGTTGTGGACACCGAAGAACGTCGCGACGGACGCGTCCGTGCGGCTCATCTCCATCGCCATCATGCCGGTGAGGAGGTGGCTGACCGCGGGCTTGTGCTCGCCGTAACCCTCGTAGGGCAGGCCGGCGAGGCCGCTCTCGCGGAACATCCCGATCAGTTCCTTCGGGAAGGTCCCGGCTTCCCAGTTCTCGTTCACCAGCGGCTTGACCTCGTGGGTCATGAACTCGCGCGCCTGGACGAGCAGCTTGCGCTCGTCGTCCGGCAGCAGCGCTTCGAAGTCGTAGAAGTCGGCGGTGAGCTTGTCCTTGAGCGGTTCCATGTCAGTTCTCCTCCATTGCGTTCAGTACTGCGAGCTGCTTGCGGTCGCGCGTCTCGGCGAGTTCCGAGTACGTGGAGGAGCCGTAAGCCTGTTCGACGGCTTCGATCAGCCGTTCCTGCTCTTCTTCGGTTTGCGATGGGTTGCCCAGGCTCGCCCACATCTTCTTCATGGACTTGCCGATGTGCTCGGCCATGTGCCGGTAGCCGCCGGGGCCGCCACCGAGGTGCGAGCCGAGGAACGGCCCGACCGTCGCCCAGCGGATGCCGAGCGAGCTGGTGATCACCTTGTCGAGGTCTTCCGGCGTGACGACCCCCTGCTCGACGAGGTAGATCGCCTCGCGGCTCAGCGCGTTCTGCAGGCGGTTGCCGACGAACCCGGGGATCTCCTTGCGCTCCACGACCGGCGTCCGGCCGAGTGCGGTGTAGAAGTCGACGGCCTTTTCGACGCTGTGCTTGCTGGTGCGCTCGCCGGGGACGACCTCGACCAGCGGGATCAGGTGCGGCGGGTTGAACGGGTGTCCGATGAGGACCCGGCTCGCGTCCGCCAGCTCGGCGGTGAACGCCGTGGACGGGATGGCGCTCGACGAGCTCAGCAGCAACGCGTGCCGCGGCGCTTCCTTCTCCAGCTTCGCGAACAGGTCCTTTTTGAACTCGACGTTCTCGGGTCCGTTCTCCTGCACGACATCCGCGTCTCGCACGGCTTCGGTGACGTCGGCGGCGAGGTGGACCCGGCTCGCCAGGTCCGCGGCCGTGGCGCCGAGGTGCGGGGCGAACTTCGCCAGCGCGTCGGCGACGGCGTCGGCGAGGTCGGGGCGGGGGTCGGTGACCCGGACGGTCAGGCCGTGGTGGGCGAACAGCGCCGTCCAGGACAGGCCGATGGTGCCCGCGCCGATGACTGCCGCGTTCTTCATGACCGGACTCCCTTCAGGTAGTCGAAGACCGGCTTGACCGGGGCGAGGGTCAGGTCGGTGAGGATGTGGCTGGCGGAGACGACCTCCAGCACCGGCAGGTCGGCCAGCGGGGCCAGGACGTGCTGGAACAGCTGCAGCCGCGCGGGGCCGGTGTAGGCCTCCTTGACCACCACGTCGGTGATCTCGGTGCGGACCAGCTCCTGCACCCGCGGGGCGCCGTCGTAACCCGGGATGGTCTTGAGCATGAACGTCGGGACGGTGATCTGCCGCTCGGCCTCGCGGGCGTCCAGCTCGTGGTGCTTGTAGCCCATGGTCGCGGTCGCCACCCGGAGCGTCCCGTAGTCGAGCGTGCCCACCAGGACACCGTTGTCGACATACAGACTCGGGCTGCCGATGGTCTTCGGGTAGGCGCTGACCTCGCGCCCGGACGCCGTCGCCGGGAAGTTGTCGAGGTACATCGCGTGCAGGTACTCGCCGCGTTCGCCGTCGAAGCTGACCTCGATCGCCTGGCCGGACTCGGTGTACGGGCCGTAGCCGGAGACGTCGCCCATCTTCATGACCTCGAAGCGCACCAACGGTTCTTCGACCTGGAGCGGCTCCGGGACGACGGCGCGCAGGGCGTCGGCGTCGGTGCGGTAGACGATGTTCAGGTACTCGCGGTTGGTGAACCTCGGGACCACGGGCGCGAACGCCGGTGCCGTCAGGGGAGTGGTCACGTGCTGTCGGACTTCTTCGATCTTCATTCGCCTGTCCACTTCGGAGCGCGGCGCTCGGCGAAGGCGGTCATGCCCTCGCGGACGTCGTGGGACTGCATCAGTTTCTTGACTTCTTCGCGCTGGGTGGTCGCGGGATCCGCGGCCCGCACGATCTTCTTGACGGCGGCGAGCGCCAGGGGCGCGTTCTCCGCCAGCTTCTCGGCCAGCTGCAGCGCGACGGCGGCGGCGTCCCCGTTCGGCGTCACGCGGTTGACCAGGCCCAGCTCACCCGCGCGGCGGCCGGTGACCGGCTCGCCGGTGAGCAGGAACTCCATGGCCAGGTGGTGCGGGATCCGCTTCGGCAGCCGGATCACACCGCCACCCGCGGCTATCAGGCCGCGCTTCACTTCGGGAAGGCCGAACTTCGCGTCTTCACCGGCGACGATCAGGTCGCAGCCCAGCGCCAGCTCGAACCCGCCGCCCATCGCGAACCCTTCGACCGCGGCGATCAGCGGCTTGGCCAGCTCGGCCTCGGTGAGGCCGCCGAACCCGCGTCCCGGGATCTCCGGGGACTCGCCCTTCAGCGCGGCTTTAAGGTCCATGCCGGCGCTGAAGGTGTTTTCGGCGCCGGTCAGGACGCCCGCCCGGAGCGCCGGGTCGGCTTCCAGCTCGTCCAGCGCGGCGGCCAGCTGCGTCGCGACGGCGGCGTTGACCGCGTTGCGGGCCTGCGGCCGGTCGATCGTGATCAGCAGGGTGCTGCCAACCCGCTCAGTGCGCACTTCACTCATGACTTCACACTTTCCAAGGCGGAGCTTTCACGTGAAAGCGATCCGGAGTTACGACCTCCACGTCACTTTCACGTGAAAGTGCGGTGGTTCAGACCAGTTCGGCGAGGACTTCGGCGGTGTCCTGGCCGGTCAGGGGGGCCAGGCGGCGGATCGAGCCGGGCGTCGCGGAGAACTTCACCGGGATGCCGACCGTGCGGATCGTGCCCTCGCTCGGGTGCTCGACGGTGTCGAGCAGGTGGCCGTCGCGGACGTAGGCGTCCTCGTGCGCCCGGTCCAGCTCCAGCACCGGCGCCATCGGGATGCTGTGCTTCGCGCAGACCTCGGCCCACTCGGCGGTGGTCAGCGCCGGGGCGCACGCCGCGATCTCGCCGGTCAGCCACTCGTTGTCGGCGCGGTCGATGGCGTCGCCGTTCACCCGCGGGTCGTCGGCGAGGTCCGGGCGGCCGGCCGCGGCGAAGAAGTCGCGGAAGTTCTTCGGGTTGTAGGGGATGACGCAGGCGAGGCCGTCCTTGGTGCGGACCGCGGCGTGGCCCTTCGTCATCGAGAGCGCAAAGCCGGTGGGGCCCTCGGCCGGTTCGTAGGTGTGCCCGGCGAGGTGCTCGACCAGGTTGAACGCGAGCAGCGTGTCGGTCATCGGGATCTCGATCTGCTGGCCCTGGCCGGTCTTGTCGCGGTGCACCAGCGCGGCGAGCACGCTGTAGGTGATGGTCAGCGACGACACCTTGTCGCCGATGATCGTCGGCAGGTAGACCGGCTCGCCGAGCGCGCGGTTGGCGACGTCGACCAGGCCGGAGGAGGCCTGCACGGTCTCGTCGTAGGCGGCGTTGCCGGCCTGCGGGGAGTCGCCGCGGAAGCCCTGCGCGTGGGCGTAGACCAGGCGCGGGTTGCGCTCGGCGACGTCGGCGTAGTTCAGGCCGAGCCGGCTCAGCGCGCCGGGGCGCATGTTGGTGATCAGCACGTCGGCCGTGTCGATCAGCTTGAGCGCCTGCTCGCGCTCGGTCTCGTCCTTGAGGTTGAGGGCGACGCTGCGCTTGTTGCGGTTGACGTTGAGGTTCAGCGGGGTCATGCCCGGCGTGGTGCGGTACTGGCCGACCCGCACGGTGTCCGCGGGCGACTCGATCTTGATCACGTCGGCGCCGAGGTCGCCCAGGATCTGGGCCGCGTACGGGCCCATGACCACGGTCGAGAGGTCGATCACACGCACGCCGTCCAGCGGGCCGGTGGTGATGTCCGTCATCATTCGTCCTTTCGCGCCTTGCTTCGTTGCTCTACTTACGAACGTAGGCGTGGGCGGGGCGAAAGGGAATGATCATGATACGCACAATGGTATGACCGCGGTGGTCATACCATTTGTCTAGGTGGTGATGAGGTCTTTGAAGATGTCTTTCGCGGCTTCGACGAGCTCGTGGAGGTCGCGGTCCCGACGCCACAGCAGGCCGGTGTCCAGCTGGGGCCGGAAGTCGCTGAACGGCAACACGATCACGTTGTCCAGGCGGTAGCCGTGCATCGGGCTCCGGTCGTCCAGCATGGAAATGGAAAAGGCCTCGCCGCTGGAAATGATTTCGGACGTCCCGCCGTAACCGGTGTTCGTCAGGCGAATGCGTTTCTTGACGCCCAGTTCGCTCAACTGGTGGTCGAGCTGGTCGAAATAGGCGGGGGTGATTTCCCCAGGTGAGGCCACGTACGGGAATTCGGTGAGCTCGGCCAGGCTGACCGAGTCGCGCCCGGCGAAGAGATCCGCGGGGACGACCGCGCCGAGCCGTTCCGACATCACCGGCAGCTGCTCCAGCGCCGGATCGGTGACCGGCAGCCGGGCAAGGGTGAGCGCGAGCTTGCCGTCGTGGACGCCCTGGACGAGGTCGGCGGTGGTGCCGGGCCAGCGCTTGAGCTCGTACCGGGCTTTGACCCGCTCGGCGAGGGCGTTGACCCGCTCCCGCAGATCGGGGTGCACCCCGGCGGGCATGCCGAGGAAAACGGTGCTGCGCTGCGGTTTCGTCGCCTCGGCGAGTTTCCAGGGAATGGCGCCGACCTGCTCGAGGACGTCCCGCGCCAGCGGCAGCAGAGCGGCCCCGGCGGCGGTGAGCGTGACGTGGTGGGTGCTGCGGTCGAAGAGCTGCTGCCCGAGTTCGTGCTCGAGGTCCTTGATCCGCTGGCTGAGCGGAGAGGCGGCCATGTGCAGCTTCCGGGCCGCGGCGGAAAAGTTCAGCTCCTCGGCGACCGCGACGAAGTAACGCAGGTGCAGCATCTCCATGCCCCGACCCTACGGCCCCCACCGTGTCGTCCACCCAGGTACGCGTGTCGTCCCTTCAACCCCACGTGATGCCCCTCCAATCACGCGAGATGCCCGCCCAATCACGTGAGTTACGCGCCCAATCACGCGAGTTCCGCCCCTGATCACGCGAGTCCCGTGTACCGGAACGGACGACACGTGTGCCTGGATGGACGACACGCGTGATCAGGGGGTCGACACGCCGCGGCGGACCAGGGTGAGCAACCGGCCGGGCTCGCCGCCGGACAACGCGATGCCCGTGGCGAGCAGGAGCAGGTCCAGCTCGGTCACGTCGGACGCCACCGCACCGGCGGCCCGGGCGCGGCCGAGCAACGCGGCGGCGGTCGTGTTCATCGCCGCGTGCCAACCGGCGAACAGGCTCTCGTGCTCACCCGCCGGACCGGCCAGCGAAAGCGCAAGATCACGCTTGGTCCGCACATGCTCGACGAACAGCCCGAGCCATGCGAAGAGCGCTTCGCCGGGGTTGTCGGCTTCGAGGTCCGCACGGCTTCGCAGCTCCGCGACTTCGTCGGCGTACACGGCGACAACCAGCTCACGCCGGTTCGGGAAGTGCCGGTACAGGGTGGCGTTGCCGACGCCGGCGCGGCGGGCGATGCGGTCGAGCGGCGCGTCCGGCCCGTCCTCGGCGAAGACCTCCCGCGCCGCGGCGAGCACGAGCGCCTGGTTGTCCCGCGCGTCCGACCTGCGGGCTCGTGCCGTCATGCTGCTCCCTTGCCAAGTGGGGACGTCCCCGGTTAGCGTAGCCGGACCTGACCGGGGATGTCCCCACTTAAGGAGCAGCATGGACGCCGCCGAGGTCCACCGCAGGCTGATCGCGTTGACGCCGTTCACCGCGGAGAGCGTCGCCGAAGGCCTGCGCTACATCGACCCGCAGGTGATCGACCACCGCGGCGGCGCGGGCGGCGACCACCACGGCATCGACGCCTGGCGCGCGAAGTGGGAGGCCATGCTCGGCGGCGAGTTCTTCAGCGGCTTCCGCGACGTCGGTGTGCGGGTCGAGCAGAACGTCGCCGGCGGCGAGTTCTCGGTCAACCGCTACACGAGCACCGGCACGCAGCTCTCGACCGGCCGCAGCTACGCCGTGACCAGCATGGACATGATCCGCGTCCGCGACGGCCGGGTGGTCGAGCACTGGGCCGTGATGGACGTGACGGACCGCGCGGCCCAGCTCAGCCCGGAGGGAGAGACGCCGCCAGCGGGAAGGTGATCGTGAACGCCGCCCCGCCCTCCGGCGCCGGGCCCGCGGCCAGACTCCCACCCATCCGGGTGACCAGGCCGTGGACCAGGGCCAGCCCGATGCCCGACCCGACCGGACGGCGGTCGCGGTACCGCGCGTTCAGCACCCCGCGCTCGAACGCCACCGGGTAGTCCTCCGGCGCCAGGCCCGGGCCGCCGTCGCGAACCGACAGCAACGCCGAAGAACCGGACACCGCCAGCGAAAACACCATCGGCGCTCCGGCCGGCGTGACGCGCAGCGCGTTCTCCGCCAGCCCGTCGACCACCTGACGCAGCCGCCGCGCGTCCGCCGGCACCGGCACCGGGCCCGGAACCGCCGACACCGACAGCCGCACGTGCTCCCGCGCGCACCGCAGCTGCCAGACCTCGGCGCAGTCGCGCACCAGCGCACCCAGGTCCAGCGACGCGACGTCCAGCCGGAACTCGTCGGCCCCCAGCCGCGCCAGCTCCAGCAGGTCCGAGACCAGCCGCTCCAGCCGCGCGGCCTCCCGCTGGATCGTCTGCCCGGCCCGGACGGCGTCGTCACCCGACGCGACGCCGTCCGCGATCGCCTCCGCGAACCCCGTCACGGCGGTCAACGGCGTCCGCAGCTCGTGGGACACCGACAGCAGGAAGTCCCGCTGCCGCGCTTCACTCACCGCCAGCGCGTCGGCCAGCGAGTTCAGCGACCCGGCGACCTCGGCCACCTCGCGCGGCCCTTCCACCGGCACCCGGACGTCGCGCCGCCCGGCCCGCAGCGAGCCCGCGGCCAGCGCGGCCCGGCGCAGCGGACGCCCCAAAAGCCGGCCCGAGACGAAGCCCGCCAGCGCCGCGACCAGCAGCCCGATGCCCAGCGCCAGCGCGATGCTGCGCACCAGGGCGCGTTGCGTCGCTTCGGCGTTGCGCGCGGGCAGGACCAGCGCGAACGCCGCCCCGCGCGTGCCGACCACCCGCGTCTCGACGAGGTACTGCGAACCCGCGACCGTGACGCGCCCGGAGTGGTTCGCGCCGAGCCCGAGCTTTCCCGCGGCCTGCACGGCGGCGCCTTCGCCGGCAGCCTGCCCGCCCGCGCGGCGCACGACCACCGAAATCCCTTGCCCGCGCACGACGTCGGCCACCTTGCCGACGCCCAGCCGGTTCCCGATGCCGGTCTCGTCGAGCTGCGTCGCGACGACGTCGGCCTGCGCGGAAAGCGACGACTGCAGCACGTTGTCCGCCGTCGTCCGGATCAGCCGGGCCGCGACGAGCCCGGCCACGATCACCGCGACCCCGGCCACGGCGAGGCACACCAGCGTGATCCGCCCGGCCAGCGTCCCCCTCATGCCGGGTCCGCCGCGTAGCCGATGCCGCGCACCGTCCGAATCGGACTCGACGCGCCCAGTTTCGCCCGCAGCTGCGCGACGTGGACGTCGACCGTGCGTGTGCCCGCGGCCGCGGCGTACCCCCAGACGGCGCTCAGCAGCTGGTCACGCGAAAGCACCTGCCCGGGGTGCCGGAGCAGGTGCGTGAGGAGGTCGAACTCGGTGGACGTCAGCGAGATTTCGACGTCGCCCGCCCACGCGCGGCGGCTGGTGAGGTCGACCCGCGCGCCCCCGACGGTCAACGTCGAAGCAGCCGGAGTCGCCCCCGATGCGCGACGCAGCACTGTCCGTACGCGGGCCGCCAGCTCGCGCGGGCTGAACGGCTTGGTGAGGTAGTCGTCGGCGCCGATCTCCAGGCCCAGCAAGCGGTCCAGCTCGTCGTCGCGGGCGGTGACGAACAGCACCGGGGTCCAGTCGCCGGCCGCGCGCAGCGCCTTGCAGATCTCGATACCGTCCATTCCGGACAGTCCGATGTCGAGCACGACCGCCACCGGCTTGAGCCGCCGGACGGCGTCGAGCGCCCGCCCGCCGTCGGCCTCGACGTGCACGCCGAAGCCGTCGCGCTTGAGGTACAGCGCCGCCAGCTCGGCGATCGCGGCCTCGTCCTCGACCACGAGGACGAGGCCACGCCCCGGTGACCCCATGCCTGCTCCCGTCTCCGCCGTCACTTCCGGGGAGACGCTAGCCGGTCAGGGGGAGCCATCGCTGTTCATGTCGGACTCGACGCCGTTGAGTGTCGACTCGATGCCGCTCAGTTCCGACGACGCCGGGGACGACCCGGAGTCCGGCGGGCCCATCAGGTTGTCGCGGCAGGCCGAGCAGCCGAGCGCGACGATCGCGGCGGCCCCGACCGCTGCCGCGATCCTCGCCGCCCTCACTTGCTCGGCGCCGGCGCCGCCGGCTTGCAGTGCGCCGACGCGAAGGCGTCGAGCTTCTGCTTCGCCGTGTTCAGCTCGCCGACCTTGCCCTGGCGCTTGGCGGCGCGGTCGTCGAGCTTCTTGGCGCGGTCCTCGTGGCCCGCGGTGCGCTGGTCCTGCGCCCGGGCCTTGAGGTTGGCGACCGAGCCGGTGATCTCGGCGCCGCCGTTGATCCGCTTCTGCAGGTTCTCGGCCCTCTTCTGCAGCTTCGGCACCCAGTCGCCGCAGACCTGCTGCGACTCCTCCGGGCTGAGCGTGATCGGCGCGACCGGCGCCGGCGACGTGGTCTGGGCGGAGGCCAGCGGCGCCGCCACCAGCAGGCAGGCCGCGCTCGCGCCGCCCGCCAGCGCCAGCCGCGTCCAGGTGGTTCCTCGCATCGTGTCTCCTCGTGTGTCCGGGTTACGAGGAGAACTTTGGCGGGGCGGTGTTCGGAGGGCGTCCGCCTAGTGTTCGGGGTTTGTAAGGCCGAGGGTGAGCGACGTCCGCGCGAGGTCGAACGTCAGCGTGTCGCCCAGCGGCGGCAGCGCCGGGTCGAACAGCTGCCCGTCGGTGCCGCCGAGCAGCAGGCCGAGCCGGTGCCCGGCCGGGACGACGTGGTCGAGCGCGGTCAGCGTGAACGTCATCGGGTACGCCCGGCCCGGGACGAGCGGTTCGCCGTGCCGCAGCGACGCGTGGTGCCCGAGGTCAGCCCAGCCCGCGGCGACGATCTGGTGGTCGGCCGCGACGAGGTCCGTGGTGGTGTCCAGGAAGCACGCGCTGTCGCCCGGGAAACTGACGCCCCAGCACGACTTCGTGGTCAGGTTCTTGATCCCGCTGCCGTAGTTCGCGGTGTTCCGGACGGTGGCCGGACCGTAGTCGACGAGCGCGACCCCGAGCCGCGCGGCGGTCTTGTCCGACGACGCGGTGATCGTCACCGACGGAGATCCCGCGAGCCGCACCGCCGAGGTCAGGGGAGCGCCGGTGAACACCGCGGCCGACACGCCGTCCGCCCACTGTTCCCGGCCGATCGCCGGGTCGTCGACCACGGTCGCCGTGCCGGAGCCGCGGCGGCCCAGCGTCCCGTCGCTCGAGGGCCGGAACGTCGCCGACGCGGTCGCGGGCGGCCAGCTCTGGACGTCCGTCCACCGGTCAGGCGCGGTTTCGAGGTGCACGGCGGGTTCGTGCTCGACGCCGTTGCGGACGCCGAGCAGCCAGCGGTCGAACCAGCGGTGCAAGGTCTCGGCCCACTGCGCGCGCTGCAAGTCGAACGGGTCGACGTGCCCGGCCTGGCTCAGCCACGCCTTGCGCGGGACGCCGGCGCGGCCGAGCGCGTCCCACCAGTCCGCGAACTGGTTCGGCGCGACCGCGCCGTCGCCGAAACCCTGTGCCAGGAAGACGCTCGCGCGCACCTGGGCGGCCTTCGGGACGTAGTTCACGCTCTGCCAGTAGGCGTTGTAGTCGCCGTTCGTGCCCGCGCGCGCCTTGATGTCCGCCTCGAACGGCTGGCACAGCTCGGCCGCGCGGTCGTTGTAGGTGAACGCCGAACCGGTGTTCTCCGGCGTGGCCAGGGGCGCGCCGTTCGCGACGAGCTGGGCGTAGTTGTTCGCAACACCCTCGATCGGCACCACGGTCTTGAGCCCCGCGATGCCGGATGCGGCCATGCCGATCGCGGTGGCGCCGTCCTGGGACTTGCCGATCGCGCCGACGGCGCCGGTGGCCCAGTCCGCCTTCACCGGGCGGCCGCCCTCGGGCGCGTCGAAGGCCTTCGCCCGGCCGTTGAGCCAGTTCACGACGGCGTTGCCGTTCTCGACGTCGTCGAAGCAGCCAGACGAGCGGTTCGTGCCACCGACGTCGGCGAGCACCACCGCGTACCCGCGTGGCACGAAGTAGTTGTCGAGGAACAGCGGGAACTGCTGCGGTGTGCCGTCCGGCGCGTAGGTCTTCTTCTGCGACTCGTTGCCGCGGCCGCAGCACGCGTAGTACGGGCTGACGTCGAGGATCACCGGGACGCGCCCGCGCGCGCCGGGCCGGATGACGTCGGCGGCGACGCGGTCGAGCCGCCCGTCGTGGTCGTGGTCGGTGCCGGTTTCGACCCACGCCGTCTCGCGGACGGGCCCGCTTCCGGCGGCGGACGCGACCGGGGTCAGCCCGGTCGTGAGGAGAAGTGCGGCCAAGAACCCCAGTGTCAGACGCATGCCGCCAGTATCACTCCTCGTACGTCGCCAGGAAACGCGCCATGGCGGCGTCGACGGCGTCGCGGTCGCCGGTCGTGACGAGGTCGAGCAGCAGCCCGCGCGCGACGGCGAGGCCGAGCCGGGCGTGGGCGGCGCGGTCGGCTTCGGGGACGCCGTACTGCGCGAGCAGGGCTTCGATCGGGCCCAGCCAGTCCTCGACGACGCCGTCCAGGAACTCGGTCGTGCCGGGGGTGCCGCCCAGGGCCTGGCCGTAGAGCTGGAAGAACAGCTTTTCGTTGGCACGCAGGTCGTCGGCGGTCAGACGCCGCCAGAACTCACGGCCGTCGCCGGCGTCGGCGAGCGCCGCCCGCTGCCGGGCCTCGACCTCGCGCGCGACCGCCGTGAGCAGGCCTTCCTTCGAGCCGAAGTGGTAGATGAGCATGCGGTGGCTGGTGCCGAGCTCCGCCGCGAGCGCGCGCAGGCTCTTGCCCGCGCCGCCGTGGTGGGCGATGTGGTCGATCGCCGCGTCGAGCAGCTTCGCGCGCGGGCTTGTGTCGATCATGTACCAGATGGTACACGTACCAAATGGTACAAGAGATTTCGGTGCGCGGCCGGACGTCCGCGCCCGCCGACACCGTGTACGCCCTGCTTCGGGACGGGGCGAGCTGGCCCGAGTGGTCGCCGCTCGGGTCGTTCGAGCTGGTCAGCGAGGGGGAGGGTGAGCCGGAAGGGCTGGGTGCGGTCCGGCTGTTCCGGACCGGGCGCACTCGCTCGTACGAGAAGATCGTCGTGCTGGAACCCGGCCGGCGGTTCGGGTACTCGCTCGAGCACGGCCTGCCGCTGCGGGACTACGTCGCCTACGTAGACCTCTCGCCGGCCGACGGCGGCACCGAGATCCACTGGCACTCGACGTTCACCGCGAAGATCCCCGGCACCGGCTGGTTCTACCGGCGGATCCTGGGGGTGTTCATCAAGCGGGTGGTGGCCGGGCTGGTCACCGCGACCCAGGCGCGAGTGGCCCCATAGAGTAGGCGCATGTCAGCGCCACGACGGGGATCGACCGGCCGCACGCAGGAGGAACGCAGCGCGGCGATGCGCGTCCGCCTGCTCGACGCGACGGTCGACTGCCTCGTCGAGTACGGCTACGCGGGCACGACGACCACGCGCGTCGCCGACCGCGCCGGCGTCACGCGCGGCGCGCAGGTGCACCACTTCCCGACGAAGGCCGACCTCGTGACGTCGGCGATCCGGCACCTCGCGGAGAAGCGCACCGAGGTGGCGATGGCCGAGCTCGACCGGCTGCGCGCGTCCAGCGACCCGGTCGGCGACGCGTTGCAGCTGATGTGGGAGATGCACCAGGGGCCGGTGTTCTCGGCGACGGTGGAGCTGTGGGTCGCTTCGCGCACGGACCCGGAGCTGCGCCGTCAGATGGCCGAGGTCGAGCCGATCGCGACGTCGAGCCTCGTGGAGTTCGGCAAGGCGCTGCTGCCGGAGCACGCGGAGCACCACGAGTTCCTGCACGCGGTGTACACGGCGATGGACGTGGTGCGCGGCATTCTCATCGCGAGCTGGGCTACCCGCGACCAGGACGAGCTGGAAGCTCGCTGGGAGCGCGGCCGCCGTCACCTGCGGATCCTGTTCACGACGTTGATGGCCGCTACCGCCTGAACGGCGTGTTACTCTCTCCGGGAGAGTGAGGAGGCTCGCCGTGTGGCCGGACCCGTACGACCGCAACTGCCCGACCCGCCAGCTGCTCGACCGCATCGGCGACCAGTGGACGGTCCTGATCGTCGGAGCCCTGAAGGACGGCCCCCTGCGGTTCACGGAAATCGGGCGGCGGGTGGATGGCATCTCGCAGAAGGTGCTCACGCAGACGTTGCGGAGCCTGGTGCGCGACGGGATCTTGACGCGGACGTCGTACCCGACGATCCCGCCGAAGGTCGAGTACGAGCTGACCGCGTTGGGGCGGAACCTTTCCGAGCCGCTCGAGGTGCTGGACCAGTGGGCGAGGCAGCACATGACGGCGGTGCAGGAGTCTCGCGAGGCTTACGACGCGGAGCACACTCCCGCTTCGGCCTGACTTATCGTCTGCGCTCATGTCGATCTCGGTCGTCCTCGACGGCAGCGGGCCGGAAGCCGCCACGCGGCCGCGTACGGCGAGCCGCAGCGGGCGGTCGCCGGCCGGGCCGGGGTCGACCAGGCGACGGTGAGCCGCCTGGTCGCCCGGCGCCGGCCTCAGCGGGCCACCAACCCCGCCTCGTGCGCCAGCAGCCCGGCCTGAGTCCGGTTCGCACAGTCCAGCTTCACGAGCATCCGCGACACATAGCTCTTCACCGTCGCCTCCGCGAGGTGCAACCGCACGGCGATGTCCGCATTGGACAGTCCCTCGCCGAGGCACGCCAGTACATCCCGCTCGCGTTCCGTCAACCCGGCCGTCCGCCGCCGCGCGTCATCGGAACGCTCGCGTCCGTCCGAAGACAACGCCACCAGCCGGCGCGCGGCCGACGGCGACAGCACCGTGTGGCCGTCCGCCGCCACGCGGACCAGGCCGATCAGGTCCTCCGGCGGGGTCGACTTCACCAGGAACCCCGCCGCGCCCGCGCGCAACGCCCGGATCACGTACGTGTCCGCGTCGAACGTCGTCAGCGCCACCACCGCCGGGGGATCCGGGAGCTCGACGATGCGCGCGATCGCCGTCAGGCCGTCGACACCCGGCATGCGCAGGTCCATCAGCACCACGCGGGGGCGGTGGCGGACCACCGCTTCGACCGCTTCGGCGCCGTCGGAGGCTTGGGCCACCACCTCGATGTCGCCCGCCGAACCCAGGATCGTGCGCAGGTGCGCGCAGACCATCGGCTCGTCATCGACCACGAGCACCGGGATCACTGTGCGTGCCTTCCGCCGTCGGAACGTAGGCGGGCAGTATCGCACCGACGCGGAACCCGCCGCCGGGCGCGGGGCCCGCGTCGAACCGGCCGCCGACCAGCTCGACGCGCTGGCGCAGGGCCGCCAGGCCCGACCCGGAGCCGCTGCCCGCCAGCGCCGGGTCCGGCGGCCCGGCCGCCGCGGTGTTGCCCACCGAAACGTCCAGACCACCCGCGTGGTAGCGCAGCGAGACCGCCGCCGACGCGCCCGGCGCGTGCTTGCGGACGTTCGTCAGCGCCTCCTGCACCAGCCGGTACGCGGTGCGCGCGACCGTCGGCGACACCTGCGCCGGGTCGCCGTCGACCACCAGCTCGGTCGCCACCCCGACCGACTGGGACTCCTTGACCAGCCGCGCCGGGTCGCCCGGCTCCTCCGGGCGCAGCGTCCGCGGGCCGCCGGTTTCGGCGCCGTTGCGCAGGACACCGACCAGGTCGCGCAGCTCGTCCAGCGCCTGCGCGCCCTCACGCCGGATGTCCTCGGCCGCCGTCCGCACGGACGGCTCGGCCGACGTGACGCCGAGCGCGCCGGCGTGCAGCACCATCAGGCTGAGCCGGTGCGTGACGACGTCGTGCATCTCGCCCGCGAGCCGCCGCCGTTCCTCCGCGCGGGCCTGTTCGGCCAGCAGGTGCTGCTCGCGCTCGGCGCGTTCCGCGCGGTCCCGCAACGACTTGAGCAGCTGGCGCCGCGCCTCGCCGTACAGCCCGAGCATCGCCGGCAACGTCGTGCTGAGCACCGCGAACGGCGTGGTGCTCCAGCTCGGCACCCACGGCCGGGCCGCGATCAGCGTGAGGGCGCCGGCCACCCAGAGCACCGTCCGCCGGTCGAGCACCCGCGCCAGCTGCGTCAGCACGACGGGGGTGATGGTCGGCACCGTCGTCAGGGCCAGCGGGTGCGCGGCCACCAGCAGGCCCGGCGCGAACAGGTCGGACGCCAGCATCGCGACCGCCACCGCGACCAGCGACCAGGCCACCTGCAGCGGGAACCGGAACATCAGCACGAGCGAGAGGTCGCAGGCCACCTGCAGCACCAGGCCGGCCGCCGGGCCGAGCGGCCCGGTCGTGACCTCGCCCAGCGCGTACAGCAGGACGTTCAGCCCCGCGAACGCGAACGCCGCGAGGAACAGCCAGAAGGCGTCCGCGCGGCTCGGCCACAACGGCCTCCGGGTGCTGGTCACGCGGTCACGGTAGCCGCTCGCCCGGGCCGCCGTGCCGGATGCGCAACCAAAGTTGCGGCTGCCGCGCCGGAGCGCAACTTTTGTCGCCGCGACGACCTTCCTTGCCCGGTTACGGCCGGGGGCCCCGATCCGGTGGAGTGGGACCACCACAAGCGAGGGAGGCCATCGTGGTGACTGTCCAAACGCGACCCGCGACGCGGGTGGCGTTCGCCCGTGCCCCGGTCCTGGTGATCGCCGGGCTGGCCGGGCTCGCGCTGCTCCTCACCAGCGGGCGCTACGCCGGCGGGTTCGACGAGCTCTACTTCCTGGTGGCTGGTCGAAATCACCTGAGCTGGGGGTATTTCGACCAGCCACCGCTCATCCCGGCGCTCGCGGCGCTGATGGACTGGCTCGCGCCGGGCTCGCTGGTCGTGCTGCGGCTGCCGATGACGCTCGCCGCGGCCGCCGGGGTCGTCGTCACGGCGCTCATCGCCCGCGAGCTCGGCGGTGGCCGCGCGGCCCAGGCGATGGCGGCGGCGTGCTACGCGACGTCCAGCATCGTCATCGTCAGCCACTGGATCGGGACCTACGTGCTGGACCCGTTCCTGTGGACGGTCGTGGGCTGGCTGCTCGTGCGCTGGACCCGCACCCGCCGCGACGGCCTGCTCGTCTGGGCCGGCGTCGTGACGGCGGTGTCGCTGGAGACGAAGTTCCTGATCCCCGCGCTGTGGGCCGCGGTGCTGCTCGCCGCGCTCGTGTTCGGCCCACGGGAGCTGCTCCGGCGCCCGAAGCTCTGGCTGGGCGCCGCGATCGCCGTCGCCGCCACCGTGCCGACGCTGGTCTGGCAGGCCACGCACGGCTGGCCGTACACCCACATGAGTGAAGTCGTCGCCGCGGAGTTCCCGGGCTACGGCGCTTGGGTGCGCGACGGGCTGCTCGGCGCCGGGATCGGGGTCGGCGTGCTGGCGCTGCTGTACGGCGTCTGGCGGCTGCTGCGGTCACCGGAGCTGCGGCCGTACCGGTACCTCGGGGTCGCGCTGGTCCTGGTGGCGCTCGCCGTGGTCGCGACGCAGGGGCGGTCCTACTACCTGATGGGCTGTTACGCCGTTCCGTTCGCGGCGGCGGCGACCGAGCTGACTCGGCGGAACCTGGCCGGCTGGTGGAAGGCCGTGGCCTGGCCGGCGTTCGTGCTCTCGGCGGTGGTCACGCTCGTCGCGCTGCCGGTGTGGCCCGCTTCGACGACGCGGACGTCCTTCGGGCCGTTTTCGCTCGGCAGCGCGTTCGCGCAGGGGGAGCTGCCGCAGCAGGAGCTGGCGAAGGCGATCGGGCAGACCTACGCGGCGCTGCCGCCCGAGGTGCGGGCGCGGACCGCGGTGTACGCCGAAATCTACCCGTTCGCGGCGGTGACGGAGTTCTACGGTGCGCCGTACGGCATCCAGCGCGTCTACAGTGGACACCGGGCGTACTGGTACTTCGGCCCGCCGCCGGAGACGGCCGACGCGGTGCTGTTCGCCGGGTTCGACCCGGGCCTGCTGCGGCCGTACTTCGCGCACGAGACGAAGCTGGTCGACGGGCTGGTGTGGGAGTACGACGGGCGGACGGCGCCCTGGTCGCGGATCTGGCCCGCGCTGAAGCGGCAATGAGAAGGAGCGAGATGAGCACGTTGTCCCTGCCCGCCCGGGCCTACCTGCTGGCCTGCGACACCGGGCGTGACCGGCTGCCCGACCGGGAGCGCGTCGCGCTGCTGGTGCGCGCGGCGGCGTTGACCGACCTGGTGCTGCGCGGCCTGGTCGCCGACGGCGACGGGCGGCCGGTGGTCACCGGCGCCGGCGGCACCGGCCACCTGGTGCTCGACGACCTGCTGGCCGAGCTGGCCGCGGACCCGCACCGCAAGTGGCGCGCGTGGGTCCGCCGCGACGCCCGCGAGACGCTGCGGTCGCTGGAGACCCAGCTCGACGCGGCGGGGGTGCTCACGATGCGGACGTCCCGCGTGCTGGGGTTGTTCCCGCGCCGCCGTCCGGTCGTCGCCGACCGCGCCGCGGTGGAGCGGCTGCGCCGGCAGGTGGCGGCGGCGCTGGCGAGTGACGCGCCGGTGCCGTCGGACGTCGCGGCGTTGACGGCGCTGGCCGGGACGGTGGAGCTGGGCACGGTGCTGCCGCGCCGCGAACGGCGGGCGCACAAGGAGCGGATCGCGACGCTGGCGGAGCAGACGGGCGCGACGGTCCCGGCCCTGCGCAAGGTGATCCGCGAGCTGAACTCGGCCCGCAGCGCGTCGATCGCGGCGAGCTCCGGCGGCGGTGGCGGCTGACCGCTCCGGACGACACGGCGTGGGGGCCGGTTCCGGGGGGGGGGGGGGGGGGGGGGGGGGGGTTGGTGTCGGGGGGGGGGGGGGGGGGGGGGGGGGGGGGGGAGGGGGGGGGGGGGGACAAACCCCGCCCCCCCCTCCTCTCCCCCCCGCGGGAATACAG